>NZ_JAVKPT010000001.1:0-1035470 GCF_040981045.1 Kocuria sp. CPCC 205260
ATGCCGAGGACCGGCTGGCCGGCACCTGCTCATCCTGATCGATCCAGGCGCCGCCGAAAAGGTAACGGGGGCCTCCTACCTCATCGCCGGTGAGGAAAAGCTGGACATGGAGATCGCGGTGCGCCGGATCGGGGAGGTCTTCGGCGTGGACGAGCTGATCCTGGGCGGCGGAGGGACCCTGAACTGGTCCATGGTCCGCGACGGCCTGTGCGATGAGATCAGCATCGTGATGATGCCGCTGGCCGACGGCGAGACCGACACGGCCTCCCTTTTCGAGGCCAGCGGCGAGCGCTCCAGCCCCCTGCCGATCGGCTTCTCGCTCAAGGGCGTCGAACCGCTGGAGGACGGCAGCCTGTGGCTGCGCTACGACGTGCAGGGACCGGTCGAGCAGGGCTGAGCCCTGTTCGACCCCGCATCACCAGATCACGCGAAGAAGTCCTCGTCGATCTCGATCACCTTGTAGGTCTCCTTGACCTGCACCCCGACGCCGAAACGGATCATCAAGCTCGTGAGGCGCTTGCCGTCGATGAGGATGATGCGCGTCGGGACATTCTTGGCGTAGGTGCGGGCGCCTTCGGAGAAGCGGCTGCTCGTGATGAACACGCCGCTGTCGGCTTTGCCGCTCAGAGCTCCGACGAAGGCCTGAAGATCGGGGCGCCCGACGGTGTTGTCATCCCCGTAGCGCTTGGCCTGGATGTAGACGCGGTTCAGTCCCAGGATGTCCTGATCGATCACCCCGTCGATGCCGCCGTCGCCCGAGAGCTGGGTGACACTGCCGCGTCCGGTCGTGCCGCCGTAGCCCATCGCAAGAAGCAGGTCGACCACTGCCTGTTCGAAGAAGCCGGGGTCTTTGCCCCTGAGCCGGGTGAGGAGCTCCATCGCGGTCTTCTCGTGGATCCGCTCGATCCCGCTCTGCACCTGCTCGATCGGCGTCATAGACGAATCGTCGTCGGTGTCTGCTGAGGCAACGGAGGCTCTTGCGCTCTTTGCGCGCGCAACATAAGGCCGGATCAGTGAGCCCGGGTCCTCGCCCAGCGCGGCGATGTCTCGCTCTCTCGCCCCTTGGGGAAAGCGCCCGACGACTTCACGGCCGGCCTCCGCGATCTGATAGTGGCCGCGCTCCGGACGGGTGAGCGCACCGACGTTCGTCAGGAATGACACCGCCCATCCGATGCGATTCATGTACTTGGGCTGGTTTCCCGACGGCAGCATCTCCTCGCGCTGCACCCCTGTCAGGCCGATGTCGTCCGCGACCAGCGGATGCACTTCGCGCAGGTGCCGGACAGCTCCATCGCCCATGACCCTCAGCACCGGGATCATGAATCCTTCCCACGTGGGCATCTCGGTCATCAGACAATACCCCCGGGGAATACCGCGAGCACGAAGCGCAGCTCTCCACGCAGCGCTTCTGCGGTGATCAGTGCCATGAAGGGTCTCCGTTCTCGCAGCGACGCGATCGTTGTTCCGGAATGAAGATGAGATCCAGCCTATCGACGAGCTTCGATCGGCTCTTCACTCTCCGAGGCAAGGCCCCGGAACCGCTCGAAGAATCTGGTAAGCGCTTCGATGACCCGCTTCTTCTTGTCGCCGTGGTTGGACTCGCCGCTGAACCGTGACACGGGTGGCAGGATGCGGGTGATCTCCGTTCCCGCTGTGCGCAGTCGGCCGTCGCGGAACGCCGCATCCACGAACGACCGAGTCTGCTCGGGCTTGAGCTTGTGCGTGTCGATGAGCTCCTGGAGCTCGGCCTCGCGCTTCGCCGCGATGTAGGCCTGCCACTGCTCATCGACCCCGTCCTGCAACGACACCGACTCGACGAAGTCCTCGACGAGATCGCGCTTGCTCCGCAAGCTTGGGCTCGAGTCGACGGCACGGGTGATCTCGGCGTGGATCTCCTTGTCCTCACCGTCTCCCTGCTCGGCTCGGAGCTTCTCGACGAGCATGAGGATGTAGTCGACATTGATCTCGACCTGTTTGACGAGCTCGATCTCGAACACGACGTCGTCGTTGATGACTTCCTTGTCACCGTCGCGAGCGCGCGTGTACTCGTCCCGAAGGCGCAGGTAGATGCTGGTGTAGTCCTGCCGCTGTCGCTCGGTGAGCGGGTCGTTGCCGGCGAATTCGTCGAACGACGTCAGGATGTTCTGCAGCCGCAGGATCGCGCCGAACAGCTGGATGAAGGCCTTCTGCGCCTGCTCCCCCACGATCTGCTGCTCGATCGGGAAGCGAGTCAGCAGCTCGGTGACCTTGTCTGCGTACTCGCCGTAGTAGTCGCTGTACGGCTTCAGCAGCACCACGCCGCGGGCATCCTTGTTGCCGAACAGCTCCAGCGCGGCGTTCGTCTCTTCTTCGAGGTCGCGGAAGGCGACGATGTTGCCGTAGGTCTTCACCGAGTTGAGGATGCGGTTCGTGCGCGAATACGCCTGGATCAGGCCGTGCGCGCGCAGGTTCTTGTCGACGAACAGCGTGTTCAGCGTCGTCGCGTCGAAACCGGTGAGGAACATGTTCACCACGATGACCAGGTCGATCTCGCGATTCTTCATCCGCTGCGACAGGTCCTTGTAGTAGTTCTGGAACCGATCCGCGCTCGTGTCGTAGCTGGTCCCGAACATGTCGTTGTAGTCCTGGATCGCGTCTTCCAGGAATTCACGTGCGGGGCCGTCGAGCGCATCGGTGTCGAACGCTTCGTCGTCGAGGATGCCGTCGGTTTCGGCCTCATTCGCGCCGTAGCTGAAGATCAGTCCGATCTTCAGACGCTTGTCCGATGGAAGCTGATCCATCTGCCGCCGGAACTCGTTGTAGTAGCGGCGTGCGGCATCGATCGATTCGGTCGCGAACAGGGCATTGAATCCGCGAACCCGCTTCCGTTCCTTGAGTGCTTCCACCTGACGTCGGCCCCGCACCGATTCGGCAACGTTTGTCACGACACCGTGTTCGTAGCTCGATGTGCGCTTCGTCTTCTGATCGAAGTGCTCCAGGGTGTACGTCACGATTTCCCGGATCCGACGCACGTCCAGGAGAGCTCCTTCACGGTCGATCGCAGACACCTGTGAGTCATCGGGATTCCCGACCTTGATGGTGTTGACGTAGTCGATCCGGAACGGCAGTACATTCCTGTCCGTAATGGCGTCGACGATCGTGTACGTGTGCAGCCTGTCGCCGAACGCCTGCTCGGTCGTGCGCAGCTGAGGGTTCCCGCCGCTTCCGGCGTTCGCCGCGAAGATCGGCGTGCCCGTAAACCCGAACAGGTTGTACCGCTTGAACGCGCGCGTGATATCGGTGTGCATGTCACCGAACTGCGAACGGTGGCACTCGTCGAAGATGATCACCGCGTGGCCCGAGAACACCTCGTGGCCCTTGTTTGCCTTGATGAATGTCGACAGCTTCTGGATCGTCGTGATGATGATCCGCGCGCCGGGGTCCTCGAGCTGCTTCTTCAGGATCGCCGTCGACGCGTTCGAGTTCGCCGCGCCCTTTTCGAACTGGTCGTACTCCCGCATCGTCTGGTAATCGAGGTCCTTGCGGTCGACGACGAACAGCACCTTGTCGACACTCGGCATCTTCGAGGCGAGCTGCGCCGCCTTGAACGAGGTTAGCGTCTTGCCCGATCCGGTCGTGTGCCAGACGTACCCTCCGGCCTTGACGGTGCCGAGCCTCTTGGAGTTCGTCGAGATCTGGATCTTCTGCAGGATCCGCTCCGTGGCGACAATCTGGTACGGACGCATCACCAACAGGTCGCGATCAGCAGTCAGCACGCAGTACTTCGTCAGCACGTTCAGCAGCGAGTGCTTCGCGAAGAACGTCCTGGTGAACGCTGTCAGCTCGGTGATCGGCTTGTTGCTGGCATCGGCCCACCAGGAGGTGAACTCGAACGAGTTGCTGGACTGCTTCGCCCTGCTCGCTCCCGCCTGCTTCTGGCTGTCCTTGAGGTGTTTCGCTCGGGTGCTGTTGGAGTAGTACTTCGTGAGCGTGCCGTTGCTGATCACGAAGAGCTGCACGTACTCGAACAAACCCGAGCCCGCCCAGAAGCTTTCTCGCTGATAGCGATTGATCTGGTTGAAGGCCTCCCGGATGTCCACGCCGCGACGCTTCAGCTCGATGTGCACCATCGGTAGCCCGTTGACGAGCACCGTGACGTCGTATCGGTTCGCGTAGCTGGCACCATCCTCCCCGGCGTCGCCCTCGCCGCGTCCGATCTCGTACTGGTTTACGACCTGCAGCCGATTGTTGTGGATGTTCGACTTGTCGATCAGCGCGATGTTCTTCGTCGTCCCGTCGTCGCGCCTGAGGATCTGAACGTGATCCTCCTGCACACGCACCATCTTCTCGATGAGGCTGTCGTTGGCACCAGCAATCTTCGTCGTGAAGAACTGCTCCCACTCGGCATCCGAGAACGTGATGCGGTTGAGCGCCTCGAGCTGCTCGCGCAGATTCGCGACCAGCTGCGTCTCTGATGTGATGGGGAGATACTCATACGCCTGCGTCTCCAGCAGACGGATCATCTCGCGCTCAAGCGCCGCCTCGGACTGGTATGTCTCAGACTTCATCGGCTCGGCGACGTACTCGGCAACGACCGTGCTCTCCGACGAGACAGCGATCGGGTCGAACCTCCGTGCGAGTGCATCACTCATACTGACAGCCTCCACTCCATCGGTCTCGCTGAAGACGGCACATACAGCGGGTGACGGGGCGCGCCCGACTTCGTCGTGCCCAGCGCCTTCAGACGCGTCGCGCCAGGCAAGCTGGCGACTTCATTCACTCGAGCGAGCCTTCCGTGGTTCCCCCACGCGGCGATCACATGCTCTCCGCGTCCCATGAGGTCCGTGAGAACGGCATCGTTCTGCGCTCCACCGGTCGGTTCCGGCGCTCGGAAGAGATCCCGTGGATCCGTCGCTCGGAACGCATAGAGATTGCCGACCAGCAACGAGCCGCAGCCGAAATCGCGGGCGAACCCCATGCACCGCCGGATCGTGGGATCGTCCTGAGCTGCGTCCGCAGTCGATGGGTTGAGCATGATGAACACACACACCGGAAGGGCGTCGTCCCATCGCCGCCCAAGACGGTAGCGGTACAGCCCGTCTTGAGAGATGTCTGCCCAGCGCTCGACCCCAGCTGGCTTCGTCACCGAACTCATGGCGTCAGCTCCTTGAACGTCAGCAGGCGGTCGCGGCAGTGCTCGTACTGCTTGCGACGGGCAGCGAGCTCGGCTGGCAGACCGATGCTGATGTCGTGGACGAGAGCGTCGAACTTGTCAAGTGACCGGACGATTGATGCCTGTTCCTCAAGCGACGGCACAGGGATTTCGATCGCACCAAGACCCGCCGCCGACAGTCTCTTGACCTTCGCGCGCGACACGTGGCGTTCTTTCTGTCGATGGAAATCAGCCGTCTGGACCGCATATGCCACGTACTTCGGATCGAGGCCGGAGCTGAAAACAAACGTGTCGTCGTGCGTCGCGATCGGCTCTTCACCCAGCCAAGCCACTGCCTTCCCCACATCTTCTACCGTTTCGCCGACCCCGGCGAATACAACACTTCCGGGTTGCGCATACCGAAGATTTTCCCGTAGCTCAGGTCGAATATGCCGCACAGCGCGCGTCGCTGAAGTCCCGTAATCGGTGTAGATCTCTCCGTAGTGAAGGCTTGGGATGCCCTTCTCAACGATGTCACTTTTGGTGAACCGGCGGCCACGAACGAAAGTCCCAAGATCAGCGAGTCGACTTCTTCGACCCCAGTTGCCGCGCACTAGTTTGTCACGGTAGTACTCATACTGGGTGCGCCGGGCTTCCAGCTCCGCTTCCAGCTCCGCTTCCAGCTCCGCTTCCAGCTGGGTGAACTGATCCAGTTTTCGCACGATCTCGCGCTGCACCTCGAGAGGCGGTATTGGGACGCGGAACCCGCGCATGACGCTGGCGTTCAAGTTATTGATCGTCGAGGTCGAGAGCGAGCGATCGAGGTGAGTTTTGAATCGCTCACCCGTAAGAAGATGGAACAGAAATCGACTTTCCACACGCGCATCAGTCGTGCGAAGGACCGCCATGAAGCCACCAAACGTCTGCCCGATGTCCTCGCGAATGTATGCGACCTTGCCTATGTGATCGCGGCTACCGCTGCCAGCACAGATGAGTGTGTCGCCAGCTCGCAGGCGCTGTGCGTCGCGAACACGAACATGACTTGAAACACGCTTCACGTCCTCAAAGTTGAGCGTGTTGGAGGCGAGCGTGATGTTGTTGGCGCGGAGCACCTGAATCTCCCCTGCCGAATCCTCGTCGTTCTTGCTGTAAGTGATGCCACGCACATAGTCGGCGATATCGAGAACGCCAGTATGCTCCACCCCGTCCGGGCAAAGTTCCTGGATCAGGTCATCGATGCCGCTCACTTGGAGCCCTCCAGATCCGCCACGATCTCGTCGATCGCTGTTCTCAGCTCCGCCTGGCGTGCCACGATGCGCGCGATCTCGGCGTTCAGCTCCGCGATGTCGACTTCCTCGCGAGTGTCCTCGGCCTCGACGTACGACGACACCGCGATGTTGTAGTCATTCGCCGCGATGTCCTCGTCACTGACGACCGTGGTGAAGTAGTCCTCTGGCTCACGCGTTGTGAACGCGTCGAGGATCCTCGCCCGGTGCTCCTCGAGCAGCTTGTTCTTGTTTCCGACGCGCTTGAACTCTGCCGACGCGTCGATGAACAGTACGTCGCTGGTCTTCTTCGACTTCTTCAGCACGAGGATGCAAGTCGCGATCGTCGTTCCGAAGAACAGGTCCGGCGGCAACTGGATGACGGCATCGATGTAGTTGTTGTCGACGAGGTACTGGCGGATTTTCTTCTCAGCTCCCCCGCGGTACAGCACGCCGGGGAACTCGACGATTGCTGCAGTGCCGTTGACCGCGAGCCAGCTCAGCATATGCATCGTGAAGGCCAAGTCGGCCTTCGACTTCGGCGCGAGGACACCCGCCGGCGCAAACCGTTCATCGTTGATCAGCAGCGGGTTGGCATCGCCCTCCCACTTGATCGAGTAGGGCGGATTGGAGACGATCGCCTCGAACGGTTCGTCGTCCCAGTGCTGCGGATCGATCAGGGTGTCACCGTGAGCGAGGTTGAAGTCGGCATAGTTCACGTCGTGCAGGAACATGTTGATCCGCGCAAGGTTGTACGTGGTCAGATTGATCTCCTGACCGTAGAACCCCTGGCGGACGTTGTTCTTCCCGAGCACCTTGTCGAACTTCAGCAGCAGCGACCCCGAGCCGACCGCCGGGTCGTAGACCTTGTTGACCTGCTTCTTGCCAACGACCGTGATGCGCGCCAGCAGCTCGGAGACCTCCTGCGGCGTGTAATACTCACCACCGGACTTGCCCGCGTTGGCCGCATACATCTGCATCAGGTACTCGTAGGCATCGCCGAACAGATCGATCGAATTGTCCTCCCACCGCCCCAGCGGCAGATCACCGATCGCGTCGAGCAACTTCGCCAGCTTCTGGTTGCGCTTGGCGACCGTCGAGCCGAGCTTGTTGCTGTTGACATCCAGGTCGTCGAACAGCCCCTTGATGTCGTCCTCACTGTCCGTACCCAGCGCCGACGCCTCGATGTTCTTGAAGACCCGCTCGAGCGTCTCGTTGAGGTTCTCGTCGTTCGCGGCGTGCTCACGGACGTTGGTGAACAGATCTGACGGCAGGATGTAGAAGCCCTTCTCCGCAAGGACCTCGTTGCGCGCGAACTCTGCCTGCGAGTCAGGCAACTTCGTGTAGTCGAACGACGCGTCGCCCGCCTCGTGCTCGCCCTTGTTGATGTAGGCCGTCAGGTTCTCGGAGATGAACCGGTAGAAGAGCATGCCCAGCACGTAGGTCTTGAAGTCCCACCCATCGACGCTGCCGCGAAGATCGTTCGCGATCCGCCAGATGGTCTTGTGAAGCTCAGCACGCTGCGTCTGGCTGGTCGTCGGTGGCATAGAAGGTCTCCTTCGCGCTGCAGCGCGATCGCAGGTCCATTGAATGAATCCACCTTATCCGCGAGCCCGATTCAGCCCAGCACCTGCATCACCCCGGCCGCGTCTCCCAGAAGGCCACCGCAGACGCCGCGGCCACGTTCAGCGAGTCCACCCCGTGGGACATCGGGATCCGCACAGTGAGATCGGCGTGATGGATGGCCGGCGCGGTGAGCCCGTGGCCCTCGGTGCCCAGCAGCAGCGCCAGCTTCTCCCCTGATTCCCGCACGCGCGTGCCGAGCTCGTCGAGGGCCAGGGAGTCGTCCTCGAGCGCCATGGCCGCGGTGAGGAAGCCTGCGTCCTTGACCTGCTGCAGATCCGCCGTCCAGTGCTCCAAGCGCACCCACGGCACCTGGAAGACCGTGCCCATGGACACCCGGATCGCCCGGCGGTAGAGCGGATCGGCGCAGCGCGGGGTCACCAGCACGGCATCGACCTGCAGGGCTGCCGCCGAGCGGAAGATCGCCCCCAGGTTGGTGTGATCGACCACGTCCTCCACGATCGCCACGCGCTGCGACGAGGCCAGCACCGAGGCCAGCGGCAGCGGCTTCGGGCGCTGCATGGCCGCCAGTGCGCCGCGGTGCAGGTGGAACCCGGTGACGCCCTCGAGCACCTCGTCCTCCCCCACATAGAGAGGGACCTCGGGGTGGGCGTCGAGCACGTCGGCCAGATCGAGCACCCACTTGCGGGACATGAAGAACGACCGCGGCTGATGCCCGGCCGCCAGGGCCCGGCGCAGCACCTTGGAGGACTCCGCCAGGTACATCCCGCGCTCGGGCTCGAGCTTGCGCCGCAGCGAAACATCCGTCAGCGAGGTGTAGTCGGCCACCCGAGGATCGGCCGGATCCCTCAGGACCGTCAGCTGCGGGAACCGCGCGCCGAGCTCGTCGAAGGAAGGGGGGACCTGCTGGCTCACAGCACCTGCCTCACCATGTTGGCCAGGGCGGCCAGCCCCAGGACGACGATCACCGTGCGCAGAGCCACCGGCGAGAGCCGGCGGCCCACCTTGGCGCCCAGCCACGAGCCGACCGACGACGAGATCGCGATCAGCACCACGACCCACCAGTCGATGCGCTCGAAGGAGAAGAGGATGTAGGACACGGCGGCCACGATGTTCACCGCGGCCACCAGGAAGATCTTCACGGCGTTGGCCGACTGCATGGACGCCAGCAGGAACACGCCCAGGATCCCCAGCAGCAGCACGCCCTGCGCGGCCACGAAGTAGCCGCCGTAGATGCCCGCGATGAAGACCAGCACGTAGAGGATCGACGGCTGCGGCAGGGAGTTCGGATCCAGCTGTGCCGACTCCTCGCCGTGGGCCCGGGCGGCGTCAGCGATCTCCTGAGCCTGAGCCTCCTTCCGCTGCCGCACGATCCCCTGCAGTCGGGGCTGGAAGACCACGAAGAACAGAGCGACGACGATCAGCGCCGGCGCCACATAGGAGAAGACCTCCTCGGGCAGCACCATGAGCAGCCCGGCGCCTATCGCGCCGCCGACGATGGAGCACGGCAGCAGCTTCAGCAGGGTCCCGCGCAGGCCGCGCAGCTCGGCGCGGTAGTTCCACGCACCGGTGAGGTTCCCGGCGATCAGCCCCATGGCATTCGACATGGTCGCTGTCACCGGCGGCACGCCCATGGTGACCAGCACGGGGAAGGTCACCAGAGTGCCGGAGCCCACGATCGTGTTGATCAGACCGGCCCACACCCCGGCCACGAGGATCAGCCCCGCCTGCCACCAGGTGAACTCGAACGACTCGAGCAGCCCGGACATCCACTCCATCGAGAGGACCGGATCAGTCGCGGCGGAACGCGGCGAAGCGATCGCCCACGCGCACGAGCTTCAGCGGCATGCCGAAGGTCTCCGAGAGGTTGGACTGCGTCATGACCTCGCCCACCGGTCCAGCGGCGACCACGCGGCCCTCGCTGAGCAGCAGGGCGTGCGTGAAGTTCGGGGGCACCTCCTCGAGGTGATGGGTCACCATCACCACGGCAGGCGCCAGCTCGGAGGCGGCCAGCTCGTCGAGCCGCGTCACGAGGTCCTCGCGCCCGGCCACATCCAGTCCGGAAGCGGGCTCGTCGAGCAGCAGGATCTCGGGGTCGGTCATCAGGGCGCGGGCGATCAGCACCCGCTTCTTCTCCCCGGAGGACAGCGAGCCGAACTTCCGATCGGCCAGTCCCTGAAGGTTCCAGTCCGACAGCAGCTGTGCGGCGCGCTCGGTGTCGGCCTCGTCGTAGTGCTCGCGCCAGCGCCCGGCCACGCCGTAGGCGGCCGTGAGGACGACGTCGGCGACGGTCTCCCCGCCGGGGATCTGATCCGCCAGGTGCGAAGAGGTCAGGCCGATCCGCGGACGCAGCTCGAACACGTCCACCCGGCCCAGGGTCTCGTCGAGGATCTCGACGGTGCCGCGGGTGGGGTGCTGACGTGCCGAGGCCAGGGAGAGCAGAGTGGACTTGCCGGCGCCGTTGGGCCCCAGGACCACCCAGCGCTCGCTGTCCTGCACGGACCAGCTCACCTGCTCCAGCAGGTTCTTCCCGCTGCGGACGAGATCGACATCGGTCATCGACAGGGCTGCGCTCATGCCCGCCACTCTATCCTCCGGCGGGCTCCCGTCCGTGACGACCTGCAGAGCCGGACGATGCCGGATGACAAGCCCACTGCCGCTAGACTCGCCGCCATGACCGAGCAACTCGCCCTGATCGCCCTGGCACGGACACCGCATCCGGAGACCGTCGGGCAGATCATGGAGACCGTCGAGGAGGCCGGGGGCGACATCGAGTCCCACGGCCGCGTCCGCGTCACGCCCAGCGCCTCCGGCGGCGGCTCGGCGGATGGAGACCTCAACGGCTACAACGCCGCCTACGCGAAGTTCACGGGCCTGACCCTGGACGAGGCTCGCCGGATCGTGCGGCCTGATCCCCTCTCGTCCCTGTGGGACGACGTCGACGTCAGCGTCGTCCCCGCCTCGATCCTGGATCCCGAGCGCCGCAAGCTGCTCGTCATGGACATGGACTCCACCTTCATCCAGCAGGAGGTCATCGACCTGCTGGCCGCCAAGGCAGGAGTGCAGGACCACGTCGCCGATATCACCGAGCGCGCCATGCGCGGGGAGCTCGACTTCGCCGCGTCGCTGCGCGAGCGCGTCGCCCTGCTGGAGGGCCTGCCGGACTCCGTGATCGGCGAGGTCGCCCAGGAGCTGCGTCCCACGGTGGGCGCTGCCGTGCTGGTCGAGACCTTCCACCGCGCCGAGTGGACCGTGGGCGTCGTCTCCGGCGGCTTCCGCCAGGTGCTTGAGCCGCTGATGGCCAAGCACGAGATCGACCACTACCTGGCCAATGAGCTGGAGGTCGTGGACGGTCGCCTGACCGGACGCATCCTGGGCCCCATCGTGGACGCCTCGGTGAAGGCCTCGATGCTGCGCGCCTGGGCCGAGTCGGACGGAGTCGCTGCCGATCAGACCATCGCCGTGGGCGACGGCGCGAACGACATCCAGCTGCTGGAGGCCGCCGCGGTGGGCATCGCGTTCAACGCCAAGCCCGTGCTGCGCGAGGTCGCGGACGCCCAGATCAACATCCCCAACCTGGATGCGGTGCGCTTCTTCGCCGACCTTTGAGGTCCCCCTGCACGACGACGGCGGCGCCGAGCTCAGTGAGCTCGGCGCCGCCGTCGTCGTATGTCGAAGGTGCTGGATCAGCCCTGCGACTGGGCCAGGAAGTCCTCGGCTCCGCCCACGAGCTCCACGTGTCCGGTGGGGACGTCGGCGGTGACCATGGCGGCGATCTCCTGCGCGAACTCCTGGACCGTATAGAGGCGGCCTGCCGACTCGCGGCGCTGATCCAGCGCGCCGGGACGAGCGCGGTTGAGCAGCGTGGCGGTCACGGTGCCCTCGATCATGTCCGCGGAGACCACCACGAAGTCGATGCCCTTCTCGGAGAGCATGGGGATCCGCTCGGTGAGCGCATCCTCGCCGGCGCGCTTGGACAGCGCCACCTGCTCGTACTCGGGCATGGTCTCGACCTCGCGGATGAAGTGCGCCTGGTGGCTGGTCACGAACACCACGCGGCCGCCCTGGGGCAGCGCCTCGGCCGCGGTCTCCAGAGCGCGGACCTGGGCGTCGCGGTTCAGGCGCATGGCGTAGTCCTCGCCGAGGTCCGACTCCATGCCGCCCGAGGCGTTGAGGATCACGACGTCGACGGACCCGAAGCTGTCCTGCGCGGCCTGCAGCAGCGGGCTGATGCCCTGATCGTCGGTGAGGTCGGCGCCCACGGCCACGGCCTTGCCGCCGGCCTCCTCGATCTGCTGTACGACCTTATTGGCGCGCGGAGCCTTCTGCCGGTAGTTCACGACGACGTTCGCGCCCTGTCCGGCGAGGATCTTGGCGGTGTCGGCGCCGACGCCGCGCGAGGATCCGGTGATGACGACAGTCTTGCCTGCCACTGAGTCCATGGTGCTCTCCTGTGCTCGCTGCTGCTGGATGTCTGCGACCGCTCGAGGGCCTCAGATGCTGTGTCGGGTGTGTCCGGGAAGGCGGAGGCCTCAGACGCCCATGCCGAAGCCGCCGTCGACCGGGATCACGGCTCCGTTGATGTAGGCGGCCCCGGAGGAGGTGGCCAGCCAGCGCACGACCTCGGCGACCTCCTCGGGCTCGCCGAAGCGGTTGGCAGGGATGCGCTCGGCGTAGCCGGCCGAGACGTCCTCGGGAAGCTCCGCCGTCATGTCGGTGCGGATGTAGCCCGGGGCCACGACGTTGGCGGTGATGCCGCGGCCGCCGAGCTCGCGGGTGATGGAGCGGGCCATGCCCTGGAGCCCGGCCTTGGAGGACGCGTAGTTGACCTGCCCCGGACCGCCCGTGTAGCCGACGATCGAGGAGATGAACACGATGCGCCCGGCCTTCTTCTTGAGGAAGCCGCGGGTCGCGCGCTTGGAGACCCGGAAGGCCCCGGTGAGGTTGGTGTTCACCACGGAGGTGAAGTCGTCCTCGCTCATGCGCATGAGCAGGGTGTCCTGGGTGATCCCGGCGTTGGCGACCACGACGTCCACGGGGCCCCAGGTCTTCTCGATCTCGGTGAAGGCCGCGTCCACGGACTCGGTGTCGGAGACGTCGCAGCGCACGGCGTCGACGCCCTCCGGAGCCTCGCCCGAGCGGTAGGTCACGACGACCTGATCACCCTGGGCACGGAAGGCCTCCGCGATGCTGCGGCCGATGCCTCGGTTGCCGCCGGTCACCAGGACCACTCGCGGAGTCTGCGCGTCCTGCGTCTGAGCTGTCATGTGGTGTCGAGCCTTTCGAAGCGGAAGAAGTCCAGCGACACATTACCGGCCGGCGTCCGCCGATCCGTGGTGGAGCATCTCAGAGATTCCCCGTTCCGGCTTGTGCCGATCAGCAGTCAGCCGCCCGGCCCGAGGCTGTCAGCGCGCGGGTGCACAATGGTGGGAGGCCGTCGGGCGGCTGATCCGACGGCCGCGGCGCACCGGGTTCCTGCTGCGCCGTCTGAACGCGGCGGAAGGAGCTGAGGACATGACGCCCCGATACCTCAACCCCTCCGACCTCGCCGCCATGCAGGCCACGGCCGAGCGAGCGCGCGCCCGCTCCCGCGCTGTCGAGCCCCGAGCCTCCTCGTCCTCAGGATCGGGCGGGAAGCGTCGGGGAAAGGACGCGGACTCCTACTCGATCACCTCCACACCGGAGGCGCACTCGGCGGACATGGGCCGGCGCATGGTCGTCTACGGCATCCAGATGCTGCTGCGCGTGGTCTGCCTGATCGCGTTCGTGCTCGTGGACCACTGGATCCTGCGCATCGTGTGCGGGCTGGGCATCATCGTGCTTCCCTGGTCGGCCGTGCTGCTGGCCAATGTGGGCGCGGACCGCACCGAGCGCTCGTCGTCGTACATGGCCCCTGATCCGGAGCCGGCCCCCGTCCAGCTGACCGCCGAGCCCGCGAGCGATTCCGATGCGGAGACGATCGATGGCGAGTGGAGCGAGGACACCGAGCGCATGCTCGAATCCGGGCGGGGCCGCCCCGCTGCCGGAATGCAGGACAATGGAACGGGCGGCCGATCCGGCTGAGACCCGCCCGCGCCGCCTGCGAACCACTTCACCAGACCACCAGGAGTCCTCTCCCCCATGTCCTTCGATCTGCTCGGCTCGCTGTCCGACGGCCCCCGGGAGCCCCGGGAGGCCGCTTCGGCGGATCAGGACGGCGCGGCCCCTCAGTGCTCGCGCCGCGGCTGCCGTCAGGCCGCCGTGTGGGTGCTCGAGTGGAACAATCCGCGCGTCCACGCCCCTCAGCGGCGCAAGCGCTGGGTGGCCTGCCAGGAGCACCGGCAGCACCTCGGCGAGTTCCTGGACGCTCGCGGCTTCCTGCTCGAGATCCGTCCGCTGTCAGAGGTGCAGGCATGAGGCGGTTCCTGCAGACCTACTCGTTCCTGCTCTCCGGGCGCTGGATCGGCTGGTTCATCGTCTGCTGCCTGGGCGCGGCCCTGTGCCTGTACCTGGGCAACTGGCAGTACGACCGCGCCGAGCAGATCGATCACAGCAACCAGCTGATCATCGACAACTACGACGCCGATCCCCTCACCGGCCAGGAGGCCCTGTCCGCCTTCGAGGACTACGACGGCTCCCAGCAGTGGCACCCGGTGCAGCTGCGCGGGGAGTACCTCACGGAGGACACCGTCCTGGCTCGCAACCGGACCTCCGAGGGGCAGATCGGCTACGAGGTCCTGGTGCCGCTGCGCACGCAGCAGGGTGCCGTCGTGCTGATCAGCCGCGGCTGGATCCCCACGTCCGAGACCGGCGACGGCAGCCCCTCCGAGGTCCCGGAGGCACCCGCCGGCCAGGTCGAGGTCACCGCCCGCGTGCAGCCCTCGGAGGGCACGCCCGAGCGCACCGCTCCCGAGGGCCAGGTCGCCTCGATCCACCTGCCGGACGTGGAGGAGGTCTCCGGCGCGGATCTCGTGGACCAGGCCTACGGGCAGATGATGGCGGAGGACCCTGCCGCGCAGACGCGGCCGGCCGGATTCGCCGAGCCGGACCTGGACTACGGGCCGCAGCTGTCGTACTCGATGCAGTGGTCGGCCTTCGCGGTGCTGGCCTTCGTGGCGTACGGCTACTCGGCGCGCCAGAAGGTGCGCAACGACGCCTGGGACCGCGACTACGCCGCCCGGATCGAGACCGAGCTGGCCCAGTACTACGACGCCGAGGGCCGCTTCATCGGCATCGGCGACGGACGCACCGAGGAGGACCTCATGCGCCAGCTCGAGATGGTCGACGACATGCCGGCGCATCTGCGCGATCTGACCCGGCCCAAGCGCCGCAAGCGCTTCGGGGTGCAGGACGCCGCCGAGGAGGATGCCGCCCTGGACGTTCGCTGAGGCTCGCTCGCAGCGGCTGCCCGGCTCCCGCAGTGCCCTGGAGCCGGGACCGCGAGGCTCAGGCCAGCGAGATGAGGTCCTGGTACTCCTGCGACCAGTGGTCCTCGATGCCGTCGGGAAGCATGACCACACGCTCCGGGTTCAGCGCCTCCACGGCTCCCTCGTCGTGGGAGACCAGGACGACGGCGCCCTCGTAGCGGCGCAGCGCGGCCAGGATCTCCTCGCGGGAGGCAGGATCCAGGTTGTTGGTGGGCTCATCGAGCAGCAGCACGTTGGCCGAGGAGGCCACCAGAGTGGCCAGGGCCAGCCGGGTCTTCTCACCGCCGGAGAGCACGCCGGCGGGCTTGTCGACGTCGTCGCCCTGGAACAGGAACGAGCCGAGCACGGTGCGTGCCTGGGTGTCGGTGAGCTCCGGGGCCGCCGTCTTCATGTTCTGCAGGACCGTGCGGTCCTGATCCAGGGTGTCGTGCTCCTGGGCGAAGTAGCCGAGCTTCAGGCCGTGGCCGGGCTCGACCTGCCCGAAGTCCGGCTCGGCCACGCCGGCCAGCATGCGCAGCAGCGTGGTCTTGCCCGCGCCGTTGAGGCCCAGGATCACCACGCGCGAGCCGCGGTCGATGGCCAGGTCGACGTCGTTGAAGATCTCGAGCGAGCCGTAGGACTTGGACAGCCCGGTGGCCCGCAGAGGGGTCTTGCCGCAGGGTGCCGGTGCCGGGAAGCGGATCGCGGCGACCTTGTCCTGGACGCGCTCGCCCTCCACGGAGGCCATCAGCCGCTCGGCGCGCTTGAGCATCTGCTGCGCCGCCACGGCCTTGGTCGCCTTGGCGCGCATCTTCTCGCCCTGGGCCTTCAGTGCCGTGGCCTTCTTCTCCGCGTTGGCGTACTCCCGCTTGCGGCGGTGCTCGTCCTGCTCGCGCTGGGCCTTGTAGCGCTTCCAGTCCATGTTGTAGACATCCACGACCGCCCGGTTGGCGTCGAGGTAGAGGACCTTGTTGACCACCATCTCCATGAGCTCGACGTCGTGGGAGATCACCAGGACGCCGCCGGAGTAGCTGCGCAGGAACTCGCGCAGCCAGGCCACCGAATCGGCGTCGAGGTGGTTGGTGGGCTCGTCGAGCAGCATCGTGTCGGCGTCCGAGAACAGGATGCGGGCCAGCTCCACGCGTCGGCGCTGACCGCCCGAGAGCGTGCGCAGCGGCTGGTTGAGCACGCGGTCCGGAAGGTCCAGGTTCGCGGTGATCGTGGCGGCCTCGGACTCGGCCGCGTAGCCGCCGCCGGCCTGGAACTCGGTCTCCAGGCGGGGGTAGCGCTTCATGGCCCGGTCCCGCACGGTCTCGTCCTCGGAGGCCATCTCCTCCTCGGCCGTGCGCATGCGGGCGATGACCTCAGCAAGGCCGCGCGCAGAGAAGATCCGGTCGCGGGCCAGCTGCTCCATGTCCTCGACCTTGGGATCCTGCGGGAGGTAGCCGATCGTGCCGCTGCGGGTCACGGTGCCTCCGGCCGGGATGCCCTCGCCGGCCAGCACGCGGGTCATGGTCGTCTTGCCGGCGCCGTTGCGCCCGACCAGGCCGACCTTGTCGCCCTTCTGCACCCGGAAGTCCACGTCGTCCATCAGCAGCCGGGCTCCGGCTCGCAGTTCGAGGTTCGACACGGTGATCACTTCAGGCACGGCCTTTCGACGGGGGCGGGCGCCGTCGGCGGACGGCGGAACCGATGCAGTCTAGCCGGGAGCCTTCCCCGGCGCTGTCAGCTGGGACACCGCTGCCCGGATCGACCGGACCGGCGACGCGCCCCCGCGCCCGGTCGGGGCGCCTCCCCGCAGGCCTAGACTCGACCGGAGGCTGTTCCCCCGCCATGGAGGCGACAGATGAGATCCCGATCGAAGGCGAACCCGATGACCAGTGACCCGACCCCGGCCGGCACCGCGTCCACGGGCGACCCCGATCGCTCGCCCCGGCGCGGAGGGGCGTCGTCCGGCGGCTCGCACATCGCCGCGGCGGAGCCCGTGCTGCACCAGCACTCGGATGCCCCGGGGCCCGCACAGCCGCCGGAGAAGCTGGATGCCGGCGGCGGCGTCTGGCGCGATGCGATGGGCCGTGCCGCAGGACGCGCCGCGCAGATCCTGATCCTCGGCGTCCTGGCGGCAGCCCTCGTCTGGGTGATGATCGTCGTCCAGCTGGCGGTCATCGCGGCGCTCGTCGCCCTGATCCTGGCGACCACGGTCGGGCCGCTGGTCAACGCCCTGGTGCGCCGCGGCCTGCCGCGCTGGGCCGGTTCCGCGATCGTGTTCGTGGCGCTGATCGTGGTGGTCTCGGGCATCGTCGCCGCGGTCGCCGCCACGGTCACGGCCGAATGGGACACGCTGTCCCAGCAGTTCGCCCAGGGGGTCGATGACATCGAGGGCGTGCTCACGGATCCCTCCGTGCCGATCGACTCCCAGATGCTCTCCGACCTGACGTCCTCCGCCGGGTCCATGCTCTCGTCGCAGGCGGTCGTCTCGACTCTGTTCTCGAGCTTCGGAACCGCCGGCAGCGTCCTCACGGGCACGATCCTCTCGCTGGTCATGCTGTTCTTCTTCCTGAAGGACGGCCCCCGGATGTGGAACTTCCTGCTGCGCTGGTTCCACGGCGGGGTCCGCGCCCGCATGGCCGAGACAGGTGATCGCACGGCCGAGGTCCTGGGCGGATACGTCCGGGGCATCGTCATCGTGGCCACCGTCGACGCCACCCTGATCGGTCTCGGACTGTGGGCGATCGGCGTCCCGCTGGCGCTGCCGCTGGCGGTGCTGTGCTTCCTGTCCGCCTTCATCCCGATCGTGGGCCCGTTCTTCTCGGGCTTCTTCGCGGCCATCGTGGCGCTGGTGACGTTGGGGCTCCCCTCGGCGCTGGCGGTCGCGGCGCTGACCATCATCGTCAACAACGTCGACGGCAACCTCCTCCAGCCCCTGATCGTGGGCAAGTCCCTGAGCCTGCACCCGCTGATCGTGCTCACGGCGCTGACGATCGGCGGGCTGGTCGGCGGGATCGTGGGCACCATCCTGGCCACGCCCGTGACCGCGGTGGCCTGGTCGGTGATCCAGATCTGGTCGGATCGCTACCAGTCGGGAGATGACCCCGTGCTGGGGGCGGACCCGGTGGACCCGGCGACGTCGGCGGCGCGTCGGGCCTCGCTGGCCGAGCGCTGGCGCTATCAGGCCATGCGGCTGCAGCCTGCCCGCCATGCCTCCCGTGGCGCGACCGCGACCGATGCCGCCACCGGTCAGCTGCTGCCGGCCGCGCATCCGCCGACCCAGCCGCTGCGGGATCCCGTCGCAGGCTGGCCGGTGCACCAGCCGAATGGCGGGACGCCTCGCGCCGAGCCGCGCTCCGAGGAGATCGGCGATCTCGGTCGTCCCGCGCCGTGGGGCGAGACCGCAGGCGCGGGCGGCCGGTCGAGCAGCGGTCCCGACGAGGGCGAGACCGCGGACTCTTGCCACGACCGGCGCCCTGCTGCCGATTGATATCCGAACCCTCCCCTATCCTTGTGCCATGCCTTCATCAACGCCAGCATCCTCCCGTCCTCAGGATTCCGCCGACTCCGCACAGACCGCTCCTGCCGCCGCACGGAAGCAGACGGCCCCTGGTCGCAGCGCGGGCACGGATCTCGGCCTGATCGCCGTCTTCGCGGCCTTCGTGGCCGTGTGCGCCGTCCTGCCGGCCATTCCCGTGGGACCCCTGGCCGTGCCGATCACCCTGCAGACGCTGGCCGTGTACCTCACCGGACTGGTCCTGGGCGGGCGCCGCGGCTTCCTGGCCGTCGCGCTCTATGTGGTGGTGGGCCTCGTCGGTCTGCCGATCTTCTCCGGCTTCCGCGGCGGACCGGCGGTCCTCGCCGGCCCCTCCGCCGGCTACATCATTGCGTTCCCGATCGCCGCCGCCTGCGTAGGGTTCTTGGCCTACGCCGTCCTGCGCCGCGGCGTCTCACGAGGCCGTGTGCTCCTCGGGCTGATCAGCGCTGCGCTGCTCGGCGGGTTCCTGATCACCCGCGTCTTCGGCATCCCCGGGATGATGCTCAACGGCGGACTCACCCTGCGCGATGCCTTCCTGGCAGATCTGATTTACTGGCCCGGCGATCTGCTCAAGCTCGTGCTGGCGGCGCTGATCGCCGCTGCCGTGCACCGCGCCTTCCCCCGGCTGGCCGCACGGTCGTGAGCGGCGGGCAGCACCGCGGAATCGAGCTGCGCGAGATCGTCGTCGAGGTCCCCGGCCCGCCGAGCAGCAGCGAGCCCGTTCGCCTGCTCGGGCCGCTGAGCGTCGAGCTGCACGAGCGCCGGATCGCGGTGATCGGGCTCAACGGCTCCGGCAAGTCCACGCTGCTGCGCGTGCTCAACGGCCTGGCCGAGGTCTCCTCGGGTTCGGCCCGCGTCCACGGGACGGACGCGGTGCACGACGTCCGCGCGGCCCGTCGCGCCGTCGGGTTCCTGTTCTCGGATCCTGCCGCCCAGCTGCTGATGCCTACGGCCCAGGAGGACGTCGAGCTCTCCCTCCGGGTCGCGGGCGAGCCCTCCGGACGACGGGCCGAGATCGCCGGGCGGCTGCTCGAAGAGGCGGGCCTGTCCCGGCAGCGCCATCAGTCGATCCACGACCTCTCCGGCGGTGAGCGCCAGCTCGTGGCCCTGACGGCGGTGCTGGCCGTGCAGCCCAGGGTGCTGGCCCTCGATGAGCCCACCACGCTGCTGGACCTGCGCCACCGCGATGCCCTGCTCGAGCGCCTCGACGCCCTGTCCCAGCAGCAGATCATCTCCACGCACGACCTGGAGCTGGCCGCCACGGCCCAGCGGGCGCTGCTCATCCACGACGGCCTCCTGCTGGATGACGGCCCCGCCGAGGAGGTCATCGACCGCTACCGGCGCTGCTGCCGCGAAGGCTTCCCCACCGCTCCACCGGGCCCCGGGAACGCTCCGTGAGCCGTTCGCGCCGCGAGCTCTTCGGCTTCCACCGCCCGGCCGACACCCCGGTCCACCGCGCCCCGCTGGCGCTCAAGGCCTCCGGCGTGGCGGTGATCTCGGTGCTGCTGATGCTGCCCTTCCCATGGCTGCTGCGACGGCTCGGCATCGAGGCGCCCGAGACCTCCTGGGCGGTGCCCGCCGGGTGCCTGCTGCTGGTCCTGCTCGCGGCAGCCGCCGCACGCATAGGTCCGCGCGCCTGGTGGCACAGTCTCCGTCCCGCCTCGTGGATCCTGGGTCTGCTGGCGGCCTATCACCTGCTGCTGCGCCGCGATCCCGCCATGGCCGCCGAGGTGCTGCTCACGGTCGTGACCGCGCTGCTGGCCACCCGGGTCCTGCTGGAGACCACGCCCCTGCCCGAGCTGCTCGACGGGCTCGTGCGGCTGCTGTCCCCGCTGCGGCTGATGGGGGCGGATCCGGAGCGGATCGGGCTGGCGATCCAGATCATGCTGCGCTCGATCCCGTTCCTGACCGGCGTGCTCGACGACCTCCGCGATGCCGCCGCCGCGCGCGGTACCCGGCTCGGCCCCGTCGGGCTCGCCGCTCCCCTGGTGATCTCCGCCGTGGCCCACGGGCAGCGCACCGGCGAGGCACTGGCTGCCCGCGGACTGGACTCGCCTCGGCCGTGACCCGTCCCACGGTCGTTAGAGTGGCCGTGAACCAGCACCCGAGATCAGGAGAGTCGATCGTGAAGTTCCTCTGCCGCATGCGGATCCAGTTCCCCGAGTCCATGTCCGCCGAGGAGGTGGCCCAGAAGCAGGCCCAGGAGAAGGAGTACTCCCAGGGGCTGCAGGAGGCCGGTGAGTTGGAGGCCATCTACCGCGTAGTCGGGCAGTACGCCAACGTGTCGATCTTCGAGGTTGAGTCCAACCAGCGACTGCACGAGATCCTCTCGGGCTTCCCCATGTACCCGTACATGACGATCGAGACCACTCCCCTGTGCCAGCACCCGAACTCGATCCGCTGATCGAGCGCTGACGCGGGGCCGTCGGGCCCGCGCAGCCCCGATGGGGCCCGCACACACGACGACAGCGCCCGGTCGCGAAGCTGATCAGCTGCGCGACCGGGCGCTGTCGTGCGCCGCAGGCGGGTCAGATGTTGAAGCCCAGGGCCCGCATCTGGTCGCGGCCGTCCTCGGTGATGCGCTCCATGCCCCACGGCGGCATCCAGACCCAGTTGACGTGCCACTCGTCGACGAGCGGGCCGAGGTTCTGCTCGACCTGCTCCTCGATGACGTCCTGCAGCGGGCAGGCCGCCGTGGTCAGCGTCATGTCGAGCTTGAGGGCCCCGTCCTCCATGTAGGAGGCGCCGTAGAGCAGGCCCAGATCGACGATGTTCACGCCGAGCTCGGGATCGATGACGTTCTTCAGCGCGTCCTCGACCTCGGAGATCTGCGGCGCGCCCGCGGGGACCTGGCCCGCGTCGGCGGTCGTTTCGGTCATGGTGTCCTCCTCGTCCGGGTTCAGCCGGTCACTTGGCGGCAGCGACGTACTTGTCGTAGCCCTCGGCCTCGAGCTGCTCGGCCAGCTCCGGGCCTCCCTGCTCCACCACGCGGCCGTCGGCGAAGACGTGCACGTGATCGGGAGCGATGTAGCGCAGGATGCGGGTGTAGTGGGTGATGAGCATGACGCCCATGCCGTTGGCGGCCTTGGCGCGGTTCACGCCCTCGGACACGACCTTGAGGGCATCGATGTCCAGGCCGGAGTCGGTCTCGTCCAGCAACGCCATCTTGGGCTTGAGCAGCTCGAGCTGCATGATCTCCATGCGCTTCTTCTCGCCGCCGGAGAAGCCCTCGTTCACGTTGCGCTGGATCATCTGCGGATCCATCTTCAGCTGAGCGACGGCCTCCTTGACGTCCTTGGTCCAGGTCCGCAGAGCGGGGGCCTCGCCGTCGACGGCGGTCTTGGCCGAGCGCAGGAAGTTGGAGGTGGTCACGCCCGGGATCTCGACCGGGTACTGCATGGCCAGGAAGAGCCCGGCCCGCGCCCGCTCATCCACGGACATCTCCAGGACGGACTCGCCGTCCAGCAGGATGTCGCCCGAGTCCACGCGGAACTTGGGGTGGCCCGCGATGGTCGAGGCCAGCGTGGACTTGCCGGAGCCGTTGGGCCCCATGATCGCGTGGACCTCATCCGAGTTGATGGTGAGGTTCACGCCCTTGAGGATCTGCTTGCTGTTCTCGTCGTCGAGCAGGACCGATGCGTGAAGGTCCTTGATCTCCAGAGTGCTCAAAAGTCTCTCCTGAAATGGTGAAGGTGTGGGTGCCGTGATCGGCAGGTGCTTCGGTGGCGGGACCTCAGGCGCCGCGCTCGACGTTGGCCAGCTCGGCCTCGACGATCTCGCGCAGGCGCTCCTCGATGCTCTCGTCCTCGATCTGCTGCAGGATCTCGAAGAGGAAGCCGCGCACCACCAGGGCGCGGGCGTCGCGCTCCGGGATGCCTCGCGACATGAGGTAGTAGAGGTGCTCGGCATCCAGCTGGCCCGTGGTGGAGGCGTGGCCGGCACCGGCGATCACTCCGGTCTCGATCTCCAGGTTGGGGATCGAGTCCATCCGGGGCCCGTCGTTGAGGATCAGGTTCCGGTTGAGCTCGTAGGTGTCGGTGGCCTCGGCGGCCGGGCGGATCAGGACGTCGCCGACCCACACGCCGTGGGCGCCCTCGCCCTGCAGCGCGGACTTGTAGGTCACGCGCGAGCGGCAGTTGGGCTGCGAGTGGTCCACGAACAGCCGCGACTCGAGGTGCTGGCCGTCGTCCACAAAGGTCAGGCCGTACATCTCGACGTCGGCACCCGGTGCGCGGAAGCGCACCGACGGGGTCACGCGCACGGTGTCGCCGCCCAGGGAGACGACCACGTGCTTGAAGCGCGAGTCGCGGCCGAGCGAGACGTGCTGCGCCGAGGCGTGCACGGTGCCCTCGTCCTCCCACTCCTGCAGGGAGACCACGGTGATGTTCGCCGAATCGGCGATGGAGAACTCGACGTTCTGCGAGACCACGGCTGAGCCGTGGTGGCGCAGCACGATGCGCGCCTTCGAGAACTGCTCGGCGACCACGACCAGGTGGGAGGCGGCCGGATCCGGGCTCGTGCCCTCGATCTCGATCATCACGGTGCCGTCGATCTCGGCCTCGGCCGGCACGGTCACCACGGTGGCCTCCTGGAAGGCGGCCCAGGCGCTGGCCGAGAGGAGGTCCTCGGGGATGCCGGCCGAGCCCACGCGGGCGTCGTCGCGGCCCACGGTCTCGACGCGCACGCGATCGGAGCCGGACACGGTCACCGCCGGGGCGGGCCCCGTCAGCTCATCCGTGTGCAGTCCCCTGAGGCGCTTGAGCGGGGTGAACCGGAAGTCCTCCTCGCGCCCGGTCAGCTCCGGGAAGTCCGCGAGGTCGTAGGACGCCTGCCGATCGGCGCGCGAGGTGCCGGCGATCTTGGTGCCCTTGACCTTGCCGTCCTCCTGCGAGGCGGAGACCCCCATGGCCTCCTCCTCGGACTCGACCATGGCGGTGGCGAGCTTCTCGCCCTCCTGGGTCATCCCGGGGATGGCGATGCGCGCCTCATCGGTGCGCACGCCGTCGACCACATCCTCCTCGGGGGTGGTGGTGCCGGGTGCTGCGGCGGTGCTGGGCTTATCAGCCAACGGATCCCTCCATCTGCAGTTCGATCAGGCGGTTGAGCTCGAGCGCGTACTCCATGGGCAGCTCGCGGGCGATCGGCTCCACGAAGCCGCGCACGATCATGGCCATGGCCTCGTCCTCCGGCAGGCCGCGCTGCATGAGGTAGAACAGCTGCTCCTCGGACACGCGCGAGACGGTGGCCTCGTGGCCCATGGAGACGTCGTCCTCGCGGATGTCGACGTACGGGTACGTGTCCGAGCGCGAGACGGTGTCCACGAGCAGGGCGTCGCAGACCACGTTCGACTTGGCGTGGTGGGCGCCCTCGCGGACCTGGACCAGGCCGCGGTAGGCGGAGCGGCCGCCGTTGCGGGCCACCGACTTGGACACGATCGACGACGACGTGTGCGGGGCGACGTGCACCATCTTGGAGCCGGTGTCCTGGTGCTGGCCCTCGCCGGCGAAGGCGATCGAGAGGGTCTCGCCGCGGGCGTGCTCGCCGGTCATGTAGACCGCCGGGTACTTCTGGGTGACCTTGGAGCCGATGTTGCCGTCGACCCACTCCATGGTGGCGCCCTCGTGGGCGATGGCGCGCTTGGTCACCAGGTTGTACACGTTGTTCGACCAGTTCTGGATGGTCGTGTAGCGCACGCGGGCGTTCTTCTTGACGATGATCTCGACGTTGGCCGAGTGCAGCGAGTCCGTCTTGTAGATCGGCGCGGTGCAGCCCTCGATGTAGTGGACGTAGGAGTCCTCATCCGCGATGATCAGCGTCCGCTCGAACTGGCCCATGTTCTCCGTGTTGATGCGGAAGTAGGCCTGCAGCGGGATGTCCACGTGGACGCCCTTGGGCACGTAGACGAACGATCCGCCGGACCACACGGCCGTGTTCAGCGCGGCGAACTTGTTGTCGCCCACCGGAATGACCGTGCCGAAGTACTCCTCGAAGAACTCCGGGTGCTCGCGCAGCGCGGTGTCGGTGTCCATGAAGATGACGCCCTGGGCCTCCAAGTCCTCGCGGATCTGGTGGTAGACGACCTCGGACTCGTACTGCGCGGCCACGCCTGCCACCAGGCGGGAGCGCTCGGCCTCGGGGATGCCCAGCTTCTCGTAGGTGTCGCGGATCTCTTCGGGCAGCTCCTCCCAGGAGCCGGCCTGCTGCTCGGAGGCGCGCACGAAGTACTTGATGTTGTCGAAGTCGATGCCCGACAGGTCCGCGCCCCAGGTGGGCATGGGCTTGCGCTGGAAGAACTTCAGGGCCTTCAGGCGCAGGTTCAGCATCCACTCGGGCTCGTTCTTGCGCGCCGAGATGTCGCGCACGACGTCCTCGTCGATGCCGCGGCGCGCGGAGGCTCCCGCGACGTCCTTGTCGGCCCAGCCGTACTCGTACGTCCCGATGCCCTCGAGCTCGGGGTTCTTCTCCAGGATGTCGGAGATGGTGGTGTCGTTGGCGTGTGTCACATCTGTCACGACGGCCTCCTCTGGTGGTCTGCTGCCGATCCGGGCTCTTCCCGGTCGACCGCGTTCGTTCGGATGGTGAGGGAAAGTCTCAGGTGCACTCGGCGCTGCGTGGTGGATCCTCGTCCCGGCGCTCGAGGGGCACATGCGTGTTGCACACGTGCGCCCCGGAGGCCAGCGTGGACAGCCGACGGACGTCGACGCCCAGCAGGGAGCCGATCATCCTCGTCTCCGCCTCGCAGAACTCGGGGTGGTCCTCTGCCAGCTCGAGCAGGGGGCAGTGCCCCTGGCACAGCTGCAGGGAGGCCATTCCGCGGCGCTGGGAGCCGACCTGCACCACGGTGGAGCTGGCGGCGTAGCCGTCAGCGGCCATCTGGCGCACGAGGGCGTCCAGACGATCGGCGACGTCCTCCCCTGCAGCCTCGACGGCCGGGCGGTACCGGCTCTCGATGCGCTGCTGGTGACGCTGCACGAAGCCTCGCAGGGCCTCTTCTCCCCCGAGCTCGCGCAGGGTGCGCAGGGCGTCGTGGGCGACCTCGAGGTAGTCGTTGCCCAGACGCTCGTGGCCCTCCGGGGCCACCACGTAGCGACGGGCGGGGCGACCCGCACCTGCTCCGGGGCGGCGCACCAGGGTGACCTCGATGAACCGATCCCGCTCCAGGGCGTCCAGGTGACGGCGCACTGCCGCGGCCGTGAGGCCCATCCGCGCTGCGATCTCGCTGGCGGAGACGGGTCCGGATTCCAGGACGGCGTTGAGGATCCGGGATCGGGTGGTGGACTCGGCGGCGTCCTCGGTGCTGCGCGCGCTCCTGACTTCCGTCTGGACCATGCTCGTACCGCCTCTCGCCGTCTCGGGGGTCCGTGATGCGGACCCTGTCCAATACACAACTCGAGTATGTCCAAATTCATTCCGCGTTCCTAGCAAGGTCACCCTCAGAAAGGCCGGGATGTGATGAGAACCTCATCCTTCGACTCGATCAGGCGCAGAACGCACAGGGGCCGCTGGATTCCGCAGCGACGGATTCCAGCGGCCCCTCCCGAACCGGTGCGGGCTTCGATGCGCCCTCAGACGGTGACGGGCCCGTCGCGGCGCTCGGCCTCCGTCAGCACGGGAGCCTCGGAGGTGACGTGGAAGCCCTTCTCCACCGCCATGGACACGACGGCCACGAACAGGGCCGAGCCGATGAGGTGCAGCGCGACCACCAGGATCGGCAGGCCGTTGAAGAACTGGTAGAAGCCGATCAGCGCCTGCATGATCACGACGAGTCCCACGAGCTGCAGCGACCGGCGCACCGCCATGGGCCAGGTCCGGCGGCCGACGAGCAGTCCGATCAGCACCAGCGCGACGACGGCGTAGGCGGGCAGAGCGTGCAGCCGGGCGATCACCAGGGCGTCGAAGGTGTGCCGCACGACGTCGCCGGCGTCGCCGCCGTGGGGACCCGTGCCGGTGACCAGCGTGCCCAGGTAGATGCTCAGCGCCGCGAACACGGCCAGTGCGATGAGCAGCCCGCGGATCGGGCCGCGCTGCTGCTGCGACTGTCCGGCCAGCTCCGCCTGCGCCACGTGCTCCAGGCTCAGCCGCCGGGTCCGATTCACGAGCATCGCGGCCATGGCGATCATGGCGGAGGAGATCATGAAGTGGATGCCCACGATCCACGGATTCAGACCGGTCAGCACCGTGACGCCGCCGACCACAGCCTGAACGGGGATGCCGAGACCGAGCAGCAGGGTCAGCACGAACAGCGACGCGTGACGGCGGGCCATGCGCACGACGGCCAGGAAGGCCAGCACGGCGACGATCATGAGCACGCCCGTCAGAGTGCGGTTGCCGAACTCGATGAACCCGTGGATGCCCATCTCCGAGGTGTTGGTCCAGGACTCGTCGGTGCACCGGGGCCAGGTGGGGCAGCCGAGGCCGGAGCCGGTGAGCCGGACCAGGCCGCCGGTGAGGATCAGCAGCATGTTGGCCGCCAGGGAGGCCCAGGCCGTGAAGCGGACCCATCCGTCGACCTCGCCGCGCAGGAAGAAGCCGATCGGAGCTCGATCGCTGCGCGGCTCGGGTCCGGGCCCCGGAGCCTCCCGCGGGTCGTCGCCGAGGTCCGAGGCGGTCGGGGCCGAGGAAGGGGTGCTCACGTGCTCACGTCCAGGATCTGAAAGGGGGTCAGTGCTTGCGCGACCGGAGCGCCGGGCGCCCGACAAGTCTAGTCCCGCACCCTGTGCACGCGGACCGGAGCCGGCGGCCCGTGCGCAGTCTCAGCTCCAGCGGAACAGACGGACGGTCGCCGCCCAGCTGAGCAGGCCCCATACGGCCAGGACCGCCAGATGCAGCACCAGGGGGCCGTGGCCGGTGCCGACCAGCACGATGCGCAGCGACTCACCCAGCGCAGCCGATGGCAGCAGCGAAGCCGCCCAGCCGAGCACACCCGGAAGGGCTGCGGCTGGGCCCAGGGTTCCGCCGGCTGCCGCCAGCAGGACCCACAGCAGATTGACGACGGCCAGCGTGGCTTCAGCGCGCAGCGTGCCGGCCACGAGCAGGCCCAGCCCGGTGAACACCGCGGCGCCCACCCCGAGGATCAGCAGCATGGCCAGCACGGACAGCGGCTCGGGCCGCCAGCCCAGGGCCAGACCGATCCCGCAGATCAGCACCGTCTGCACGGCCAGCACCGCCAGGATGGCGCCGAGCTTGCCGGCGATGAGCCCGAACCGGCCCAGGGGCGTGGTGGACAGCTGCCGGAGCACGCCGTAGCGGCGGTCGAAGCCGGTCTGGATGCCCTGGCCGGAGAACGCGTTCGAGATCACCGACAGCGCCAGGACCCCGGGCACGGCCAGGTCGATCCTCTCGGCACCGGCCGGCAGCGCCCCGTCGAGCAGATCCATCCAGGTCAGGGCGAACAGGGCCATGACCGGGAGGATGATCAGCAGCAGCAGCTGCTCGCCGTTGCGCAGCATGGTGCGCGTCTCGTAAGCGGCCTGGGCGGCGACGCGCCGGCCAGCAGGGGCCGGCCGCGACGGGGCCGGGTCCTCGGAAGCAGTACGGGACAGGATGGTCCTCTCGGTCATCGGATCTGCCTCCCCGACAGCTCCAGGAAGACGTCCTCCAGCGAGCGGGGCTGGAGGCTCAGGGACAGGGGCAGCTCGCCGGTGCCCGCGAGCCACTGGCTCAGCTCGGCCAGCTCCTGCGGGCGCGTCGCACCGCTGATCACGATCCGGGCTCCCTCCGCGCTGACCTGCAGGTCCGGGCGCTGCACGAGCTCAGGGGGATGCTGCGCCCAGCGCTGCTGCTGGGCGGCGGTGAGCTCCACGCGCAGGGCTCCGGAGCGGCCGTCGCCGTCGATCAGCTCCTGCACGGAGCCGCAGGCGCGGACCTGGCCCTCATCCACGATGACCACCTGGTCGGCCAGGCGCTGGGCATCGTCGAGCAGGTGCGTGGTGAGGATGACGGCGGTGCCGTCGCCGCGCATCTCGTCGATCAGGTCGAAGACCACCGCGCGCGACTGGGGATCCAGGCCGGCCGAGGGCTCGTCGAGGAAGACGATCTCCGGCCTTCCGGCCAGCGCTGCGGCCAGCGACACGCGCTGGCGCTGGCCGCCGGAGAGCCGCCGGATGGGGGTTCCGGTGAAGGAGCCGATGCCCAGGCGCGCCTGGAGCTCGCGCTGCGGGACCGGGTCCTGGTACATCGCGCTGATGTGGCGCAGGTACTCCCCTGCCCTGACCGACTGCGGCAGGCCGCCGTCCTGCAGCATCACGCCGGCGCGGGCGCGCAGCTCCGGTCGGGCGCCCCAGGGCTGCTCGCCCAGCAGGCGGACGGTCCCGGAGGTGGGCCGCCGAAGGCCCTGGGCGCACTCGAGCGTGGTCGTCTTGCCCGCCCCGTTGGGCCCCAGCAGCGCGGTGACCTCGCCGTTGCGGGCCGTGAGGCTCAGGCCGTCCACGGCCCGGAGCCTCGAGCGCGGCGCAGGCGTGTCCGCGCCCGTCTCGGGGTCGCGGCTCCCCCGGCGTCGCCGGCTGGGCGCACGGCGCTGTGGGAACGCCATCACCAGGTCCTCGATCTCGAGCGCGGCCGTCACTGCTGCATCTCCGCGCGCAGATCGCGGACGGCCGAGCGGATGCGCTCGCGGCTGGGCGTGCCCACCGGGTGCAGGGGCCGCCTCGGCGGGGCGGTGCGCATGCCGCAGATGTCATTGAGGGCGTAGAGCGAGCTCAGCGGCCGCTCCCAGCGCAGCACCTCGATCAGCGGGGAGAACGCCCGGCGCCAGCGGTCCACGAGCTCGACGTCCCTGGCCGCAGCGGCGGCGCGGAACGCGACCCACTCCCGGGGCAGTGCGGCGGCGAAGCCGGTGTGCCAGGCGATCGAGGCATCGGCCGAGTTCAGGATCAGCGAGGTCCCGGCGATCCCGAAGCTCGTCCCGGGCTCGGCCAGCTCCAGGAAGAGGTGGCGACGGTTCTGCAGGGCGCGCTCGGAGTCGACCGTGTCCTTGAACGCCACGACGTTGCCCAGATCGCTCAGCTCGGCGGCCAGGTCCACGGGGTAGACGAAGCCGGTGGTCGAGGGGTTGTTGTCCAGGCACAGCGGCAGCGCGACCGACGAGGCCACGGTCTCGACCTGATCCGCGATCTCGGGCGAGCGCAGGGCCACATAGGACAGCGGGTTCAGCACCAGGCCGTCCGCTCCGGCGCTCTCCGCGTCCCACGCCAGCTCCAGGACGTCCTGGGTCGTCATGGCGGAAACTCCGGCTCCCACGGGGATCCCGGAGCCCGCGGCAGCCTGGACGGCCGTGCGCACCACGGTGGCACGCTCCTCGGAGCTCAGATAGGCGAAGGAGCCGGCCGTGCCGAGCACGCAGATCGAGTCCACGCCCGAGCCGACCAGGACCTCGACCTGGCGGGCGAGCTCAGGCAGGTCCACGGCGCCGGCGGTCGTGAACGGTGTGACCGGATAGGCGATCAGCCCGGAGAAGTCCATCCTGAGCGTGCTCTCGATTCTGGAGGAAGTGATGGGGCCGCGACCCGTGCGGGTCCGGGGAACGGGGACTCAGCGCGAACCGGCTGGTCGGCGGGCGCGAGGGTCGCCGTGCGTCAGCTGAGCGACGTTCAGAGGATCGGTCCGCCGAGGAACGGATCCAGCGCCACGGCCACGAACACGAGGCTCAGATAGGTGATCGAGCCGTGGAAGACCTTCATGGCCTGTGTGGAGGTGGGCTCAGCCTGGCTGGCCAGCCCCAGCAGCCGGTGGCACTGCAGCAGGAACCAGGCTCCGGCGGCCAGCGTGACCACGGCGTAGACCCAGCCGGCGCCGCCGACCGGGACGAGCAGCAGCGAGCAGATGACGGTGGCCCAGGCGTAGAGCACGACCTGGCTGGCCACGCGCCCATCCGAGGCGATCGCCCCGAGCATGGGGATCCCGGCGCGGGCGTAGTCGTCCGAGTACTTCATCGACAGCGGCCAGTAGTGGGGCGGGGTCCACAGGAAGATCACCGCGAACAGCACGACGGCCGGCCACTCGACGGTCCCCGTCACCGCGGCCCAGGCGATCAGCACCGGCATGCAGCCGGCGATCCCGCCCCAGACGATGTTCTGGCTGGTCCGCCGCTTGAGGATGATCGAGTAGAAGACCGCGTAGAGGAAGATTGCCGCGGCCGTCAGCACGCCCGACAGGACGTTGACCGCCAGGGCGAACAGCAGCACCGAGGCCACCGAGAGGACCCAGCCCAGGACCAGGGCCTCCCAGTCGTTGACCACGCGAGTGACCAGCGGGCGCTTGGAGGTGCGCTTCATCAGCCGGTCGGACTCGCGGTCGATGTAGGAGTTGAAGGCGCCCGCGGCACCTGCGGAGAGCGTGCCGCCCACAAGGGTGACCAGGATCAGCCAGATGCTCGGGAAGCCGCCGTTGCCGTGGTAGTGGTGGGCGAAGATCATGGTCGGCACCGTGGCCACGAGCAGCAGCTCGACGATGCGCAGCTTCATCAGCTGCAGGTACGCCCGCACGCGCTGACCAGGTGTGGTCCGCCCGCTCTCCCGACGCGCATCCGACGGATCCTGGGGACCGGTCGGTGCTGCATGCCTGGAGACCTGCGCTGAACTCACGTGAACTGACTCCCTGGAACGGTGACGGGGTCGACGACTCGGAAACGGACTCCCCGTCGTCCAGGCCGACCCGGGCCCGGAAGGAGTGTGCGCGGCGCCTGGCGGATGGCGTGCGACGGGGATGGTCTGCCCAGTCTAGACCCTCATGGCCGCTCGCGCCGTGGCCCGCGACGCATCACCGGCGATGCGACAGGAGGAGGCATCGACTACGCCCTCAGGCAAACCACGGAATCACCCCTTCCGCTGACCGACGGGTGATCTAGGCTGGACCCACGACTCAGGCATCGCCGCACGTGCGAGCGGTGCCACGCACCCCGAGAAAGGACAGTGCACCTGTGCCTCAGTCTGATCAGACACTCACCTGGACCGATGTCGATCGCCGCGCCGTGGACACCGTCCGCGTGCTCGCCGCGGACGCCGTGGAGAAGGTGGGCTCGGGACATCCCGGGACGGCCATGAGCCTGGCCCCGGCCGCCTACCTGCTCTTCCAGAAGGTCATGCGCCATGACCCCAGCGATGATCGCTGGACCGGCCGCGACCGCTTCATCCTCTCCCCGGGCCACACCTCGCTGACGCTGTACATCCAGCTCTTCCTGGGCGGGTTCGGCCTGGAGATGAAGGACCTGGAGGAGCTGCGCACCTGGGGCTCCAAGACCCCGGGCCACCCGGAGTACCGCCATACGGCCGGCGTGGAGATCACCACCGGCCCGCTGGGCCAGGGCCTCTCCTCGGCCGTGGGCTTCGCCTACGCGCAGCGCTACACCCGTGGGCTCTTCGACCCCGAGTCCGCGCCGGGCCAGTCCCCGTTCGACCACCGCGTCTACACGATCGTCTCCGACGGCGACCTCCAGGAGGGCGTGACCTCTGAGGCGTCGTCGCTGGCCGGGCATCAGGAGCTCGGCAACCTCATCGCGATCTACGACCAGAACCAGATCTCGATCGAGGACGACACCGACGTCGCGTTCACCGAGAACGTCGCCGAGCGCTACAAGGCCTACGGCTGGCACGTCCAGACCGTGGACTGGACCGCAGGCGGCCCCAACGGCAACGAGTACGTCGAGGACGTCCAGGGCCTGCACGACGCCATCCGGGCTGCGGAGGCGGAGACCTCCGCCCCGTCGCTGATCTGCCTCAAGACGATCATCGGCTATCCGGCGCCCAGCAAGCAGAACACCGGCGGCATCCACGGCTCCAAGCTCGGTGCCGAGGAGCTCGCGGCCACCAAGAAGGTCCTCGGCTTCGACGCCGAGCAGAGCTTCGTGATCGAGGACGAGGTCCTGTCGCACACCCGCGAGCTCGTCGAGCGCGGCAAGGCCGATCGCGAGGAGTGGGAGAAGGGCTTCGCCGAGTGGCGCCAGGCCCACCCGGACCGCGCTGAGCTCTACGACCGCCTGCGCGACGGCACCCTCCCCGAGGGCTACGCCGAGGCCTTCCCGCAGTTCCCTGCCGGTGAGACCGTGGCCACCCGCGCGGCCTCCGGCAAGGTCATCAACGCGATCGCCGACACCTTCCCCGAGCTGTGGGGCGGCTCCGCCGACCTCGCGGGATCGAACAACACCACGATCGAGTCGGCCAACTCGTTCAACCCGTCCAGCCGCACCACCAAGAAGTTCTCGGCGGACCCGTACGGACGCGTCCTGCACTTCGGCATCCGCGAGCACGCCGCTGCCGCCATCGTCAACGGCATCACCATGTCGTCGCAGACGCGCGCCTTCTCGGGCACGTTCCTGATCTTCTCGGACTACCAGCGCCCGGCAGTGCGCCTCGGCGCGGTCATGCGGGTCCCGTCGATCTACATCTGGACCCACGACTCGATCGGCCTGGGCGAGGACGGCCCCACGCACCAGCCGGTCGAGCAGCTCAGCTCGCTGCGCGGCATCCCGGGCCTGAACGTCGTGCGCCCGGCCGACGCCAACGAGACCTCGGTGGCCTGGCGGACCATCATGGAGACCACGGAGAGCCCCTCCGGCCTGGCGCTGACCCGCCAGAACGTCCCCACGTTCCGCCGCGAGGACATCCACCCGGACGGCGAGGGCGAGGCCTTCGCCTCGGCCGAGGGCACTGCCAAGGGCGGCTACGTCCTGGCCGACGCCCCGGAGGGCACGTCCCTGGACGTCGTCCTCATCGGCACCGGATCCGAGGTGCAGCTGGCCGTGGAGGCCCGCGAGCAGCTCAAGGAGAAGGGCATCGGCGCGCGCGTCGTGTCCATGCCGTGCCGCGAGTGGTTCGACGCCCAGGACCAGGACTACCGCGAGTCCGTGATCCCCCGCGAGCTCACCGCCCGCGTGAGCGTCGAGGCCGGCATCGCCATGTCCTGGAACGACCTGCTCGGCTCGAACGGCCGCGCTGTCTCGCTCGAGCACTTCGGCGCCTCCGCCGCCTACGAGCGCCTCTACAGCGAGTTCGGCATCACCGCCGAGGCCGTCGTCGAGAAGGCCCAGGAGTCCATCGCCGCCGCGAAGTGACGCACCCGGTGACTGCGGCCGATCCGTCGGCCGCAGTCACCGGCCCCAGCACGACCACGCAGCGTCGCCTGCACCGCAGACGCACTGACGATCCTTCGACATCACAGGAGCATCATCATGACCGACACCACTGCCAAGCTCTCCCAGGCCGGAGTCTCCATCTGGCTCGACGACCTCTCCCGCGAGCGTCTGAGCACCGGCAACCTGCAGGAGCTCATCGACACCAAGGACGTCGTGGGCGTGACCACGAACCCCACGATCTTCGCGAGCGCGCTGTCCAACGGGGAGTCCTACGCGGCTCAGGTCAAGGAGCTGGCCGCCGAGGGCGTCGACGTCGACGAGGCCGTCCTCCGGATCACGACCGACGACGTCCGCGACGCATGCGACGTCTTCGCCCCGATCGCCCAGGCGACCCAGGGCAAGGACGGCCGCGTCTCGATCGAGGTCGATCCCCGGATGGCGAATGACGCCCAGGCCACCTCGGAGATGGCCCAGCGCCTGGCGCAGACCATCGATCGCGACAACGTGCTGATCAAGATCCCGGCCACCGAGGCCGGCCTCCCCTCGATCACGGCCACGCTGGCCGAGGGCATCTCGGTCAACGTGACCCTGATCTTCTCGCTCGAGCGCTACCGTGCCGTCATCAACGCCTTCCAGACCGGTCTGGAGCAGGCGCTGGAGAACGGCAAGGACCTCTCGAAGATCCACTCGGTCGCCTCGTTCTTCGTCTCCCGCGTGGACTCCGAGGTCGACAAGCGCCTGGATGCCATCGGCACCGATGAGGCGACCGCGCTGAAGTCCAAGGCAGGCCTGGCCAATGCCCGCTTGGCCTACCAGGTCTACCAGGAGGCGTTCTCCACGGAGCGCTGGAAGCGCCTGGCCTCGGCCGGCGCCAACGCCCAGCGCCCCCTGTGGGCCTCGACCGGCACCAAGGACCCGTCGCTGCCGGACACGCTCTACGTGGACGGACTGGTGGCCGCCGACGTCGTGAACACCATGCCGGAGAAGACCCTGGACGCCGTGGCCGATCACTCGGAGATCACCGGCGACACGATCACCGGCACCTATGACGAATCCAACGCGCACCTGGACCGCCTGGCCGAGCTGGGCATCGACTACGACGAGGTCGTGAACCTGCTCGAGAAGGAGGGCGTCGAGAAGTTCGAGGCCTCCTGGGCCGAGCTGCTCGAGACCGTGCAGTCGGCGCTGGACTCCTCGCGCTGAGTCCCTCAGGCCACCGGATCTCGCGTCTGCTCGCTGTCCGGTGGCCCCCGTCGGCCCGTCCGCTCCGGCCGTCGCCGCAGCGGACGGGCCGACGCACCGCAGGACCGCAGCATCGCAGGACTTCAAGCATCGGATCGCGAGGCAGATCGGCCGCCGACGGCCGAACCGGAGCCCCGCTCATCGAGAGGACATCATGAGCACCCTTTCCGTCACCGCCGCGGGCGCCGCCCGCGAAGCCATCGATCGCCACGTGCCGCAGCTCGTCGAGGACCGCTTCGCCTCGCGGCTGTTCGCCAAGGACCACACCCTGTGGGGCGCCGACGCCGAGGACGAGGCCTCGAAGCGCCTGGGCTGGGTCGAGGCGCACGACGTCTCCCGCCCCCTGATCGAGGAGATCCTCGAGCTTCGCTCGGCGTTCGAGGCCGAGGGCGTCGACCGCTTCGTGCTCGCGGGCATGGGCGGCTCCTCGCTGGCCCCCGAGGTCATCACCCGCACCGCAGGCGTGGAGCTGTTCGTGCTCGACTCCACGGACCCGGTGATGGTCCAGGCGGCGCTGTCGGATCGCATCGGCCGCACCGCGGCGATCATCTCCTCCAAGTCCGGCTCGACCGTCGAGACCGACTCGGCCCGTCGCGCCTTCGAGAAGGCCTTCACGGATGCCGGGATCGATCCGGCGCGCCGTCTGGTGGTCGTGACCGATCCGGGCTCCCCGTTCGACCGGACCGCCCGCGAGGCCGGGTATCGCGCCGTCTTCAACGCCGATGCCTCGGTGGGCGGGCGCTTCTCCGCCCTGACGGCCTTCGGCCTGGTCCCCTCGGGGCTGGCAGGCGCAGACATCACCGCCCTGCTGGATGACGCCGAGGCCGCCGCCGAGATGCTGCGCGAGGACGCCGAGGACAACCTGGCTCTGCGCCTCGGTGCGGCCCTTGGCGGCACCTCGCCGCTGCGCGACAAGATCGTGCTGCAGGACCGCGGCTCCGGCATCGTCGGATTCGCCGACTGGGCCGAGCAGCTGATCGCAGAGTCGACCGGCAAGCTGGGCACCGGCATCCTCCCCGTCGTCGTGGGCCAGGACGCTCCCGAGCTGCAGGCCCCCGTGGCCGCCGACGTCCTGCCGGCGCTGCTGGTGGCCTCGGACGACGAGAGCGTCCTGACTGGAGACGTCGACGCCGTGGCGGTCGCCGGCTCGCTCGGCGCGCAGATGCTGCTGTGGGAGGTGGCCACCTCCGTGGCCGGCGCCCTGCTGAAGATCAACCCGTTCGATCAGCCGGATGTCGAGTCCGCCAAGATCGCCACTCGCGCCGTGCTCGCGGACAAGCCCGAGCCGACTCCGGCGGACCTCGTCGACGGCTCCGTGGAGATCCGCGGCGACGCCTCGCTGCTGGACGGAGCCGATGACCTGCGCGGGGCCATCCAGGCTCTGCTGAAGACGCTGCCGGACAACGGCTACCTGGCTGTCCAGGCGTACTTCGACCGTCTGACCTGGACCGAGCTCGAGGATGCCCGTCCGCTGCTGGCCAGCATCACCGGACGCCCCACCACGTTCGGCTGGGGCCCGCGCTTCCTCCACTCGACCGGTCAGTTCCACAAGGGCGGCACCCCCGTGGGCTCGTTCCTGCAGATCACTGCAGCCTCGGACACCGACCTGGACATCCCGGGCGGCGACTTCACCTTCGGCGAGCTGATCTCCGCCCAGGCCGACGGCGACGCCCAGGTGCTGCGCGAGCACGACCGCCCCGTGCTGCAGCTGCGCTTCACCGATCGCGAGACCGGCGTCAGCCAGGTGCTCGACGTCCTGCACGCGATCCTGGGCCGCTGACCCGGTCCTGGCAGAACCGGACCCCATCCGGCCTCAGCCTGCGCCGCGCCGTCGCCCGCTCTCAGGGCGGCGGCGCCGCGCACGCCGGACCCGGCTCTCGCCGCGTTCTCGCGCTGCTCCCCCGCCGTCGCCGCTCGGCCGTCGTCGGGCAGGAGTAGTCTCATCCCCGCCCGACGTCCTCGGATGCTCAGCGCACCCGACGTCGTGCCCGCACCCCAGCCCTGCTCTCCAGAGGAGCCCCGTGCCGCATTCCGCACCTCCTTCGACCAATCCGCTGCGCGATCCCCGCGATCGCCGCCTCGCCCGCGTTGCTGCACCGTCGGCCCTCGTGCTCTTCGGCGTGACGGGCGATCTCGCCCGCAAGAAGCTGCTGCCCGCCATGTACGACCTCGTGAACCGGGGCCTGCTGCCGCCGTCGTTCTCGCTGGTCGGCTTCGGACGCCGCGAGTGGAGCCACGAGGACTTCGCCGCCTACGCCCGCAAATCGGTGATGGCCAACGCCCGCACCGAGTTCCAGGAGACCGTGTGGCAGCAGTTCGCCGCCGGCCTGCGCTTCGTGCAGGGCGAGTTCGACGACTCCGCCGCCTACGACCGCCTGACCGAGGTCCTCGCCGAGCTCGATGAGGACCGCGGCACCCGGGGCAACCACGCCTTCTACCTCTCGATCCCGCCCAAGGCCTTCGAGCTCGTGTGCCAGCAGCTGGCCGAGCACGGCCTGGCGGAGAACCCCGAGGCCGAGGGCTGGCGCCGCGTGGTCATCGAGAAGCCCTTCGGCCACGATCTCGAATCCGCCAAGGAGCTCAACTCGATCGTGGAGAGCGTGTTCTCCCACAACGCGATCTTCCGGATCGACCACTACCTGGGCAAGGAGACGGTCCAGAACATCCTGGCCATGCGCTTCGCCAACGCCATGTACGAGCCCCTGTGGAATGCCGACCACATCGATCACGTGCAGATCACCATGGCGGAGTCGATCGGGATCGGGACCCGCGCCGGGTACTACGACGGCGTGGGCGCGGCCCGCGACGTCATCCAGAACCACCTGCTGCAGCTGCTGGCGCTGACCGCCATGGAGGAGCCCGGCAGCTTCACCGCCCGTGCGCTGCGCTACGAGAAGGCCAAGGTCCTCTCGGCCGTCGTGCTCGGCGACGACCTCGGCGAGTCCTCGGCCATCGGCCAGTACGGCGAGGGCCTTCAGGGCGGCGAGGAGGTCAAGGGCTTCCTCGAGGAGCAGGACATCCCCTCGGACTCGCGCACGGAGACCTTCGCGGCGCTGCGCCTCGAGGTCGACAACCGCCGCTGGCAGGGCGTGCCGTTCTTCCTGCGGGCCGGAAAGCGCCTGGGCCGGCGCGTCACCGAGATCGCCGTGATCTTCAAGCGCACCCCCAACCGCCTGTTCACCCCGCACGACACCGAGGAGTTCGGTCAGAACGCGGTCGTGATCCGCATCCAGCCCGACGAGGGCGTGACGATCCGCTTCGGCTCGAAGGTCCCCGGCACGCAGTCGGAGATCCGCGACGTCACCATGGACTTCGGCTATGGCCATGCGTTCACCGAGTCCTCCCCCGAGGCCTACGAGCGCCTGATCCTGGACGTGCTGCTCGGCGAGCCGCCGCTGTTCCCGGATCACGAGGAGGTCGAGCTGTCCTGGAAGATCCTCGACCCGTTCGAGCAGTACTGGGCCGCCCATGACGTGCGCCCCGAGACCTACGCCCCCGGCTCCTGGGGACCCGCATCGGCGGACCGGCTGATGCAGCGAGAAGGAAGGACCTGGAGGCGACCGTGATCATCACCCTCGAGAACACCACCACCGCAGACGTCGACAAGACCCTGCAGCGCCTGCGCGAGGAGAGCGGCGTGGTCACCCTGGGCCGCGTCCTCACGCTCGTGATCGTGGCCGAAGCCGGGCACTCCGAGAAGGCCCTGGATGCCGCGATCGAGGCCTCCCACGAGCACCCGTGCCGCATCATCATGCACGTGGCGCACTCCGTGAACGACTCCACGCGCCTGGACGCCCAGGTCCGCGCCGGCGGCGACGCCGGTGCCTCGGAGGTCGTCGTGCTGCACGGCTACGGCGAGCTCGCCGAGCCGTCCGAGACCCTGGTCTCGGCGCTGCTGCTGCCGGACGCCCCTATCGTGGCCTGGTGGCCGCATCGGGTGCCGGTCAGCCCCGCCGCGTCGTCGATCGGCCGGATCGCCCACCGCCGCATCACCGACTCCACCACCGCGGAGGACGTCGTGCAGACGCTGGCAGACCTGGCGGCCAACTACCGTCCCGGCGACACCGACATCTCCTGGACGCGGCTGACCATGTGGCGCGTCCAGCTCTCTGCGGCCTACGAGCAGGCCCCGCCCAGCCCCATGGTCGAGGTCGTCATCACCGGCGCCGAGGACTCCTCCCGCGTCCGGCTGCTGGGGTCCTGGCTGGGTTCTCGGCTGGACTGCCCCGTGCGCCTGGAGCACTCGGAGCGCTGCGAGCACGGCCTGGACACGGTCCGCCTGGTCCGCGAGGACGGCGAGATCGTCCTGGACCGCCCCGGCGACACCCTGGCCACGCTGAGCCAGCCCGGTCAGCACGACCAGACGGTCGCCCTGCCGCACCGGACCCTCAGCGCCTGCCTGGCCGAGGAGCTGCGCCGCCTGGACCCGGATGAGGTCTACGGCGACGTCCTGCGCGCGGTGGTCGACTTCGAGACCCTGTTCCAGGCCGGGCAGTCCCCCGCCGGGTCCGGATTCGCGGATCCCGCAGAATCGACGGATCAGCTGTGGGTCTCCGGCCAGGAGGCCGACGCCGAGGCAGCCGAGCAGGAGCACCTCACGGAGGAGCGGTCATGAGCGCACCCGAGATCCGCACCGCCTCGTCCAAGGACGAGCTCGCCGACCTGGTGACCCGCGAGGCGATCGCGGTCCTCGCGCAGGCCCAGCAGCAGCGCGGCCGCGCCTCGATCGCCCTCACCGGCGGGACCATGGGCACCAAGTCAGTCGCTGCTCTGGCCGCGGCCTCGCGGACCACGGAGCAGGACCTGAACTGGTCCCGGATCGATTTCTGGTGGTCGGATGAGCGCTTCCTGCCCCGCGGCGATTCCGAGCGCAATGTGCAGCAGGCCATGGACGCCGTGACCGCCGCGGCCCCCGAACTGCAGCTGCCGCCGGAGAACGTCCATGTGATCGGCAGCGCCGATGAGTTCTCCACGCCGGAGGACTCCGCGCAGGACTACCTCGACGAGCTTCGCGCTGCGGCCGCCGATCAGGGCACCGGCGGGCTTCCGCCCCTCGACATCGCCCTGCTGGGCGTGGGCCCGGACGGCCATGTGGCCTCGGTGTTCCCGGGGCGTCCGGAGCTGGAGATCGAGGAGGCCACTGTGGTGGCCGTCCACGACTCCCCCAAGCCGCCCCCGCTGCGCGTGTCCATGACGCTGCCGCTGATCCGCACCGCCGCCCACGTGTGGTTCGTGGTGGCCGGCGAGGACAAGACCGAGGCCGTGGGCCGCCTGCTGGCCGGAGGTCCGCTCGAGCAGACGCCGGCCTGCGGTGCCCGGGGCACCGTCAGCACGCGCCTCTACGGCACGCCCGACGCCCTTCCCGAGGGCCGCGGCTGAGACGGAGCACAGGAAAGAGGCCCTGCCTCCCCTTCTCGGGGAGGCAGGGCCTCTTGTCTGCGGCGACTGCGGCTCAGAGTCCGGCGGTCGAACCCGCGGTCTCCACGAAGCGCATCGAGATGCCGTAGGCGGCGATGCACACAGCCCAGACGATGATCACCGTGGTGGTCAGCCGCACGAGGTTCTTCTGCGCGACGCCCGACGTGTTCAGCGACTGGGTCATGCCGCCGCCGAACATGTCCGACAGTCCGCCGCCCTTGCCCTTGTTGAGCAGGACCAGGACGACCGCCAGAACGCTGGTGAGGACGATGATCCCCAGCAGGATGTCTTGCAGGATCTCCATGGATCTCCCTCTGAAATCGTGGTCCGGGCAGCCGACCGAGCGAGATCAGTCGGTCGTGAGGTGCTGCTCGAACTTCACAATGCTAGCAAACTCATCCGCATCGAGGCTGGCACCGCCGACCAGGGCGCCGTCGACGTCCTTGCCGCGCAGGATCTCTGCGACGTTCTTGGACTTCACGGAGCCGCCGTAGAGGATGCGGGTCGACTGGGCGGTCTGCTCGTCGTAGAGCTTCTCGAGCTCGGCGCGGATAGCCGCCGACATCTCCTGGGCATCCTCCGGTCCGGCGACCTTGCCGGTGCCGATGGCCCACACGGGCTCGTAGGCGATGACGAGCTGGGCGACCTTCTCGGCCGGCAGGCCCTTGATCGAGCCGCGGACCTGCTCCAGCGTGTGCTCCACGTGCTGGCCGGCCTCGCGGACCTCGAGGCCCTCGCCGACGCACAGCACCGGGGTCAGGCCGTGGCGGTGGGCGGCCTCGATCTTGGCCAGGCACTGCTCGTCGGTCTCGCCGTGGATCGTGCGGCGCTCGGAGTGCCCGACCAGCACGTACGTGCAGCCGAGCTTGGCCAGCATCTCCCCGGAGATGTCGCCGGTGTAGGCGCCGGAATCCTGATCGGAGAGGTCCTGGCCGCCGAAGCGCACGGGCAGGTCATCGCCGGTCACGACGGTCTGCACGGAGCGCAGGTCGGTGAAAGGCGGGAACACGGCGACCTCGACGCGGTCGAAGTCGTGCTTGGCGTCCTGCAGCGTCCACACCAGCTTCTGCAGCAGAGCCACGCCCTGCTGGTGGTCGAGGTTCATCTTCCAGTTGCCGGCGATCAGCGGAGTGCGATCGAATGCGCCATTGGTCTGCGAGGTCATGCGAGTCTCCTTCGTGTGCGGCCCACGGGGCCTGTCGGTGCGGTGGTGCGCCGCCGTCGTCGTGCGGAGCCCGTGCTCGGCACGACGACGGCGGCGATGAAGCGGGGGCGGATCAGCCCATCACGGCGACGCCCGGCAGCTCCTTGCCCTCGATGAACTCCAGGGATGCGCCGCCGCCGGTGGAGATGTGTCCGAACTGGTCGTCCGAGAAGCCGAGCGTGCGCACGGCGGCTGCGGAGTCGCCGCCGCCGATGACGGACATGCCCGAGCCCTCGGTCAGCGCCTCGGCGATCGCCCGGGTGCCGCCGGAGAACGCCTCCATCTCGAACACGCCCGCGGGCCCGTTCCAGAAGATCGTCTTGGCGGCGCGGATGGCCTCCGCGAAGGCCTTGGCGGAGTCCGGTCCGATGTCCAGGCCCATGCCGGAGTCGCCGATGGAGCCGCCCTCGATGTCCTCGACGGGACGGACCTCGTGCTCGGCGTCGGCGCTGAAGGAGGCCGCGTAGACGATGTCGGTGGGCAGGACGATCTCCGTGCCCTCCCCCGCCGCGCGATCGAGGTAGCCCTTCACGGTGTCGAGCTGATCGTCCTCCACGAGCGAGGAGCCGATCGAGTAGCCCTGCGCCTTGAGGAAGGTGAAGACCATGCCGCCGCCGATCAGCAGCTGATCGGCGCGGCCGATGAGGTTCTCGATCACGGCGAGCTTGTCCGAGACCTTGGATCCGCCCATGACGACCACGAACGGATGATCGGGATTCGAGACGACCTTGGTCAGGACGTCGACCTCGGTCTTGACGAGATCGCCCAGGTAGGACGGCAGGATCTTGGCGACGTCGTAGACGGAGGCGTGCTTGCGGTGCACGGCACCGAAGGCATCGCCCACGAACGCACCGTTCTCACCGGTGAGGGCAGCGAGCTCCTGGGCGAAATGCTGGCGCTCGGCCTCGTCCTTGGACGTCTCGCGGGGATCGAAGCGCACGTTCTCGATGACCAGGACCTGGCCGTCGCTCAGTGCCTCGGCCTTGGCCTGGGCGTCCGCGCCCACGACATCGGAGGCGACCTGGACGTCGAGGTCCGAGAGCTCGGCGAGCTTCTGGGCAGCCGGGGCGATCGAGTACTGGGGGTCGACCTGGCCCTTGGGGCGGCCCAGGTGGGCGCACACGATGACGCGGGCGCCGGCCTCCGAGAGCTTGGTGATCACGGGCAGCGAGGCGCGGACGCGGCCGTCGTCGGTGACGGTCGAGCCGTCGAGCGGCACGTTGAGATCGGAGCGGACCAGGACGCGGCGTCCGGAGACGCCCTCGGCGAGCAGATCATCCAGTGACTTGGCCATGGCGGTGTTCCCTTCTTGTGGCTTCTGGCGGTGCCCGCGCGGGGTCCGGCGGGTCCGCCGCGGACTTGCCTCCAGTATCCCGTCTGCGCGGGCGGAACGGCGGTTACAGCTCGGATGTCGGTGCGCGGGTGCGCAGACGACAGCGCGGGGCGCCGCAGCGAACAGCTGCAGTGCCCCGCGCGCGAGGTGCCTCACGACCAGGTGCCGGCCGGGGCCGAGCAGGCGGTCGTGCAGAGGCTTGATCAGAACTTGGAGGCGACCAGGTTCGTCAGGGAGACCAGGCGGGAGGTGTAGCCCCACTCGTTGTCGTACCAGGCGATGACCTTGACCTGGTTGTCGATGACCTTGGTCAGCGGGGCGTCGAATACGGTCGAGACCGGGTAGCCCTCGATGTCCTTGGACACGATGGGATCCTCGCTGTACTCGATGATGCCCTTCATGGAGCCCTCGGCGGCCTTCTTCATGGCCGCGTTGACCGACTCGACGGTGACGTCCTTGGCGACGTCGATCGTGAGGTCCACCAGCGAGCCGGTGGGGGTGGGAACGCGCACGGCGAAGCCGTCCAGCTTGCCCTGCAGCTCCGGCAGCACCAGGCCGACGGCCGCGGCCGCACCGGTGGTGGTGGGGACCATGTTCAGGGCGGCGGCACGGGCGCGGCGCAGGTCCTTGTGGGGGGCGTCCTGCAGTCGCTGATCCGAGGTGTATGCGTGGATGGTGGTCATCAGGCCGCGCTCGATGCCGAACTCGTCGTTGAGGACCTTGGCCATGGGAGCCAGGCAGTTCGTGGTGCAGGACGCGCCGGAGACGATGTTCTGCGTGGCGGGATCGTAGGAGTCCGCGTTGACGCCGAACACGAAGGTGCCGTCGATGTTCTTGCCCGGAGCGGACAGGACGACCTTCTTGGCGCCGGCCTCCAGGTGGGCCTTGGCAGCGTCTCCGTTGGTGAAGAAGCCGGTGGACTCGACGACGATGTCCACGCCGAGCTCGCCCCAGGGCAAGTTCGCCGGATCCTTCTCGGCCAGCAGCTTGACCTCGTGCCCGTCCACGGTGAGGGTGTCGTTCTCGAGCGAGACCTCACCCGGGAAGCGGCCGTTGATGGAGTCATACTTCAGCAGGTGAACCAGCGTCTGCGCCTCGGTGAGGTCGTTCACGGCGACGATCTCGATGTTCTCGCCCTGCTCGCGGACTGCGCGGAAGAAGCTGCGTCCGATGCGGCCGAAGCCGTTGATGCCAACCTTGATGGTCACTGCGATCGATCTCCTTGTCTGAGGTGACGTCGTTCGACGAGTGCGCGACCAGTCCGCCCCAGCGGTTCAGAGCCGGGCGCACATCTGATCGCTCGAGGTTGAGTGGGCTTCCGAGGGAACGCAACTGTTCGCACGTCCGTCCGGGCGCTCCCGGATCGACGCTGCCGTTCCGGGCCCTTCAGCCTCTCGTCCCCTCCAGTCTAGTGGCATGGACCGCAGTTGCCCAGAGGATCGCAGAGAAAAGCTCGACTTCCTCGGGCGCCCTCTGCGCAAAAACACACACAAACCAACATTCAGGCCGATGGAGGCGGCCCGGAGGTCGCCTTCCGGCTCAGGCGCGCTCGCCCGGCTCCCCGCCCTCGGTCCCGGCGATGCCCAGCTCCTCGGCGCGGCGGTCGGCCATGGCCAGCAGTCGGCGGATGCGCCCGGCGATCGCGTCCTTGGTCAGCACCGGATCCGACAGGCGCCCCAGCTCGTCCAGGGAGGCCTGCTTGTTGGCCAGGCGCAGCTCGCCGGCCATGCGCAGGTGCTCGGGGACGTCGTCGCCGAGGATCTCCATGGCCCGCTCGACGCGCGCGCCAGCGGCCACGGCTGCCTGCGCCGAGCGGCGCAGGTTGGCGTCGTCGAAGTTGGCGAGGCGGTTGGCGGTCGCACGGACCTCCTTGCGCATGCGCCGCTCCTCCCATGTCATGAGGCAGTCATGGGCGCCCATGCGGGTCAGCAGCGCGGCGATCGCATCTCCGTCGCGGATCACCACCCGGTCGCCGCCGCGGACCTCGCGCGCCTTGGCGATCACGTCCAGGCGACGGGCCGCACCCACCAGCGCCAGAGCCGCCTCGGGGCCGGGGCAGGTGAACTCCATGGCACCGGAGCGCCCGGGCTCTGTGAGCGAGCCGTGGGAGAGGAAGGCTCCGCGCAGCACGGCGGCGGCATCGCCGACCGAGCCGTTGACCACGACCGGAGGCAGCCCGCGCACCGGTCGTCCGTGCGCATCCAGCAGGCCGGTGCGGCGGGCCAGGGCCTCGCCGTCCCGTGCCACGCGCAGCACGTAGTTGCTGCCTCGGCGCAGTCCTCCTCCGCCGGAGATCACGCCGAGCTCGCAGGCGTGGCCGAACTCCTCGATGACGATGGACCTCATGCGCCGGGCGACCGCAGCCGTGTCCAGCTCGATCTCGATGACGATGCGCCCGGAGACGATGTGCAGGCCGCCGGAGAAGCGCAGGACGGCGGAGAGCTCAGCGCGGCGCTCCGAGGCCTTGGTGACCTCGGTGCGGGCGAGCTCCTCCTTGACCGATGCCGTGAGGGACATCAGATTCCTTTCGGTGCAGAAGCTGTGGGGGTGCTCCGGCGCGCGTCAGCCCGAAGCGCGTGGGAGGCACCGGGACACCATAGCGGCAGCCCCTGCTCACCGCCCATTCGACGGTGCATCGTTCCCGGTGCGACCAGGGCGGTCGCGGCAGCGGCTCAGCGCTCCATGACCTCCTGATACGCCGCCGCCAGCTTCAGCGGCGAGTGGATCGACAGCCCCTCAGCCCGGCGCAGATCGGCGAAGTGCACGATCGCGCCCATCCGCGCCGCCGCCCGCTCCAGGGCCTCGCGGTCCTCCACGGAGCTCGGATCGGCCACGACGGCGTCGATCCCGACGTCCGGGGCGTAGTGGCGCAGGATCTCGAGCTCCTGTGCGCTCGTCTTGCCCTGCGTCTCCGAATCCCGGGACAGGTTCATGGTCACGAACTTCATGCCCTCGGTGTCGCGAATCGCCTGGCGCATCTCCGGCATGAGCAGGTGCGGCAGCACCGAGGTGTGCCACGAGCCCGGGCCCAGGATCACGCAGTCGGCGGACTCGATCGCGCTCAGGGCCTGCAGGCACGGCTCGGCGTCGACCGGCAGGAGCCGGACGTCGCGGATGTACGGCTCGCGCGCCAGATCCACCTGGCCGGTGACGGTGCGCAGGCCGTCGGGGGCGGTGTCATCCGGGACTTCGCCCTCGATGACCAGCGGAGTCAGCGACATGGGCAGCACGGTGCCCTCGGCCTCCAGCAGGGCGCCGGCCCAGCGCAGGCCCTCGACGGGATCGCCGAGCAGCTCCCACAGGGTCACGATCAGCAGGTTGCCCAGCGCGTGGCCGTCGAGCGAGCTCAGCCGCTCCGGCCCGGAGTCGAAGCGGTGCTGCATGACGTCGCGCCAGGTCATCCCCCAGTCGGAGTCATCGCACAGCGCCGACAGCGCCATTCGGAGGTCGCCGGGGGGAAGGACGTCGAGCTCCTGGCGGAGCCGACCTGAGGAGCCGCCGTCGTCGGCGACGGTGACCACGGCGGTGAGTCGCTTGGTCAGCAGGCGCAGCGCCGACAGCGAGGCGGACAGGCCGTGGCCGCCTCCCAGGGCGACGACGGAGCGGCCGCTCTGGCGCCGCGGTCGCGGCGCTGCGCCGCCCTGGCGGGGGCTCTGCGGCGAGCGTCCCTGCGGAGAAACGTCGAACAGTCGGTTCTCGGTCATGGTGCGGTCCAGGTGATCGTGGCGGTCGTGGGTCGGGGCAGCGGCCTACTCGCGGCCCACGTCCCGATGCTCGACGTTCACGACGACGCGCGGCAGCTTGGACAGCCGCTTGGCGACCTCCTCGGTCATGGCCACCGAGCGGTGCTTGCCACCGGTGCAGCCGATCGCGATGGTCGCATAGTGCTTGTTCTCCGTGCGGTAGCCCTCGAAGACCGGCTCCAGCATGGAGGTGAAGCGCTCCACGAACGTGCGGGCGCCGTCGCCCTGGAAGACGTAGTCGCGCACCTCCTTGTCCCGTCCGGTGCGCGGGCGCAGGGCCGGCACCCAGTGGGGGTTCGGGATGAAGCGGACGTCGGCGACGTAGTTGGCGTCGGCGGGCACGCCGTACTTGAAGCCGAAGCTCATGACGGTCAGGCGCAGGACCACGGGGCCGTTCGTGGAGTACAGATCCGCGACCGCCTTGGACAGGCCGTGGACGTTGAACGACGACGTGTCCAGCACGACGTCGGCGGATTCGCGCAGCGCCGAGAGAAGCCGGCGCTCGGCTGCGATGCCGTCCAGGATCCGGCCTCCGGCCTGCAGCGGATGAGGACGGCGCTGGTGCTCGTAGCGAGCGACCAGCACCTCATCCGAGGCCTCGAGGAAGAGGATCGAGAACTCGACCCCGTTGGCCTCCAGCGCCGAGAGCGTGTCCTGCATGTCGTCGAACAGGGCCTTGCCGCGGACGTCGATCACGACCGCCAGGCGCGGGATGGCCTCCGGCGAGCGGGAGACCACATCCGCCAGTGTCTGCAGCATCTGCGGCGGCAGATTGTCGACGACGTACCAGCCCTGGTCCTCCAGGGCGTTGGCCGCCGTGGAGCGCCCCGCCCCGGACAGACCGGTGACCACGAGCAGCTCGGCCGTGCGCGGACGCTCCGGGCGCGCCTGATCCTGGCCCGGGGTCGAGTGGGTGTTCTCCGTCATGTTCTGCCTCCTGGCTCCAGAGCCTATCCCGACGCGCGGGGGTCTCAGTCGAGGATCTCGCCGGTGTCCATGTCGACGGCCGGCAGCGGCTCCTCGGAGCCGTCCTGCTCGGCGTGCAGCCCAGCGAAGACCTTCAGCGCCAGGGCGCTGCCGAAGCCGGGGACCTCCTCGAGCTGCTCGACGCGGGCCTCCTTGATCTTCTTGACGGAGCCGAAGTGCTTGAGCAGGGCCTTCTGCTTGGCGGGACCCACGCCCGGGAGGTCGTCCAGCACGGAGGCCGTCATGGCCTTGCCGCGCTTGGCGCGGTGGAACGTGATGGCGAAGCGGTGGGCCTCGTCGCGCAAGCGCTGGACCAGGTACAGGGCCTCGGAGGCGCGCGGCAGGATCACGGGGAACTCGTCGTCCGGGACCCAGACCTCCTCGAGCCTCTTGGCCAGCCCGACGACGGCGACATCGTCGATGCCCAGATCCTCCAGGGCTCGGGCGGCCGCGGCGACCTGGGGCGGGCCGCCGTCGACGATCACGAGGTTCGGCGGGTAGGCGAAGCGCCTGCGCTGGGCGGGGTCATCGGCCAGGTCCTCCTGGTCGAGCTCTCCGGTGCGCGGGGCCTGCTGCTCCTGCTGCTGCTCGAGGTGGCGGCGGAAGCGCCGGTGGATGACGTCGTACATGGAGGCGGTGTCATCGCGGGCTGCCTCTCCCGTGATGGAGAACTTCCGGTACTCGGCCTTCCGGGGCAGTCCGTCCTCGAAGACGACCATGGAGGCCACGACGTTGCTCCCCTGCACGTGGGAGATGTCATAGCACTCGATGCGCATGGGGGCATCGGGCAGATCCAGGGCCTCCTGCAGCTGCTGCAGGGAGGCGGAGCGGGTGGTGATGTCCCCGGCGCGCCGCGACTTGTGCAGGGCGAGGGCCTGCCGCGCGTTCTCCTGAACCGTCTGCATGAGCTGGGCCTTCTCGCCGCGCTGCGGCGTGGACACGGAGACCCGGGAGCCGCGCAGCTCGGTGAGCCACTGCTCCATCTGCTCGCGGTCCTCGGGCTCCTGGGAGACCAGCACGGTGCGCGGGACGGCGTCCTCTCGGTAGTCCATCTCGGCGCTGCGCGGACGGTGGTGGCTGCCCTCCGCGGCCTCGCGGGCGCGCTGGACCTCGCGCTGCTCGACGGCGGCGGACTCGGTCTCGCCGTAGACCTGCTGCAGCAGCACCTGCAGCAGGTGCCCGGCATCGGTCTCCTCCACCTTCTCGGTCACCCAGCCGCGCTGGCCCCGGATGCGTCCGCCGCGCACGTGGAAGACCTGGACGGCGGCCTCGAGCTCGTCGTCGGCCAGGGCGAAGAAGTCGGCGTCGACGGCGTCGGAGAGCACGACGGCATTGCGCTCGAAGGCCTTGCGCAGGGCCTCGACGTCGTCGCGGCGGGCCGCCGCGGTCTCGAAGTCCATCTGCGCCGCCGCCTGCTTCATGAGCCGCTCCTGCTCGCGGATGAACGGCTCGGCGTGCCCGGCCATGAACCGGCAGAGGTCATCGACCAGGTCACGGTGGTCCTCGACCGAGATCTGCCCCACGCAGGGTGCCGAGCACTTGCCGATGTAGCCCAGCAGGCAGGGCCGCCCCGAGCGCTCGGCGCGGCGGTAGACGCCCTTGGAGCAGGAGCGCACCGGGAAGACGCGCAGCAAGGCGTCGAGGGTCTCGCGGATGGCCCAGGCCTGGGAGTAGGGGCCGAAGTAGCGGGTGCCCTTCTGCTTGGCGCCTCGGGTCACCATGGCCCGGGGCACCTCCTCCCCCAGCGTGATGGCCAGGTAGGGGTAGGACTTGTCGTCCCGGTAGGCGATGTTGAAGCGCGGGCGGAACTGCTTGATCCAGGTGTACTCGAGCTGCAGGGACTCCATCTCCGAGCCGACCACGACCCACTCCACGCCGGCGGCCGTGGTGACCATGGCTCGGGTCTTGGGGGCCAGCGTGGACGGCGGGGCGAAGTAGGACCACAGCCGGTTGCGCAGGTTCTTGGCCTTGCCGACGTAGATGACGCGCCCGGTCTCGTCGCGGAAGCGGTAGACGCCGGGGTCCTGCGGTATCTCGGATCGCTGGGGGCGGTAGGAGGCCGGATCAGCCACGCCGGGCATCCCCCTCCAAGGTCGTGGAGGTGTTGAAGGTCTCCGCACGCTCCTGGCCCGACAGCTGCCCGATCGCCTCCATGACCCGGTCGGTCAGCTCACGGCGCTGCCTGCCGGTCTGGCGGCCCTCGGCGCGCGGGACCTCGATCAGCTCGCCCACGCTCACGGTGAACCGGCGCGGGCGCGGCCACGTGGTCCCCAGCGGCTGGACGTCCTGCGTGCCCTCCAGGGCGACGGGGAGGATCGGAGCCCCCGTGCTCAGTGCGGCGTGCGCCACACCGGTGCGGCCGCGGTAGAGGCGTCCGTCGCGGGAGCGGGTGCCCTCCGGGAAGACGCCGAAGACTCCCCCGGCCTCGAGCAGCTCGATCGCCGGATCCATGGCGGCCGCCGCATCGCGACGCGACGAGCGGTCCACCGGGATGATGCCCAGCAGCTCGTAGACCTGGCGCATGGCCCAGCCGCGGATCCCCGGCGTGTTCAGCGGCGAGGCCTTGGCGATGAAGGAGACCCGTCGCGGGAAGATCGCGGAGAGGATGATGCTGTCGATCAGCGCGCGGTGGTTCGAGGCCACGATCACCGGCCCCTCGGCCGGGAAGTTCTCCTTGCCGCGGATCTGCGCGCGGCACAGGACCATGAAGGCGGCGGCCACGGCACGCTGCGTGGTGCGGTAGAGCCCGATCTGCGCGGGGACCGCACGCAGCCTGTCCAGCGCGCTCATCGTGCGCCCCCCGCCCCGACGGCCTCGGCCTGGCCCTCGATGACGGCGCCGTCCAGGATCTCCCGCAGGAACTCGCCCGTGAAGCTGTCCGGCGACGCGGCGACGTCCTCCGGGGTGCCCTGGGCCACGACCGTGCCGCCGCCCGACCCGCCCGTGGGGCCCATGTCCACGACCCAGTCCGCGGTCTTGATGACGTCGAGGTTGTGCTCGATCACCATGACGGTGTTGCCCTTGTCGACCAGGGCGTGCAGGACCTGCAGCAGCTTGGAGATGTCCTCGAAGTGCAGTCCGGTGGTGGGCTCGTCCAGCACGTAGATGGTCTGACCCCGGGACTGGCGCTGCAGCTCCGCGGCGAGCTTGACGCGCTGGGCCTCCCCGCCGGAGAGCGTGGTGGCCGGCTGGCCCAGTCGGACGTAGCCAAGCCCCACATCCACGAGGGTGTTCAGGTGCCGGGCGATCGCCGTGTAGGCGGAGAAGAACTCGGCGGCCTCCTCGATCGGCATGTCCAGGACCTCGGCGATGTTCTTGCCCTTGTACTGGACCTCGAGGGTCTCGCGGTTGAAGCGCGCGCCCTTGCAGACCTCGCACGGGACGTAGACGTCCGGCAGGAAGTTCATCTCGATCTTCAGGGTGCCGTCGCCGGCGCAGGCCTCGCAGCGCCCGCCCTTGATGTTGAACGAGAACCTGCCCGGCTGATAGCCGCGGATCTTGGCCTCCTGGGTGTCCGCGAACAGCTTGCGGATCCGGTCGAACACGCCGGAGTAGGTGGCCGGGTTGGAGCGCGGGGTCCGTCCTATCGGCGACTGGTCCACGTGCACGATCTTCTTGAGCTGGTCCATGCCCTCGATGCGCTTGTGCCGTCCGGGAACCTGCTTGGCGCCGTTGAGCTCGTTGGCCAGGCGGGTGTAGAGGATGTCGTTGACCAGGGAGGACTTGCCCGATCCGGACACGCCCGTCACCGCGGTCAGCACGCCCAGCGGGAACTCGACGTCCACCCCGCGCAGGTTGTTCTCCTTGGCGTCGATGACCTTGAGCATGCGCTTCCGGTCGATCGGCCGGCGCTGAGCGGGCACCGCGATCTCCCGGCGACCGGCCAGGTAGTCGGCGGTGATCGACTCGCGGTTCTCGAGCAGCTCGTCGTAGCCGCCGGTGTGCACGATCCTGCCGCCGCGCTCGCCGGCGCCCGGGCCGACGTCGACGATCCAGTCGGCCTCCCGGATGGTGTCCTCGTCGTGCTCGACGACGATCAGCGTGTTGCCCATGTCCCGCAGCTTGATCAGGGTCTGGATCAGGCGCCTGTTGTCGCGCTGGTGCAGGCCGATGGACGGCTCGTCCAGGACGTAGAGCACGCCGACCAGCCCAGCGCCGATCTGCGTGGCCAGGCGGATGCGCTGGGCCTCGCCGCCCGAGAGCGTGGCGGCCGGGCGCTCGAGGTCCAGGTAGTCCAGTCCGACGTCCAGCAGGAAGTTCAGCCTGGCGTGGATCTCCTTGAGCACCTGGTCGCCGATCTGCGCCTCCCGGGTGGAGAGATCCAGCGACTGGAAGAACTCGAGGGCCTCGCGCATGGGCAGGCGCGTGGCATCGGCGATGGACAGCCCGCCCACGGTCACGCTGAGCATGGTGGGGTTCAGCCGCTTGCCGTCGCAGGCCGGGCAGGGCACCACGCGCATGTACTGCTCGTAGCGCTCCTTGGCCGAGTCCGACTCGGTCTCCTCCCGCTTGCGGCGGATGTAGCCGTAGACGCCCTCGAAGCCCTGGGTGTAGCGGCGCTCGCGGCCCCAGCGGTTCTTGTAGGAGACGGTGACCTTGAAGTCCTTGCCCTCGAGCAGCGCCTTGCGCACCGCCTTGGGCAGGTCCTTCCACGGAGTGACGAGATCGAAGCCCATCTCCTCGCCCAGTCCCGCCATGAGGCGGTTCCAGTAGTCGCTGTGGGCCTTGCCCTGCGACCACGGCTGGATGGCGCCCTCGACCAGCGTGAGGTCCTCGTCCGGCACGACCAGGGTCTCGTCCGCCTCCAGGCGCGAGCCGATGCCGTCGCACTCCGGGCACGCGCCGAACGGAGCGTTGAACGAGAACGACCGGGGCTCGATCTCCGCGGCCCCGATGGGGTGGTCATTGGGGCAGGCCAGGTGCTCCGAGAACGTGTGCCGACGCTCCACGCCCTCCGGCAGCTCCTCCCCCCCGCGGGTGACGATCTCGATGACGACGCGGCCGTCGGCCAGCCCCAGCGCGGTCTCGACGGAGTCGGTGAGGCGGCGCTCGGCGCCCTCCTTGATGACCAGGCGGTCGACGACGACCTCGATGTCGTGCTTGATCTGCTTCTTGAGCTTGGGCGGATCGTCCAGCGAGATCTGCTCGCCGTCGATCACGGCGCGCGAGTAGCCGGACGTGGTCAGGGAGGACAGCAGGTCCTCGAACTCGCCCTTGCGACGGCGGACGACGGGGGCCAGCACCTGGAAGCGGGTGCGCTCCGGCAGCTGCATGACGCGGTCCACGATCTGCTGCGGGGTCTGTCGCGTGATCGGCTCTCCGCACTGCGGGCAGTGGGGGTGGCCCACGCGCGCCCAGAGCAGTCGCATGTAGTCGTAGATCTCGGTGATCGTGCCGACCGTGGAGCGGGGATTGCGCGAAGTCGACTTCTGGTCGATCGACACCGCCGGAGACAGGCCCTCGATGAAGTCGACGTCCGGCTTGTCCACCCGCCCCAAGAACATGCGGGCGTAGGAGGACAGCGACTCGACATAGCGGCGCTGGCCTTCCGCGAAGATGGTGTCGAACGCCAGGGACGACTTCCCGGACCCGGACAGGCCGGTGAACACGACCATGGAGTTGCGGGGGATGGTGAGGTCGACGTCCTTGAGATTGTGCTCGCGGGCGCCGCGGATCACGATCTCCTTCAGGTCGGCTCCGGGCGCGGTGCTGCGGGGGCTCTCAGGAGCGTGCTGGCTGGGGGTGAGAGTTCGTTCGGACACGTCCGGAATGGTATCGGCAGGAGCCGACACCGCAGGCACGGATCAGCCCACCGCGAAGGCCCCACCAGGCGACTCAGTGCAGGCCGCGCCGGTAGGCCACCAGCAGCCAGCCCACGTTCACGAAGATCCCGATGATCGCCGGCAGCGCGACCCCGAAGCTCCACAGCAGGCCCGTGGCCGCCGACAGCGCGAAGACCACCAGACCCAGGAAGCACAGCACCGCCATGACGTGCAGCAGCCAGTGCTGGCCCCACAGCCAGATCAGCAGCGGCACGACGTAGAGGATCGTCAGGCCCAGGGCTGTGGTCAGCGAGGGGCCCGGCTCGGTCCCCTGGACCTCGGGCAGGGAGGAGGCCTCGACGATCTCGGCGTCGTGGCTCTGCACGTAGATCATGGCCAGGAAGCTGAGCAGCGAGGCGAGGCTCAGGACGATCAGCCGCGGCGGACGACGCGTCTCCCAGACCTCGTCGGCGGGCGGGAGGATCTGAGGCACGGCGGGCTCCTGGGGGTCGGCGGACGGCCTGGTCGGTCTCGAGCGCGGCAGCGCCCGCGGCCAGGGTATCGGGGTCGGACCCGTGGCACGTCTCCGCAGCCGAGGGGTGAGAGTGGCCTCACATCAGTGCTGTCACGTGCCACGCCGGGGTGCCGCGGGCCGGAAGAATCTCTACAGTGGGCGCCATGAACGTCACCGAGACCGCCGCCATCGAGCTGGCGGAGATCACCGTCCGCCGCATCGTGGTCGGCGAGATGCAGAACAACGTGTACCTGCTCACCTCCAAGGAGCACGGCTCCCAGGTGCTGATCGATGCTGCGGCCGATGCTCGCGCCATCGCCGGGCTCGTGGGCGCCGGCTCCACGGACTGCTCGCTGTCGGGCAGCCTGCAGATGATCATCACCACGCACTCCCACCACGATCACATCGGGGCGCTCGAGGAGGTCAAGTCCCGCTCCGAGGCCGTCACGGCCTGCGGCACCGACGACGAGGACGACATCGCCGTCGAGATGGACCTGACGCTCGATGACGGAGACGTCGCGGAGTTCGAGGGCTTCGACCTGGAGGTCATCGGCCTGCCGGGTCACACCCCCGGCTCCATCGGCCTGGTCTACCGCGACCCCCAGGGCCCGGTGCGCATCTTCACCGGTGACGCCCTCTTCCCGGGCGGCGTCGGCAAGACGAACTCGCCGGAGGCCTTCCAGCAGGCCTACACGTCAGTCGTCGAGCGGATCTTCGACCGGTTCGACGACGACACCGTGATCCACCCCGGCCACGGCGAATCCACCACGCTGGGCCAGGAGCGCCCGTCGCTGGACGAGTGGCGCGAGCGCGGCTGGTGAGCCGCAGCCCGTCCACAGCCTCCGCCCGCTGAGATGGAGATCCAGCGCAGGTCCTTCGACCCGGATGAGCTCGGCGCTCGCGAGACGACGCTGCTGGTCAAGTCCCTGTTGATCCCGCGGCCGATCGCCTGGGTCGGCACCCGCGACGCCGACGGCACGGACAACCTCGCTCCGCACTCGTTCTTCACGATGGCCTCCGAGGATCCGCCGATCGTGCTGTTCACCTCGAGCGGGCGCAAGGACACCCTGCGGGCGATCGAGCAGACCGGCGAGTTCACGATCTCGCTCATCAGCGCCGCCCAGCGCGAGGCCGCGAACCAGACCTCAGCGCCCTACGCGCCCGAGATCAGCGAGTTCGACGCCGCACGCATCCCCGCTCTGCCCTCCCAGCTCGTCTCGGCCCCGGCGGTCGCCGACTCCCCCGCCGTCCTGGAGTGCCGGTGCGAGCAGGTCATCCCGGTCGGGGACAGCTTCGTGGTCCTGGGACGCGTCCTGCACGTGAGCGTGGACGAGTCGGTCCTGCGCACTGACGACCGCGGCCGGACGCTGCCGGATGCGCGTCTGCTCGACCCCATGAGCCGTCTGGGGCGCAACGAATGGGCGCAGCTGGGGACCATCCACGCGATGGACCGGCCGCAGCAGGCCTGAGTGCTGCGCCGGCGGGCACCGGGCTGCGGCGGTGCTGCGCTGTCGTCGGGCCTGGCTAGGCTTGGCCCACGATGACACTGCTGAGCGCCCTCTCCCCCGCCCTCGCCGCCGCCGGCTCCCGATATCTGCGCGGTGACTTCGCGCGCAACCCTCTGAGCTCGGACGAGATCTACGAGGGGTTCCACGGCTGGGCCGCCGAGGCCGGGATCGAGCTCTACCCGCATCAGGACGAGGCCGTGCTCGAGTTCGCAGGCGGCGCCAACGTCATCCTGGCCACGCCCACCGGATCCGGGAAGTCGCTCGTGGCCATGGGCGCGCACTTCGCGGCCATGGCCCGGGGACAGCGCTCGTATTACACCGCCCCGCTCAAGGCGCTCGTGTCGGAGAAGTTCTTCGCGCTGTGCCAGGCCTTCGGGGCGGAGAACGTCGGCATGGTCACCGGCGACTCCGCGGTCAACGCGGACGCGCCGATCGTGTGCTGCACGGCGGAGATCCTGGCCAACATCGCGCTGCGCGAGGGCACGGACGCCGACCTCGGGCCCGTCGTCATGGACGAGTTCCACTTCTACGCCGACCCGCAGCGCGGCTGGGCCTGGCAGGTGCCGCTGATCGAGCTGCCGCAGGCCCAGTTCCTGCTGATGTCCGCCACCCTGGGCGACGTCACCCGGTTCGATGACCGGATGCGTGAGCTCACCGGTCGGGACACCGCCGTCGTCGACGATGCCGAGCGCCCGGTCCCGCTGAGCTACTACTACTCGGAGGTCCCGGTCCACGAGCAGATCGACGAGCTGGTGAGCACGCACCAGGCGCCCGTCTACGTGGTCCACTTCTCCCAGCTGCAGGTCATGGACCAGGCACAGGCGCTGATGAGCGTCAACGTGCTGTCCAAGGAGGAGAAGGAGCAGGTCGCCGAGATGATCGCAGGCTTCCGCTTCGCGGCCGGCTTCGGCAAGACCCTGAACCGGCTCGTGCGCCACGGGATCGGCGTCCATCACGCGGGGATGCTGCCCAAGTACCGGCGGCTCGTGGAGCAGCTGGCCCAGCGCGGTCTGCTCAAGGTCATCTGCGGCACCGACACCCTGGGGGTGGGCATCAACGTCCCCATCCGCACCGTGCTGATCACCGCGCTGTCCAAGTTCGACGGCAACCGCACCCGGAGGCTCAATGCGCGCGAGTTCCACCAGATCGCAGGCCGCGCAGGGCGTGCGGGATTCGACACCCAGGGCACCGTCGTGGTGCAGGCTCCCGAGCACGACATCGAGAACAAGAGGGCGCTGGAGAAGGCGCGACGCAAGCATGGGGACGACGAGAAGAAGCTGCGTCAGATCCCGCGCAAGAAGCCCCCGCAGGGCTTCGTGGCGTGGTCGCGCAAGACCTTCGAGACCCTCATCGAGGCCCAGCCCGAGCCGCTGCGGGCGTCGTTCCACATCACGCACGCCATGCTGCTGAACCTGCTGCAGCGCCCTGGAGACCCCGTCCGGGCGACCGCCCATCTGATCGCCCACACGGACGCCCCGGCACCGGAGCGCCGCCAGATGGTCCGCGACGCCCTGTCGATCCTGCGCGAGCTGCTGGCCACCGAGGTCGTCGAGAAGCTGCCCGAGCCGGATGAGCACGGCAGCCGCTACCGTCTCACCATCGACCTGCAGGAGAACTTCGCCCTCAACAGCCCGCTCTCGCCGTTCGCCCTGGCCGCGCTCACCCTGCTGGATCCGGAGGCGCCGGAGTACACGCTGGACATCGTCTCCGTCATCGAGGCCACCCTGGACCGTCCGCGCCAGGTGCTGATCATGCAGGAGAAGAAGGCCAAGACCGAGGCCCTGGCCACCATGAAGGCCGAGGGCCTCGAGTACAACGAGCGGATGCGCGAGCTCGACGAGATCACCTGGCCCATGCCGCTGCGAGAGATGCTCGAGGACGCGTTCGAGACCTACCGCACCTCCGCCCCCTGGGTCGCCCAGCACGAGCTGACGCCCAAGTCGGTCGTCCGCGACATGTTCGAGCGCGCCATGACCTTCGGGGACTACGTCCAGCACTACGGGCTGGCCCGCTCCGAGGGCATCCTGCTGCGCTACCTCTCAGACGCCTACCGCGCGCTGCGCCAGACCGTGCCCCAGGACCTGCGCACCGAGCCGTTCGACGACCTCGTCGAGTGGCTCGGCGAGACCATCCGCCAGACGGACAACTCCCTGCTCGACGAGTGGGAGAAGCTCACCGAGGGCGGCTCCCCCGCCGGCACCCCGCAGGACTCGGTCGAGGAGCTGCTCGAGGAGCAGGCCCCCGCGATCACCCGCAATCCTCGGGCCTTCCGGGTCATGGTGCGCAATGCGCTGTTCCAGCGCGTGGAGCTGTTCGCCGACGAGAAGGAGAAGGTCCTGGGCGCCCTCGACGGCGAGTCCGGCTGGGACCGGGAGCGCTGGGCGGAGGCCATGGACGCCTACTTCGGCGAGTACCAGGACATCTACACCGATGCCCAGTCCCGCGGTCCCGCACTAATCCGCATCGACGAGAGGCCCGACGGCCTGGACGGCTTCTGGAGCGTCCAGCAGGTCTTCGACGACCCCGACGGCCACCACGACTTCGGGATCAACGCCAGGATCGACCTGGCGGCCTCGGACGAGGACGGATTCCCCGTGGTGCGCGTCGACAACGTGGGCCCCATCACCGAGACCGGCAGATAATGCGCTTGCAGCACCATAGTGGTCTATGATGCGTTCAGATCCGCATAGGGGGACATCATGTACGCACTGACGGTCGATCGTCGCCGCTCGCGCTCGGAGGGGGCCGAGCTGGACATGGCGGGCGCGCGCGATCGGCTCAACCAGCGGCATCCGGAGGCGGTGCTCCCCTGGAGCATCTCCGCCGGCGACGAGCTGCAGGCCCTGTTCGAGGATCCGCAGACAGTGGTGACCGCCGCCCTGGAGCTGGCCGAGACCGGCCGCTGGCACGTGGGGATCGGCCTGGGGCCGGTGGAGACGCCGCTGCCGGAGACGGTGGCCGAGGCGACCGGGCCGTGCCTGGTCCTGGCCCGCGACGCCGTCGAAGCCGCCAAGAAGCTGACCAGCCGCACCGCGGTGCGCGCGCTGCGCCCCGGTGCTCGTGCGGCTCGCGACGCCGACGCCCTGCTGGCGCTGCTGTCGGTCATGCGCCAGCGCCGCACGGACGCCGCCCGTGAGGCGTCCCGGTACGCGGATCAGGGCATGACGCAGGAGCAGATCTCTCAGGTGCTGGGCATCGATCAGTCCTCCGTCTCCCGACGACTGCGCACCGCCCTCTGGTACGAGGAGTCCGAGGCGCGCACCGTCCTCGTGGATCTGCTGGGCCGGGCCCATGAGCGCGGCATGGACGCAGAGGCCAAGCTGGTCTCATGACCTCCGCGGCTTCCCCCGAGCCCCGCTTCACCTCCGGATCGCTCACAGGCCTGCGCGGGGCGCTGACCGTGTGGCTGCCGGGGGTCGTGCTCGCTGTGACTCTCCTCTGGTGGCTGCTCGAGGGAGTCCCCCTGTGGTGGTCGGCCCCCGCTCTGACGGTCGCCGGTGCTCTGCTGGGCGATCCGGCGGTGCGGCTCGTGCTGGAGATCGCCCGGGACACGGAGACCGCCGAGCGCGCCCGGCTGGAGCACCTGGAGCAGCTGCGCGCGGACCCGGTGCTCAGCGCACCGCAGCCGGAGCCCTCCGAGCAGGAGGAGCAGGACGCCCCGCCGTTGCGCGGAGGCCTCGTGATCGGCGTGCTCGAGCGCATCGCCGTGAGCGTGTGCGTGATCAGCGGCTACGCGACCGGCATCGCCGTGGTCGTGGCGATCAAGGGCCTGGCCCGCTACGGGGAGTTCACCTCGCCGAGCCAGCGCGAGCAGTTCATCATCGGCACCCTCGCCTCGCTGCTCTGGGCCGCCGGCACGGCCGGTCTCGTGCTGCTGGTCTCCCCCGTCGGCTGAGTGCAGCCCCGTCAGCAGGGTCGAGCCCTTCCAGATCCTGCTGCCGCGCGCCTGACGAGCATCGAGCTCCAGGACGTCGAGCATCGCGCTCGCCGAGCCGGGTGCTTCGGATCCACGAGCCTGCTCGAGCGGACAGGCGAAAGACCCCGCCGCCCCAGAAGGGGCGGCGGGGTCTTCGCTCAGGCACTGCGGCCGATGATCAGCGGCGCCGATCATCGGGTCAGGCGGTCACTGATCAGCGGCTGTGCTGCCGGTGCCGTTCGCGGCGGTATCCGAGCCGTTGTCTGACGACGTGCCGGGGACGGCGTCGGTGTCCTTGGGGACGGTCACCGGCTTGGGCGCCTCGCCGGTCCGCTCGTACTCCTGGTGGGCGCCGCGGGCGCGCTCCACGAGGTCCTGGTAGGCGCTGTGGTCGTCGATGAGCTCGTCGCGGTGCTTGTCCTTGATGGACGGCATCTTCTCGACCAGGGCGGCGCCCTTGGCGGCCAGCTTCTGGCGCTGCTCGTCCGAGGCGTCCTTCGGCAGGGCGATGTACTCCTTGGACACGCGGCGCAGGCCGTCGACCACGCGCAGGGCGCGGCCCTTGGGGCTGAGCAAGGAGGCCACGACGGTCACGAGCAGGACGCCGACGATCACGGACAGCGACTGGCCGATGGTGACCTCCGGCGGGAAGTGCACGGCCTCGCCGCCGTTGATGAACGGCAGATCGTTCTCGTGGAGGGCGTGGACGATCAGCTTGTAGCCGATGAAGCCCAGGATGACCGCCAGGCCCCAGGAGAGGTAGATGAGGCGATCGAGCATGCCGTCGATCAGGAAGTAGAGCTGGCGCAGGCCCATCAGCGAGAACGCGACGGCGGTGAAGACCAGGTAGGTCTCCTGGGTGAGGCCGAAGATGGCAGGGATCGAGTCGAAGGCGAACAGGATGTCCGTGCCGCCGATGCACACCATCACGAGCAGCATGGGGGTCATGGCCCGCTTGCCGTTCTCGTAGGTGAACAGCTTGTCGCCGTCGTAGTAGTCGGTGGTGTGCATGTACTTCTTGGCGGTGCGGACGATGAAGTTGTCCGCCTCGTCGTCGTCCTCGCCGGACAGCTCGCCCCGGATGAGTCCGATGGCCGTGAAGACGAGGAAGGCGCCGAAGATGTAGAACAGCCAGGCCAGCTGGTTGATGGCCGCGGCGCCGATGAAGATGAACGCGGTGCGGGCCACCAGGGCGAAGGTGATGCCGAAGAGCAGAACCTTCTGCTGATCAGCGCGCGGCACCTTGAAGGAGGCCATGATGATCAGGAAGACGAAGAGGTTGTCGACCGACAGCGCCTTCTCCGTGATGTAGCCGGCGTAGTACTCGGTGGCGTAGACCCCGCCCCATTCGATCAGTACGAACAGGCCGAAGATCAGTGCGACTCCCACGTAGATCGCCGACCAGATGGCGGCTTCCCTGATGTGCGGCTCGTGCGCCTTGCGCACGTGGAAGAAGTAGTCGAAGGCGAGCATGCCGATGATCACGGCGATGGTCAGCCCCCAGACGAGGGGTGAGACATCCATGGGGAGGTCCTCTCGATGGCAGATCGGGGCGGAAACGCAAGTCTCTCCATCGGCCCGACCAGTTCATCGCGCTGTGCGCGCTGAACGACGGCGGCCCGATCACTGCACCCGGCGGGGGTTAGGCGCCCCGCGTGCTGACGTGCACAGTGCGATCGGATACTCCCCTACGCTGACCTGCATCTTACACAGGCAACTCTTGCGATCCGGCTGTGCCGCTCAAGCAGTGCTCAGGATCCGCTGGCCTCGCGGACGTGGCGGATCTCCCGCTTGACGTCGTGCAGCTCGTCGCGGATGCGCGCGGCGAGCTCGAACTTGAGGTCCATGGCCGCCTGGTTCATCTGCTCCGTGAGCTGCTGGGCCAGGTCCTCGAGGCTGTCCGCCGGGACGTCCGAGCGCGACTCGCGCAGCTTGGCGGCCTCGGCATCCGCCTCCTTGGTGCGCTCGTCCCGCCTGCCCTTGGTGGGCGCCAGCTTGCCGCTGGCCCCGGCACGCGCGGCCAGCAGCTCGTGGGTGTCCTCCGACTCGCGGGCCAGCTGCTCGGTGATGTCCCCGATCCGCTTGCGCAGCGGAGTGGGGTCGATCCCGTGCTCCTTGTTGTACGCGATCTGGACGTCGCGGCGGCGATTGGTCTCATCGATGGCGGTGCGCATGGAGTCGGTGATCTTGTCCGCGTACATGTGCACCTGGCCGTCGATGTTTCGCGCGGCACGGCCGATGGTCTGGATCAGCGAGGTGGTGGAGCGCAGGAAGCCCTCCTTGTCCGCGTCCAGGATGGCCACCAGCGAGACCTCCGGAAGGTCCAGGCCCTCGCGCAGCAGGTTGATGCCGACCAGGACGTCGAACACGCCCTGCCGCAGCTCGGAGAGCAGCTCCACCCGGCGCAGGGTGTCCACGTCCGAGTGGAGGTATTGGACCTTGACGCCGTGCTCGAGCAGGTAGTCGGTGAGGTCCTCGGCCATGCGCTTGGTAAGCGTGGTGACCAGCACGCGCTCGTCGCGTTCGGTGCGGGCGGTGATCTCGTCCATGAGGTCGTCGATCTGGCCCTTGGTGGGCTTGACCACGATCTCCGGGTCGACCAGGCCGGTGGGGCGGATGATCTGCTCGACGTAGCCGTCCGCCTGACCGAGCTCGTACGGTCCGGGCGTGGCGGACATGTAGACCGTCTGCCCGATCCTCTCCAGGAACTCGTCCCAGGTCAGGGGGCGGTTGTCCAGCGCCGAGGGCAGGCGGAAGCCATGGTCCACGAGCGTGCGCTTGCGGGACATGTCGCCTTCGTACATGCCGCCGATCTGCGGGATCGTCACGTGGGACTCGTCCACGATGAGCATGAAGTCGTCCGGGAAGTAGTCCAGCAGGCAGTGCGGGGCGGAGCCGGGGGCGCGGCCGTCGATGTGGCGGGAGTAGTTCTCGATCCCGTTGCAGTAGCCCATCTGCTCCATCATCTCGAGGTCGTACGTGGTGCGCATGCGCAGCCGCTGGGCCTCGACGAGCTTGTTCTGGGACTCGAGCTCCTCCAGCCGATCCCGCAGCTCGTCCTCGATCTGGCCGATGGCACGGGACATGCGCTCGGCTCCGGCGACGTAGTGCGAGGCCGGGAAGACGTACATCTCCTGCTCATCTCGGATGATCTCGCCGGTGACGGGGTGCAGGGTGTAGATGGCCTCGATCTCATCGCCGAAGAACTCGATGCGGATCGCGTGCTCCTCGTACATGGGGATGATCTCCACCGTGTCCCCGCGCACGCGAAACGTCCCGCGGTGGAAGTCCATGTCGTTGCGGGCGTACTGCATGTTCACGAACTGGCGCAGCAGGTCGTCGCGATCGAGCTGGTCCCCCACCCGCAGGGTGACCATCTGCTGGATGTACTCCTCCGGGGTGCCCAGGCCGTAGATGCAGGACACGGTGGAGACCACCACGACGTCCCGACGGGTCAGCAGAGCGTTCGTGGCCGAGTGCCGCAGCCGCTCGACCTCCTCGTTGATCGAGGAGTCCTTCTCGATGAAGGTGTCCGTCTGCGGGACGTAGGCCTCCGGCTGGTAGTAGTCGTAGTAGGAGACGAAGTACTCGACCGCGTTGTTCGGCAGCAGCTCCCGCAGCTCGCTGGCCAGCTGGGCGGCCAGGGTCTTGTTCTGGACCATGAGCAGCGTGGGCCGCTGCACCGACTCGATCAGCCAGGCGGCCGTGGCCGACTTGCCGGTGCCGGTGGCGCCGAGCAGGACGATGTCCTTCTCCCCGTCCTCCACGCGCCGCGTCAGCTCGGCGATGGCCTTGGGCTGGTCGCCGGCGGGCTTGAACTCCGAGATGACCTCGAACGGGGCGACGACGCGGTGGATCTCCTGGGCCAGACTCATGGGTCCAGGCTACGGCCAGGCACCGACAGCACAGCAGCCCTCCACAGCTGCGCGGACAGCGCAGCTGTGGAGGGCGATGTCGGGGCACCCGAAGGTCGGTCGGCGCGGGTACGGCGTTCAGCGGCGGCGGCCCGCCGCCGCTGTCTCGTCCGAGTCGACGACGTCCTGCTCGCCGGTGCGGCGGCGGTAGTCCTGCACCACGTCAGGCTGCTCCGGGTGCTCGAGCTCGGGCGAGTGCTCCGGCTCCGTGCCGTGGTAGTGATCTGGGGCGATCACGTACTCCGGATCCAGCGCGCCGGTCTGCGCACGGCGCTCGTACTCCTCCGGGGGCAGCGTGCGCCGCCAGCGGCGGCTCTTCAGCGGAGCCACCTCCCCGGCGTCCTCCCGCATGGCGCGCAGCAGCGACCACATCTGGAAGTAGCCGAGCACGAAGAACGGCAGCCCGATGAGGATCGCGACGTTCTCCAGGGCGCTGAGACCCGACTTGCCGGCGCCGACGAGGATCGTGGCCGCCACGAGGCCGATGGCCACGACCCACCACACCCGCTGGTGCGCCGGTGCGGCGTCGTCATGCCCGCTCGCCATGTTGTCCATGACGAGTCCTGCCGAGTCCATGGACGTGATGAAGAACAGCGTGACGATCACGATCGCCAGCACCGAGAGCGCCTCCGTGAGCGGGAAATGGCCCAGGAAGGCGAAGATGGCTCCGGGGATGTCTCCCTCCCCCACGACCGTCTCCACGAGACCACCGCCCTGGTTGAACTCGATGTCGAACACCGCCGTGCCGAAGATCCCGAACCAGATCACGGAGAACAGCACGGGCAGCCCCAGGACTCCGCCGATGAACTGACGGATGGAGCGCCCCTTGGAGATCTGAGCGATGAAGATGCCCACGAACGGCGACCAGGTGATCGTCCAGGCCCAGTAGAAGACCGTCCAGCCGTTCTGCCAGCCGGTGTCGTCGAGGGTGTCGTTCCAGAACATGAGTCCCGGCAGCTCCTGCATGTACACGCCGAACCATTCGATGGTGCCGCGCAGCAGCATCACGGTCGGGCCCGAGACCAGGACGAAGACCAGCAGGCCGATCGCCAGCAGGATGTTCGTGTTGGACAGCACCTTGATGCCGCGGTCGAGACCCAGTGCCACGGAGACCGAGGCCACGATGGTCACTGCGGCGATGATGAGGATCTGACTGAGAGCGGACTCGGAGATGCCGAAGAGGCTGGCCAGTCCGGCGTTGATCTGCAGCGTGCCCAGGCCGATGGACACGGCCACGCCCGTCAGCGTCCCCACCAGCGCGACGATGTCGATCAGCTTGCCGATGGGGCCGTGGATCCGGGCCCCGAGCAGGGGCTGGAACATGGAGGAGACTCGCGGCGGCAGGTTGCGCTTGTACATGAAGTACCCGAAGCACAGCGCAGGCAGGGCGAAGATCGTCCAGGTGTGCAGACCGAAGTGGTACAGCGTGATGGCCATGGCGCTGCGGGCAGCATCCTTGGATTCCGGCTCGAGTCCTCGGAAGGGCGGTGCAGCGAAGTGGGAGATCGGCTCGGCGACCGCCCAGAACATGAGGATCGTGCCAATGCCTGCCGCGAAGAGCATGGCGAACCACGCCAGCGTCGAATGCTCCGGACGGGAGTCCTGGGTCCCCAGCCGGAGTCCGCCGAACCTGCTGATCCCCACGTAGATCAGGAAGAGGAGGAAGACGGAGACACCGAGGATGTAGAACCAGCCCAGGTTCTCCATGACCCAGCCCGCTCCGGTGACGAAGACCGCGTTCATGGTCTCGGTGAACAGCAGCGAGCACAGGACGAAGCCGAGCACGATGGCCACGGCGGAGAAGAAGATGATCGGATTGGTGCGAAGACGCGCAGCGTCGTGGAGTCTGTCGAGCATGAGAGCGTCCAGGGCCGACTCGCATGCGCCGCTGCGTCGGCGGAGGTGGTGGGTGACGAGTGCGGAGGTCGCCCATGCGTGCTCACCAGCAGCGATGAAGCATGGACTCTAGCCGCCTCGAGCGCACTTCCACAGTAGGCCGACGACGGCACTGACCCAGGCCGAACGGAAAACGCCGAGCTGACCTGGGGCTTCGTCCACGTCACACAATCCTCCTCTGCCACCATGCGTCCACTGCGGCCTCGAGCTCGGCCACGGTCCCGTCATTGACCAGGACGTCGTCGGCGGCCTCGCGGCGCTGCTCGTCGGTGGCCTGGGCGTCGATGCGCGCGGCGGCATCCTCCGGGCTCATCCCCCGGTCCTCGACCATGCGCCGGATGCGCTGGGCGCGCGGGGCCTCGATCACCAGGACCAGGTCCATCTGATCCGCCTGCCCGGTCTCCACGAGCAGGGGGATATCCCGCACGATCACCGCATCGGGGCCCTTCTGCGCCCTGGCCTGCTTCACGAGCTCGAGGGAGCGATCCCGCACCAGGGGGTGCACGATCGCGTTGAGCTGCTCGCGCGCCTGCGGATCGGAGAAGATCCGCCGCCCCAGCGCGGGACGGTCCAGGGCGCCGGCGTCGTCCAGGATCCCCGGCCCGAAGGCCTCCACCATGGGTGCGATCGCGGCACCCCCGGGAGCCTGCAGCTGCCGCACGACAGCATCCGCGTCGATCAGCACCGCGCCGTGGTCCTGAAGCCGTCTGGCCGCCGTGGATTTGCCGGAGGCGATGCCTCCCGTGAGCCCGATCATCGTCATGGGCCCAGGCTAGCGCCCGTCGGCGGGCTCCTCCTGGGCTCTAGGATCGTTCGCATGCCCCAGCGCTACACCGTCCTGGCCCATCACCGCGAGATCAGCCATGAGATCGAGATCAAGCGATCCCGCTTCCTGTGCGTGCTGCGGCGCGTGCAGTCCGAGGACGAGGCGCGCGAGCTGATCGCCGAGCTGCGTCGCCGCCACCACGACGCCCGGCATCACTGCAGCGCCTTCGTGCTGGGGGCCGATCGGATGATCCAGCGCTCCAACGACGACGGCGAGCCCTCCGGCACGGCCGGGGCGCCCATGCTCGAGGCGCTGACGCAGCACCGGTCCCCCCCTTCGCCAGAGGCAGCCCACGACGCCGGCGCCGAGGAGCAGCCAGAGCTCTCCGATGTCTGCGCGGTCGTCGTGCGCTGGTTCGGCGGCACCCTCCTGGGCGCCGGTGGTCTGGTGCGCGCCTATTCGCAGGCCGTGACCGAGACCCTGGACTCGGCGCCTACGCTGGTGCGGGAGCGTCGTCGGCACCTCAGCGTCGCCGTCTCCCCCGCCTTCGCGGGCAAGGTCGACAACGAGCTGCGGGCTTCGGGCATCGCCGTGCTCGACACCGACTACGGGGCCTCCGAGGCCGTGCTGCACACGGGGGTTCCGGACAGGGACGACGCCGTGGAGCACCTGCGCGCCGTCGTGTCCGAGGTGACCTCCGGTCAGGGAAGGATCGACGACGGCGGGACGGGGTGGGTCGACCTGGCCTGAGGACTCGCTCGCCGTGGGCTCGGTCCGATGGTCACCGAACCCGGGGTGGCCAGCTGCCCCGGGCTCAGTCCTGATCGCGGGCCGAGCGCTGGAGATCACCAGGCTGCACGGCAGGCAGCTGACCCGTGGCCCCGCGCTCGGTGCGCCAGGTGCGGGGCTGGTGCGTCTCGTACTCCGGCTCGGTGCCGGGCTCGAAGTCAGGACGCATCGTGTACTCGCTCATGTCCACGTCGTCGTCCTGGGAGCGTCGGTGGTACTCCTCCAGCGGGAGCACCTGCTTCCACTGCCTTGTACGGATGGGACGGGCACCGCCGAAGTCCTCGCGCACCGCCTGGATCACCATCAGCGCCTGCACGAACATCATGGCCGTGATCGGCAGCCCGATGACCTTGATGACCTCCTGCAGCGCCGCCAGCGCGTCCTCGCCGGCCCCCAGCAGCAGCGACACGCAGATCGCGCCCACCGCCAGGGTCCAGAACACGCGCTGGCGCACCGGCGCCTCGTCCTCGTGCCCGGAGGCCATGGCATCCAGCACCAGCGCCCCGGAGTCCAGGGAGGTGATGAAGAAGACCGTGATCAGCACGAGCGCCACCACAGCCGTGAGTTCCAGCAGGGGGAAGTGGCCCAGGAACTCGAACAGCGAGGCCGGGACGTTGCCCTCATCGACGATCGTCTCCACCAGGTTGCCGCTCTCGCGCTGGATCCGGAACGCGTTGACGCCCATGATGCCGATCCAGCACAGCACGAACAGCGACGGGATGATCAGCACGGCGATCACGAACTCGCGGATCGTGCGTCCGCGCGAGATCTTGGCGATGAACATGCCCACGAACGGGGCCCAGGTGGCCGTCCACGCGAAGTAGAACACCGTCCAGGTGCCGGTCCAGTCGCTCTCGCCCCAGGCCGTGTTGAAGAACGACAGCGTGGGCAGCATGGCCAGGTAGCGGCCCGCGGATTCGACGGTGCCCTTCAGGACCTCGGTGGTCGCTCCGAACATCAGCAGGTACAGCAGCAGCGCGATCGCCAGGAAGATGTTGGCGTAGGACAGCCGCTTGACGCCCTTGTCCATGCCCGCGACCACCGACACCAGCGCCGCGGCGGTGATCACGGCGACGATCAGCGCCTGCAGCCACCCGGACATGGGGATCCCGTACATGACGTCCAGGCCGCCGTTGATCTGCATGGCGCCCTGACCGATGGACACCGCCAGCCCGAAGATCGTGGCGATCACGGCCACCGAGTCGATGGTCTTGCCGATCGGACCGTGGATGCCGTCGCCGAGCAGCGGCTGGAAGGACGACGAGACCCGCGGCGGCAGCTTGCGCTTGTACGTGAAGTACGCGAAAGCCAGTCCCGGAACGATGAAGATCCCCCACATGTGCAGCCCGAAGTGGAAGTTCGCGATGCCCAGCGCATCGGAGGCGGCCTGCACCGACTGCGGCTCCACCCCGTACATGGGCGGATCGGCGTAGTGCGTCACCGGCTCGGCCACGCCCCAGAACATGAGCACAGCGCCCACGCCGGCGGCGAAGAGCATCCCGAACCAGGCCAGCCCGGAGTACTCGGGCTCGGCGTCGTCGTCCCCCAGCTTGATCCGACCGTAACGGCTCATCGCCAGGGAGAAGGCGAAGATCAGCATGCAGGTGATCGCCGTGACGTAGAACCAGCCCAGGTTCGCAGTGATCCACGCGGCCAGGGAGCCGAAGATACCGGCGACGCCGTCGGGGAAGACCACCATGATGATCGCGAAGACCACCACGAAGCCGGAGGTCGAGAAGAAGATCTGCGGGCTGGTCCGCAGCCCCAGTCGGTCGTGGAGCCTGGTGAGCATGAGGGGGTCTCCCGGTGGTGTGGAGAGGATGGGCTGCGCGTGCCGGTCCGCGGCATGAGCGGGTGGGGCCGTCTGGCGCCCGGAACACACTATCGGGATCCTCGCGATGCTCAGCGCTCTGCCGAATCGCGTGTCCCCAGCTCCCTGCCGCCTCCCCCGGGCAGCGCGAAGGCCCCCTTGCGCATCGCAAGAGGGCCTTCGTGGATGTCCGTCAGGTCAGAGCCGACGGCGACGCTGATCAGCAGGTGATCAGTTGCCGGTGAGCTTCTCGCGCAGAGCGGCGAGAGCCTCGTCCGAGGCCAGCGTGCCGCCGTCCTCCGCCGGAGCATCCGACGAGTAGGAGGACGGAGCCGACGAAGCGGACGACGAGGAGCTCGACGACGAGGAGGACGAGGTGGCGACACCGGCGCCGGCGACGGCGGCCTCGGCATCCTCATTGAGGTGACGACGCACCTGCTCCTTGTGAGCCTCCCAGCGGCCCTGAGCCTCGGCGTACTGCTGCTCCCAGGCCGCGCGCTGCTCCTCGAAGCCCTCGATCCACTCGTTGGTCTCGGGATCGAAGCCCTCGGGGTACTTGTAGTTGCCCTGCTCGTCGTACTCAGCGGCCATGCCGTACTGAGCCGGATCGAACTCGGTCGAGTCCGGATCCACGCCCTCGTTGGCCTGCTTGAGCGACAGCGAGATGCGGCGGCGGTCCAGGTCGATGTCGATGACCTTGACGAACAGCTCCTCGCCGACGGAGACGACCTGCTCGGCCATGTCCACGTGGCGCTGAGCCAGCTCGGAGATGTGCACCAGGCCCTCGATGCCGTCCTCGACGCGCACGAACGCGCCGAAGGGGACGAGCTTGGTGACCTTGCCCGGCACGACCTGACCCAGGGCGTGGGTGCGGGCGAAGAGCTGCCAGGGATCCTCCTGGGTGGCCTTCAGCGACAGCGAGACGCGCTCGCGGTCCATGTCGACGTCCAGGACCTCGACCTTGACCTCCTGGCCGACCTCGACGACCTCGCCCGGGTGATCGATGTGCTTCCAGGACAGCTCCGAGACGTGCACCAGGCCATCGACGCCGCCGAGATCGACGAAGGCGCCGAAGTTGACGATCGAGGACACGTGGCCCGTGCGGACCTGGCCCTTCTGGAGCTTGTTGAGGAAGTCGGAGCGGACCTCGGACTGGGTCTGCTCGAGCCACGCACGACGCGAGAGCACGACGTTGTTGCGGTTCTTGTCGAGCTCGATGATCTTGGCCTCGAGCTGCTGGCCGATGTACGGAGCCAGATCGCGGACGCGACGCATCTCGACGAGCGACGCGGGCAGGAAGCCGCGAAGACCGATGTCGAGGATGAGGCCGCCCTTGACGACCTCGATGACGGTGCCGTTGACGACGCCGTCCTCCTCCTTGATCTTCTCGATGTCGCCCCAGGCGCGCTCGTACTGGGCGCGCTTCTTGGAGAGGATCAGGCGGCCTTCCTTGTCCTCCTTGGTGAGGACCAGGGCCTCGATCTCATCGCCGACGGCCACGACGGAGTCGGGGTTGATGTCGTGCTTGATCGAGAGCTCGCGAGAAGGGATGACGCCCTCGGTCTTGTAGCCGATGTCGAGGAGGACCTCGTCACGATCGACCTTGACGACGGTGCCTTCCACCAGGTCGCCGTCGTTGAAGTACTTGATGGTCGCATCGACGGCGGCGAGGAAGTCCTCCTCGGTTCCGATGTCGTTGACGGCAACCTGCGGGGTGGTGGTGGTCATGTAGTAGGGACTCCGATGGAATTGATGATGGTCAGTTCGGGCTGCTGCTCGCCTGTGGAGCGCATGCGCCGATGGCTTGCAGTTCGTACGAGTGCGCAGTACGCACCGACGGAAGTCTAGCCGGCCGGTCTGCGGCCTTCAACACGTCCGGACGCTTCCGTCTCGCCGTGTCAAGCCGAAGCCGGAGGTGCCGGAGCTCAGTGCGCCGCGGCGTTCCAGTCGGGGCCGGTGCCCACGTTGACCTCGAGCGGAACGGTCAGCTCGGCGGCCGCGCCCATCTGCTCGCGCAGGATCTCGGTGACCCGCTCCACCTCTCCCGGAGCGGCCTCGACCACGAGCTCGTCGTGGACCTGCAGCAGCACGCGCGAGCGCAGTCCCTCGCGGGACAGCTCGGCGTCCACGTTGATCATGGCGCGCTTGATGATGTCCGCGGCCGAACCCTGGATGGGGGCGTTCAGCGCGGCGCGCTCGGCTCCCTGACGCGCCTGGCGGTTGTCGCTGGCCAGATCCGGGAGGTAGCGGCGGCGACCGTCGATCGTGGCGGTGTAGCCGACCTCCCGAGCCTCCTCGACGACGCCGCGCAGGAAGTCGCGCACGCCGCCGAAGCGCTTGAAGTAGTCGGACATCATGGTCCGCGCCTCGTCCACCGAGATCTGCAGCTGCTGAGACAGGCCGTAGGAGCTCAGCCCGTAGACCAGTCCGTAGCTCATGGCCTTGACCTTGGAGCGCATCTCCGGCGTCACGTCCTCCGGGGCGACCCCGAAGACCTTGGAGCCCACGTACCGGTGGAGGTCCTCACCCGCACGGAAGGCCTCGATCAGGCCCTCATCGCCGGACAGGTGCGCCATCACGCGCATCTCGATCTGGGAGTAGTCGGCGGTCACCAGGGTCTCGAATGGGCCCTGATCGTCCTGGCCCACCACGAACACCGCACGGGTGCGGCGCCCCTCCTGGCTGCGCACCGGGATGTTCTGCAGGTTCGGATCGGTCGAGGACAGCCGGCCGGTGGCGGCCACCGTCTGCTGGTAGTCGGTGTGGATGCGGTCATCCTCGGCCACCGCCTGGCGCAGGCCCTGCACGATCTGCCGCAGCTTGGTGAAATCGCGCCAGCGCATCAGGGCGAGCAGGAAGCGGGCGCCCTCGGAATCGGGATCGACCTTGCCGAGCAGGTCTGCCACTGCGGAGGCGGAGGTCGTGTAGCCGGTCTTGATCTTCTTGGTCGGCGGCAGCCCGAGGGTCTCGAAGAGCACGACCTGCAGCTGCTTGGTGGAGCCCAGGTTGATCTCCGCCGCGCCCTCCTTCCGGGACACGATCTCCTGCGCGGTGTCCCACGCCTGCTGGATCGGGCCGTCGAGGTCGTCGATCAGCTCTGCCACGCGCTGGGCGTCGACGGCCACGCCGGTGAGCTCCATCTGCCCCAGGATCCGGGCCAGCGGGAGATCCATGTCCGTGAGCAGCCCGAGCTGGTCGTCGGCCTGCAGCTTCTCGCGCAGAACGCGCGAGAGCTCCAGGGTCGACAGGGCCAGCGAGGCCTCATGCAGCAGCCGCGCCTGGGAGGTGCGGGCAGCGGTACCGGGCTCCCCCGCGGAGACGTCGAGCGCGGTCTGGCCTTCAGCGGCGGAGTCGTCCTCCCGGAACTGCTCGACCTCGATATCCAGGTGGGTGGCCAGCAGGCCCTCGAGGTCGTAGTGCGTGCGCGCCGGCTCCAGGAGGTAGGCCGAGAGCTGGATGTCATCGACCGCACCGGCGAGCTCGAGCCCGCGGACGGTCAACGACTTCCACAGCTCCTTGAGGCCCACGGCCACCTTGGGCTGCTCGGCATCGGCCAGCCACGCGGCCAGGGTCGACTCCAGCTGCGCGTCCGAGGCCGTGAGATCCAGTCGCAGTGCGGACGGTGACTTCGCTTCGGCGCCTGCGCGCACCAGCAGCAGCTCGGTGATCTCGCGCGCACCCGGCAGGCGGGCGTCGTCGTCGTGGCGGATGGGGCGCACGACGACCTCGCCCTCGGCGTCCTCCAGCCAGGCCGTGAGCTCTGCGGAGGATTCGGCGTCCTCGACCGACTCGATCGTGGGTGCGGAGGCTCGGGGGGAGTCGTCGTCGGCGGCGAGGGCGTCGAAGAGGCGCCCGCGCAGGCCCGAGCCGAACTCGAGGGCATCGAACAGCTCGTCGACCTTCTCGGCATCCGGGGCGGGCAGCGCCGCGTCCGCCAGGTCGAAGCCGAGCTCGAGCGTGGTCTCCAGGCGATTGAGCTTCCGGTTGCGACGGACCAGGTCCAGGTTCTCGCGAAGGGCCTCGCCCTTCTTGCCCGTGATCTTGTCCGCGTTGTCGATGATCGACTCGACGCGGCCGTAGGCCTCGATCCACTTGGCCGCGAAGCCCGGTCCCACGCCGGGGACGCCGGGCAGGTTGTCCGCCTGCTCTCCGGTGAGAGCCGCCAGGTCCGGGTAGTTCTGCGGGGCCACCTTGTATTTCTCCATGACCGCCGCCGCGTCCATGAGCCGCAGATCCGACGGCGTGCGTCCCGGGTAGACGATGGTGACGTTCTCGTCGACCATCTGGAAGGCGTCGCGATCGCCGGAGAAGACCAGGACCTCGAACTCCTGAGCGGAGCCCGCAGCCGACAGGGTGGCCAGGACGTCGTCCGCCTCGTAGCCCTCCTTGGTCACGATCGGGATGTTCAGCGCCTGCAGGATCTCCTGGATGCGCTGGACCTGTCCGTGGAACTCCTCGGGCGTCTCATCGCGGCCGCCCTTGTACTCGCCGTACTCCTGGGAGCGCAGCGTGGGGCCGTCGAGGTCGAAGGTCACCACCAGATGCGTGGGCTTCTGCTCGCGCAGCATCTTGGCCATGGTGTTCAGGAAGCCGTAGACGGCCTCCGTGTGCGTGCCGTCCGAGGTCACGAACGACGGACCGCTGCCGTACTCCGCGGCCCGCGACAGAGCGAAGAAGGCGCGGAAGGCCAGCGAGTGGCCGTCGATCAGCAGCAGGCGCCGCTCCGGGCGCTCGATCCGCTGAGGCAGCGGGATCTCGACGGGGTCGTCCGTCTTGATCCCGATCGTGACGGAGGCGGGGGCGGCGGTCTCGGTGCTGGTCTTCGTGCTCACGGGCCCATCCTAGGGGCGCGCCCGGACAGCACGACGCCCCTCATCCCCTCCCCGATGGGCGCGCCCTCCCCGATGGGCGCGCGGGACACGGGTGGGTGCTCAGCCCACCTGGTTGAGGATCGCGTCGGCGACCTCGCGCATGGACAGGCGGCGGTCCATGGAGGTCTTCTGGATCCAGCGGAAGGCCTCCGGCTCGGTCAGGCCCATGCGCGAGATCAGCAGCGACTTGGCGCGCTCAACCAGCTTGCGGGTCTCGAACTGGTCCTTCATCTCGGTGACCTCGTCCTCGAGCGCCACGATCTCGTCGAAGCGCGAGACGGCGATCTCGATCGCGGGGATCAGCTCTGCGGCGGTGTAGGGCTTGACCACGTAGGCCATGGCCCCGGCTTCCCGGGCCCGCTCTACGAGCTCCTTCTGGCTGAAGGCCGTCAGCAGCACGACCGGGGCGATGCGCTCGGCGGCGATCTCCTCGGCGGCCGAGATGCCGTCGAGCACCGGCATCTTCACGTCCATGAGCACCAGATCGGGCTCGTGCTCGCGGGTCAGCTCCACCGCACGGCGGCCGTCGGCGGCCTCCCCCACGACGTCGTAGCCCTCGGAGGACAGCATCTCCACCACGTCCATGCGGATCATGGAGTCGTCCTCGGCCACGACCACGCGTCGGCGGTGTGCTGCCTCCGATGCTCCAGCGTCGTCGGCCTGGGATTCGGAGCCGCCCGGGACGGGGAGATCCAGCGGTTCGGTGTTCTCGGTCACGGCGGTGGCTCCTTCGGCACAGGCGACAGGATGGGCTGGGCCTCCCGCTCACTGCTCCGGGGACCTCGAGCACGTGTCGGAGCCGCAGGACTGCGCCCCAACAGGCGATGCTCCCAGCCTAGTCATCCATGCCGCGGCGTGCCGGATCCCTGCGGTAGGGTTCTGCGTGCGCCTCGCGCGCCCAAGTGGCGGAATCGGCAGACGCGCCGCACTCAAAATGCGGTTCTTCGGAGTGTGGGTTCGAGTCCCACCTTGGGCACTCTGGGCCATCCCCGGCCCCACGGAAGCGCCCCGAGCCACAGGCTCGGGGCGCTTCTCGTCTATCCCGAGGGCAAGGGACTCCCCCGCCTGCCTGAGCGCGCGACAGTCTCTGCCCAGCCATGGAACAGCGCAACGGGAGGGCTTTGTGCGGCCCGCCGCCTTGGATCGAGTCATGACCGACAGACCAGCCAGCAGCTGCGTTCGCACCTCGGACGCGCAGCGGCCCCGTCCACGAGCCGCTGCTCGTGGACGGGGCCGCAGACCTCGCAGGATCAGATCCGCTCCGCGGGATCAGTCCGCCTGCTCCTTGATCAGTGGTTCCAGGGCCTCACGGACTCGTGACGCTCCTTCTGGGAATCCTCGACGGTGGCCCCGGAGTCGTTGGCATCGCCGACGCGGTGCACCTTGACCAGGTTGGTCGAACCGGCCACGCCTGGGGGCGAGCCCGCGCAGATGACCACCAGGTCCTCCGGCGAAGCCAGATCATGCGACTGGAGGTAGAGGTCCACCTGTCGGGTCATCTCGTCCGTGTGGTCGACCTGATCGCTGAGGATCGGCTGGACGCCCCACAGCAGCGAGCAGAACGCCACGACGTTGGGGTCCGGGGTGAAGGCCAGGATCGGCTGCTGCGGGCGCAGACGGCACAGGCGGCGGGCCGTGTCACCGGACTGCGTGAACGTGGTGAGGTACTGGACGTCCAGCTGACGGGCGATGGTCACGGCCGCGCGGGTGATCGCACCGCCGCGGGTGCGCGGCTCCGTGACCATCTGGCTGATGCGCTCCCAGCCCTGGCGCTCGGTGGCCAGGATGATGCGCGACATGGTCTGCAGCGCCTCGATCGGGTAGGCGCCGATCGAGGTCTCGCCGGAGAGCATGACCGCATCCGCGCCGTCGAGCACGGCGTTGGCGCAGTCCGAGGCCTCGGCGCGCGTGGGGCGCGGGTTCTCCATCATGGTCTCGAGGACCTGGGTGGCCACGATGACCGGCTTGGCCCAGCGGCGCGCCAGCTCGATCGCGCGCTTCTGCACGACCGGGACCTCCTCCAGCGGCAGCTCGACGCCGAGATCGCCGCGAGCGACCATGATGCCGTCGAAGCTGTCGATGATCTCGTGGAGGTTCTCCACGGCCTGCGGCTTCTCGATCTTGGCGATGACGGGGACGCGGCGGCCCTCCTCGTCCATGATCTCGTGCACGCGGGTGATGTCGTCGCCGGTGCGCACGAACGACAGAGCGACGAGGTCGCAGCCCGTGTTCAGGGCCCAGCGCAGGTCCACCTCGTCCTTGTCGGACAGGGCGGGGACGTTCACGGCCACGCCGGGCAGGTTGATGCCCTTGTTGTTCGAGACCTTGCCGGGCACCTCCACGACGGTGGTGACGTCGGTGTCGGTGACCTCGGTGGCCCGCAGGGCGACCTTGCCGTCGTCGATCAGCAGCGGGTCGCCGGGCTTCACGTCCTGGGGCAACCCCTTGAACGTGGTGGAGCAGCGGGTGCGATCGCCCAGGATGTCCTCGACGGTGATGGTGAAGACATCGCCCACGGCCAGCTCGTGGGGGCCGTCGGCGAAGCGGCCGAGGCGGATCTTGGGCCCCTGCAGGTCGGCCATGATCGCGACGGTCTGGCCGAGATCCTCCGAGGCGCGACGCAGGTTCTGGTACGACGCCAGGTGGGTGTCGTGGGTGTCATGGCTCATGTTGAGGCGGGCGACGTTCAGCCCGGCCTGGATGGCTTCGGTGATCTTCTCGTAGGAGCTGATGGCCGGACCGATGGTCGCCACGATCTTCGCTCTGCGCAAGGCACTTCCTCCTGCTCGATGTCGGAACTGGCAGACCGACGCGCAGACCCCCGAAGCTGCGAGGGAGGAATCCTGCGCGGCAGCTCTGCCGGGGTCATGCTGCGGGCCTCGAAAGGACCCGCTCTTCTCCCCACCATACTCGCCCTGCAGGCGATCGGTCGGAGATGGGCGAAGTCGGATGCGCGCTGAGGGCTAACAGCGAGATGCTCGTCACTCCTGGTGACGGAGACGATCCGCCGCAGCCACGAGCGGGCCGCGACCCCCGGACCAGGGGTGCGCGGCCCGTGCGCCCGCGGGCTCACGGAGGTGCCTGCGCAGGGCCGGAACCCTCAGGGCGGTGCCGAGTGGCTCAGCGCAGGTCGATGGCCCGCGTGCTGGGCCGCACCGGCGCGGGCAGGCGCGTGCTGCCGGTGAGGTGCTTCTCGACCTCGGCGGCGCAGGCGCGCCCCTCGGCGATGGCCCAGACCACCAGCGACGCACCGCGGCCCGAGTCCCCGCAGGCGAAGACGCCGCGCACCGAAGTCATGTAGTGGTCATCGCGGGCGACCGTGCCGCGGGGCTCGCAGCTGACCTGCAGCTGCGAGACCAGCTCATCCGACTCGTTGCCCGTGAACCCCAGCGCCAGCAGCACCAGATCCGCGGGGATCTCGCGCTCGGTGCCGGCCTTGGGCCCGCGGCTGCCGTCCGGAAGGTACTCGGTCTCGGCCAGGCGCAGGGCGCGCACCCGGCCGTCCTCACCGGCGATCAGCTCGACGGTCGAGGACAGGTACACGCGGTCCACGCCCTCCTCGTGCGACGAGGAGACGTCGAGCACCTTGGGCGCCATGGGCCACGGCTCGGAGTCCGGACGCTGGGCGGGCGGCTCGAAGCCGATCGCGATGTTCGTCACCGAGGCGGCGCCCTGACGGTTGGCGGTGCCGATGCAGTCGGAGCCGGTGTCCCCGCCGCCCAGCACCACCACGTGCTTCCCATCGGCCCGGATCTGATCCGCGACCTCGTCGCCGGCGACGACGCGGTTGGACTGGGTGAGGTACTCCATCGCCTGGTGCACCCCGTCCAGCTCGCGGCCCGGCACCGGCAGCTCGCGGGGCTTCAAGGCTCCGGTGGCCACGATGACGGCGTCGTAGCGGCGGCGCAACTGGTCCCAGGTGATGTCCCGGCCGATCTCCACGCCGGTGCGGAAGCGGGTGCCCTCCTGGCGCATGACCTCCAGGCGGCGCTCCAGCACCTCCTTCTCGAGCTTGAAGTCGGGGATGCCGTAGCGCAGCAGCCCCCCGATGCGGTCGTCGCGCTCGAAGACCGCCACCGTGAACCCGGCCTGCGTGAGCTGCTGGGCCGCGGCCAGACCGGACGGGCCCGAGCCCACGACGGCCACGGTCTGCCCGACCAGGCGATCCGGGATGAACGGCTCGAGCAGGCCGTCGTCGAGCGCCTTCTCGCCGATCTCGTACTCGACCTGCTTGATCGTCACCGCGGGCTGGTTGATGCCCAGCACGCACGCCGACTCGCACGGGGCCGGGCACACGCGCCCCGTCAGCTCCGGGAAGTTGTTGGTCGCGTGCATGCGGGCCACGGCCTCGCGGTCGCGTCCGCGCCACATGAGGTCGTTCCACTCCGGGATGAGATTGCCCAGCGGGCAGCCCTGGTGGCAGAACGGGATGCCGCAGTCCATGCAACGACCCGCCTGCTGATGGATCACGGACGGATCCTGCCGGGTCTGGACCTCGGCGAAGTCCATGATGCGCACCGGCACCGGCCGCTTGGGCCGGTCCACGCGCTCGGTCGTCTTGAGGAATCCACGGGGATCAGCCACGGGTCGTCGCCTCCAGGATCTGGTTCCAGGCCTCGGTCCCGTCCGGGTCCAGGCCGTCGCGCTCGGCATCGGCACGGATGCCGAGCACGGTCGAGTAGTCGCGCGGGAGCACCTTGGTCAGGCGCGCGCAGGTGGTCTCGAGGTCGTCGAGCAGGCGCTGGGCCAGCTGCGATCCGGTCTCCTCGGCATGGCGGCGCAGGAGTCCCTGCACCGTGGCGCGGTCGTCGTCGTCGAGCTCGAGCAGCTGCAGCTCGCCGCTGGTGCGCGACTGGAGGTTCACCGCCGCCTCGCTCAGGTCCAGGACGTAGGCGACGCCGCCGGACATCCCGGCCCCGAAGTTGCGGCCGGTGCGCCCGATGATCAGCGCGGTGCCGCCGGTCATGTACTCGCAGCCGTGATCGCCGATGCCCTCGGCCACCGCGGTCGCTCCGGAGTTGCGCACCAGGAAGCGCTCCCCCACCTGGCCGCGCAGCAGGATCTCGCCGCTCGTGGCGCCGTAGCCGATCACGTTGCCGGCCACCACGTTGTCCTCGGCGGTGAAGGACGCATCCCGAGCGGGGCGGATGATGATCCGACCGCCGGAGAGGCCCTTGCCGGCGTAGTCGTTCGCATCGCCCTCCAGCCGCAGGGTGATGCCTTGGGGCAGGAAGGCCCCCAGCGACTGCCCGGCCTGCCCGAGGAGGGTGATGTCGATCGTGTCGTGGCCGAGCTCGTCGGTCTGGAAGGTGCGGGTCACCTCATGCCCGAGCATGGTGCCCACCGACCGATCGGTGTTCACGATCTCGTGCTGCAGCCGCACCGGCTCCCGGTCCCTCAGCGCCGGCTGGGACTCGCGGATCAGGGCGACGTCGAAGTGCTGATCGAGCTCGTGGTCCTGGCCTCTACGGCACCGGACCTCCTTGCCCTCGTGCTCGAGCACCGAGGAGTGCAGCACCGGGGTCAGGTCCAGTCCCTCTGCCTTCCAGTGCCTGATCGCCCGGTCCGTGCGCAGGATCTCGGCGTGGCCGATGGCCTCGTCGAGGCTGCGGAAGCCCAGCTGGGCCAGCAGCTCGCGGACCTCCTCGGCCAGGAACGTGAAGAAGTTCACCACGTGCTCGGCCCTGCCCGTGAACCGCTCCCGCAGCAGCGGGTTCTGGGTGGCCACGCCCACCGGGCAGGTGTCCAGGTGGCACTTGCGCATCATGATGCAGCCCTCGACCACCAGCGGCGCGGTCGCGAAGCCATACTCCTCCGCGCCCAGCAGCGCCGCGATCACGACGTCGCGCCCGGTCTTCATCTGCCCGTCCGCCTGCACGACCACCCGATCGCGCAGCCCGTTGAGCATCAGGGTCTGCTGGGTCTCGGCCAGCCCGATCTCCCAGGGCAGCCCGGCGTGCTTGAGCGAGTTCAACGGGGCAGCGCCCGTACCGCCGTCGTGGCCGGAGACCAGCACGACGTCCGCGCGGGCCTTGGTCACGCCCGAGGCCACGGTGCCGATGCCGAGCTCCGAGACCAGCTTGACGTGCACCCGCGCCGAGGGGTTGGAGCGCTTAAGGTCGTAGATCAGCTGCGCCAGGTCCTCGATCGAGTAAATGTCGTGGTGCGGCGGCGGCGAGATCAGCGACACGCCCGGGGTCGAGTGACGGGTCCGGGCGACCCACGGGTAGACCTTCTGGGCCATGAGCTGGCCGCCCTCGCCGGGCTTGGCGCCCTGGGCCATCTTGATCTGCAGATCCTCGGCGTTCGTCAGGTACAGGCTCGTGACCCCGAAGCGCCCGGAGGCGATCTGCTTGATCTTGGACCGTCGCTGCGGATCCATGAGCCGCTCGACGTCCTCGCCACCCTCGCCCGTGTTCGACTTGGCGCCGATCCGGTTCATGGCGATCGCCAGGGTCTCGTGGGCCTCCATGGAGATCGATCCGTAGGACATGGCCCCGGTCGAGAACCGCTTGAAGATCTCCTCGACCGGCTCGACCTCCTCGAGCGGGACCGGGGTGCGGTCCGAGTCGAAGGACAGCAGGCCGCGGATGGTCTTGAGCTGCTCCGACTGCTCATCCACCAGCCGGGTGTAGGAGCGGAAGATGTCGTAGCTGCCGGTGCGGGTCGAGTGCTGCAGCCGGAAGACGACCTCCGGGCTGAACAGGTGCGGGGCGCCGTCGCGGCGCCAGTCGTACTCGCCGCCGGTGTCCAGCCCGATGTGCGGCTCCACCACGCCGTCCTCGGGGTAGGCCCGACGATGCCGCGCATGCGTCTCCTCGGCGATGACGTCCAGGCCCACGCCGTCGAGCTGCGAGACGGTTCCGGTGAAGAAGTCCTCGATCAGCTCCTTCGACAGGCCCAGCGCCTCGAAGGTCTGGGCCCCGCAGTAGGACGAGACGGTCGAGATGCCCATCTTGGACATGATCTTCTGCACGCCCTTGCCGAGCGCCTTGATGAGGTGGGCGACCGCCTGCTCCTCCGTGACCCCGGCGATCTGCCCGGCGCGCACGAGGTCCTCCGCGGACTCCATGGCCAGGTAGGGGTTCACGCCCGAGGCGCCGTAGCCCAGCAGCAGGGCCACGTGGTGGACCTCGCGGACATCGCCGGCCTCGACCACGAGCGAGCACTTGGTGCGGGTGGCCGAGCGCAGCAGGTGGTGGTGGATCGCGCTGGTGAGCAGCAGCGAGGGGATCGGCGCCCACGAGCCGTTCGAGTCGCGGTCTGAGATCACGACGTACTGCACGCCGCGGTTGACCGCGGCCGAGACCTTCTCGCAGATCTCCGCGATGCGCGCCCGCAGCCCCGCTCCCCCACCCTCGGGGCGATAGAGGCCGCGCACCTTGAGGGCGATCGGCATCTCGTCCTCGTCGGTGAGGTGCAGGACCTGATCGAGCTCGTCGTTGTTGATGACGGGGAACTCGAGGATCACCTGGTGCGTGCGGACGCGCTTGGTGGTCAGCAGATTGCCCATGGGCCCCAGCGCGCACCGCATGGAGGTCACAAGCTCCTCGCGGATCGAGTCCAGCGGCGGATTCGTCACCTGGGCGAAGGACTGCACGAAGTAGTCGAAGAGCAGGCGCGGGCGCTCGGCCAGCACGGCCACCGGGGTGTCGGTGCCCATGGCGTAGATGGGCTCGGCGCCCTTCTCGGCCATGGGGCCGATGATCTTGGCGAGCTCCTCGTGGGTGTAGCCGAAGGTCTTCTGCCGCAGCTCGATCGACGAGCGCGGGTGGCGCATGTGCTCGCGCTCGGGCAGATCCGCGATGCGGACGGTGTTGCCCTCGGACCACTCCTGCCACGGCTGCAGGTCAGCGATCTCCTGCTTGAGCTCGGCGTCCTCCACGATCCGGCCCTCGACCGTGTCCACCAGGAACATGGTGCCGGGGGCCACGCGGCCCTTGCGCACGATCGTGCGGTCCGACAGGTCGACCACGCCGACCTCGGAGGCGAAGACGACCAGGCCGTCCTCGGTCTCCCAGAAGCGCCCGGGCCGCAGCCCGTTGCGGTCCAGCACCGAGCCCACGCGGCGGCCGTCGGTGAAGGCCACGGCGGCGGGGCCGTCCCACGGCTCCATGAGCGTGGAGTGGTACTCGTAGAACGAGCGCCGGTCGACGTCCATGGTCTCGTGGTTCTCCCAGGCCTCCGGGATCATCATCATCATGGCCTGCACGAGCGGACGGCCGGAGAGCATCAGCAGCTCGGCCACCTCGTCGAGGGACTGCGAGTCGGAGGCGCCCACGGAGCAGATCGGGAACAGCTCCTCCGGATTGCGGCCCAGCAGCGGCGACTTCAGCTGCGACTGGCGCGCGCGCATCCAGTTCCGGTTGCCCTTGACGGTGTTGATCTCGCCGTTGTGGGCCAGGGTGCGCATGGGCTGAGCCAGCGGCCACGACGGGAACGTGTTGGTCGAGAACCGCGAGTGCACCACCGCCAGCCGCGTGCCGAAGCGCTCGTCCGACAGATCCGGGTAGAACGGCTCGAGCTGGGCCGTGGTGAGCATGCCCTTGTAGACGATGGTCGAGGTGGAGAACGACGAGCAGTAGATGCCCAGTCGGTTCTGGGAGCGCTTGCGCAGCCGGAAGGCCTTCTGATCGAGCTGCAGGCGGGCGGCGGAGCCGTCGAGGTCCTGGACCGGGATGTGGCCGGTGAAGGCCTCCTGCGCGTCACGACGCTCCTGGACGAAGAGCTGGACGAAGTACGGCATGACCGAGCGCGCCGCGCTGCCGATCGCGGAGTCGTCGACGGGGACCTCGCGCCAGCCGAGGACCTCGAGGCCCTCTGCCTGGGCGATCTCCTCCATCTGGGCGCGGATCTGCGCCTCGTCGCGACCGCCGGTGGGGAGGAAGGCCGAGCCCACGGCGTAGGTGCCCGGAGCGGGCAGCTCGAAGTCGAGGACCTCGCGGAAGAAGGCGTCGGGGATCTGCAGGAGGATGCCCGCGCCGTCGCCGGAGCCGGAGTCGCCGCCCACGGCGCCTCGGTGCTCCAGGGCCCGCAGAGCGATCAGCGCCTTGTCCACGATCTCGTGGCGGGGCTGCCCGTCGAGAGTCGCGATCACGGCCAGGCCGCAGGCGTCCTTCTCCTGATCCGGTCGGTAGAGGCCCTGCTGCTCGGGGGCGGTGGAGAACTCGGTGAACGGCGAGCGGACGGACCCGTCCGAGGACTCGGTCGGGACGGCCTCAGGGACCTGGTCCTCGCTCTGCGGGGCCGGGTGCGCCCGGGGACCGGGATCGGACTGCGACATGGAATTCTCCTCACCTGATGGCTGCGGCTCGGCACCGCCCGACGGTGCCTGCCTCAGCCGATGGGACCGAGCGGCGTCAGCGGAGCGCATGCTGATGCGGCGATGAGGATACTGCCGGGGTGTTTCCTGGCTGTTTCATGCCGCGTCACAGGGCGGCCGCCCCGGCCGATGCGGAGGCGATCCGGTGCGTCTCAGCCGCGCACCGGCTGGCGCGACGGATCGGCTGCGCGCGTCTCGACGAAGGCCTGCAGCCGCACGTCACCGGAGGGGTCAGCCTGCTCGCCGAGCTCGGCGCTGTCGGGCTCGGGCTCGGCAGCTGCCGCGGTGCGGTCTGCGCGTTCGAGATCGGGCAGCCGGTTGATCCGGGCACCGCGCCAGGGCTCGGAGGCGGTTTCGGCCCCGGGGGCAGCGGCGGCCTCGGACTGCCGAGCCGCAGCGACGGCCCGGTGGCTGCCGCTGCCGTTCGCGGCGCGGGTCGAGGCAGGGTGCTCGGCGACCGAGCCCAGGACGGCGGCCTTGCGGCGGGAGAGCCACGCGTAGAGCAGCAGGCCGACGACGATCAGCGCCGCAGCGGTGAACACGTGGATGCGCACGCCCAGGAACATGGCGGAGGGGTCGATGCGCAGGAAGATCTCGATCAGCATGCGACCGGTCCCGTACCAGATCAGGTAGAGCGCCATCGAGCGGCCGCCGTCGACCCGGTGCGCCGTGCGGCGGCTGCGCCCGAGCCAGATGATCAGCGCCGCCCCCAGCAGGTTCCACAGCGACTCGTAGAGAAACGTGGGGTGGAACAGCGTGCCCGCCGGAAGCCCGTCCGGGAAGTTGGGGGACGTGGGGGCGATCTCGAGGCCCCAGGGAAGCGTGGTGGCGCGGCCGAAGAGCTCCTGGTTGAACCAGTTGCCCCAGCGGCCCAGGGCCTGGGCCACCAGCAGGGCCGGAGCCACGCAGTCCGCGAACAGGGCGTAGGAGGTCCCGCGCACCCGGCACATGATCCACACGGCCAGGGCGCCGAAGGCCACGCCGCCCATGATCCCCAGCCCGCCCTTCCACAGCTGCGGGATCTCCATCAGCCCCTCCGCGGAGCCGAAGTAGTAACCGGGGTCGGTGATGACCACGTGGTAGAACCGGGCGCCGATGATGCCCAGCGGGATGGCCAGCAGCGCCGCATCCATGACGAAGTCGCCGTCCTGACCGCGGGCGTCCATGCGCCGGGTCGTGATCGCGATGGCCGCGGCCATCCCGAGCAGGATGCATAGAGCGTAGGCGTGGACCTCGAACGGCCCCAGCGAGAACCCGCTCCAGCCGGGCGAGGGGATCGACAGCGTCGGCGAGACGAGCATGAGTGCCTTCCTGGTTCCGGTGCGCCCGGGCGGGGTGGGAGGGGAGCCGGTGCGGGCGCAGCGTCCGCACCGGCTGCGGGTCAGCTGCGGCCGGCGAGCTCGGCGGCCAGGCGGCCGACGGCCTTGGGTCCACCGTCGCGCAGGGCCTTCACGAGCGCGGTGCCCACGATCGCGCCGTCGGCGTAGGCGCCGATCTCCTCGACGTGCTCGCGGCGCGACACGCCCAGACCGACGCACACGTTCTGCGCACCGGCGGCGCGGGCTCGCCGGACGACGTCCTGGGCGGCGTCGGAGACGGAGTCCCGCGCACCGGTGACGCCCATGACCGACACGGCGTACACGAAGCCCGACGACGCCCGCGCCGTCATCTCCATGCGCTCCCGAGTGCTGGACGGGGCGACCAGGAAGATCCGGTCCAGGCCGTGGGCGGAGGAGGCCTCGAACCACTCCTGGGCCTCGTCCGGAATCAGGTCAGGGGTCACGATCCCCGACCCACCCGCTGCCGCCAGGTCTGCGGCGAAGCGGTCCACGCCGTGCTGCATGACCAGGTTCCAATAGGTCATCAGGACGGCCACGGCGTCCGTTCGCTCGGTGATCGCCCGGACCACGCGGAAGGCGTCATCCGTGCTCACGCCCTGGGCGAGGGCCTGCGTGGTGGCTGCCTGGATGACCTCGCCATCCATGACGGGATCGGAGTACGGCAGACCGACCTCGATGACATCGGCCCCGCCGAGCCCGAGTGCGACGGCGGCCTCGATGGACTCCTCGACGCTGGGATAGCCGGCGGGCAGGTAGCCGATCAGCGCGGGTCGGCCCTGCGCGCGGCACTGCTCGATGCGCGCGGCCAGCCGGGAGTCGGGGTCCGGGGCCAGGCCCGCGGGGATGATCCGATCGATCAGGGATCCCGGCCCGGACAGGCGCTCGGCCTGCACGGCCGCCTGCGGCGCACCGGTCTGCTCGGTCGCTGAGGCCTCTGAGGGGTCCTGGGACCCGGCACTGGTGGTCTGGTTCACAGCTGCTCCCCCTTCTCGGCGATCTTCTCTTCCCTGGAGCCGCCCGGCAGCATGTCGAACCACTCGGCGGCCGTGGCCACGTCCTTGTCGCCGCGGCCCGACAGGGACACGACGACGATCTTCTGCGCTGCGGCCTCCTCGCCGAGCTGCTCGCGCCAGGTCTGGCCGAGCCGCACGGCGCCTGCCAGGGCGTGCGAGGACTCGATCGCAGGGATGATGCCCTCGGTGCGGCACAGGGCGCGGAAGGCGTCCATGGCCTGGTCATCGGTGATCGCCGTGTAGACGGCGCGTCCGCTGGCGGCGAGGTAGGCGTGCTCGGGACCCACTGCCGGGTAGTCCAGGCCGGCGGAGATCGAGTGCGACTCGATCGTCTGCCCGTCCTCGTCCTGCATCAGGAACGTCTTGGCCCCGTGCAGCACGCCGGGGCGCCCCAGCGTGATGGTCGCGGCGTGGCGAGGGGTGTCTACCCCGTCGCCGCCCGCCTCGAAGCCGTGCAGCTCGACGTCGGCGTCGTCGAGGAACGCGTGGAAGATGCCGATCGCATTCGATCCGCCGCCCACGCAGGCCGCCACGGCATCCGGCAGCCGACCGGTCTGCGACAGGATCTGGGCGCGGGCCTCGTCGCCGATCTGCTGGTGGAACCAGCGGACCATGGCCGGGAAGGGATGCGGCCCGGCGGCGGTGCCCAGCAGGTAGTGGGTCGTGTCCACGGAGGCCACCCAGTCGCGCAGCGCCTCGTTGATGGCGTCCTTGAGCGTCTGCGAGCCGTGCTCCACGGCCACGACCTCGGCGCCCAGCAGATTCATGCGCGCGACGTTCAGCGCCTGGCGCCGGGTGTCCTCCGCGCCCATGTAGACCACGCACTCCATGCCCAGCAGCGCGGCGGCGGTGGCCGTGGCCACGCCGTGCTGCCCGGCCCCGGTCTCCGCGATCAGGCGGGTCTTGCCCATGCGCTGGGCCAGCAGGGCCTGGCCCAGGACGTTGTTGATCTTGTGCGAGCCGGTGTGGTTGAGGTCCTCGCGCTTGAGGAACACGCGGCAGCCCGCGTGGGCGCCGAAGCGCTCGGCCTCCGTCAGCAGCGACGGCCTGTTCGCGTAGTCGCGCGACAGCCGCTGGAACTCCTCCAGGAACTCCGGATCGGCCTTGGCCTTCTCGAAGGTGTCGGTGACCTGGTCCAGGGCGGCGATCAGCGACTCGGGCATCCAGCGCCCGCCGAAGTCGCCGAAGTACGGGCCCTGGGCGTTCGAGTAGCGCCGCTGCCCGTCGCGGGCCTCCTGCTCCCCCCGGTGCGCGGCGCGGATGGACTCGCCGAGGGTGCGGAACTGGGCGACGGTGCCCACGGGGTCGCCCGCCCGGACCAGCGCCTCGCCGGTGAGCACCGCATGAGCGCCCTGACGCGCGTAGTCCTCGATCTGCTCGGGGCCGCTGACACCGGACTCCGCCACCAGGACGGCGTCTGCGGGAAGGTGCTCGGCCAGGTGCCCGAAGCGGTCGGTGTCGACGTCTAGGGTCTTCAGATCACGGGTGTTCACGCCCACGATCTTGGCGCCCACCGCCGCGGCACGGCGGATCTCCTCCTCCGTGTGCGTCTCCACGAGCGCCTGCATCCCGAGGTCCTCGGTGACCTTCAGCAGATGGGCCAGCGCGTCGTCGTCGAGGGCCGCGACGATCAGCAGGATGAGATCGGCGCCGTGGGCACGGGCCTCGAGGATCTGGTACTCGTCGACCGTGAAGTCCTTGCGCAGGATCGGCACGTCCACGGCAGCGCGCACCGCGTCCAGGTCGGCCAGCGAGCCGCCGAAGCGGCGCTGCTCGGTGAGCACGGAGATCACGGCCGCTCCCCCGCGCTCGTACGCGGCAGCCAGAGCGGCGGGGTCCTCGATCGGCGCCAGGGCGCCCTTCGAGGGCGACGAGCGCTTGACCTCGGCGATGATCTCGAGCGTGTCCTCGTGGGATCCGCGCAGTGCCGCGATCGCGTCGCGGGGCGCCGGCGCCTGCGCTGCGCTGCGTCGGATCTCCTCGAGCGGAACGGCGGCGCGCCGAGCCTCCAGATCCTCGCGGACCCCCTGGATGATGGAGTCGAGGACCGTTCCGGTGGCCCTCACGCTTCCCTCGGGATGCTCGGTCATGCGGTGACGTGTCCTCTCCTGGAAGATTGCGATGGTCGCGGCATGCGCCGACCCGCAGGCCGGCGGCGCCGGTGCGGGTCGGGCAGAGCGCGGAGACGATGCGGTCTGCGGCTCAGGGGCGTGTCAGCCGCCCCGATGAGGAGGGGCTCAGTGCTTGAGCTCGCCGCGCTCGTGCTTGCGGACCTCGCCCTCATAACCCATGCCCATGCCCTTGAGGACGGCGCCCACGATCAGGCCGAGGACGATGACGCCCACGCCGACCCACATCAGGACGCTGCCGAGCTCCTGGACCAGGCCGATGAGCCCCAGGACGACGCCCACGGCCATGATGGCGATGCAGGTCCAGGCGGCGACGGTGTTGCCGTGCCCGACGTAGGCGGTGTGATCCAGGACGATGACGTCGGGGCCGTGGGCCTCGCGCTCGGCCTCGAGGCGGGATGCGGCCTCCGACGCAGTGCTGGAGCTGGTGGTCGCGTGCGACATGAGTTCAGGTCTCCCTGTGGTGCTCGGGGTCGGGGTCCGCTGAGGGACTCCGACCATTGATGGCGGTGCTCGTCTTCATTGTGCCACTCACCGCGACTGTGACGGTGACCGACAGGTGCGGTGACGGCTGCTCAGGAGCCGGTGGGGTCCCGTCCCTCGGTGAGGGCGTCCCAGGAGTCGATGTCATCGCGGCGCTCGGACTCGCGATCGTCGTCGCCCGCGGCCCGACGCTGGGCGGTGCCGCGCTCGAAGCGCGAGGCCGCCGGCCTGGGCCAGGTCCTGGACGAGATGAGCGCCCAGACGCCGCCGAGGATCACGAGCACGGAGGCCGCGGCGCACAGCCAGGGGCCGACGGTGAGCTCGTGCTCGGCTCCCGTGCCGACCACGCCGGTCATCTCCCCGACGACGCCCTCGGAGACCCCGACGGGGTCGGCGATGGCGCCGATCACGGCGATCAGGGAGCCCAGTCCGGCACCGGCGATCACCAGGGACACCACGGGTCGCAGTCGCGGACCGGCGATGCTCAGCGCGACCGCGCCAGCCATGGCGACCAGTCCGAGGGCCGAGACGGCCGGTGCGGCATCGCTGCCGCGCACGTCCACGTCGATCTGCGAGACCGCCGTGGCCACGCTGGCGTGCACCCAGCTCATGGCGGAGGTGCCGAACAGCGCCGCACCCAGCACGAGGCACAGCAGGACGACGATAGGCTTGCGCTTCAGGGCCGTCATCGGGCGGCTCCCTCGGCTGCGTCGACCTGCTGCCGGGCATCGGCGCTCAGGCGGCGAGGGCGGCGCACGGACTGGGCGGCTAGGGCCGCGCGCAGCGGCGCGGCGGCCTTGTTCAGCGATTCCAGCGCCTCCGTCTCCGGCACCGAGTCGGCGACGATGCCGCCTCCGGCCTGGACGTACGCGCGTCCGTCGACCAGCAGCGCCGAGCGGATCGCGATGGCCACGTCCATGGAGCCCGCGAAATCCATGTAGCCGACCACTCCGCCGTAGACGGCGCGGCGACGGGGCTCGTACTCGTCCAGCAGCTTCAGCGCCCGGGGCTTGGGCGCCCCGGAGAGCGTTCCAGCGGGGAAGGCTGCGGCTAGCACGTCGTACGCGCTCACGTCCGGGCGCATGCGCCCGACCACGTTGGAGCACAGGTGCATGATGTGGCTGAAGCGCTCGATCGCCATGAACTCGGTGACCTCCACGGAGCCCGGCTCGCAGACCTTCGAGAGATCGTTGCGGGAGAGGTCCACGAGCATGAGGTGCTCGGCGCGCTCCTTCTCATCGGCCAGCAGCTCCTGCCCCAGCGCCTGGTCCTGCTCCGCGGTGGCACCGCGAGGACGGGAGCCGGCGATCGGGTGCGTGACGACCTGCCCGTCCGAGACGTTCACGAGCGCCTCGGGCGAGGACCCGACCACGTGGAAGGGCCTGCCCTCGGCATCCTCGAAGGCGTACAGGTACATGTAGGGGCTCGGGTTGATCGATCGCAGCATGCGATAGACCTCGAGCGGGTCGGCCGTGCACTCGGTCTCGAAGCGCCGTGAGATCACGACCTGGAAGATCTCGCCGTCGACGATGGCCTGCTTGGCCTCCTCGATCGCGCTGAGGAAGTCCTCGCGCGGCCACGACTGCTGCACCGCCTCCTCGATCCGGTCCCGGTCGATCACGTCCTCGGCGATCGAGACCGGGGCCTGGGACGACGGCCGGTCCAGCTTCTCGAGCATCCCGTCGAGGCGCTCGACGGCATCCAGCCAGGCCTCGTCCACGCGCTCGTCCGTGCCGTCGGCGTTGTACGCGTTGGCCACGAGCGTCACGGAGCCGTCCGTGTTGTCGTGCACGGCCATCTCCGAGACCAGGTTCATGGCCAGTTCGGGGATGCGCAGGTCGTCCAGCGGCGGATCGGGCAGCCGCTCCCAGCGGCGCACGACCTCCCAGCCGAGGAAGCCGACCATGCCCGAGGACAGCGGAGGGGCGTCGTCGAAGCGCTCGGTGGCCAGCACCGCCAGGGTCTCGCGCAGAGCCTCGACCGGGCTGCCCTCCGTGGGCAGCCCGACGGGGACGTCGCCGACCCAGTGCGCCTGGCCGTCCCGGCTGATCAGGGTGGCCCTGGAGCCCGCGCCGATGAACGACCAGCGGGACCAGATCCCCTGAGCGGCGGACTCCATCAGGAAGGTGCCCGACGGCGCCGTGCCGTCCTCGCGCAGCACGAGGCTGCGGTAGATCCCGATCGGGGTCAGCGCATCGGCCATCACGGTGGTGCGCACCGGGATGACGCGGTGGTGCCTGGCCAGCTCGCGGAACTCCTCGAGGCTCGGGGAGACCGTGCCCATCTGGTGCATCATGCGACTTCTTCCTGCCGGGCGATGCCCGGCCGTGATCTGGGGTTGGCGCCGCTCACGTGGGGATCCCGGCGCCTGCGGCGGCGCCCGGGCGCAGCGTGCCGGTCAGCGCTGCCCCTGGACGGCCTTCAGCTGCCGGTCCTCGAAGCAGGTGCGGGTGCCCGTGTGGCAGGCCGCCCCCACCTGCTCGACCTCGACCAGCAGGGCATCGCCGTCGCAGTCCAGGCTGACGCGGCGCACGAGCTGGATGTGTCCGGAGGTGTCGCCCTTGCGCCACAGCTCCCGGCGGGACCGGGACCAGAACGTCACGCGACCGGTGGTGAGGGTGCGGTGCACAGCCTCCTCGTCCATCCAGCCGAGCATGAGCACCTCTCGGGTGTCGTGCTGCTGGATGATCGCGGCCACGAGGCCGTCCGCATCGCGCTTCAGGCGCGCGGCGACCGCGGGGTCCAGCTCGGGCGAGGACGGGCGGGCTGAGGGGCTGGGCTGTTCGGACATCACCGGACACTATAGGCCCGCGCTCGGACGCCTCGGCCGCGCAGCTCGGCTCAGCGCTCGCAGCGATCCGCTCAGCGGACCTCGTGGCCCTCGGCGCGCAGCGCCGCCTTGACCTCGGCGATGGCGTCGACCGGCCCGAAGTGGAAGATCGAGGCTGCCAGCACGGCATCGGCGCCGGCGGCCACGGCGGGCGGGAAGTCGGCGGGAGCGCCCGCGCCCCCGGAGGCGATCAGGGGCACGCTCACCGCGGAGCGGACCTCGCGGATCATCTCCAGGTCGAAGCCGTCACGGGTGCCGTCGGCGTCCATGGAGTTGAGCAGGATCTCCCCCACGCCGCGGCGCTCGGCCTCCACAGCCCACTGCACGGCGTCGATGCCGGTGAGCTCGCGGCCGCCGTGCGTGGTGACCTCGAAGCCCGAGGGGGTGTTCCCGGTGCGCTTGGCATCGCAGGACAGCACGAGCACCTGATTGCCGAAGCGGCGGGTGATCTCGTCGATGACCTCCGGGCGCTTGATCGCGGCCGTGTTGATCGAGGCCTTGTCCGCCCCGCAGCGCAGCAGGCGGTCGACGTCCTCGGCGGTGCGCACACCGCCGCCGACGGTCAGCGGGATGAAGACCCGATCGGCGGTGCGGGCGACGACGTCGAACGTGGTGGCCCGGTCCGATGACGAGGCGGTGACGTCCAGGAAGGTGAGCTCATCCGCACCGGCGTCGTTGTACCGGGAGGCCAGCTCGACCGGATCGCCTGCATCGAGCAGGTTCTCGAAGTGGACGCCCTTCACGACGCGCCCGGCGTCGACGTCCAGGCAGGGGATGACACGGATGGCCACGCTCATGGCTGCTCCTTGCGGTGCCCGGGCAGGCGGGCTGGTGATTCGGGATCGGTCGGCTCTGAGGATTCCGGGGCCGCAGCCCCGGGGGCTTCACAGCCGGGCGGCGTGGATCGGCGAGACCAGAATGGCCCGGGCGCCCACGGCGTAGAGCTCGTCCATGACCTTGTTGGTGTCCGAGCGGCGGACCATGGCGCGCACCGCCATGGCTCCGTGGTGGCCCAGCGGCGAGATCGTGGGACCCTCCATGCCGGGGGTCACGGCCGTGGCGGCCTCAAGAAGGTCCTCCGTGATGTCGTAGTCGATCATCACGTACTGCCGGGCCACGAGCACACCCTGGATGCGCCGGCGCAGGACCTCCAGGCCCTCGGCCTCCGCCTTGGCGGCGTTGCGGATGAGCAGGGCCTCCGAGCGCATGATCGGCTCGCCGAAGATCTCCAGTCCGGCCGCCCGCAGCGTGTTGCCGGTCTCCACGACGTCGGCGATGGCGTCTGCGACGCCCAGGCGGATCGAGGACTCGACGGCACCATCCAGGCGCACGACCTCGGCTTGGACTCCCTGCTTCGCCAGGTGGCGGCGCAGAAGGCTGTCGTAGCTCGTGGCCACTCGGCGGCCCTCGAGGTCCTGAAGCGAGGAGAACTGCCCGGCCGGGCCGGCGAAGCGGAAGGTCGAGCGGGCGAAGTCCAGGCCCAGGTCCTCGACGGCGTCGGCCTCGGAGTCCAGCAGCAGGTCGCGGCCGGTGATCCCGACGTCCAGCACTCCTCCCCCGACGTAGACGGCGATATCGCGCGGACGCAGGTAGAAGAACTCGACGTGGTTCTCCGGGTCGACCAGCACGAGCTCTCGGCTGTCGCGGCGCTGGCGGTAGCCCGCCTCGCTCAGCATGGCGGCGGCGGACTCTGACAGGGCGCCCTTGTTGGGCACGGCGACGCGCAGCATGGTCGGTGATAGCTCCTGAGGATTCGTGCGGCGGATTTCGTTCAGGGGTGAGGGCGCCCCGGGGCCTTCCGAGCCGGGCCGGCTCAGAGGTGGTTGTAGACGTCCTCGAGGGAGATGCCCTTGGCCACCATCATCACCTGCAGGTGATACAGCAGCTGGGAGATCTCCTCGGCGGCTTCGTCGTGGGTCTCGTGCTCGCAGGCCATCCAGACCTCGGCGGCCTCCTCGACCACCTTCTTCCCAATGCCGTGGACTCCGCGGTCCAGCTCGGCGACGGTCCCCGAGCCCTCGGGGCGGGTTTCGGCCTTCTCTGTGATCTCTGCGAAGAGCTGCTCGAACGTTTTCACGGGCCTCACCCTATCCTGCGGCGGCGGGGTGCTCCCGCGCGCAGCCCGTCCGCTGTCGGTGCCCGGACGGCGCGAGCCTCCCGGCGCCGCGGCGCCTCAGAACGTGTACGTCGTCGCCTCGATGGCGCGCTGCTGCGCCGCGTCCTCCCTGTCCGCGGAGCTGCCCGCCAGGGCCTGCCACAGGCTGCGGGCCAGAGCGTCGCTGCTGCGGAACGGCTCGGAGTTCTGCCGCGGCCGGGCGAAGGCTCCCAGCGTCGGCACGGTCGTGAACACGCCGGCGGCGAACAGGTCCGGATGCGCCCGGCCGTGGCGGTCCACCACTCGGTACTGGGCATCCACCTCCAGCTTGCCGGTGGTGACCATGGTCGACCCGTCGTCCGATGGGAAGGACTGCTCCTCCCCCAGCTCCCCGGCCAGCACGGAGCGCAGGACCGGATTGGCCGTGCCCGCCATCGACGGGCCGGGCAGGCGGGCCTCGACGAAGTGCGGGGCCTTGATCCACGGACCGCCCGCCCGGGAGCGGGCGGCGAACCCTCCGCCGGCCTCGTCGTGCTCGACGATCACGTCCGGACCCAGGAAGCGCACGAACCCCGCCTCGTGCAGGGCCAGCAGCTCCTGGAGACGGTGCGCCGGCGGACCGGAGTCCACAAAGCTGAAGAACCCCGGCCACCAGCGGTTCATCATGCCCAGCCCGGCCTCGGTGAGCCGGTCCTCCGGCACCAGGTCCATCAGGGCCACCCGCAGGTGCAGCAGTGCCAGGAACAGCGCCAGGGTCTGGCTGCGCTGCGGATCGCTGCGCTCGTCCATGTCCCGGCGGATGCTGCGCAGCACCGCCTCCTGCACCTGCTCGGCGTCCTCGAAGGTCAGCCCTTCCAGCGGCCGGTCGATCGCGTGCAGGTCCAGCAGATCGCGCGAGTCCCGGAACGTCTCGTGCAGCAGCCGCGACAGCTCGCTGGGCCCGGCCGCCGCGTACCGCCGGGCGAAGTCCTCCCAGCGCACGCCGTCGCGGACGCGCTCGGGGTGGCCCAGGACGATCTCGCGGTACCAGTGGTGCCCGGCCTCGCGGGTGATCAGGGGCCACAGGTGCTCATCCCAGTCCAGCTGGGAGTTCTCGTCCAGCAGCCTCTCGATGGCGGCTGCGGTGACGAACTGCAGCCCGTCCGGGGCGAAGGGGGCGCGCAGCTGCGTGGAGATCTTGGAGTGGAAGGGCACGCCGCGGCGCGAGCCGACCCACAGCAGGGGCTCGCTGCCCGAGGGCTCGTAGACCAGCGCCTCGCCGGATTCGATCCTGGCGGGATCCGCGGAGCCGTCGCGCGTGCGGAAGCGCCCGCCGCGGCCCTCGTAGAGCAGCACCATCAGGTCGATGAAGCCCAGGCCCATGCCGGTGACGACCGCGCGCTGACCGGGCCCGAGCGCGCTCCAGTCGACCTCCTCGGTGTAGGAGGGCCGCGTGTAGCTGCCCTCCGACGCACTGGCGGCGGCGCCGCGGCGGCGCTGCCCGCGGGTGGCCAGGGCATCGGTGTGCCCGAGCAGCAGCACGGCGGCATCGGCGTGCAGGACGGTCCCGTCCTTCAGGCGCACGTCGTGGCCGCCGCGGGAGCACTCCGTGATCTCATCGGCCCACGTGGGGTGCACGATCACGTCGTCGATGCCCGGCGAGGCGAGCGCGCGGTCCACCACGCGGCGCCACACCCACTGCAGGTAGCGCTGGTGGACGCGCCGGGTCGGGAAGTCCGCGCCGCGCAGCTGCCGGATGCGGCGCAGGTCGTCCTCGTCGTCGATCTCGGCGTCCTCGATCGAACCGTCGGCCACACCGGCCGCCCACTCCTCGAGCGAGGGGCCGTCCCAAGCCGCACCCTCGGCGACCACGGTCTCGTCGGTGAACATCGTCACGTCACGGGCCATCGAGTTGAGCTTGAGCAGCGGTGACTGGTCGTGGCGCCAGATCCGCCCTGAGCCGGCCTCGAAGGGCTCGATCACGTGGACCCGCACGGGCCGGTCCACCGTCCCGGACAGCTGTGCGGCATTGGCGGCCAGACGCTCCAGCACGAGCGTGGCGCGCGGGCCGCCTCCGATCAGCACCAGCTCCCTGGTCCTGCGCGCGCCGCCGGGGCGGCGTCCGGCTGCCGAGCTCGTGTGCTGCGTCATCGTGTGTCCTCCGGGGCTGTCGTCCCCGCGGTCCGGGCTGCGCAGGCCGCTGCCGGCCTGCCGCGCTCCGCGCCGCGTCGTCGGAGCCTCGACGCTAGTCCAGCCGGGGCGCCGAGCGCCCGGCCGTATGACGAAATATGAGGTCGGAGGCGCGTGCTGGGACGTCTGGCGAGAGGATGGGGAGCATGAGCACTGCCGAGAACCGCCCACGCCGCCGTGTCCATCTCGCGGCGCACTTCCCGGGCGTGAACAACGAGACCGTGTGGTCGGATCCCGTGCGCTCCGGCTCCAACATCGCCGTCGAGTCCTTCGTGCGCATGGCCCGCGACGCCGAGGAGGGCCTGATGGACTTCCTCTTCCTGGCGGAGGGTCTGCGCCTGCGCGAGCAGGGCGGGCAGATCCACGACCTGGACGTCGTGGGCCGCCCCGACACGCTGACGATGCTCTCGGCCGTGCTGGGGGCCACGGACCACATCGGCGTGGCCGGCACCCTGACGGCCACCTACCACGAGCCGTACGAGCTCGCCCGGCAGCTGGCCACCATGGATCACCTCTCGGGCGGGCGCACGGCCTGGAACGTCGTGACCAGCCCGGACGCCTTCACCGGCAAGAACTTCCGCCGCGGCGGCTACCTCCCGTACGAGCAGCGCTACGAGCGCGCCGTCGACTTCATCCAGGCGGCCCGCACCATGTGGGAGTCCTGGCCGCTCGATCCGGCGCAGGCAGGCCCGGACGCCGGGCGCTTCGTCCACCGCAGCGAGTTCTTCGATCTGGAGGGCCGCTTCGGGGTGCCGCGCAGCCCGCAGGTCCACCCCGTGGTGATGCAGGCCGGCGACTCCCCTTCCGGGCGCGACTTCGCGGCGGGCTCGGCCGATCTGATCTTCACCCGCCACTCCGGCCCGGAGAACGGGCGGGCCTTCCGCGACGACATCCGCTCCCGGCTCACCGCGATCGGCAGGGATCCCGACGAGATCCAGATCTATCCCGGCGTGTCCTTCGTGATCGGGGACACCGAGGAGGACGCGCAGGAGAAGAGCCTGGAGCTCGCCTGGGCGCAGCACTCCGGGGCCACTGCGCTGGCCACCGCCTCGCGGCTGTGGAACATGGACCTCTCCGAGCGCGATCCCGACGATCCGGTCCCGGACTTCGACCCGGTGGTCGACGGCCCCCAGCTCTCCCAGGGCCGGGTGAACCACTACCCCGACCCCGTGGGCACGGCAGAGTCCTGGCGCGAGCTCGGGCGGCGCAACGGCTGGTCGCTGCGCAAGGTCGTCTCCGTCGTGGATTCGCGGCATCACTTCGTGGGCACGCCCCGCTCGATCGCCGAGGCCATGAGCCGGGAGGTCGATCAGGGCGCGGCCGACGGCTTCATCCTGGTGCCGGCCTATGTCCCGGGCGGCTTCCGGGAGGTCGTGGACCGGGTGGTGCCCGAGCTGCAGGAGATGGGCGTCTACCCCGATCACCACGAGCCCGCGACGCTGCGCCAGAGGCTCGGGCTGCCCGAGCACCGCCCCGCCGAGCAGTGGGCAGCGCTGCGGGACGGGCAGGCGGCCGCCGCATCCGACGCCGCAGCAGCGGCCCAGCAGAGCCAGGAGGCCTGAACCCATGACCGAGACGATCCTCTCCGTCGGGCTGGGAACGCTGCCCGACCTCGACGGCCCTCACGACGATCCCGCCGCCCTGCTCACCGGCCGGCTGCATCTGCGCGCCGCCCAGGACCTCGAGGCGCTGGGCGTCACGCAGCTGATGCTCGACGACGTCCTCGACGCCGGCGACGGCACCGACTCCGCCGCGATCCGGCTCTCGGCCCTGGAGCTCGCCGCTTGGCTCGCACCGGCCACGCAGCGGATCGGCCTGGTGCCCACGCTGACCACCACGCACACCGAGCCCTTCCTGCTGGGGACCATGACCGCGACGCTGGACTACGCGAGCCGCGGTCGCGCCGGCGTGCAGCTGGCGCCGTCCCTGCGCGCCTCCGAGGCCGCCGTCGTGGGGCGCCGACCGCTCGCCGAGCCGGCAGAGGCCTGGCGCGAGACCGGCGAGGTCGCGGATCTGCTGCGCCGCCTGTGGGACTCGTGGCAGGACGACGCGATCATCGCGGACACCTCCACCGACCGCTTCATCGATCGCGAGCGGCTGCACTACACGGACTTCGAGGGCACGGACTCCGTCGGGCAGCCCTTCACCGTCAAGGGCCCCTCGATCGTGCCGCGTCCGCCGCAGGGCCATCCGGTGATCGTCGTGCGGCTCGAGGACGGGCACGGCCTGCGCGGTCCCCTCCCGGGCACCGCCTCCGACGTGGCCGTCGCGGCCGCCCAGACGGATGCCGTGATCGTGCCGGCGGCGATCAGCGACGACGAGCTCGCCGTGCTGCGCCGCGGGGCCCCGCATGCGCGCCTTCTGGCAGCACTTCCCCGCGAGGATCTCGCCGGGGCGATCGACGCACTCGTCGAGCGCCTCGCCGCGGCGGGGTCCGACGGTCGGGGCCTCGTCTTCGCCGGCGTGCACCTCGACGCGCGGCCGAACGATGCCGCCGAACTCGCCGAACGGGCGATCTCGGCCCTGTCCCGGGCGGGGCTGAAGCCGGTGGCCAGCGAGACCGGATCGCTGCGGCAGCGCTGGGGACTGCCGGCGGCCGACAACCAGTACGAGGGCGCCTGAGGCGGCTCAGCTCGCGGACAGTGCGTCGCGCATCTGCTGCGCGTCGGTGACGGTCCGGGAGTCGTCGAGCCCCTCATCCTGCAGCCCCCAGCGCTCCAGCGCCGCCTCGTAGCTGCCGTCTCCCATCGCCGAGTCCAGCGCGGCCTCCAGCGCCGGGGCCAGCCCGCTGTCCTTGGCGGTGGGCGCGGCCACGAGCGTGTTGTTCGGCCATCCCGCGCTGATCCGCCCCACGACCTCCGTCTCGGATCCGGAGTCCTCCCGGAACGAGCCGCCGGGATACGGCCCCAGGTGCAGATCCGTCCTTCCGGAGACCAGCGACAGGATGGCGTCGGCGTCGTTGAGGTAGTACGACAGCTCGGCCGGCTCCAGACCCCGCTCCTCGAGCTCGCGGTTCCACTCGAGCAGGATGGCGTCCTGGTTGGTGCCCGGCGAGACGGAGACCTTCAGCCCGGAGATGTCCTCCGGGCCCTCGACGTGGAACTCGCTGCCCTGCCTGGCCTCGAAGCCCATGTACGCGGTGCGGTACGTGGCGAAATCGTAGAGCTCGAGCCGCGGCTCGGTCAGGCCCACGTTGATCATCACGGTCTCGATCTGACCGGTCTCCAGGCGCAGCGGCCAGTTCTCCCAGGTGGTGGCCTCGACCTCGAGCTCCAGGCCGAGCTTGTCCGCCATGAGCTGGGCGAGGTCGACCTCGGAGCCCACTACCGTGGACTGGTCCGTGGCGGCGAAGCCCAGCGGCACCGCCGCCGGGGTGGCCGCCACCGTGAGCTTGCCGTCCGCGGCCACCGACTCCGGCACGAGCGCTGCCGCCTTCGGATCGATGTCCGTGCGCACCCGATCGTCCTGCTCCGGCGAGAAGTCGAAGCGCTGGGCGGCCTCCACGCCGCCGCCGGCCGCTGCGGTGCCGATATCCACGGGATCGGCCGTGCACCCCGGCAGGATGCCCAGGCCGAGCACCGCGGCACCGGCGATCAGTCCGCGCCCCATCCGCCCCGACCTCCCTCCGACCGGGCTCACAGCACGTACTCCGGGTCGAGGTGCCGGCCCAGGAACTCCTGGGTCCGGGCATGCTGCGGGGCGGAGAACAGCTTCTGCGGCGGGCCCTGCTCCACGATCTCCCCGTCGGCCATGAACACCACGTGATCGGCCACCTCCCTGGCGAAGGACATCTCGTGGGTCACCACGATCAGGGTCACGCCCTCATCGGCCAGGCCCCGGATGACCTCAAGGACCTCCTCGACGAGCTCGGGGTCCAGGGCGGAGGTCGGCTCGTCGAAGAGCAGCACCTTGGGGTGCAGCGCCATGGCTCGGGCGATCGCCACCCGCTGCTGCTGCCCGCCCGAGAGCTGGCGGGGATAGGCACCGCCCCGGTCCCCCAGCCCCACGCGATCGAGCAGGGCCTGGGCGGTGCGTCGCGCCTCCGCGCGGGGGCGCCCCTGCGTGTGCACAGGAGCCTCGATGATGTTCTGCTCCACCGTCATATGCGGGAACAGGTTGAACTGCTGGAAGACCATTCCCACCTGAGCGCGGCGGCGCAGGACCTCGCGCTCGGGCAGCTCGCGCAGGGCCTGGCCCTCGGGCTGGTAGCCGATCATCTCGCCGTCGATCGTGACCCGGCCGGCGTCCTGGGCCTCCAGGTGATTGATCGTGCGCAGCAGCGTGGACTTCCCGGACCCCGACGGGCCCATCAGGACCACGACCTGCCCGGGCTCGACGTTCAGGGAGACGCCGTGGAGGATCTCCCGGCCCGCGAACGACTTGCGCACGCCCTCCAGCACGACCCGTCCTCGCGTGGGCACCCGGTCTTCGATCAAGCGGTTCGTCTCCTTCGCGCTCACAGCGAGCTCCCTTCCGTGTGCAGCCGGGTCCTCTTCCGCTCGCGGGCGTCGGCCCGCTCACTCGCCAGCCGTGCGCGCACCCGCTGCCAGGGGGTGGACGGCAAGGTGCGCACCGCACCGCGCGCGACCCGCCGCTCGACGTAGTACTGGACGATGTTCAGCGCAGTGGTGATCACGATGTACCAGATGGTGGCGACCATGAGCATCGGGATGACCTCGTTGGTGCGCGAGTAGATGATCTGCGCCGTGTAGAACAGATCCCCCAGCGCCAGGACGTAGACGATCGAGGTGCCCTTGACCAGGCTGATGATCTCGTTGAAGGCCGGGGGCAGGATCGCGCGCAGGGCCTGCGGCAGCACGATCCCCACGGATCGCCGCCATGCCGGAAGCCCGAGCGCCTTGGCCGCCTCGAGCTGCCCCGCATCCACCGAGAGGATGCCGCCGCGGATGATCTCGGCGGCGTAGGCGGCCTGATGCAGGCTCAGTCCCAGGGCGGCGGCGGCGAACTTCCCGACGAGCTCCGTGGTGCTCGCCTCGAAGAGGACCACGTCGGTGAACGGGATGCCCAGGACGAGCGTCTCGTAGAGATAGCCGATGTTGTACCAGAGCAGCAGCTGCACGAGCAGCGGCACGGATCGGAAGATCCAGATGTAGGTCCAGGCCAGTCCCGCGAGCACCGGCGAGCTCGACATCCGCAGCAGGGCCAGCGCGAAGCCGAGCACGAACCCGGCGACGCCGGCGATGGCCGTCAGTGACAGCGTCAGCCCCAGGCCTCGCATGATCGACTCGGCGGTGAACCACTGCGCCACGACTCCCCACTGCCAGCGGGGGTTGGTGATCAGGGCCCAGACGATGACCAGGATGACGATGACGCCGAGCATCGAGGCGAGGCTGCGCCAGGGGTGGCGAGCCGGCAGCACCCGCACGGGGCTGTCCGGCTCGGGGGTGGAGGGCGAACGGCTGTCCATGGGCTCCGGCCTTCGAGGGGGCGTCGGCGAGTCGAGGAGTCGAGCGATCGCCGCGGACCCGGCTCAGCCTAGGACCGGGATGCAGACCTCCCAATTCCGCCGTCACGCAGTGACATGCGGCGATGCCCCACTGGACGACGGCCCAGCATCAAGTCCGTCCCAGGCAGGTGGGCGCTCGGCCGCCTCAGCAGCCTGCACCCGGACATGCGAAAGGCGCCGCCGCTCCTTTCAGGGAACGGCGGGGCCCTCGACCGACGGAGCCGGAGATCAGTGGGCGTGCTCTCCGCGGCTGTGCTCGAAGACCATTCCGAACACGCCGAGCATGGCGATCGGGAACGCGAGGCCCACGATCCACCAGTCGATGGCCAGGCCGAGCACGAAGATCATGGCACCGGCGCCGAACAGCAGCGGCGTCCAGGACCACGGGGAGAAGTGCCCGTAGTCGCCGGCGCTGTCCGAGATCTCGCCCTCGAGGTCATCCTCAGGGAGCATCGCCTTGGCGCTACGCAGCGTCAGCTGGAAGTAGACCGCGAGGAAGGCGGACATCACGCCGACGGCCAGCAGGGCCGGGAAGCCGGCCAGCTCGTGGAAGTCGGTCACGAACCCGTAGATGAAGCCCACGACGATGCAGAACGCCGTCAGCAGCCACATGACCTGGATCGTTGCCTTCATCGGGTGGCCTCCATGGTGTCGTGCTCGCGGCGATCCCGCTCGGTCGGGTTGGCCTCGGTGTCACCGGTGTGAGGATCCGGCGACAGGGCCGCCAGCTCCGGGTGGTGCAGGTCCAGGGCCGGGCGCTCCGAGCGGATGCGCGGCAGCGAGACGAAGTTGTGCCGCGGGGGCGGGCAGGACGTCGCCCACTCGAGCGAGCCGCCGAAGCCCCAGGGATCGTCGACCTCGACCTTCCTGCCGCGCTTGTGCGTGATGTACACGTTCCAGAAGAACGGGACCATCGAGGCTGCCAGCAGGAAGGCGCCGATGGTCGAGAACTGGTTCATGAACGTGAACCCGTCCTCCGGCATGTAATCGGCGTAGCGGCGGGGCATGCCCACCACACCGAGCCAGTGCTGGATCAGGAAGGTCATGTGGAAGCCCACGAAGAGCATCCAGAAGTGGACCTTGCCGACACGCTCGTTGAGCATCTTGCCGGTGAACTTGGGCCACCAGAAGTAGAACGCGGCGAACATGCCGAACACGACAGTGCCGAAGATCACGTAGTGGAAATGGGCGACCACGAAGTAGGAGTCCGAGACTTGGAAGTCCAGCGGCGGGGTGGCCAGGATGACGCCGGTCAGGCCGCCGAAGAGGAACGTGAACAGGAAGCCCAGGACCCACAGCATGGGAGTCTCGAAGGTGATCGAGCCCTGCCACATGGTGCCGATCCAGTTGAAGAACTTCACGCCCGTGGGCACCGCGATCATCATGGTCATGAACGAGAAGAACCCGAGCATGACCGAGCCGGTGACGTACATGTGGTGGGCCCACACGGTCACGGACAGCGCGCCGATGGCGATGGTCGCGAAGACCAGGCCGACATAGCCGAACAGCGGCTTGCGGGAGAACACCGGGATGATCTCCGAGACGATGCCGAAGAACGGCAGCGCCAGCACGTAGACCTCGGGGTGGCCGAAGAACCAGAACAGGTGCTGCCACAGGATCGCGCCGCCGTTCTCGGCGTCGAAGATGTGCCCGCCCAGTCGACGGTCCATGCCCAGTGCGAACAGCGCGGCCGCCAGCGGCGGGAAGATCATGATGATCAGCAGCGCGGTGATCAGCGAGGTCCAGACGAACACCGGCATGCGCCACATGGTCATGCCCGGAGCCCGCATGCACAGGATCGTGGTGATGAAGTTGACGCCGCCCATGATCGTGCCGAAGCCCTGCAGGACCAGGCCGAAGACCCAGAGGTCGCCGCCGACTCCCGGCGAGAACGTGGTGGAGTTCAGCGGAGCGTAGGCGAACCAGCCGAAGGACGCGGCGCCCTGCGGGGTCAGGAAGCCGATCACGACGACGGTCGAGCCGAAGAGGAAGAACCAGAAGGCCAGCGCGTTCAGTCGCGGGAAGGCGACATCCGGCGCGCCGATCTGCAGCGGCACCAGCACGTTGGCCAGGCCGATGAACAGCGGGGTTCCGAACATCAGCAGCATCACCGTGCCGTGCATGGTGAACAGCTGGTTGTACTGCTCCTTGGTCTCCAGGATCTGCATGCCGGGAGCGAAGAGCTCTGCACGGATCAGCAGCGCCATGACGCCGCCGAGGCAGAAGAAGGCGAAGGACGTGATCAGGTACATGTACCCGAGCGTCTTGTGGTCCGTGGTGGTCAGCCAGCTGACGATGATCCGGCCCTTGGAGCGGGGCACGACCCGCGGTGCGACCGCGGCGGAGTCATTGGCTGAGTACTCGAGAGTGGTCATATTCTCTCCGTCCCTCAGTTCTCGTCGTACGTCGAGCCGGGCATGGAGTCCTGGTTCTCGATCGCTTCGTCATTGGTGTTCGGGTTGCGGTCGTACTCGGTGCCGAGCTGGCCGGTGTTGCCCTGGTCGCGCAGAGTCTGCATCTGCTGGTCGTACTCCTCCTGGGAGACGATCTCGACGTTGAAGAGCATCTCCGAGTGGTACTCGCCGCACAGCTCGGCGCACTTGCCCTGGAAGGTGCCCTCATCGCCGGTGGTGAACGACAGGTAGTTGGTCTGGTTCGGGATCATATCCATCTTCTCGAGGAAGGCGGGGACCCAGAACGAGTGGATGACGTCGCGGGAGGTGATCTCCAGCTCGATATCGCTGTCGGCCGGCAGATACAGCGTGGGCAGCGTGTCCTCGACGCCCTCCGAGCCGTCCGTGTTCAGATGCGCCTGCGTGCCCGAGTAGTAGACGTCGTCATCGGTGTAGTTGAAGTCCCAGGCCCACTGCTTGCCGATGACCTGGATGGTGGTGTCCGGGTTGTCATGGCGCGGGGTGATGTCCGCCAGTACGCGCTCCGAGAACACGAACAGCGTGACGACCAGAGCGATCGGCACGAAGGTGTAGAAGATCTCGAGCGGCAGGTGGTAGGCCACCTGGCGGGGGTAGCCGACCTCGTTCTTGCGACGGCGGTAGGCGATCATGCACCACAGCATCAGTCCCCAGGTCACGAGCCCGACCAGCATGGCCGCGATCCACGAGCCGACCCAGAGGTCGAGGATGGCCTGGGCGTTGTCCGTGGGGGCGGAGTCCCCCACTGGCATGAAGCCGTTGCGGACCTGCTGGTTCAGCTCCGCGGAGCAGCCCGTCAGGGCGAGCAGCGCTGCGCCTCCGAGAGCGCTCAGCGTGAGCGTCCGACGGCGTCGGCTGACGGTTCGGGAAAGCGAACTCACAGACAGCCCTTCCTGTTCTCGATCGCGGTCCCGCCCGTCACGCTGCTGGCGCGGGTCGGGAGCCTGGGGTTTCTCCTGGAGTTTACCCCCTGCGCCCCGAACGTGCTGACACTTCGTCAGCCGTGTGTCCTTGTTGCCGGGGCATGCTCGCGTCCCCCTGGGCCGGATCCCGGGCGGGACGACGACGGGCCCCGCGCCTCCTGATCAGGAGGCGCGGGGCCCGTGCTGATGCGCTGCCGAGGCTCGCCCCGGCGCGGATCAGCTGAAGGAGTCGCCGCAGGCGCAGGAGCCCTGGGCGTTGGGGTTGTCGATGGAGAAGCCCTGCTTCTCGATCGTGTCCTCGAAGTCGATGGTGGAGCCCTCGAGGTAGGGCACCGACATCTTGTCGACGATGACCTCGACCCCGCCGAAGTCCTTGGCGGCGTCGCCGTCGAGGACGCGCTCGTCGAAGTAGAGCTGGTAGATCAGACCGGAGCAGCCGCCGGGCTGCACGGCCACGCGCAGGCGCAGGTCGGTGCGCCCCTCCTGCTCGAGCAGGCCGCTGACCTTCTGCGCGGCGGTATCGGTCAGATTGACCCCGTGCGTGGGCAGTCCCTCGGTGGTGACGGTGTCGGTGGTGACGGTCATGCGCTCTCTCCTCCTTGCTGTCCGCTCCTCGAGCTGAGGAGCGGGACGTGGCAGCCTTCCTGCGCCGTAGAACCAGTGTGGACCCGAGAACATTCCCGCGTCCATCCGCCGCGCGGTCGCGGCGCGCACGCCGGCTCCGGCGCGCCGGGGCAGCGGCTCAGCTGCCCGACGAGGCCGCCCGAGCCGCGAGCCACAGCGCCTCGGCGAGGATCGCTCGGCGGTAGTCCTCCAGATGCAGGGACTCGTCGATCCCGTGGGCGCGCGTGTCCGGGTCCTCGATCCCCGTGACGAGGATCGCGGCCTCCGGGTACATGGCCTGCAGGTCGGCCGTGAACGGGATCGATCCGCCCATGCCCATCTCCACGCTGGGACGTCCCCAGGCCGCGCCCAGCGCCCAGAGCATCTCCTGGGCGGGAGGGGCCGAGGTGTCGGTGGCGAAGGCGGGACCGGTCTCCTCGATCTCGACCTCCACCCGGGCGCCGAAGGGAGCGTGCGACTCGAGGTGGCTCACCAGGGCCCGCGCGGCCTCCTTCGGATCCTGGCCAGGGGCGATGCGCAGCGAGATCTTGGCCCGGGCGCTCGGGGCGATCGTGTTCGACGCGACATCCACGGCGGTCGCGTCGAAGCCGGTGATCGAGATCGCCGGCTGCGTCCACAGCCTCGAGGTCAGGCTCCCCCGCCCGGCCAGCCGGACGTCCGGCAGCACTCCGGCATCGGCGCGGAACTGCTGCTCGTCGTAGTGCAGCTGCTCGCCGCTCTCGGCTCCCTCGTGGCGCTGCAGGCCCTCGACGGCCACGGCGCCGTCGTCGTCGTGCAGCGTGGCGATCAGACGGGAGAGCAGCGTGGGCCCGTCCAGCACCGGCCCGCCGTAGCCGCCGGAATGGAGGGTGTGGTCCACGCCGCTGACCTCGACGATCGCGCCCACGACGCCCCGAAGGCTGGTGGTCAGCGTGGGGACCCCGACCTGCCAGTTGGCGGAGTCGGCGATGACGATCGCATCGGCGGCCAGGGCCGAGCTGTGGCGGGCCAGGAACTCGGCAAAGTGTGGGGAGCCCGCCTCCTCCTCCCCCTCGATGAACATGGTGATGCCCAGGCCGTGGTCCTCTCCGAGTATCCGGCGCAGCACGCGCACGGCGGCCACGTGGGCCAGCACGCCTGCCTTGTCATCGGCTGCGCCTCGGCCCCACAGGCGGCCGTCGCGCTGCTGGGCCTCGAACGGCGGGGTGGTCCAGGCGGAGAGCTCTCCTGGGGGCTGGACATCGTGGTGGGCGTAGAGCAGGACCGTCGGGCGCCCTTCTGCGGCTTCCCTCCGGGCCAGGATCGCCGGGTGGGACTCGGAGCCGTCGGCCGCGTGGATCTCGACCGAGTCGAAGCCCTCGGCCTCGATCAGCGCGGCGACGGCCTTCGCCGATCGCTCGAGGGGCTCCTGGTCGAACGAGTCCCAGGCGATGCCGGGGATCGCCACCAGCTCGGTGAGCTGATCGATCACAGTCTCGAAATCGTCGTCGACCGCCCGGCGGAAGGCCTCGCGGTCGATGCCGGCCACATGGGCGGGGGCCGTCAGGGGCGGTGTCTGCTCGCTGTCGCTCATGGACGCCGATCCTAGCGACGACAGCGCGCTGCGTCGCGGGCGGTCGTCTAGACTCGACGGGTGATCGGACGCAGAAGCAAGGAAGCACAGACCACCGACGAGCCCGTCGGCGGCTCCACGGCCGCCGCCCCGGAGGCCGAGCAGACGGAGCACGACGAGGCTCGGCACCGCGGTCCCAAGACCGAGGGCAAGGGCCGTCCCACGCCCTCACGCCGTCAGCAGGAGGCCGCGCGCGTGCGCCCGCTGGTCCCGGAGGACCGCAAGGCCGCCAAGCAGGCCGACCGCGCCGCCCGGCGCGAGCAGCGCCTCACGGCCCAGCAGGGGATGGCCGCCGGCGACCGCCGCTACCTGCCCGCACGCGATCAGGGCGAGCAGAAGGCCTTCGTGCGCGATTTCGTGGACTCCCGCTGGAACGTCGCGGAGTTCCTCATGCCCATCGCGCTGATCGCCCTGGTCTTCCTGCTGATCCCCTCCGGGTTGCAGCAGATCGGTGTGGCCGTGTTCTACGCGCTGATCGCCATGGCGGTGCTCGACAGCATCCTGCTGGTCATCGGCGTGCGTCGCGGCCTGAACCGCAAGTTCGGCAGCCGCGAGTCCGGCACGAGCTTCTACGCGGTCACCCGCGCCATGAACCTGCGCTCGACCCGCATGCCCCGCCCCCAGGTCAAGCGGGGCCAGCGCCCCTCCTGAGTCTCCCTCCTCGCTCCGGCGCGGTGCGAGCAGCTGCGCTGAAGGCCCTCTCCCCGCGGGGAGAGGGCCTTCAGCCGCTCTTGCAGGCTCGTGCTCAGCCCCGGCGCGCGCGGAGGCCCGGACGGCGGCTCCCGCGACGCAGCCCGCGCACGATCCTGGCGGCGTAGAACGGCCCCTCGTAGAGGAAGGCCGTGTAGCCCTGGACCAGATCGGCACCGGCCTCCAGCCGGCGCCGGGCGTCCTCGGCGGAGGCGACTCCCCCGGCGGCGATGATCGTGAGCCGGTCCCCCACGTGCGCGCGGACGATGCGCAGGACCTCCTCGGCCCGCGGGGCCAGCGGCGCGCCCGAGAGGCCTCCGGCGCCGATCTTCGCGACCGCCCCCGGATCGGTGCGCAGCCCCAGGCCATCGCGGGCGATCGTCGTGTTCGTGGTGGCGATCCCGTCCAGGCCCAGCTCCAGGGCCAGGTCGGCAACAGCGCGGACGTCGTCATCGGCCAGGTCCGGGGCGATCTTCACGAGCAGCGGGATGCGGCGCCCCGCAGCGGCCTCTGACTCCTCCCGCACGGCGGCGAGGATAGGCCGCAGCGACTCGACGGCCTGCAGCTCGCGCAGTCCCGGGGTGTTCGGCGAGGAGACGTTGACCATCATGTAGTCGGCCAGCGGAGCGAGCTGGCGGGTCGAGGCGCGGTAGTCGGCCACGGCGTCCTCGAGCGCGACCGCCTTGGTCTTGCCGATGTTGACCCCGATGACCGGACGGGCCCGCCCGGACCAGTCGGCGTCGAGCTCGCGACGGGCCTGGGCCAGGCGAGGTGCGACGGCTGCGGCGCCGTCGTTGTTGAAGCCCATCCGGTTGATGACGGCGCGGTCCTGGACCAGGCGGAACAGCCTCGGCTGCGGGTTGCCCGGCTGCGCCTGGGCGGTCACCGTGCCGATCTCCACGTGCCCGAAGCCCAGGTCCGCCAGCGCGGGGATCCCCTGGGCGCCCTTGTCGAAGCCGGCAGCCAGTCCGAAGCGCGACGGGAAGCGCAGGCCCATGACCTCCACGGCCTGATCGCGACCGGGCCTGCACAGCCGGCGCAGCACCGCCGAGACGCCGAGGCTGCGGCACAGGCGGATGCCCAGGAAGCCGAGGCGATGGGCCCGCTCGGGATCCATCCCGGAGAACGCGAGGCGGAAGAACATAGGGTAGAGGCGCATGTCCGACATTCTCGCAGAATGCCGGCGCACTTCCCTCGCATCGCGCCCCAGGAGGCCCGCCATCGTGCACAGCGCGCAGGAGCAGGCCCTCGCCCCGGATGGCGGGAGTGCGGAGGGGCCGTGGAGCGAGGATGTGCTGGGACCGGGGTTCCAGGCCCGACGGCTTCGGGTGACGGGGCGCGGGGTCCACGATCGCGCCACGCTGGTGCGCCACCTCCCCGGGCAGGACCCCGGCTGCGAGCAGGATCCCGACCGCGGTCCCACGGACGCCGAGGCGCGGCAGCGGCCCGCCGGCACGGTGATCTACGTCCACGGGTGGTCGGACTACTTCGCGAATCCCGAGCTCGCCCGCACGGTCTCGGCGGCCGGGTTCCGCTTCTACGCCGTGGACCTGCACGGCTACGGCCGCGCCCTGGACGACGACGTCCTGGCCCGTCCGGACGTCCCCGGCTACGCCGAGTCCATGCGCGAGTACCGCGAGGACCTGCAGCAGGCCGTGCGCGCGATCGCCGAGGACGGCGCACCGGCCGAACCGGGGCGCATCGTGTGGATCGGGCACTCGACCGGAGGGCTGCTGCTCAGCCTTGCGGCCCTGCTGGCCCAGGAGCCTCCGGCGGGCCTCGCACTGGCTACGCCGTGGATCGCCTCGCATGCCCACGACCTCACGGGCCGGGCCCTGGTCGCCGTGCTACGGAGGGTGCCGCGGCGCTGGCACGGCCGTCCGCTGCCGCTGCGGCTGACGAGCAGCTACTACCGCAGCCTCTCGGCCGACCACGAGGGTGAATGGGAGCTGGACCCGCGCTGGCGCCCGCAGACCTCGTTCCCGCTCACGGTCGGCTTCCTGCTGGCCGCGCACCAGGGGCATCTGCGGCTGCGCCAGCTGCACCTCGCCGGATCCCAGGTGCAGGCCCCGGTGCTGCTGCAGACCGCCCGCGCCAGCCTGTTCCTGCCGTGGTGGACTCCGCTGGCCAGCCGCCGCGACACGGTGCTGGACGTGCGGCAGGTGCGGCGCGGGATCGGGGTGCTGTCCCGCACGCCGCGGGTGATCTCCTACGACAGCGGCCTGCACGACATCCACCGCTCCGCCCCGCAGGTGCGCGAGCGGGCCTTCGCCGATCTCAGCGGGTGGCTGCGCGAGATCGCACAGCGCCTGCCCGGCGGCTGAGGACCGGCTCAGGCGCCGCCGGTCACCTTGTCCACGGCCCCGCCGTAGCGGCGGTCGCGACGGGCGAACTCCTCGACGGCGGCCCACAGCGTCCGACGATCGACGTCCGGCCACAGGACGTCCTGGAAGACGAGCTCGGCGTAGGCCGACTGCCACAGCATGAAGTTGGAGATCCGCTGCTCTCCGGAGGAGCGCAGGAACAGATCGACGTCCGGCAGATCCGGCTCGTCGAGGTAGGCCTGAAGGGTCTTCTCGTCGATCTTCCGAGGGTTGAGGCGGCCGTCGGCGGCATCGCGGGCCATGGCGGCTGCGGCATCGGCGATCTCGGCCCGTCCGCCGTAGTTCACGCACATGGTCAGCGTGGCGACGTCGTGGTCGCGGGTCTCCCGCTCGGCGGTCTCGAGCCGGTCGATCACCGAGCGCCACAGGCGAGGCCGGCGCCCCGCCCAGCGGATGCGCACGCCCCACTCGTGGAACGTGTCGAGCTGGCGCTGCATGACCTCGGCCGTGAAGTTCATGATGAAGGCGACCTCGCTGGGCGAGCGCTTCCAGTTCTCGGTCGAGAACGCGTAGGCCGAGACATAGGGGATGCCCATCTCGATGGCACCGGCGACCACGTCCACCAGGGCGCGCTCGCCGGCGCGGTGGCCCTCGTTGCGCGGCAGGCCGCGCTCATTGGCCCAGCGCCCGTTGCCGTCCATCACCACGGCCACATGCCGCGGCACGAACTGGGCCGGGATCGGCGGAGCCACGGCACCGGAAGGGTGGGCCGGGGGCGGTGCGAAGCGCCTCACAGGGGTCCTCTCGACGGGGATCAGTCGCGCTCGACGAGCTGCAGCGACTTCACGGCGTGCTCCAGATGGAACTGGACGTAGGCGCCGATGATACCGGCGGCCGCCCGGGCGGTGCGGGGCTCGACCGCATCCACCCGGGGCCAGTCGCCGTCCAGCAGCGCCTGCAGGTGGGCGACCACCCGCACGTCCGGGGACAGCGAGCCGGGCGGACGGCAGCGATCGCAGACCATCCCGCCCAGCTGGGCGACGAACGACCGATGCGGGCCCGGATCGCCGCACTGGGCGCAGACCGTGAACGACGGCGCCCACCCGGCCGCTGACATGGCCCGCAGCAGGTAGGAGTCCAGCAGCTGATCCGGGGCGTGCAGCCCCCGGGCCATCGCCGACAGCGCCCCGATCAGCAGGTCGTACTGCGGTCGGGTCTGCTGGCCGTCGTCGGTCGAGAGCTGCTCGGCGGCCTCGACCATGGCAGCCGCCGCGGTGAACCGGGAGTAGTCCGAGGCGATGGCCGTGGACCAGGTCTTGCGTGCCACCGCCTGGGAGACGATGTCCAGGCTGCGGCCGTGCACGAGCTGCAGGTCCGAGAGGGTGAAGGGCTCGAGCCGGGAGCCGAACTTGGAGCTCGTGCGCCGCACGCCCTTGGCCACGGCCCGGACCTGACCGTGCTCCCGCGTCAGCAGGACCACGATCCGGTCGGCCTCCCCCAGCGGGTAGGTCCGCAGCACGACCCCGGTGTCCCGGTAGGACGCCGAGGCGAACGACGAGCCCCGGGCCATCTCGGCCTCAAGCCTCCTGGGACGCCGCGCGGGCCGCCCGGTTGACCGCCGAGACGACGGCCTTCAGCGACGAGCGCGTGGTCGAGGAGTCGATGCCCGCACCCCACAGGACCTTCTCCCCCACCGCGAGCTCGACGAACGAGGCGGCGTGGGCGTCCGAGGCGGCCGAGAGCGTGTGCTCGGAGTAGTCGAGCAGCCGCAGGTCGACTCCCTCTGCGCGCAGGATCTGGATGAGGGCGTCGATGGGGCCGTTGCCGCTGGCGGAGCGCTGGCGCGCGGCGCCGTCGATCTCCAGGCCGAGGTCCAGGCGAGTGTCGCCGTCGTCCTCGGAGTGCGTGCTGATCGAGGTGAGGCGGTAGCGGCCCCAGCGGTTGCCCTCGTGATCGGCAGGCAGGTACTCGTCCTGGAAGATCTCCCAGATCTGCTCGCCGCTGATCTCGCTTCCGCTGTCCTCCGTGTGGCGCTGGACCACGCCGGAGAACTCGATCTGCGCACGGCGCGGGAGGGTGAGCCCGCGCTCGGTCTTCAGGAGGTAGGCCACGCCGCCCTTGCCGGACTGCGAGTTCACGCGGATCACGGCCTCGTAGGAACGGCCCAGGTCCTTGGGATCGATCGGCAGGTACGGCACGGCCCACTCGAGCTCCTCGACCGAGACGCCCTGGCGCTGGGCATCGGCCTGCATGGCGTCGAAGCCCTTGTTGATCGCGTCCTGGTGCGAGCCGGAGAAGGCCGTGAAGACCAGGTCGCCGCCGTACGGGGAGCGCTCGGGGACCGGAAGCTGGTTCGCGGTCTCCACGGTGGAGCGGATGTGGGCGATGTCCGAGAAGTCGATCATGGGATCCACGCCCTGGGTGAGCATGTTCAGCCCCAGGGTCACCAGATCCACATTGCCCGTGCGCTCGCCGTTGCCGAAGAGGCACCCCTCGATGCGATCCGCCCCGGCCAGGTAGCCCAGCTCGGCGGCGGCCACGCCGGTGCCGCGATCGTTGTGCGGGTGCAGCGACAGGATCGTGGAATCGCGATGGTACAGGTTGCGCGTCATCCACTCGATCGAATCAGCGTAGACATTGGGGGTCGCCATCTCGACGGTGGCCGGCAGGTTGAGGATCATCTCGCGGTCGCCGCCGATCTCGAAGGTCTCGGCGACCTCGTTGGAGATCCGCGCCGCGAACTCGAGCTCGGTGCCGGTGAACGACTCGGGCGAGTACTCGTAGACGATCCTGGTGTCGGTCGTGGCCGCGAGCTGCTCCTCGTACTTCATGCACAGGCGCGCACCCGTCAGGGCGATGTCGACGATCCCGTCCTCATCCGAGCGGAACACCACCCGGCGCTGGAGGACCGACGTCGAGTTGTAGAGGTGCACGATCGCCTGCGGGGCGCCGGCGATGGCCTCGAACGTGCGCTGGATCAGGTGCTCGCGCGACTGGGTCAGCACCTGGATCGAGACGTCCTCGGGAATGCGGTCCTCGTCGATGAGGCGGCGCACGAAGTCGAAGTCGACCTGCGAGGCGGACGGGAAGCCGACCTCGATCTCCTTGTAGCCCATCTTCACGAGCAGCTCGAACATCATCAGCTTGCGCTGGGAGTCCATGGGATCGATCAGGGCCTGGTTGCCGTCGCGCAGGTCGACGGCGCACCAGCGCGGGGCCTGGGTGATCGTGCGGTCCGGCCAGGTGCGATCCGGCAGCGAGAACGGGATCTGCTCGTGGAAAGGACGGTACTTGTGCGTGGGCATTCCCGAGGGCTGCTGGCGATTCTGCATGAGTGGAACCTGTCTCTCTCGCCGCGCGGGAGCGCCGGGCGGCAGGGGTGCGGAGCGGATCGGGCCGGGCATGGCAGACGCCGCAGCGGGATCCGGCCCTTTCCTGGCGATCTCGACGTCCGAGCGACCGTGAGGTCGGGGACGGGATCCGGCCAGGATCAGGACCCGCTGCGGCAGATCAGCAGTAGCTTCGCGGCCGTGCACATGCTCCTGACCGTATCACCACGCGAGAGCCGCCCGCGCACCGCCTGAGGCCTCACTGCTGGCAGGTGAACTGCTCCGCAGTCTGGCCGCTGTACTCGTCCGGGACCTCGGCATCGACGTCCATGATCTCCCCCTGGGCGAAGTCCTCGCCGACCGTCAGCGAGAGGCCGCTGAGCAGGTCGTCGCCGGGGGCGATCTGCGATTCGGGGATGCCGAGCTCGTCGGCGACCTGCTCCGCGGCGCCCTGCCAGCCCATGGCGTAGTGCAGCTGGGTGCCCGGCAGGTCCTCCTCGGACTGCTCGCCGAGCTCGGCGAGGTCGTAGCCAGCCTCGCCGAGCCGGTCGACGAGCTCCTGGTCCCGATCCTCGGCGCCCGAGGCGTTGTTCACCGTCACGGGCACCGTGTCGGGGCTGAAGGCCGCGCCCGTGGGCTCGGCGGCCGCATTCCCGGTGGGTGCGGCGGTGGCTGTGGCACTGGCGCCGGCCGAGGCCGACGGGGATGCGGAGGCCTCCGGCTCACCGTCCTCGGTCAGGGAGCCGTCCTGGCGCAGGACCTGGAAGAGCTCCTCGGCCGGCTTCTCGTCGAGCTGCAGGCGGTTGGGGTCCTGGGGGTAGACCTCGGAGGGCACCGAGACGAACACCACCCGCGAGAGGTCCACGTCCGCCAGCTCCCCGGCCAGCCCCACGATGCGGGTCACATTGCCGAGCTGCTCGTCCACGTGGAGGTTCTGCGTCATGACATCGGCGATGTCGTAGAGGGCAGGGATGTTGCTCAGCGTGCCCTCGGCCTTGAGCTTGCGCGCCAGCGAGGACATGAACTGCTGCTGCGAGCGGATGCGGGACTCGTCGCCGCCGTCGCCGAAGGCCGCCCGGGAGCGCAGGAAGGCCAGGGCCTGCTCGCCCTCGACCGTGGAGGTGCCTGCCGGCAGCTCGAGCCCGGATTTGGGGTCTTCGACCTCGTGGTTCACGCAGACCTCCACGCCGCCCACGCTGCGCGACAGCTCGGTCACGGCGTCGAAGTCGGCGAGCATGAAGTGATCGATGCTCAGGCCGGTGAGCTCATTGATCGCTGCCACCGTACAGCCGGGGCCGCCGTTCTCCCCCGCCGAGTTGAGCATGGCGGCATCCTGCGCAGGGTAGGTCTTTCCGCTCTCCGGGTCCGTGCACTCGGGGATCTCCACCATCAGATCGCGGGGGAAGGACACGACCGTGACGTCCTCGCGGTCCTCCGAGATGTGGGCCAGCATCATGACGTCCGTCTTGCCGCCGCCGTTGCCCTCCTCGACCTCCCCGTAGCGGGAGTTCCCCTCACCGGCGCGGGTGTCCGAGCCGAGGATGAGGATGTCGGTGGCCCCGGAGTCCTCCGCCTCTTCCTGCCCCAGGTTCAGCGGGCTGGTGACCAGGTTCTGCTGCAGCTTGAAGATGCTCAGCCCGCCGATGCCCACCACGACGGCCAGAAGCATGGCCGCGATGATCAGTCCCCAGCGCCGCCCCTCCGGCGGCGCGGACGCGGCACTCCAGTGACGACCGAGCTGCTCCGGCTCGGTGGTGCGCTCGTCGGCTGCTGCGTCATCTCGGGGGTGTGTGCTCACGTGCTCTGTTCCGGTCGATCTGGGGGGGTGGCCTCGGGGCTTTTAGAAGCCGAGCCGTGACATCTGCCGCGGGTCGCGCTGCCATTCCTTGGCCACCTTCACGTGCAGGCTGAGGTAGACCCGGGTGCCGAGCAGCCGCTCGATCGAAGCACGGGACGTGGCGCCGATCTCGCGGAGGCGGGCCCCTTGCTTGCCGATCACGATGGCCTTCTGCGACGGGCGCTCCACATACAGCGAGACGTGCACGTCCAGCATGGGATCGTCCTCGGGCCGGTCCTCGCGCGGGATCATGTCGTCGCACACGGCAGCCAGGGAGTGCGGCAGCTCGTCGCGCACGCCCTCCAGGGCCGCCTCGCGCACGAGCTCGGCCACGAGCGTCATCTCCGGCTCGTCCGTGAGGTCGCCGTCCGGGTACAGGGGCGGGGAGATCGGCATATGCGAGATCAGCAGCTCGGCCAGCTCCTCGAGCTTGAAGCTGTCGACCGCCGAGACGGGGATGACATCGGCGAATCCGATGTCCTCGGGCACCGGAGTCGGCGTGTAGTCGCGCCCGCGCTTCCTGGCCCTGATGGCCTGACGGCGCTGGAACTCCACGTGCTCCGCGGTGAGCACCTCGCGACCCATGGCCTCCACGGCCATGAGCTGCTCGGCGAGCTCCCCGCGATCGACCTTGTCCGCCTTGGTGATGATCGCGACGATCGGCTTGCGCCCAGCACTGGCAAGCTGCTGGGCGATGAAGCGGTCGCCGGGGCCGATCTTCTCGTCCGCCGGGATGCAGATGCCCAGGACGTCGACCTCGCTGAGGGTCTCGCTCACGAGCTCGTTGAGCCGCTCCCCCAGCAGCGTGCGCGGGCGGTGGACCCCCGGCGTGTCGACGAGCACGAGCTGGCCGCTGTCCCGGTGCACGATCCCGCGGATGGTGTGGCGCGTGGTCTGCGGGCGGTTGGACGTGATCGCGATCTTCTCGCCGACCAGCGCATTGGTCAGCGTGGACTTGCCGACGTTGGGCCGTCCCACGAAGACGGCGAAGCCCGCGCGCGTCTGTGCGGGGTCATCCCACTGCGCGGGGCCGCCGGTCCGGGTTGTCTCGCTCATCTTCAGGTGCTGCTCTCAGGTGTCGTGGTGAGGACGGGATGGCCGCTGCGTTGCGCTCGGCGGCGGTTCAGCGGATGGTCTCGGCGGGGGCCTGCCGGCCCAGGAAGCCGCTGAGCAGCTGTCGCTGCAGGGCGAACATGGTCGTGCGCTCGTCGTCCTCGGCATGGTCGTGGCCGAGCAGGTGCAGGATGCCGTGCACGGTCAGCAGGGCGAACTCGTCCTCGGTGCTGTGCCCGGCCTCGGCGGCCTGCCTGGCGGCCACCGGCGGGCACAGCACGATGTCCCCGAGCACGCCCTCGGTCGGCTCCTGGGCGGTGCCGGCGCGCAGCTCGTCCATGGGGAAGGACAGGACGTCGGTGGGCCCGGGAAGATCCATCCACTGCACGTGCAGCTCGGACATCTCGTCCTCGTCGACCACGGCGATCGACAGCTCGACGGACTTCGACAGGTGCAGCTCGCGGAAGCAGTGCTCGATCAGCTCCCGCTGCCGCGCCGGGACGTACGCCTCCCAGCTGGCGCGATCGGCGGCCGTGGCGTCCTCCGGCAGCGGGCGGATGTCGAACTCGACGCTCATGCGTCCTCCCCCTGCCGCTCCTGTGCGTCCTGCGACGTCCCGCGCTGGGCTGCGGCCTCACGACGGGCGTCCTTGCGCTCGCGGCGCTCCTGGCGCCGGCGGTTGGTCACGCCGAAGACCTCGTAGGCATCGACGATCCGCCCCACCAGCTCGTGGCGCACGACATCGTCGCTGGTCAGCTCCGGGAAGGCGATGTCCTCGACGCCGTGGAGGATGTGCTCGACCTGGCGCAGGCCCGAGGATGTGCCGCCGGGCAGGTCCACCTGGGTGATGTCGCCGGTGACCACGATCTTGGAGCCGAAGCCCAGGCGCGTGAGGAACATCTTCATCTGCTCGGGCGTGGTGTTCTGGGCCTCGTCGAGGATGATGAAGGAGTCGTTGAGCGTGCGCCCGCGCATGTAGGCCAGCGGGGCCACCTCGATGGTCCCGGCCTCCATGAGCTTGGGAATCGCGTCCGGGTCGAGCATCTCGTGCAGGGCATCGAAGAGCGGCCGCAGGTAGGGGTCGATCTTCTCGTTGAGGGAGCCGGGCAGGAAGCCCAGCCGCTCGCCGGCCTCGACCGCGGGACGCGTGAGGATCAGCCGCGAGACCTCCTTGCGCTGCAGTGCCTGCACCGCCTTGGCCATGGCCAGGTACGTCTTGCCCGTGCCGGCCGGGCCGATGCCGAAGGTCACGGTGTGGTCGTCGATGGCGTCCACGTAGAGCTTCTGGTTGATCGTCTTGGGGCGGATGGTGCGCCCGCGCGAGCTGAGGATGTCCTGGTTCAGAGCGCTCGAGGGCCGTGCCGCCGCATCCCTGCCCAGGATGCCCATCAGCTGCGCGATCACCTGCGGGGTGACGAGCGTCCCCTGGGAGGCCAGGGCTCGGATCTCCTCGAGCAGCGCGACGACGACGGCGACGTCCTCCGCGCGGCCGTCGACCGAGACGGTGAGGTCGTGGGCGCGCAGATGGGTGCCCGGACGGGCCAGCTCGATCTGGGTCAGCGCGGAATCGGCCTGGCCGATGCTGCGCACCATGGTCTCGCGGTCGTGGAAGACGACGGTGCGCCGCACGCGCTCCTGCTCCGGGGACGTGTCCTGCGCGGGTGCCCCGACGGGACGCTGCGGGTCCGCTTCGGTGTCCGAGAGGGTGCTGTGATCCATGGTGAGGGCCGTGTGGCCGCTGCCGCCTTCCGTTGCGCTGCGCGTGGTCTGCTCCGCACGGGAGGCTGCAGCTGGTGCAGGCCGAGGTGCGGTTCGAGGGCCCATGCTATCGCGCCGGTGCGACGCGCCGGCGGGCGGCTGTGCCGCCGTGGATGCTCACCAGCGCCCGAGAGCGCAGGACAGCACGGCCACGGCAGCGGCCCCTGCCGTGGAGGAGCGCAGGACCTCCGGGCCCAGCAGCATCGGCTGAGCCCCGGCCTGCACGAAGCGCTCGAGCTCGGTGTCCGAGACGCCGCCCTCCGGGCCCACGATCAGCCCGATCCCCTCCAGGTCCTCGTGGGACGCGAGCTCCGGAAGCAGCTCGGTGAGACGCTGCTGCGCGCTCTCGTGCAGGACCAGCCAGCGCGTGCCCGGCGCCTCCTCGATGAGCCGGGCCAGCGAGGAGCTCGTGACCGGCTCGCGCAGCTGCGGCCAGCGAGCCCGTCGGGACTGCTTGGCCGCCGAAGTCAGGGCGGACTCCCACTTGGCCAGCTGCTTGGCCTGGCGCTCGGGGCGCAGCTTGGCGATCGAGCGCTCGGCCTGCCACGGGATGACGGCCTCGACGCCGAGCTCGGTGCAGGACTCGACGGCCTGCAGATCACGGTCGCCCTTGGCCAGGGCCTGCACGAGGACCAGCTCGGGGCTGCGCGCCGGCTCCTCAACGGAGTCCTCGACGCGCAGCTCGATCCGGTCGCCGGCGGCGCTCACGACGCTGCCGGTGACCCGCAGCCCGCGGCCGTCGACGAGCTCGAGCCGCTCGCCGGTGCTCAGGCGCCGCACGGTGGCGGCGTGGCGGGCCTCAGGGCCGCTGAGCACGATCTGCTCCCCCGCGCCGGCGCCGAGCATCTCGGTCTCGGCGAGGAAGACGGGCAGCGTGGTCATGTCCGGCGCCTCACTGATCCGCGAAGCGGTCGCGCAGCCGCGAGAAGAACCCGCCGCCGCCCCCGCGCTCCTGCGTGCGGCTCACGGCGGTTCCGGTGTGCTGCTCCTCGCCGCGCAGGGAGGCCAGCCGGGTGAGCAGCTCGCGCTGCTCGCCGGTGAGGTCCTCGGGGGTCTCGACCTCCAGGTGCACCACCAGATCGCCGCGCTCCCCGCTCTGGCTGCGCAGGCGGGTGGAGCCCAGGCCCTCGACCCGGCGGGTCTGACCCGACTGGGTGCCTGCGGGGATCGAGATCTCCTGGGGGCCGTCGAAGGTGTCGAGCTTGAGGGTGGTGCCCAGCGCGGCCGAGGTCATGGGGATCTGCACGGTGACGTGCAGGTCGTCGCCGTCGCGGGTGAACGTGGGGTCCTGGGTGACCTTGGTCTCCACGTACAGGTCGCCGCTGGGGCCGCCGGCCACGCCGGCCTCGCCCTGCCCCGACAGGCGGATGCGCACTCCGCTGCGCACGCCGGCGGGGATCTTGACGTTCAGCGGGCGCTTGTCGCGCACGCGCCCGTGGCCGTAGCACTCCTGGCACGGGGACTTGATGACATCGCCGTAGCCGCGGCAGGTGGGGCACTCGGCCACGGTCATCACGGTGCCCAGGGGCGAGCGGATGGGCTGGCGGACCTGGCCCTGGCCGCCGCAGTCGGTGCACTGCTCGGGGTGGGTGCCCGGCTGGCAGCAGGTGCCCTGGCACTCGGGGCACACGACCGCGGTGTCCACCGTGATCCGCTTCTGGGTGCCGAAGACGGCCTCCTGCAGGGAGACGTCCACGGTGATCAGGGCGTCCTGGCCCTGGCGCGTGCGGGACTTGGGGCCCTGGGCTCCGCCGCCCTGGAAGAAGGCGTCGAAGATGTCGCCGAAGCCCCCGAACCCGCCGCCGCCGAAGCCGCCTCCGCCGAAGCCGGACTCGCCGTTCTCATTGCCGGTGGCGTCGTAGATGCGCCGCTTCTCCGGGTCGGAGAGGACGTCGTTGGCGTGGGAGACGCGCTTGAACTCATCGGCGGCATCCGGCGACGGGTTGACGTCCGGGTGCAGCTGACGGGCCTTCTTGCGGTAGGCGCGCTTGATCTCCTCGGCGGAGGCGTCCCGGGACACGCCCAGGGTCTCGTAGTGATCGCTCACAGGTCGTTCCGTCCTCGTCATCTCTGGGATTCGTGGTCTGCGCGCCCCTCGCCGGGCGCATGGCCGGGCTCGAGGAGAGCGCGAGTCTGTTCGGTGCGGCTCAGCTGGGCAGCGAGCGCGAGAGGTAGCTGGCCACGGCGCGCACCGCCGCCATGGTCTGCGGGTAGTCCATGCGGGTGGGACCCAGCACGCCGAGCTTGGCCCTGCGCTGCGGACCGTATCCGGTGGCGACGACAGAGGTCTCGACCAGCGGGTCCGACGAGTCCTCCGCGCCGATGCGCACGGCCACCCCGCGCTCGTCCTGCTCCATCTCCGAGAGCAGCTGCAGGAGGGTGACCTGCTCTTCGAGCGCCTCCAGCACGGGGCCGATGCTGCGGCGGAAGTCGTCGGTGGACTGGGCCAGGTTCGCGGTGCCTGCCAGCAGCATGCGCTGCCCGGACGCGCTGTCCAGCACGGCGGCCACGGCCGCGGCCGCCGCCTCCAGCAGGGGCTGCTCGGCCGGGGGCGCCTGCTGGGCCGCGGCCATCACGGCCGCACCGGCTCCGGCCAGCGGATGCCCGACGACCGCGCCCAGCAGCCTCGCCCGGGCATCCAGGACGACGGACTCGGCCACCGGCTCGGGCATGCGCAGCATCCGCTGGGAGACCCGGCCGTCGGTGGGGATCACGACCAGCAGGACCTGGTGCTCGTCCATGCGCACCAGCTCCAGGTGCCGCAGCGCGGCCGAGCTCACCGACGGGTACTGCACGACCGCCACCTGGTGGGTGAGCTGCGAGAGCAGGCGCACCGTGCGCTCCATGACGTCGTCGATGCCGTCGGCGCCCTCGAGCAGGGTCTGGATCGCGCGGCGCCGGGCCGGGGTCAGCGGCTGGACCGCCGCGATCCGGTCGACGAACTCGCGATACCCCTTGGCCGTGGGGATCCGACCCGAGGAGGTGTGGGGGGCCATGATCAGGCCCTCCTCCTCCAGCACGCCCATGTCGTTGCGCACGGTCGCCGAGGACACGCCGAGGGCGTGGCGCTCGACGAGGGCCTGGGAGCCCACCGGCTCCCGGGAGTGGACATAGTCCTCCACGATGGCCTGCAGGACCTGCAGTCGCCGGGGGTGATCCATGTTCCGCTCCTTCCTGCGCTGTGCGTGCTCGCTCGGAGGACCATTCTGGCACTCGGGGGCACACACTGCTAAGCCAGTGTAGGCGGGCTCACGCCTCCGCGCTCGCACCGGGGCATTGGTACGCTCGCCGCTGATCCGCCCGGAGGCGCCCCCTCCGGCGCACCGCACCACCACGTCCGTCGATCTGGAGGCCTCCATGCCCCCTTCGTCCTGGGGACCGCGCTCCCTCAGCGACCTGTCCGCCTCGAACCGCCCGCCCGAGCCGCGTCAGCTGCCGGTGGCCCGCGGCATGGTCCTCGAGGAGTTCGAGACCGGCTGGGTCGGGGCCGTAGTGCGTCTGGAGACGATCGGCGGCATGCGCGTGCTCAGCCTCGAGGACCGTCGGGGCAGGATCCGCAGCTTCCCCCTGGGACCCGGCTTCCTCTTCGAGGGCGAGCCCGTGATCGCGGCCGAGCCTCAGCGCCGCAGCGCCCCCAAGGCTCCCGCGCGCACCCGCTCCGGGTCGGTCGAGGTGGAGGGCTTCCGCGCCCGCACGGCCCAGGCCTCCCGCATCTGGGTCGAGGGCAAGCACGACGCCGAGCTGGTCGCGAAGGTCTGGGGCCACGACCTGGCGGTCGAGGGCATCGTGGTCGAGCCGCTGCACGGCGTGGACGATCTGGCCGCGGCCGTCGCGGAGTTCTCCCCCGGGCCGTCGCGGCGCCTGGGCATCCTGGTCGATCACCTGGTCGCAGGCTCCAAGGAGTCCCGGATCGCCGAGCAGGCCATGCGGGTGCCGTCCGCCCCCGGCAACGTGGCGGTGCTGGGCCACCCGTACATCGACATCTGGCAGGCCGTGAAGCCCAGCGCCATGGGCATCCGCGCCTGGCCCGAGGTGCCGCGCGGGATCGATTGGAAGACCGGGATCTGCCGCGGACTGGGCTGGCCGCACGAGACCCCCGAGGACATCGGACGGGCCTGGAGCTCGATCCTCTCCCGCGTGGACACCTACGCCGATCTGGAGCCGGCGCTGCTCGGGCGCGTCGAGGAGCTCATCGACTTCGTCACGGTCCCCGGCAGCGCCTGAGCAACCCGTCACACGGGGCCTCGCACGAAGCCCTCGGAGGCCGTCAGCGGCTAGACTGTGCAGGACCCGAGCGCCTCCCCGACCCCCAGGGGACCTGCGGCGCCCGCACGACCGGCCCTGCCGGTCACACGACCTCGAAGGTGGACAGTGGCCGTCTCCAGCAGCAACCCCCAGCGTCTCAGCGACTCCGGTGCCGAGCCGGACGACCTCGGCTCCGACGACCAGGCGGCCCTGGCGCCGAACGAGTACGAGGGGCTCAGCGCACAGCCCGGTCCGGTCTCCGTCTCGGACGATCAGCAGCTGGCCACGCTGACGCACATGCTCGGAGTGGTCGGCTGCGTGCCCAGCATGATCATCCACCGCTGGGCCAGGGGCCGCGCCCGCTTCACCGAGCAGGAGTCCCTGGAGGCCGCCAACTTCACGCTGCTGCCCACCCTCGTGGTGATCGCCGGCGCGCTGCTGGCCTTCATCCCGTGGGTCGGCTGGATCTTCGCCATCCTGGCCGCCGCAGCCTGGCTGATCCTCGCCATCTCCTCGGTCGCCGCAGCCGTCTCCGCCAACTCCGGGCGTCCGTACCGCTACCGCCTCAACTGGTACCTCTACGACGCCCTGGCCAGCCGACGCCAGGAGCGCCGCCGGGAGCGCGAGACCTCCGGTCCGGTCACAGCCCAGGGCCAGGTCGTCACCCCCAGCGGCCGCACCGCTGATGCCCCCGAGCCGGGTGCCGGCGCGCAGAACTGACCCGGACGCCCCGCGGCACGCGCAGAGGGCCCCGCTTCGGCGGGGCCTTCTGCATGTCAGCCGCAGGTGTGCCCGGCCGTGGACCGGCCGTTCCGACGGGTCCGAGAGCCCTGCGGCTCAGTCGACGAGCAGCCGCCGCACCACGGCGTCCCCGAGCAGGCGGCCGCGCAGCGTGAGCACGAGCCGGCCCTTCAGCGCGCTGCGGCCGTCGATCAGCTCCTCGGCCACCAGCCCCGCGATCTGCTCGCGCCCCTCCGGACGCAGCGCCGTCAGCGGCATGCCGTCGGCGATGCGGGATTCGAGCATCACGCGCTCCATGTACCGGGTGTCGTCGTCGAGCTGCTCGCGGCCCACGGCGGGAGAGAGGCCCCTGCGCACCGTCTGCGCGTACGGCATGGGGTGCTTGCGGTTCCACCAGCGCACGCCGCCCACGTGGCTGTGGGCGCCGGGGCCGACGCCCCACCAGTCCTGGTTGTGCCAGTAGGCGAGGTTGTGCGTCGAGCGGTTCTCCAGCGCGCTGCGCCCGCCCGCGACCCGGGACCAGTTGGAGATCTCGTACCACTCGAAGCCTGCCTCGGAGAGCATCTGCTCGGCGATCCCGTACTTCTCCGCCTGGTCGTCCGGGTCCACCGGGTCCACGTCGCCGCGGCGCATCTGCGCCGCCATGCGCGTGCCGTCCTCCACGATCAGGGAGTAGGCGGAGAGGTGGTCCGGCTCCAGGGAGATGGCCTGGCGCAGCGACTCCCTCCAGTCCTCGGGCGACTCCCCCGGCGTGCCGTAGATCAGATCCGTGCTCACGGACAGCCCGGCCTCCTTGGCCCACTGCACGACCCTCGGGACGTTCGCGGGATCGTGGGTGCGCTCCAGGGTGCGCAGGACGTGCGGCACCGCGGACTGGACGCCGAAGGACACGCGGGTGAATCCTCCGTCGGCCAGCGTCTGCAGGTCCTCCCGGGTCACCGAGTCGGGGTTGGCCTCGGTGGTGACCTCCGCGCCCTCCAGCAGACCGAAGCTCCCGCGGGCGCTGTCCAGGATCTCCACGAGCGCCGAGGACGCCAGCCGGGTGGGCGTGCCCCCGCCGAAGAAGACGGAGTGCAGTCCGCGGCGCGCCGCCCCGGAGCGCTCGAGCGCCTCGCGGGCGAACTCGATCTCGCGCACGGCCTCGAGGTGGTAGGCCGCCTGCGAGACGTCGGGGCCCAGCTCCAGGGCGGTGTACGTGTTGAAGTCGCAGTAGCCGCAGCGCACGGAGCAGAACGGCACGTGCACGTACAGGCTCAGGGTCCGCTCGTCGCTTCCGTGAGCGGCGGTCTCCGGGAGCAGCCCGTCCTCCGGAGGGGTCTCGCCATCGGGCAGAGAGGGCATCTTCATCCTTCGAGTTCTACTTCAGGTTTGGATTATTCGCATGGACTTCACGTTCGACGTGAACTCCAGGACGGCGCTCTCGTGCAGCTCAGAGCGTGATCGCCAGGCCGGTGATGTCGTCGTGCACGGTCATCCGGGGCTCGCGCACGCGGCGGGGATCCGCTCGCTCGAGCCTACGCAGGCGCTGGGCGAGGGAGCCGGCCGAACCGCTGTGCAGCGCCTCGAAGAGCCCGCGCCGACCGGTGATCGCGAAGGGATCGACCACGCGCTCCAGACCGTCGGTGAGCAGACACACGCGCCGCTGCTCGGCCCCGGGGATCAGCTCCACGCGGGCATGTTGCGCGGCCTGCGGCGAGCCGCCGAGGATCCACAGCCCGTCCTCGGTGCTGCGTGTGCGCCGGTCCCGCACCTGCGCCTCGAGAAGCTCGGCGTAGGCGGCCTCAGCGCTGCGGCCCTGTGCTCGCAGCTCGTGCCAGCGGCGCAGCACTCGGGCGTCGCCGCCGGCGAACTGCGGATCGACGACCTCCAGGATCTGCCCACTGTCCTCGAGCCACAGCGGCGAGTCCCCCAGCGCGAAGCACTCGAGGCCCTGGGCGGTGCGCCGGATCAGCGACAGCGTGGCCGTGGGGATCTCGGCCCCGGGCCAGCCGATCTCGATGCCGCGCTGGGCCTCGGCGCGGGCGGCCTCGACGATCTGGTGCAGGGGCTGGCTGCGCGCTCGAGCTCCGGCGTCGGCGAGGATCGCGCGCAGGGCTGCGGAGAGCCTCCAGGCGAAGCGGGCGACCTGCTCGTCGGCGCTGCGGGGGTCCTGGGCGCCCAGCGCTGTGGCCCCGTCGAGCACCCAGGCCGCCTGGAGCCGTCCGCTGGCATCGCGGGCCGTTCCCCAGGCGTCCTGCGTGCGCCGCTTCGCCGAGACGGCCACCACGGCCGGGCCGCAGCTCACGACTATTTCTTCTTCTCCGGCTCGTCCGCCGACAGCGCTGCCACGAAGGCCTCCTGGGGGACCTCCACGCGACCGACCATCTTCATGCGCTTCTTGCCCTCCTTCTGCTTCTCGAGCAGCTTGCGCTTGCGGGTGATGTCGCCGCCGTAGCACTTGGAGAGCACGTCCTTGCGGATGGCCCGGATGTTCTCTCGTGCGATGATCCGCGAGCCGATCGCCGCCTGGACGGGGACCTCGAACTGCTGGCGCGGGATGAGCTCGCGCAGCTTGTTCGCCATGGTGGTGCCGTAGGAGTAGGCCTTGTCCTTGTGGGTGATCGCGGAGAAGGCGTCCACGCGCTCCCCCTGCAGCAGGAGATCGACCTTCACGAGCTCGGAGACCTCGTCGCCGTCGGCCTTCCAGTCCAAGGAGGCGTAGCCGCGGGTCTTGGACTTCAGCTGGTCGAAGAAGCCCACCACGATCTCGGCCAGCGGCAGGCGGTAGCGCAGCTCCACGCGGTCCTCGGAGAGGTAGTCCATGCCGCCCATCTGGCCGCGCTTGGACTGGGCGAGCTCCATGATGGTGCCCACGAACTCCGACGGCGCGAGGATCGTGGCCGCGACCATCGGCTCGCGGATCTCCTTGATCTTGCCCTCGGGGAACTCGGACGGGTTGGTGACCAGCAGCTCGGTGCCGTCCTCGGTCGTGACGTCGTAGGACACCGACGGCGCCGTGGCGATCAGATCCAGGTTGTACTCGCGCTCGAGGCGCTCGCGCGTGATCTCCAGGTGCAGCAGGCCCAGGAAGCCGCAGCGGAAGCCGAAGCCCAGCGCCGTGGAGGTCTCGGGCTCCCAGACCAGGGCGGCGTCGTTGAGCTGCAGCTTCTCCAGGGCGTCGCGCAGCACCGGGTAGTCGGAGCCGTCGATCGGGAACAGCCCGGAGAAGACCATGGGCTTGGGGTCCTCGTAGCCGCCGAGCTCCTGCTCAGCGCCCTTGACGGCGGTGGTGACGGTGTCGCCCACACGGGACTGGCGGACGTCCTTCACACCGGTGATGAGGTAGCCGGTCTCCCCCGCGGCCAGGCCGTCGGTGGGCTTGGGCTCCGGCGACATCACGCCGATCTCGAGCAGCTCGTGCTGGGCCCCGGTGGACATCATCTCGATGCGCTCGCGCGGTTTGAGGCTGCCGTCGAAGAGCCGCACGTAGGTGACCACGCCGCGGTAGGTGTCGAACACGGAGTCGAAGATCATGGCACGGGCGGGAGCCTCGGGATCGCCCGACGGCGCCGGGATCTCCTCCACGATGCGGTCCAGCAGCTCCTCGACGCCCTCCCCCGTCTTGCCGGAGACCCGCAGCACGCGCTCCGGGTCCTCGCCGATCAGGTTGCCGATCTCCTCGGCGTACTTCTCCGGCTGAGCGGCCGGCAGGTCGATCTTGTTGAGCACCGGGATGATGGTGAGGTCGTTCTCCATGGCCAGGTAGAGGTTGGCCAGGGTCTGCGCCTCGATCCCCTGCGCGGCGTCCACCAGCAGCAGCGCGCCCTCGCAGGCGGCCAGCGAGCGGGAGACCTCATAGGTGAAGTCCACGTGGCCCGGGGTGTCGATCATGTTGAGGGCGTAGTCGGTGCCGTTCACGCCCCAGGGCATGCGCACCGCCTGCGACTTGATCGTGATGCCGCGCTCGCGCTCGATGTCCATGCGGTCCAGGTACTGAGCCTTCATCTCACGCGGCGTGACCACGCCGGTCGACTGCAGCATGCGATCGGCCAGCGTCGACTTGCCGTGGTCGATGTGCGCGATGATGCAGAAGTTGCGCAGCACCGACTGGTCGGTGCGCGCGGGCACCGGCGGATGGGCGGCCAGTGGGGACAAGGCGGGGCCTCTCTTGGTCGATCCGGACGCGCGGCTGTTCAGTGCTCGGCGCCCGACGGGCAGGGCGGATCAATGGCCCAGTGTCTCATGTCCTCTGCGCCGCGCTCGTCGCGACGACCGCGCCCAGCCGATGCTGTGCCCCAGCCCTCGGCGAGGCCTCAGCCGGTCCCGGGCAGCGGGCCTGGTTCAATGGCGGGCATGAACATCAACTTCCAGCAGGTCGCCCGCGGTCTGCTGCGCGGCTATCGGGTCGTGCAGCGCCTCCAGCGCGAGACGGGCCGAACGAGCTCGGGACCCTCGACCTCCACGACCGCCCGGGACAGTCCCGGATCCCAGCAGCGCTCGTCGTCGCCGTCGCCGTCGTCGTCGCACTCCTCCGGTCGCGGATTGTCCGGTGAGTACCCTGGCGACTACCGGGGCCGTGTGGCGGTGTCCTACGCCCCGGACCCCGACGGCGAGCCCGATCCCGGGGAGATCGTGTGGACCTGGGTGCCCTACGAGGAGGACCACTCCCGGGGCAAGGACCGGCCCGTGCTGATCGTCGGGCACGACGGCCCGTACCTGCTCGTGCTGATGCTGACCTCCAAGGACCGCAACAACGCGAGCTCCTCGGATGCCGACTACCTCGACATCGGCACGGGCGCCTGGGACCGCGACGGCCGCCCGTCCGAGGTCAAGCTGGACCGCGTGATCCGGGTCCGGCCCGAGGATGTGCGCCGCGAGGGCGCGGTGCTGCCGAAGGACCGGTTCGACGACGTCGCCCGGGGGCTCGAGCGACGCGGCTGAGGCCTCGGGGCCGCCGGGCCCCCGCTCTGGTAGGATTGTACGCTGTGTGTCCGCGCTGATCGCCGGGCACAGCGGCTGACTGTTGCGAGCGTCCCCACTCTCATGTCTCAGTCAGAGTCGGCCGTGAGCCCTCACCGATCCGATCAACGTGAACCTGTGAAGAGGAGTACCTGTGGCTAACATCAAGTCCCAGAAGAAGCGCAACCTGACGAACGAGAAGTCGCGCCTGCGCAACAACGCGTACAAGTCGGAGCTGAAGACCTACGTGCGCCGCCTCGACTCGGCCGTCGCCTCCGGCGACAAGTCCGCTGCCGAGACCGCACTGCGCGACGTCTCCCGCAAGTACGACAAGGCCGTCTCCAAGGGCGTCCTGCACAAGAACAACGCGGCCAACAAGAAGTCGGGCTTCGCCAAGCGCGTCGCCTCGATGGCCTGATCCGCTTCTCGGATCCGGCTGCCGCGACCGCGGCGCTTCGTCGAATGGTCCCGCTCCCCTCGAGGGAGCGGGACCATTCGCTTTTCCGTGGCCGCGACGACGGCATGGCGCGCGAGTCGATCAGAGCCGCCGCGAGGGCTTTGGATGTCGAACTGCCGTGAGGAGTCTCAGATGCGGAGCTCGCCGCGCAGATGACCGGCACGAGCGACTCCTCACCGACGAGCAGGTCGGATGGCCCGTGCCTCAGCGCCGGCCGGACAGGGCGATCGTGGTGATCGCCTTCTCCACCGCGTACGGCGCGCTGCGGGACTCGCCCTTGACCTGAGCATCGGCCTCCGCCAGCGCGCGCAAGGCCTTGACCATGTCCGCCTCCGTGAAGCGACGGGCCTCCTGCTGCGCGCGCTCGACCTGCCACGGGGCTCCCCCGACCTGCCCGGCCAGCTGGTTCGCGCTGCCGCTCACACCGTGCACGGCGGCCACGAGCCGCACCTTGGCGGCCAGGGCCGCGACCATGGGCACCGGGTCCGTGCCGGTGTCCAGGGCCTGCCGCCACAGCTTCAGCGCCGCCGCCGGCTGACCGGCCAGGGCGGCGTCGGCGACCTTGAAGGCCGTGGCCTCCACGCGCCCGCCGTAGTAGGTCTCCACGACGTCGAAGGTGATGTGCTCCGGGCCGTCCGAGAGCAGCTGCGAGCACGCCGAGGCGAGCTCGGACGTGGAGTTGCCGACGGCCTGCGTCAGCGCTCGGGCGGCATCCGGGTCGATCGTGCGCTGATGGGTGCGGAACTCGTGGCGCACGAACTCGACCTTGTCGCGGTCGTTCTTCAGCGGAGCGGCATCCACCACGACCGCCTTGGCCTTCAGGGCGTCGAGCAGCTTCTTGCCGCGATTGCCGCCCGAGTGCACGAAGACCACCACGACCTCGGGATCCGCCTGTCCCACGTACTCCAGGCCGTCCTTGAGCAGGTCCTCGCTCATCTGCGCGAGATCCTCGATCACGATCAGCTTGGGGTCCTCGAACAGCGACGGGCTGGCCAGCACCTGGAGCTGACCCGGCGTGTAGCCGGACGCGTCCACTCGCGAGAGCTCGATGGCCCCGCGTGATTCCTTCAGCTGGGCCCGCAGCCGGTCCACGGCGCGGGCGATCAGGAAGCCCTCCTTGCCGGTGATCAGGATCAGAGGGGCAGGCTCGACATCGCGCCAGGAGACTCCGGGGGCGGCGGCTGCGGCGGTGCGACGACGAGGCGGAGTCATGTACTCAAGGATCGCACGAGCGGCAGACAGCAGACGCTGGTCCACAGCTGCGACGGGCATCTGCTGCTCGAGCTTCCGCGCCGCCTGGGTCCCGCCGTCTCGGACGCCCCGGGAGGCTTCGGCTCGGGCGGCTCACCCGGTGGTCTGGGCCACCAGCGCACCGTCCTGCACGTGGATGGCCACCGCACCCATCCGGTCGGTGCGCGTCAGGGGGATCGAGCCCTGCGCCAGATGCTCGGTGATCACGGGATGCGGGTGGCCGTAGTCGTTGTCCGCTCCCACGGAGGCCAGCGCCAGGCTCGGTGAAGCGGCGTCGATGATCGCCACCCCGCCGTTGCGCGCGCCGTGGTGGGAGACCTTGAGCAGATCCACGTCCAGCACGGAGGGGTCCGTGCGCAGCAGGGCACCGGCCCCCGACTCCTCCAGGTCCCCCGCGGCGAGCATCGAGAAGCGCTGCGAACCGTCGGAGACCTCGGCGCGCAGGACGATCGAGGCGTTGTTCTCGTCCTCGGACTCGGGGCTGATCCGGGTCGTCGCGGGATCGGGAGCGAGCACGAGCAGCTCCAGCCCCGCGCCCTCGAAGCGCTGCCCGATCGTCGGGCGGGCGGCGCGGTCGTCCAGTCCGGCGAGCTCCTCGGGGGCCCGCCCGGAGGCCGAGGACCACCACACCCGATCGATCTCCACGAACTGCCCCAGGCCCTCGGCGCCGGCCACGTGGTCGGCGTGGTCGTGGGTGAGCACCAGCAGGTCCAGGTGCTCGACCCCGGCGTCCTTCAGGCAGCCGCGCAGCGCACCCGGATCGGGCCCGGCATCGATCAGGACCGTGGACTCGCGGTCGTCCTGGCGGCCGCGCAGCAGCACGGCATCGCCCTGGCCGACGTCGCAGGCCAGCACCGACCACTGCTCCGCATGCTGATCCGGCCAGCGCAGCACCGCGACGAGGGCCGCGATGCCCGTCGCGATCACGATCAGCCCGGCGCTGCGCCAGGCCCGCTCACGTCGTCGGGCCCGGATCCAGGCAGCCTCGGAGACGGGGCCGGGTGCCGGTCCGGAGCGGACCTCGCCCACGCGGGAGCGCTCCAACCAGCGGGCATCCAGGCGATGCAGGGCCACTACCATCCCCGCACTGAGGATCAGCATGAGCACCGGTCCAGCAGGCGGGCCCAGCCAGGGAGCTGTGGAGCCGGGAAGCCCAGCGAAGAAGCGGGCCGAGCGCGCGATCACCCCCACCGCCCACGATCCCGGCTCCAGCAGCGCCGAGCCCAGCGCCTCCCCCACGGGCCCTCCGAGCCCCAGCAGGATCAGAGCTGCGAGTCCGAGCACGGTGATCAGCGGGACGACTGGGGCGGCGATCACGTTGGCGGGCACGGCATAGGTGGCCACGGTGGGCGTCAGCAGCGCCAGCACGGGCCCGCACCACAGCTGGGCCACGAGCGGAACAGCGAGCACGATCGCGAGGACCGTGGGCATGAGGTGCTCCAGGACCCGTGTCAGCGGTCCGGCGGTCACCACAATCCCTGCGGTGGCACACACGGAGAGGGCGAAGCCGAACTCGGGGCCCAGGCCCGGATCGATCACGAGCAGGACGCACATGGCCGTGGACAGCGCGGCCAGCGAGACGGGTCCGCGCCCGGAGAGGACCGCGAGCGCGGCCGCGGCTCCCATCACCGCCGCGCGCAGCACGGAGGGGTCCGGTCCCACGAGCACGACGAACAGCCCGAGCGCGCCGAGACCGATCATCACGCACACCCGCCGACGGGCGCCCAGCCCCAGGGCGAGCTGGCCGGCCAGGGCCATGACCAGGGCGCAATTGGAGCCGGAGACGGCGGTCAGATGGGTCAGGCCCGTGACCTTCATGGCCTTCTCGAGTCCGGTGTCCAGTCCGCTGCGGTCCCCGTAGGTCATCCCCGGCAGCAGCCCGGCGGCATCGGGTCCGCGGGCCTGTGCGGCCAGGGCGAAGCGCTCCGTGGCCGTCTCGAGCAGGGACGGGCGGTCCTGGGCTTCCGTCATCGGCTGCGGCGGGCCGGTGCTGCGCAGCTGCAGGTCGGTCTGCTCGATCTCGGGGGCGCTCACCACGGCCTCCGCGCGATCCCCGCTGCGCAGGCTCGCCCACCGGCCGTCCTGGGCGAAGACGGTGGCCCGGGCTCCGCTGTTCAGCCGCACCGGCACGACGACCCCGCTGGAGGTTTCGCCGACCTCCTCCGGTCCCGGCCCGAAGCTCGAGGCGGTGGCGCTTTGCCATGTCACGGGTCGGTCGGTCACCTCGACGACCACGCGCTGCGCATCTGCGTCCATCCCGCGCATGTCCTCGGCGGCCGCCAGCTGCTGGGTGCCTGCGCGCAGCAGGACGCACACGACGACCACCGCGCACAATGCGGCCGTCGGCAGCAGGGCGGCCAGTGTCCGGCCGCGAGGCGAGCCCGGTGCTGCTCCCCCGGGCAGTCTGCGCCCGCTCCGACGAGCGAACACGGCCACGAGGAGGACCATGGCGAGTCCCGCTGCGACGAGCAGCAGGAGATCCACCTCGAGCACCGCTCCCAGCGCAGCGCCCACCGACTCCGACTGCGACGTCCCCAGCAGCGCGGCTCCCCACGCGCTCAGCGCCACGGGCACAAGGCGCAGATCCCAGGTGGGGCGCAGCGCCCTCTGGGCCGCCTCGAGGCGCTCCTCCCGGCGAGCGCTGTGTGCCAGCGCCCACCGCTCGGGCATCTCCTGCGAGTGCAGCCACAGCCGCGCGAGCACGCCTGGAGCCTCGGGACCCGCTCCGGAGGCGCCACTCGGTCTGCCCGGCTTCCGCCGTCCACGTCCCCGTTCAGATCCCGGCTCCTGCCGACCCCGTGGAGGCAGGGCGCGGGCGGGACGGCGGGAGGAGGTCACCGGCGCATTGCACCAGTGCCTCCTGCATGGCAGTCCTCAGCTGAGGCGGGCAGAGGCCCCCCCGTCCGGCCGGCCTTCGGACGGGTCCCCTGTGGAGGCGCGAGGGCCCGACCGCTCCTCGCTGCGACAGCGACAGCGACAGCGACAGCGACAGCGACAGCGACGCAGGTCACAGCACCGAGCCACGTGCGTCAAGACCCCCACGCAGCTCCAGACGTCAATGCACCGAGTGTTTCCCGAGGCGTCGGCACCGGGACGGGAAGTGGTCGACTGCTGTCGACCCTCAGGTGGAGCGGAGGACATCTTCCCAGGTCAGCCTGGACCTGTCCGCCCCGCCGAGGGCCGATCAGGGTCCGCTCCCCGGCCCTGTCGAGCACGGATCTGCATCCTCCGCACCACCCGTCAGGAGCATCATGTCCCAGCACCTCTCCCACCCCAGCACTGCCCGTTCCCGTGATCCTCGCCCGCGACGCGCGCTCAGCGCCGCCGTCCTCACCGCGGGGCTGAGCCTCACCCTGCTCGCGCCAGCGCCAGCCCTGGCCCAGGAGCCGTCGCGATCCTCCACCTCCGCAGACGACTGGAACGGCAAGGCCTTCCGCGGCCAGGTGGACGTCACCGCCGGTCCCGATGCCGACCAGGACGTCCTGGACGGCGCCGTCTTCGACGACCGCAACCGCAACTCGCAGCAAGACCCCGGTGAGCGCGGGATCGCCGGGGTGGAGGTCTCCAACGGCCGCAAGATCGTCACCACCGATCGCCAGGGCCGCTACGAGATCTCCGTGCGCGACGGCGAGACGGTGTTCCTCACCCAGCCGGCCGGCTACCAGGTCCCCGTGGACGAGGACAACGTGGCCCAGTTCTTCTACACCCACATGCCCGCCGGCTCCCCCGAGCTGCGCTACGGCGGCATCGACCCGACCGGCCCGCTGCCCGATGCCGTCGACTTCCCGCTGACGCGCACCACGGACACGCTCAGCCGCGATCAGCGCTGCCTGATCGGCGGCGACATCCAGACCTACACGCAGGAGGAGGTCGACTACGCCCTGCGCGGGGCCTTCGCCGACCTTACTCAGCGCACCGACTTCACCGGCTGCGGTGCGCTGTTCATCGGCGACATCGTCGGCGATGACCTGGACCTGTACGACCAGACCCGCGAACTGACGTCGCTGCTCAACGGACCCGCCCGCTTCCTGCCGGGCAATCACGACCTGGACCTCGACGCGGACTATGACCACCGCTTCGACACCTACCGGTCCCAGTTCGGTCCGGACTACTACTCCTACGACGCCGGCGACGTGCACGTGATCTCGCTGAACACCGTGCAGCACTCGCAGGGCGCGCCCTACAACGGCACGTACAACGGCGGCATCGACGATGAGCAGCTCGCATGGCTGCGCCAGGACATCGCGAACACCCCCGAGGACAAGCTGATCGAGCTGGCCACGCACATCCCGCTGCTGAACTGGCACGACCAGGGCTCGGACCGCCACCAGGTGGATCAGGTCCAGGCGATCCACGACATCATCGGCGACCGGCCGGCCGTCGCCTTCGGCGGGCACAGCCACACGCTGGAGGTCATGCGCGAGGGCGATTCCATGGAGGGCTGGAAGAGCCTCTACGGCGTGGACGAGCTGCCGTTCGACCACATCACCGCAGGAGCGATCTCCGGCGACTGGTACACCGGGCGCGTGACGGAGGACGGCTACCCGACCGCACTGCAGCGCGACGGCGCCGTCCCCGGCGTCTTCACGCTGGAGGCCCACGGCAACCGGTACGAGGACTCGTTCATCGGCACCGGGCGGGCGGCCTCGGAGCAGATGTCCCTGGGCTTGAACACCCCGGCCTACCGCGACTGGTACGACGCGAACCGTCGCAATGTCGGGAAGGCACCCTCCTTCGAGACCCCGCTCGAGGTCTCGGCGGACGAGCTGGGCGAGTCGTGGCTGACCACGAACGTGTGGGCCGGCGGCACGGGAACCGAGGTCTCGGTCTCGATCGACAGCCGCCCGGCTCAGCAGGCGCAGCGCACCCAGCGGCTGGAGGGCGAGTCCAAGCGCGTGGGCGCCGAGTTCTCGGATCCGGCGGCTGCCCAGGAGCAGCTGGTCCACGGCGGCTCCGTCGCCGAGGCCTCCGGTCACCTGTGGCGTCTGGATCTGCCGGAGGACCTCGCTCCGGGTGAGCACACGGCGACCGTGACGCAGACGGATCGCTACGGCGTCTCCACGACCGAGCGGATCATGTTCACGGTCACCTCCTGAGGCGGCCCTCGGGTGCTGCGGACCAGGTCACCGTCCGTTCGCCTGAGCGTCGCCGAACCGTCGTCCGGGGGTCGGCTCCGGGAGACCGGCCGTCGACGTTCCGGACACCTGCCGGGCGCATTCTGATCCTGACCAGCAGTGCCGCCCCGCAGCGCCCGGCCCCGGCCGGGGCGTCGAGATCAGCACCGAGGAGCATCATGGCCCAGCTTCGCCTCCTGCGATTCCTGCCCCAGTCCAAACACCAGCGGCCGCTTCAGCTCGTGACGGTCGCTGCGCTGGGGGTCGGCCTGTCCTTCACGCTGCTCACCCCCGGCGTCTCGGGGGATTCCGAGGCTCCGGCCCTCGGACCGATCACCGCCGAGGACTGGCAGACCCACGTGCAGTTCGCCCAGATGGACACCGCCCCCTGATCGAGCCTGAGCCCTCAGCGCAGGACGAAGGCCCCGACGGATGCCGTCGGGGCCTTCTCACACGGTGACCAGCGGCGCGATGGCCTCCATCATGGCCGGGCCGATGCCGGAGACATCATCGAGCTCCTCGACCGAGCGGAATCCGCCGATCTGCTCTCGGTGCTCGACGATCCGCTGAGCCAGAACGGGTCCGACCTTCGGCAGCTCCTCGAGCTGTGCAGCCGTGGCGGTGTTGAGATCGATCGCTGCGCCCGTGGCCGCAGGCCCAGCCCCCTCCTCGGGGCTCCCGCCTGCGGCTGCCCCTGATCCTGCGGCGGCAGATCCGTCCTGAGCGCTGCCGGTGGCAGTCTGTCCGCCGGATCCCGAGGACGGCGTCAGCGGGTCCTGCTCCCACTGCTCCGCCAGTGCTTGGTCCGGGATGACGATCTGGACGCCGTCGGCCGCGGGGGCCGCCATGTTCACCGCATCGGTCACGGCCGACTCGCTCAGCCCGCCGGCGGCCTCCACTGCATCGGCCACGCGGGACCCGGCCGGCAGCTCGACCACCCCGGGCTCGCCCACCTCCCCCACCACATGGACCGTGACCGGGCTGCCGGAGGCCGGTGCGTCGACTGTCCCTGCACTGGCTCCGTCCCCGGCCGCACCGAGCGCTCCCGCCCCCTCCACGGATCCGCCCTCCGCTGCCGCCTGCGAGGCACCCGCCTGCTCGTCCACGACGGGTCCTGCGGACGACGGAGCCGAGACCACGGCCTCCTGCTCGCGCCCGCGAAGCAGGACCGAGACCACCACCAGGATCAGCACCAGACCCGCGATCGCCAGTGTGGCCCAGGGCAGACGCGCACGGATGGGCGAGACCCAGGGCTGCTCGTCGGGATCCAGCGGCAGAGCCCTCGGGCCGAGGGGCTCCGCAGACGAGCTCGACCCCGACGCGGGCGGCGCGGCGAGCAGCCGTCGGCGCCTGGCGGCCGCCCCTCCGCTCTCGGCAGGTGCCGACTCCGCGGACTCGGTCTCGGGTGCCGAGGCAGAGTCCTCCACCCAGTCCTCGGGGCGGTCGTCGTGGGGCAGGTCGTGGCCGGTGGCGCGCAGGTCGTCATCCAGCAGTCCGCGCAGGCGCTCGACGGGCCGCTCTCGCTCCAGACGGCGCCGTCCGCGATGGGTCACAGGGGTCATGCCCCCAGTCCACTGCGGCAGCAGGATCCCGGCGGGCCGCGCAGGTGCGCAGCAGAGGCTTCACCCCGCGCTTGGGAGAATCCCGACGCTGTGGAGACGCGGGGCAGGCGCGCGGGCAGCAGAGCCGCCCGGCTCAGCCGTGGATGATCACGCTGAGCGCCCCGGCACCGGCGTGGGCGGCGAGCACCGCGGGCATGGGCACGCAGCGGGCGCGGGCGTCGGGACAGTGCTCGGCCACCAGCTGCTCGGCGAACTCCTCGGCGCGCTCCTGGCCGTGGTCGTCGAGCAGGTGGTGCACGGTGACCTCGGGGACGTCCCGGGTGGAATCCCGCAGCGCACGACCCGCTCGGCGCAGCAGCCTCGTGCGGGCGCGCTGCTCGGTCATGGGCAGCTCGGCGATCGCAAGCTGGCCGTTGACCAGACGCAGCACCGGGCGCACCTGCAGCATGGAGCCCAGCGCAGCCACGGACGGCGGGATCCTCCCGCCGCGGCGCAGCGCGTCGAGCCCGGGCACCCACAGCAGCAGCTGGCTGGCCGCGCTGCCGGCCCGCGCCGCCTCGGCCGTCTCTGCCAGATCGGCCCCTGTGCCGGCGGCCTCCCACGCCTCCATGACGCCGCGGCCCTCGGCCATGGCGATCGTGCGCGAATCGACGATCTCCACCGGGATCCCGACGGCAGCCGAGGCGATCCGGGCCGAGGTGGCGGAGCCGGAGAGCTGGGCCGAGCAGTGCACCGAGACGATGCCCTCGTAGCCCTGCGCCTCCAGCTGACGGTACTGGCGCAGCAGCTGACCCGGCGACGGCCGAGAGGTCACCGCGCTGCGCCCGGCCGCCAGGGCCTCCTCGACCACCGCGAGCCAGTCGTCGCGGTCCTGGTCGAGATCGGTGTCATCGACCGACACAGGCATGGCCGCGACGGCCAGCCCGGGACGGCCGGAGCGTGCCACGGCGCGCTCGTCCTCGTCGGTCAGCACCGACGACGCGTCCGCCGCGCCCTCCGTGCGTTCGGGGTCCTGGCCCGCGACGTCTGCGCCGGCAGTCCCGCCCGCCGGCGGGAAGACCCACTCCTGCGGCAGGGCTGCGGCGTCGTCGGTGACGACCGCTATCCTGCGCTGGCCGGACATCTCAGACCACGATGTTCACGAGCTTGGGGGCCCGCACGATGACCTTGCGGATCTCGGCGTCGCCGATCGCCCGCTGCACGGCCTCGGAGCCCAGCGCGAGCTCGCGCAGGTCGTCCTCGGCGATGTCCACGGGCACCTCCAGGCGGTCCTTCACCTTGCCCTTGACCTGCACGACGGCGGTGATCGTGTCGTCCACCAGCAGCGACTCGTCGACGACCGGCCAGCCGGCATCGATCACCGCCGAGTCGTGGCCCATGGCATGCCACATGTCCTCGGCCGTGTAGGGAGCCACCAGGGACAGCAGCACGGCCACCGCTTCGGCGCCCTCGCGCACAGCGGGATCGGCGGCACCGGCCCCGGAGTCGATCGCCTTGCGCAGCGCGTTGACCAGCTCCATCGCCTTGGCGATCACCACATTGAACTTGCGGTTCTCCAGCGCGGACTCGGCCTCGGCGACCGCGCGGTGGGTCGCCTGGCGCACGGCGACGTCGCCTGCGGCCGGATCGGCGTCGACGGCGCTGCCCGAGGCGGCGACGTCCTGACCCACGCGCCAGGCGCGGCCCAGGAACTTCTGGGCGCCGCCCGGGGAGACATCCGCCCAGTCGACGTCGTCCTCCGGCGGGGAGGCGAAGACCATGGTCAGGCGCACGGCGTCCACGCCGAAGGCGTCGAGCTGCTGGCCCAGGTCCACGCCGTTTCCCAGGGACTTGGACATGGCCTTGCCCTGATTGAGCACCTGGCCCTGGTTGAGCAGACGGGCGAAGGGCTCGTCGTGGTCGATCATGCCAAGGTCGTACAGGACCTTGGTGTAGAAGCGGGCGTAGAGCAGGTGCAGGATCGCGTGCTCCACGCCGCCCACATACTGATCCACCTGGCCCCAGCGGCGCACGGCCTCCGGATCGAACGGGGCCGTCTCGTCCTGCGGGGACACATAGCGGTAGTAGTACCAGGACGAGTCCACGAAGGTGTCCATGGTGTCGGTGTCGCGCAGGGCGGGCCCGCCGCACGACGGACAGGCCACGTTCACCCAGTCCTCGACCGAGGCCAGCGGCGACTGGCCCTTGGGCGCCAGCTGCTCGCCCCTGAGATCCTCCGGAAGCCGCACGGGCAGCTGGTCCTCGGGCACCGGGACCTCGCCGCACTGCGGGCAGTGGATGATCGGGATCGGGGCGCCCCAGAAGCGCTGGCGGGACAGCAGCCAGTCGCGCAGGCGGTAGTTGATGTGCCGAGCACCGGCATCCGCGGCCTCGAGCAGCTCGATGGCCTTGTCGATCGCGGCGTCCTTGCTCAGCCCGTCGAGCTCTCCCGAGTTCATCAGGACGCCGTCACCGCCGGTGGCCGCACCGGTCTCGGCGGGGTCCTCCGCCCCGGTGTCCACCACCGCGCGCACGGGCAGGCCGAAGGCGCGGGCGAAGTCGAGGTCGCGCTGATCGTGGGCGGGCACGCCCATGACCGCTCCGGTGCCGTAGTCGGCCAGGACGTAGTCCGTGGCGTAGACGGGCAGGCGCTCGCCGTTGAGCGGGTTCACGGCCCAGCGGCCCAGGAACACGCCGGTCTTGGTGCGGTCCGTGGCCTGGCGCTCGATGTCCGAGACGGCCTTGAGGGACTCGCGGTACTCGTCGAGCTCCTGGGCGTGCTCCTGCGCCACGAGATCCTGCGCCAGCTGCGAGTCGGCTGCCACCACGAAGAACGTGGCGCCGAAGATCGTGTCCGGACGCGTGGAGAACACGGTCAGCTCGCGCTCGACCGCCGCGTCGTCGGCGTCCCGGTCCACGATCCCGAAGGATACGTGGGCGCCCTGCGAGCGTCCGATCCAGTTGCGCTGCATGGACAGCACGCGCTCGGGCCAGGCGCCCTCGAGCTGGTCCATGTCATCGAGCAGCCGATCGGCGTAGTCGGTGATCTTGAAGTACCACTGGTTCAGCGACTTCTTGGTCACGGGCGTGTGGCAGCGCTCGCAGGCGCCGTCGACGACCTGCTCGTTGGCCAGCACCGTCTGGTCCTTGGGGCACCAGTTCACCGGGGAGTTCTTGCGATAGGCCAGCCCGCGCTGCCAGAACTGCAGGAACAGCCACTGCGTCCAGCGGTAGTACTCGGGATCGGAGGTGTGCAGCTCCCGGGACCAGTCCACAGCGATGGCGTAGCGCTGGAACGAGGCCTTCTGGGTCTCGATGTTGCGGTAGGTCCACTCGGCCGGGTGCGCGTTGTTCTTGATCGCCGCGTTCTCCGCCGGCAGCCCGAAGGAGTCCCAGCCGATGGGGTGCAGGACGTCGAAGCCCTTCTGGCGCCAGTAGCGGGCGACCACATCCCCCATGGCGAACGCCTCGGCGTGGCCCATGTGCAGGTCGCCCGACGGGTACGGGAACATGTCCAGCACGTAGCGCCGCGGCTTGGAGCCGTCGTCGAGGGGACGGAAGACGTCGTTGCGCTCCCACCAGCCCTGCCAGCGTGCCTCGAGCTCGTGGGCGTCCCAGACCTGCCCGGTCTCTTCCTGGCCATCCTGCTGCGTGCTCACGTGCCTGCCTTCATCCGCCGGGGCTGCCCCGGCTGTCTCTCGTCCGACTGCTGTGCGGTCCTGCCGGGGCGCTGGGCCCGGCCGCCGTGCGCCATCCGCGCCGGGAGCCCGACGGGGCTGCGACCATGACGCGATGACGCCGCCATCCTATCCGCGCCGGGGGCCCGCGGCGTCCGAGGCCCTCCGTAGACTCGGGCCCGAGCAGACACGGACAGATCCGCCCGGAGAGGAACGCGTGCAGCAGAATCCGCAGGCCGCGCAGCGCAGCATGAGATTCGACGGGTACAAGACCCGCTACTGGTTCTACGACATCGACACGCAGCGCAAGCCGCTGCTCGTGATGGTCCACGGCTTCCGCGGCGACCACCACGGCCTGCAGCTGATCGCCGACCGCCTGCGCGATCGCTACCACGTGGTCGTGCCGGATCTGCCGGGCTTCGGACGCTCGGAGCCGTTCCCCCAGGACCCGCACGACGTCCCCCACTACGTCGGCTTCCTGCGCCGGTTCATCACCGAGCTCACCGATGGCGCGGTGCATCCGCAGGGCGAGCGAGGGGTGCTGCTGCTCGGGCACTCCTTCGGCTCGGTGATCGCCTCGCACCTGGCCGCCGAGCACCCGGCCATGGTCGAGCAGCTGCTGCTGCTGAACCCCATCTGCGAGCCGGCGCTCAGCGCCCAGGACGCAGCCGCCACCAAGATCGCGGACGCCTACTACACCCTGGCCATGCGCCTGCCGAAGGCCATAGGCGAGCGCCTCCTGCGCAGCCACGCGGTCAGCGACCTCATGAGCCGGGAGATGACGGTCTCCCAGGACCCGCAGCTGCGCAGCTACGTGGAGAACCAGCACCGCGCGTACTTCGGCTCCTTCGCCGATCGCCGCGTGGTGGCCGAGGGCTACCGCGCCTCGATCTCCGGCACCGTCGCCGAGGTCGCGCCGCTGCTGTCCATGCCCGTGCTGCTCGTGGTGGGCGCCCAGGATCCGCTGGGCTCCGTCGAGGCGCAGGAGAGGATGGCCACCTGGATCCGCCGGCGCCGCCTGGTGATCCTCGACGACGTCGGCCATCTCATCCACTACGAGAAGCCCCTCGAGACCGCCGAGCTGATCCACGAGTTCGTGCAGGGCCCGGATCCCGAGCCCATCGATGTCCACGACGAGCTGCCGTCCATCGATCAGGCTCGGCCGAACACCTCGCAGTTCACGCAGCTGCTGCCGATCGTGCGCAGGGGGCGGCGATGACCGGCCCCCTGCACCTGGTGCTGGATGCCCGATACGTGCGGGTGGGGCCGCACGACGGCATCTCGCGCTACAGCGCAGGACTGGCCCACGGGCTGGCGCAGCTGGCCGCGCAGGATCCCTCGCTGCGGGTCGAGCTGATGATCTCGGATCAGGCTCAGCTGCAGCACCTCCCGCGCCTCGAGTGGTTCATGGGGCCGGATCCGGTCTCGGCCGGGGAGCTGCTCACGAGCCGGCTGCTCAACCGCCGGGGTCCGGATGTGGTCTTCTCCCCCATGCAGACCATGGGGGCGCTGCGGCGGCGCTTCGGGCTGATCCTCACGCTGCATGACCTGATCTACTACGACCACCCCTCGCCCCCGCCGGAGCTGCCGCTGCCCGTGCGTCTGGGCTGGCGCGCCTTCCACCGTGCCTCATGGCCGCAGCGCCTGGCCCTGAACCGCGCCGACGCCGTGGCCACCGTCTCCCAGACCTCCGCGGGGCTGATCCAGGGCAGGCGCCTGAGCGACCGGCCCGTGCGCGTGATCCCGAATGCCGCGGCTCAGGACTCGATCGTCAGCGAACAGACCGCGCTGCAGCGGCTGGACGAGCGCGACGACTCGATGGTCTACCTCGGATCCTTCATGCCGTACAAGGACGTGGAGACCCTGGCACGCATGGCGGCACGGCTTCCGCACCGGCGGCTGCACCTGCTCTCGCGGGTCACCCCCGCCCAGCAGGAGCGCCTGGTGCAGGCCGCCGGACCCGAGGCCCGGCTCGTCTTCCACAACGGGGTCTCCGAGCAGGAGCACGCGCGTCTGCTGGCAAGAGCGGGAGTGCTCCTGCACGCCTCGCGGGCCGAGGGCTACGGCCTGCCCCTGATGGAGGCGTTCTGCGCGGGCACCCCCGTGGTGTGCACGGACATCCCGATCTTCCACGAGGTCTGCGGCCGGGCCGCCGCCTACTGCCCTGCCGGCGACGACGCTGCCTTCGCCCGCGCCGTCACCGAGCTCGAGGACCCGCAGGTGGCCCGGGCCCGCGTGCTGGCGGGGCTCGAGCGGGCGGCGTCCTGGACCTGGCGGGACTCGGCCGAATCCCTGGTGGAGCTGGCCCGGGAGATCGAGCGCAGCCGGCGCCCCTGAAGCCGACGCAGCCGCCGTCCCGGTCTCGTCCCTGTCGCCTCGTCTCAGAGCAGGTCGGCCACGTCGCAGCGGACGTTGACCGGGGCGTGCTTGCGCTGAGCGGAGGCCTCGGCACGAGCTGCGCGCAGCCGTCGAGTGACCTCGGCGGCCTGCGAGTACGTGAAGAACAGCAGGAGGCGGTGGGCCTCGTCGTCGTCGGGAAGTCCGCCGAGGACGTCTGCGGAGGCGGCCTCTGACTGCGGGCCCTCAGCCTCCTCGTCCCAGCGCTGATGGACGGGAGCAGGGCCCACGGTGCGGACGTCGTCGGGCAGATCGACCAGCTCCAGGAAGGCCTCGAGCGCCGGAAGCGGTCCGGTCAGGGCGGCGCAGCGCACGGCCGGCGGCAGCTGCAGGGTTCGGCGCTCGGCCAGCTCGCGGGCGGCATGGCCGCGCACGTCCCAGCGCACGAGCGAGGCCACGACGCGCTCGTGCTCCGAGGTCACCACCACGGTTCCGCCGGCGCTGCCGCGGCGCACGAGCGAGGCGGCGTGCACCCACTTGCGCAGCACCTCCTCCTCGACCCGCAGCCCGGGCCGGGAGAGCATGCGATCGCCATCGAGCAGCAGCGCCGCGGCGTAGCCGCCCTCCGCCTGCGGCTCAGCCCCCGGTGTGGCCACCACGAGCGCCGGTGCCGCGGGGATCTCCCGGCGGACCTGATCGCCCGAGGACCAGATCACCGGCACCTGCGGGAACGCCCTGCCCAGCTCCTCGGCGGTGCGCTCCGAGCCCACGGAGGAGAAGCGCCACTGGGTGGCCCCGCAGTGGCCGCAGGACCAGTTCGCCGCCTGGCGGGCGCACCAGCCGCACTGCGGCAGCCTGCCGCGGGCCGGCACCGACAGGGGCCCGTCGCAGACGGTGCAGCGCGCGGCATTGCGGCAGCGATGACAGGTCAGCGACGGGGCATATCCCGTCCTGGCCACCTGGACCAGGACCGGACCGTCGGCCAGGGCGCGACGAGCCACGCGGAACGCGGTCTCCGGCAGCCGGGCACGGCCTGCCAGGGGGTCGTGCGCCTCGTGCCAGGAGTCCGAGGTCGACTCGATCCGCGGCATGTTCGCCCGCAGGACCGGGCGCTGGGCGGCGATCGAGCTCGCCCAGCCGGTCTCCACGAGCCGCTCGGCCTCCGGAGTCACGGCCTGGCCCATGACGAGCAGGCCGAGATCGTCGTGCTGTGCGCGCAGCAGCGCCACATCGCGCGCGTGGTGGTACGGCGCTCGGGGCTCCACGAGGCTGTGGTCGCCGTCGTCGACGACCACGATCAGGCCGAGGTCCTCCACCGGCGCCCAGACCGCCGGGCGAGTGCCGATCACGACCCGCGCGTGGCCCTCCAAGGCCTGGACGAAGGCCCGATAGCGCGGGGTCGGCTTGTCCTCGCTGTGCAGCCGCGCCACGAGCTGCGGCTCCACGACCGCCTCCACAGCGCGCTGGGCGCGCTCGAGGGTCTTGTGGTCCGGGACCATCACGACGCTTCCGCGCCCCGACTCCAGCGCCGCGGCGACCGCCTGGGCGATGAGGTCGTAGAGGTCGTGCTCGGGGTGCGACGGCAGGGCCTGCACCACGGCCCGCACCCGCTGCCCGCCGCGCAGGGCCTCGATCGCCTCACGGCCGCCCACGTACTCCGACCAGGCGCTCGGGGCCGCAGGCTCGGCTGCGATCAGGGGTCGGGCCCTGTGCGCCGCGGTCTCCGGGTCAGCTTCGGCCTGCGCGTCCGGGAGGGCCTCAGCGGCTTCTTCGGCACCGGGATGACCGGCCCGCTGCGCAGCACCCGGATTCACGGCGGCGACTGCTGCTGAGGCCTCGGCCGAATCGCGGGCGGCCAGAGCGGCCTTCTCGACGGAGGCCACGCGCGGGGGCACCGCGCAGCGCAGGACATCGGCGACCGTGCCGGCGCAGCGCTGTGCCGTGAGCTCGGCGACGGCCAGCACCTGCGGCACGAGCACCGGAAGGGCGGACTGCAGCGACAGAATGGGCTGCAACCGGTCGAAGGCGACCTCCGATGACGCGGTCCGCTCGATGATCCAGCCGCGCATCTGCTGCCCGCCGAAGCGCACGCGGATGCGCGTCCCCGCCTGGGCGCCCTCGGAGAGGTCCTGGGGCACGCCGTAGTCGAACAGCCGGTCCAGGTGCGGCAGGTGCGATTCGAGCCGCACACGGGCCACCGGATCGGTCTCGGCCAGGTACGCCGGCTCGAGCGGGCCCGAGCGGTGCCGGGCGCCGCGGCCTCCGGACGCACCGCGCCCACCGGCGCGTGCGCTCCGGACGGGCTCGGCCATCAGCGCCAGCTGCTCTGGCCCCTGCTCCTCCGCCGGGGCCGGCCGCTCGGGGGCACGCCCGGGCGTGGGCGGCACCTGCTCGGGTGCACGCTCGGTCGCGAGCGGAACCCGATCTGGTGCTTGCTCGGGCGAGGATGCCGCCTGGTCGGATGCCCGCTCGGGCGTGCGGTCGGCCGGCACGGATCAGGCTCCGACCGCCGATCGCAGGGCGTCCACGCGGTCGGTCTTCTCCCAGGTGAAGTCGGGGTCCTGGCGGCCGAAGTGACCGCCGGCCGAGGTCTTGGCGTAGATGGGCCGCTGCAGCTGCAGGTCCTCGATGATCGCCAGCGGTCGCAGGTCGAAGACCTCCTCCACGGCGGACTCGATGCGCACCGGGTCGACGGTCTCCGTGCCGAACGTATCCACGTAGACCCCCACGGGGCGGGCCTTGCCGATCGCGTAGGCCACCTGGACCTCGGCGCGCGCTGCCAGGCCCGCCGCCACGACGTTCTTGGCGACCCACCGCATGGCGTAGGCCGCCGAGCGGTCCACCTTGGACGGATCCTTGCCCGAGAAGGCGCCGCCGCCGTGGCGGGCCATTCCTCCGTAGGTGTCCACGATGATCTTGCGCCCCGTCAGACCGGCATCTCCGACCGGTCCTCCGGTGATGAAGTCCCCGGCCGGGTTCACGATGACCTTCAGCTCCGAGATGTCCAGCCCGGTCTTCTCCAGGACGGGGTCGATCACCGAGGCGCGGATGTCGTGGCGCAGCTGCTCCAGGGCGTAGTCCTCGGCGTGCTGGGCGGAGACCACGACGGTCTCCACGGCCACCGGGGTGATGCCGTCGTAGCGCAGCGTGACCTGGGTCTTGCCGTCCGGGCGCAGGTGGGGCAGCACCGCGGACTTGCGCACGCGCGTGAGCTGCTCGGAGAGTCGGTGCGCATAGTAGATCGGCGCCGGCATGAGGACATCGGTCTCATTGGAGGCGTAGCCGAACATGATTCCCTGATCGCCCGCGCCCTGGGCGTCGCGCGGATCCCGGGCAAGGCCCTCGCGGGACTCGAGGGAGTGGAAGACGCCGTCGTAGATCTCCGGGGACTGCTCCCCCACCGAGATGGAGACGCCGCAGTACTTGCCGTCGAAGCCCTGGACCGAGGAGTTGTAGCCGATGTCCAGGATGGAGCGGCGCACGATCGAGGGGATGTCGACGTAGGCCTCCGACTTGACCTCGCCTGCGACGTGGACGAGCCCGGTGGTGGCCATGGTCTCCACAGCCACCGACGAGTTCGGGTCGTCGGTGATCAGGGCGTCGAGGATCGAGTCCGAGATGCGGTCGCAGATCTTGTCCGGGTGGCCCTCGGTCACGGATTCCGAGGTGAACAGGCTCATGCGGCCTGGCGTCTGGGCCCTGCGGGCGCTGCTGGTGGCAGAAGGCGTCGAAGTCACGCCTGCCAGGGTACCGCCAGCCCACGACGTCCCAGCGCGTCCGCAGCATCCCCGGACACGGCGCGTCTCAGTCGGCTCGGCCCACTCGCTGCGCGATGCGCCGGGCCAGTGCCGATGCGACCTCGGCCTTGGTGCCGTCGACGGTCTCGTCCGGCGCCGCACGGCCCTGCACCGGAGCCTCCAGGATCGTCACGCGGGTCGTGTCCTGGCCGAAGACGAGGTCGGTGCCCACCTGGTTGACGCACAGCAGGTCGCATCCCTTGCGGACGAGCTTGGCCCGGCCGAACTCGAGCGGATCCGTCTGCGCATCGCCGGTCTCGGCGGCGAAGCCCACGATCAGCTGCTCCCGCCCGGAGTCGTCCCGCGCCTGGACGAGTCCGCGCAGGATGTCGGGATTGCGGGTCAGCACGATCGTGGGGGCGTCGTTGTCGTCGTCGGTCTTCTTGATCTTGGACTCGGCGATCTCCGCCGGGCGGAAATCGGCCACCGCCGCGGCCATGACCACGACGTCCGCCTCCCGCGACAGCCGCTGCATGGCCTCCTGCAGCTCGAGGGCGGTGCTGACGCGGTGCACGCTCAGTCCCTCGGCGTCCTCGGGCAGGGCGACCTCCGTGTGACCGGCCACGAGGTCCACCTGCGCACCAGCGGCCTGCAGGGCGCGGGCCACAGCCAGGCCCTGCTTGCCGGAGGAGCGGTTGCCCAGGAAGCGCACCGGGTCCAGCGGCTCCTGCGTGCCGCCCGTGGAGACGACGGCCCGCAGCCCGGACAGCGACGGCCTGGTCGGGGTCCGCGCGGGTTCGGCCACGAGCGCCAAGGCGGCGTCGCGGACCGCCTCCGGATCCGGGAGCCGTCCGGGGCCGGTGTCCTGTCCGGTCAAGCGCCCGGAGGCCGGGTCGAGCACGTGGCGGCCCTGGCGGCGCAGCGCGGCGACGTTCTCGCGCACCGCGGGGTTCTCCCACATCTGGGTGTGCATGGCCGGGGCCAGCAGCACGGGAGCCTCGGTGGCCAGCAGCGTGGTGGTGAGCAGGTCGTCGGCCAGCCCGTGCGCGGCGCGCGCCAGCAGATCCGCGGTCGCCGGCGCCACGATCACCAGGTCCGCCGCCTGGCCCTGCCGGACGTGGTTGACGGTGTCCACCCGGTCGAAGACATCGGTGCTCACCGGCTCGCCGGACAGCGCCTCCCAGGTCGGCGCGCCCACGAACTCGAGGGCCGCGCGCGTAGGCATGGGCACCACATGGTGTCCCGCCTCGGTGAGCAGCCGCAGCAGCAGCGCTGACTTGTACGCGGCGATCCCGCCGCCGATGCCCAGGACGATGCGCATGGACCGGCCCCTTCTGTTGCTCGCGTGGCGGCCGCAGTGCCGGGGCACCGCGGCGAGGGTAAGGCGACGGCCGGTCGGGAGCTGGTCCCGACCGGCCGTCGCTGTGCGCAGGCAGACTGCGCTGGGGCTGGCGCCCCGGTGGCTCAGTTCTCGGAGGGCTCGTCCGAGGGGATCTCCGCCTGCTCCTCGGCGGCCGCGGCCTCCGGAGCGGCCTCCTCGGAGCCCTGGTCCTCCGCGTTCTCGGAGAACACCATGGACGAGTCGATCTCCCCGCCCTGCTGCTCGCCGAAGTAGTCCGCGTAGAAGTCGTCGACGCCGAGCTCGCGCTCGGGAACGGCCTGGCCGTTCTCGGAGAACCCGACGTCCGAGACCTCGGTGGCCTCGATCAGGTTCTCGTCGATCTCGCGCATGGCGATCGAGAGGCTCTTCTCGTTCGGCTGGACCTCTACCAGCGGGCCGACGTACTCGAACAGGCCCTCGTGCAGCTGCGAGTAGTAGGCGTTGATCTGCCGGGCGCGACGTGCCGAGAAGATCACGAGTCCGTACTTGGAGTCGGCCTTGGTGAGCAGGCGGTCGACGGGCGGATCGGTGATGCCCTGGTGCTGAGTGGACAAGGAGTCTCTCCTGACGCTCTTTCGGTGCGGAGCAGCGGGGCTGCTCCCGTGATGTTCGCGGTGCGGGCGCGGGCGCCGCACGAAGTCTGCGATGCCGCGGGGGGCGACGGGTTCGCGGCCTCAGGCGCAGGTGCGCGGGTCGAGCCCCATGAGCTCGACGAGCCTCTGCGCGGCGGTCTCCACCTGGTCGTTGACGACGGTGTGGTCGAACTCCGGCTCCGCAGCAAGCTCCATCTTAGCGGTTTCGAGGCGGACCTGCTGTTCCTCGGGACTCTCGGTGCCTCGACCGGTCAGCCGGGCGACCAGCTCCTCCCAGGTGGGAGGGGCCAGGAAGACCAGCTGCGCCTCCGGCATGGACTGCCGGACCTGGCGCGCCCCGGCCAGATCGATCTCCAGCAGGACGCGGCGCCCGGCGGCGACGGCGTCGAGCACCTTCTGCCTCGGCGTGCCGTAGCGGCTGCGGTTGTGCACCACTGCCCACTCGAGCATCTGGCCCTCGTCGACCATGCGCTGGAACTCGTCGTCGTCGACGAAGAAGTAGTGCACGCCCTCCTGCTCGCCCGGGCGCGGGGCGCGGGTGGTGGCCGAGACCGAGAGCCAGACATCCGGGCAGTGGTCGCGGATGTACGTGGAGACCGTGCCCTTCCCGACGGCCGTGGGCCCGGCCAGCACGGTGACGTGCTCGGGGGCGATGCTCGCTCCGGTGTGCTCCTGCGGCAAGGATGCTCCTCCAGCTGCTGTTCAGTCTGCGTCCTGCGGATGGGAGCCTCAGGATACCGCCGATGACGAAGGCGCCCCGCCTGCTTCCGCGGATCGACGGAAGGAGGCGGGGCGCCTCGTCAGGAAGCGGCCGCAGGACCGGGCGGCCGCCGGCTCAGCGATCGAGCTGATCGATCAGCGCCTTGCGCTGGTGCACGCCCAGGCCCCGCACGCGGCGGGTCTTGGCGATGCCGATCTCCTCCATGATGGCCGCGGAGCGGACCTTGCCGATGCCCGGAGCGGACTCCAGCAGGTCGGAGACCTTCATGCGGCTCAGCGCCTCGTCCTCCTCGGCGCGCTGAAGGATCTCCGCCACCGTGATGGAGCGATCCTTCAGCTTGGCCTTCACCTCGGCGCGCACCGCGCGAGCGGCGGTCGCCTTCTCTCGGGCCGCAGCCCGTTCCTCATCTGTCAGCTGGCGCAATGCCATGACCGGTTCCTCCCTATGAACACCAGTTCTCGCTCGCCGTTCGCCCATGATCCGACCAGGATCGAGGTCGACGCGCTCGCGCAACTGTATGCACATTCGTTGGAATGGTCATAGCGGAGGTGGTACTGGACCTGGGCCGATACCCCGGTGGATCGGGTTCCGCGACCGGCAGCCGGGGCGGTCTAGGCGGCGGAGAGCTCCGGGGACAGCTCGGCCTGAGCAGCGCTGACGGCCCCCTGCAGGGCCTGGGGCTCGGGTCCGGCAGCGAGGATACCGCGCGAGGAGTTCACGAGCACCCGTCCTCTGACCTGGGCGAACATGGCACCGAGATCCTGAGCGGTCGCGCCCTGGGCGCCGTAGCCCGGAGCCAGGACCAGGCCGTCGAGGCCGGCCAGGTCCACTCCGACCTGCGCGATCGCCTCTCCGGTGGTCGCTCCGACGACGAGTCCGTGGGGCCCCGTAACGAAGCGGTCATAATGCGAGTCCTCACCGGGCATGACCTGCACCGACGCTGAGAGAGCCTCGGAATTGCGCTGGGAGACGGCCTCCGCGACGGCGGCTGCCACTGACTCCGGAGCCCCTCGGTGCTGCACCGAAGCGCCCTCGGGATTGGAGGTCAGGGCCAGCACGAAGGTGCCGCGACCCGTGGCCTCGGCCAGCTCGAAGGCCGGCTCGAGGGCCCCGGCGCCCAGGTACGGGCTCAGCGTCACGGCATCGGCGCGAAGCGAGGACTCCTCGGCCAGCCAGGTGCGGGCATAGGCCTGCATGGTGGAGCCGATGTCCCCGCGCTTGGCGTCGGCGATGGAGAGGATCCCGGCCTGACGGCAGGCCTCCAGGGTCTGCTCCAGGACGCCCATCCCGGAGGAGCCGTAGGCCTCGTACCAGGCCACCTGCGGCTTGATCGCGGCCACCCGGCCCTCGAGGGCCTCCACGACGCCCATGGAGAAGCGCAGCAGCCCCGCCGGGGTCTGGGGCAGCCCCCAGGCCTCCAGCAGCGAGGGATGGGCGTCGATCCCGACGCACAGCGGACCGTGCTCGGCGATCGCCGCCGCCGCGCGGGTGCCGAAGCTGGGTGCCGCCGGCTCAGCCACGGGCGGGCTCCGCCGACTCGCGGGCGGCGGCCACAGACTCGCGCAGCCGCTGCTCGTGGACCTGCAGCGGCGTGACGTCCCAGGTGTGCTCGCGCAGCGCCGTCACGGCCTGCACCACCGCACCCAGCTGGGCCACGGTGGTCACGATCGGCATGCCGACCGAAGTAGCCGCGGCTCGGATCTCGTAGCCGTCGCCGCGGGAGTCCCCGCCGCTGGAGGGCGTGTTGAAGACCAGGTCGATCTCGCCCGCCTCGATCAGGTCCACGACGGTGCGCTCCGTCGAATCGCGATCGGAGATCTTGGCGACCACCGTCGAGTCGATCCCGTTGCGGCGAAGCACCTTGGCGGTGCCGCCGGTGGTCACGATCTCGAAGCCGAGGTCGCGGAACATGCGCACATAGGCCACCGCGGCGCGCTTGTCCTTGTTCGCGACCGAGACGAAGACCCGGCCCTGCGTGGGCAGCGCCACCCCCGCGCCGGCCTGGGCCTTGGCGAAGGCGGTGTCGTAGTGCTCGTCGAAGCCCATGACCTCGCCGGTCGAGCGCATCTCGGGGCCCAGCAGCGAGTCCACGGCACGGCCCTCGGCGGTGCGGAAGCGGGCGAACGGGAGCACGGCCTCCTTCACGGCCACCGCGGCGTCGTCCGGCAGGTGCGAGCCATCGCCCTCGGGCAGCAGCGTCCCGTCGGCGCGCAGCTGCCGGATGGAGACTCCGGTGCCGATCAGCGCCGCAGCCTTGGCCAGCTGCACGCCGGTGGCCTTGGAGACGAACGGCACGGTGCGCGAGGCGCGCGGGTTGGCCTCGATGACGTAGAGGATGTCCGCGGCCAGGGCGAACTGGATGTTGATCAGCCCGCGCACCCCCACACCGGCGGCGATCGCCCCGGTGGCCTGGCGCACGCGCTCGAGCACGTCCGGGCCCAGGGTGACCGGCGGAAGGGTGCATGCCGAGTCGCCGGAGTGGATGCCGGCCTCCTCGAGGTGCTCCATGATCCCGCCCACGTACAGGCTCTGTCCGTCGTAGAGGGCGTCGACGTCGATCTCGATCGCGTCCTCGAGGAACTTGTCGATCAGCGCCGGGCGCTGCGGCGAGACCTCGGTCGCGTTCTCCAGGTAGGTGCGCAGCTGGTCATCGCCGTAGACGATCTCCATGCCGCGCCCGCCCAGCACGTACGACGGGCGCACGAGCACCGGGTAGCCGATCTCGGCCGCGATCGTGCGGGCGTCCTCGAAGGTCGAGGCCGTGCCGTTGCGCGGCTGAAGCAGCCCGGCATCGTGGAGCACGCGGGCGAAGGCGCCGCGGTCCTCGGCCAGGTCGATGGCCTCCGGCGTGGTGCCCAGGATCGGGACCCCGGCGGCCTTGAGCTGCGCGGCCAGCTTCAGCGGGGTCTGACCGCCCAGCTGCACGAACACGCCCAGCAGCCCGCCGGTGGCCCGCTCCGCGGCGATGACCTCCATGACGTCCTCGAAGGTCAGCGGCTCGAAGTACAGGCGCGTAGAGATGTCGTAGTCGGTCGAGACCGTCTCCGGGTTGCAGTTGAGCATCACGGTCTCGCAGCCGGCCGCGCCCAGGGCCATCGAGGCGTGCACGCACGAGTAGTCGAACTCGATGCCCTGCCCGATGCGGTTGGGCCCGGAGCCCAGGATAAGCACCGAGTTCGCCGAGTGCTCCCCGACCTCCGTCTCCTCGTCGTAGGACGAGTAGTGGTACGGGGTGTAGGCCTCGAACTCGGCCGCGCAGGTGTCCACGGTCTTGAACACCGGGCGCACGCCCAGGGCGTGGCGCACCCCGCGCACCACGTCCTCCGAGACCAGGGCCAGCCGGCCGATCTGCTCGTCGGAGAAGCCGTGGCGCTTGGCCAGGCGCAGCGTGTCCTCGCTGAGGTCCGGATCGGCGCGCACCGTCTCGGCGACCTCGTTGAGCAGGCTGATCTGGTCCAGGTACCAGGGGTCGATCCCGGTGGCCTCGTGGACCTGGTCGATGCTCGCGCCGTTGAGCAGCGCCTGCTGCACCGCGTGGATGCGCTCGGTGGTCGAGGCGCGGGTGGCATCGATCAGGCGCTGGATCCCGTGCGGGCCCATCTCGACCTCGGGGCGGGCGAAGTCGAAGCTCGAGCCCTTCTGCTCGAGCGAGCGCATGGCCTTCTGCAGCGCCTCGGTGAAGCTGCGCCCGATGGCCATGGCCTCGCCGACCGACTTCATGGTGGTCGTCAGCGTGGGATCGGCGGCCGGGAACTTCTCGAAGGCGAAGCGCGGGCACTTCACCACGACGTAGTCGAGCGTGGGCTCGAACGACGCCGGGGTCTTCTTGGTGATGTCGTTGGGGATCTCATCGAGGGTGTAGCCCAGCGAGAGCTTGGTCGCGATCTTGGCGATCGGGAAGCCGGTCGCCTTGGAGGCCAGAGCCGAGGAGCGCGAGACGCGGGGGTTCATCTCGATGACGACCACGCGTCCGGTCTCCGGCTCGACCGCGAACTGGATGTTGCAGCCGCCGGTGTCCACGCCGACCTCGCGGATCACGGCGATCGAGATGTCGCGCAGGTTCTGGTACTCCCGGTCGGTCAGCGTCAGCGCCGGGGCCACCGTGATCGAGTCGCCGGTGTGCACGCCCACGGGGTCGAAGTTCTCGATCGAGCAGACCACCACGACGTTGTCGTTGCGGTCGCGCATCATCTCCAGCTCGTACTCCTTCCAGCCCAGGATCGACTCCTCGAGCAGGACCTCGGATGTCGGGCTGTACTGGATGCCGGCGCCGGCGATGCGGCGCAGGTCGGCCTCGTCGTAGGCCAGGCCCGAGCCCAGGCCGCCCATGGTGAACGACGGGCGCACGACCATCGGGTAGCCGAGCTCCTCAGCGGCGGCCAGGGCCTCATCCATCGAGTGGACGATGATCGAGCGGGCGGACTCGGCGCCGCAGCGCTCCACGACGCCCTTGAAGGCCTCGCGGTCCTCGCCCAGGTTGATCGCCGCGATATTCGCGCCGATCAGCTCGACGTCGTACTTCTCGAGCACGCCGTTGGCATCCAGGGCGATCGCGGTGTTCAGCGCGGTCTGCCCGCCGAGGGTGGGCAGGATCGCGTCGGGGCGCTCCTGGGCGATGATCTTCTCGACCACCTCGGGGGTGATCGGCTCGACGTAGGTGGCGTCGGCGAACTCCGGGTCCGTCATGATCGTGGCCGGGTTCGAGTTCACGAGGATGACCCGCAGGCCCTCCTCCTTGAGAACCCGCAGGGCCTGGGTCCCCGAGTAGTCGAACTCGGCTGCCTGACCGATCACGATCGGGCCGGAGCCGATGACCAGGACGCTGTTGAGATCGTTCCTGCGCGGCATCAGTTCTTGGCCTCCTGGCTGGCGGTGCTCTGGGTGGTCTCTGCGACGACGGCCTCAGCCTGCGCGCCGCCGGTGAAGGGCTCGCGGGTGCGCAGCATGTCGACGAAGCGGTCGAAGAGGTAGGCGGCGTCGTGCGGACCGGCCGCCGCCTCGGGGTGGTACTGGACGGAGAACGCGGGGATGTCCAGGCAGTTCAGGCCCTCGACCACCTGGTCGTTGAGCCCGATGTGGCTGACCTCCACGCGCCCGAAGCCGCCGGCCGGGGCCTCGACGGGCCCGTCGAGCGGGGCGTCGACGGCGAAGCCGTGGTTCTGCGCGGTGATCTCCACCTTGCCTGTGCGGCGGTCCAGCACGGGCTGGTTGATGCCGCGGTGGCCGAAGGGCAGCTTGTAGGTCCCGAAGCCCAGGGCCCGGCCCAGCAGCTGGTTGCCGAAGCAGATCCCGAAGAACGGGGTGCCCGAGCGCAGGACGTCGCGCAGGACCTCGATCTGGGCCTCGGCGGTCTCCGGGTCGCCGGGGCCGTTGGAGATGAACACGCCGTCAGCGCCCAGCTCGCGGATCTGCTCGACAGTGGTGGTTGCCGGCAGCACGTGCACGCGCAGCCCGCGCTCGGCCATGCGCCGCGGGGTCATGGACTTGATGCCGAGGTCGATCGCGGCGACGTCGCCGATGACCTCGCCGTCCCAGCCGTGCTCGGACGGCTCGATCGTGTGGGCCTGCTCGGTCGTCACGGTCTCGGCCAGGCGCTGCCCGGCCATCGAGGGCTGCTCGCGGACCTCCGCCAGCAGCTCGTCGACGGTGCGCGAGCCCAGGGCCTCGCCCGAGAAGATCCCGGCGCGCATGGACCCGGCGCTGCGCAGGTGGCGGGTCACCGCGCGGGTGTCGATGTCGCGGATGCTGACGATGCCCTGCTCGGCCAGCAGCTCGTCCAGGGTCTTCTCATTGCGCCAGTTCGAGGCCACACGGGCGGCGTCGCGCGCGGCGTAGCCGGCGACCCACACGCGGCGGGACTCGTCGTCCTGCGCGTTCGTGCCCGTGTTGCCCACGTGCGGAGCGGTCATGACCACGATCTGGCCCGCGTACGACGGGTCGGTCAGGGTCTCCTGGTAGCCGGTCATCCCGGTCGAGAACACAGCCTCGCCGAGGGTGCGGCCTTCAGCGCCCCAGGCGCTGCCGCGGAAGGTGCGCCCGTCCTCCAGGACGAGAATCGCAGGGGTGAGGGGGTGTGCGGTCACGGAGCAGTCTCCTGGTTCTGCGATGCGGAAGCGGCGCCCTCGTGGGGCGTCTCGGAAGTCTGTGCGGTGCCGTAGGCGGCCAGCGCCTCGAGCAGCCGGGGGCGATCCTGGGAGCCCTGCGGCCGGAAGCCGGTGTCCACCGGCTCGCCCGCGAAGTCCCAGGTCACCATGACGAGCCCGCCGGGCTCGACGAACTTGCCGACCATGCCGGAGCCGGTGCCGTAGTCGGTGACGCGCTCGGCGGCGATCCACACGGGCTCGGTGCCCGTCCGGTCGATGAGCAGGCCGTCCTCGTAGAGGAAGACCCGGGCCCGGGTGCGCACGCCCAGGCCGTGGCCGACCAGGCGGTCCATGGTGTTGCCGTGGCGGGTCGTGGCCACGTACATGCCGTCCACGTGCCCGAGCGGGTCGCGCTGCTCGATGTCCGAGGGCAGCTCAGGCAGCGGCGCACGGGATTCGTCGCGGTTGCGGCGACGGCGCCAGGCCAGCGCAGCCGGCACCAGGACCACGAGCACGACGGCGATGCCCCACAGGGCGGTCTGCAGCCTGACATCCATGCCGCTCACCGCCCCTGGTACGGGCCGCCGACGCTGCGGGCGGCGTCGGGATGGGGGCTGGAGAGCTCGCCGTCGAGCACGACGGGGTGCCCGCGCAGCAGGGTCGCGCGGACCGAACCGGGCAGGGTCAGGCCGCGGTAGGGGCTGTTGCGCCCCTTGCTGGCGTGGGCCTCGGGATCCACGACGGTCTCGGCGGCCGGGTCGAAGAGCACGATGTTGGCGGGCTCCCCCTCGGCCAGCGGTCGGCCCTGCTCCCCCAGTCCGCCGATGCGCGCCGGGGTCTCGGAGAGCACCCGGGCCACGTCCGCCCAGGTGAGCAGGCCGGTGTCCACGAGGGTGTGCTGAGCGATCGACAGCGCGGTCTCCAGCCCGGTCATGCCGTGGGCCGCACCGGACCACTCGCACTCCTTGTCCTGGCGCGGGTGCGGTGCGTGATCGGTGCCGATGACGTCGATCGTGCCGTCGGCGACCGCCTGGCGCACGGCCTGGACGTCCTCCTCGGTGCGCAGCGGCGGGTTGACCTTGTAGACGGGGTCGAAGGTGCGCACGAGCTCGTCGGTGAGCAGCAGGTGGTGCGGGGTGACCTCGGCCGTGACGTCGATCCCGCGCTCCTTGGCCCAGCGCACGAGCTCGACCGATCCCTTGGTGGACAGGTGGCAGATGTGCAGGCGCGAGCCCACGTGCTGCGCGAGCAGGACGTCGCGGGCGATGATCGCCTCCTCGGCGACCGCCGGCCAGCCGCCCAGGCCGAGGTCCGCCGAGACGGCGCCCTCGTTCATCTGGGCGCCCTCGGTCAGGCGCGGGTCCTGCGCGTGCTGGGCGACGACGCCGTCGAAGGTCTTGACGTACTCGAGAGCCCGGCGCATCAGCAGCGGGTCGTGGACGCACTTGCCGTCATCCGAGAAGACGCGCACGGCGGCCCGCGACTCGGCCATGGCGCCGATCTCGGAGAGCTGCTCGCCGGCCAGTCCGACGGTCACGGCGCCGATGGGCTGGACCTGCGCCCAGCCGGCATCGCGGCCCAGGCCCCAGACCTGCTCGACCACGCCGGCGGTGTCGGCCACCGGGTCGGAGTTGGCCATGGCGAAGACTGCGGTGAAGCCGCCGCGGGCGGCTGCGCGTGTGCCGGTCTCCACGGTCTCGGCGTCCTCGCGTCCGGGCTCGCGCAGGTGGGTGTGGATGTCGACCAGTCCGGGCAGCGCGATCAGGCCCTGGGCCTCGATCACCCGCGCATCGGAGTCCTCGAGACCCTCGCCGATGCGTTCGATGCGGCCGCCGGTCACGAGCAGGTCGGCCGTGCGCTCGCCCAGCAGGCTCGCGCCGCGGATCAGCCAGCGCTGCGCGCCTGTCGCGGACGGTTCGTTGGCGTGGCTCATCGGGTCTCCTCAGGGCTGAAGGGATCGGCGCCGGCGGTCTCGTCCGCGCCGGTCAGCAGCAGGTACAGGCAGGCCATGCGCACGGAGACGCCGTTGGCGACCTGGCGCAGCACGGTCGAGCGCGGCGAGTCGGCGGCCTCGGAGGAGATCTCCAGGCCGCGGTTCATGGGGCCGGGGTGCATGATCGCCGTCTCCAGCCCGGCGGCATCCAGCAGCTGCAGGCGCTCGTGGGTCAGGCCCCAGGTCCGGGCGTACTCGGCCTCGGACGGGAAGAACGCCGCGTGCATGCGCTCGCGCTGCACGCGCAGCATCATCACGGCATCCGGGCCCTCGGCCAGGGCCTCGTCCAGGTCGAAGCGCACCTCGACCGGCCAGTGCTGCACGCCCACGGGCACCAGCGTGGGCGGGGCCACCAGGGTCACCCGGGCGCCGAGCGTGGACAGCAGCCACATGTTGGAGCGGACTACGCGCGAGTGCAGGACATCGCCCACGATCACCACGTGCATGCCGGCGAGGTCGGTGCCCGTGGGGTCCACCCCGGCCAGGCGGGCGCGGTGCTGGCGCAGGGTCATGGCATCGAGCAGTGCCTGGGTGGGGTGCTCGTGCTTGCCGTCTCCGGCGTTGAGCACGGCGGCGTCGATCCACCCGGAGGTCGCCAGCTGCTGCGGGGCGCCCGAGGCGCCGTGGCGGATCACCACGGCGTCGGCGTTCATGGCCATCAGGGTCTGGGCGGTGTCCTTGAGGGACTCACCCTTGGAGACCGAGGAGCCCTTGGGCGAGAAGTTCAAGACGTCGGCCGACAGGCGCTTGGCGGCGGTCTCGAAGGAGATGCGGGTGCGCGTGGAGTCCTCGAAGAACAGGTTCACGACGGTGCGGCCGCGCAGGGCCGGCAGCTTGCGCACGGACTGCTGCCCCAGCTCCCCCATCCGCTCGGCGGTGTCGAGGACCTGCAGGGCCTCGGCGCGGGTCATCTCCCGCGTGCTCAGCAGGTGCTTCATCCCTCGATCACCACCTGGTCGGTCTCCTGCGCGCTCGCCTCGGCGCTTCCGTCGATCTCGGACAGCCGCACGCGGACCCGCTCCTGGGAGGAGGTGGGGAGGTTCTTGCCGACGAAGTCGGCGCGGATCGGCAGCTGGCGGTGGCCGCGGTCGACCAGCACGGCCAGGCGCACGATCTCCGGGCGTCCCAGCTCCGTGAGGGCGTCCAGGGCCGCACGGATGGTGCGACCGGAGTAGAGGACGTCGTCCACCAGGACCACGGTGCGGCCGTCGATGCCGGCCTCGGGCAGGCGGGTGGGCCAGGGGACGCGTGAGCCGGAGGTGCGCAGGTCGTCGCGGTACATGGTGACGTCGAGCTGGCCGAGGGAGGTCTGCGGATCGAAGTCGTCGAACTGGGCGAGCTTGGCCGCCAGTCGCTGCGCCAGCGGATAGCCGCGGCGCGGGATGCCCATGAGAACGAGGCTCTCAGCGCCCCGGTTGGACTCCAGGATCTCGTGGGCGATGCGCGTCAGCGCCCTGTCGATGTCGGCCGGAGCCAGGATCCGCCGTGCGCTCGACGCGCCGCCGTCCTGCTCGCGGCCCGAGCTGTGCGTCGCCGTCTCGCGGAGGTTCTCCTCTGCCACGGTGCGCCTCCTTCCCCGCCTCTCCGGACGGACTTAAAGGGTGCTGTGCCGACGGCAACCCTAGCACCGGGGACCCTGTCCCCCGGACGGGCTCTGCCGCTCGTGCGGCCATCGGCCAGGGGCCCGGACATGCGCGCGCACCGGTGCGGGGCACCGGTGCGCGTGTGCATGTCGGCCTGGAGCCGGCCTCAGGAGGCGTCGGTGCGCCCTGCGGAGCCTTCCTCCTGCTCGTCGGAGCCGGGCGCCAGGACCTGCGCGCCCTCGAGCTCGGCCTCGTCGAAATCGGGCAGGGCCACACCCTGCTCCTGCTCGGCGGACTCGGCCAGGACCTGCGCCACCGTGGGCTGGTCCGCTGCCTCGGGATCCGCCTGCTGGGCGGCCAGCAGAGTGGGCTTGATCTTCTGCAGGCGCCCGAGCAGGCCGTTGACGAATTTCGGGGAGTCGTCGGTCGACAGCTCGCGGGCCAGCCCCACGGCCTCGGCCACGGCGACGGCGTCCGGGACGTCGTCGTTGTAGAGCAGCTCCCAGGCCCCCACGCGCAGCAGCGTGCGGTCCACGGCGGGCATCCGCTCCAGCGTCCAGCCGCGAGACCAGGTCTGCACGGCCTCGTCGATCTCCTGGCGGCGCAGCAGCACCCCGCGGATGATCTCCTCCGTGTAGGCGCCGAGCTGCTTGTCGTCGTGGGCGCGGCGCCGGCTCATGACCTCGAGCGCGGGCTCGTCGCGCTGCTCGGCCTCGAAGAGGACCTCGACAGCCCTGGTGCGGGCCCTTCCGCGTGCGCTCATTCGGAGACGCGGCCGAGGTAGTCGCCCGTGCGGGTGTCGACCTTGACGCGCGTGCCCTCCTCGACGAACAGCGGGACCTGGATCTGGTAGCCGGTCTCGACGGTGGCGGGCTTGGTGCCGCCGGTCGAGCGGTCGCCCTGCAGACCCGGGGCCGACTCGGTGATCTCGAGCACGACCGACGGGGGCAGCTCGATGTACAGGGGGGTGCCCTCGTTGAACGCGATGGTGGCGTTGGAGGCCTCGAGCATGAAGTTCTCGGCATCTCCCACCACGGCGGCCGGGATGGTCACCTGGTCGAAGGTGTCGTTGTCCATGAAGACGAAGTCCTCGCCGTCCTTGTACAGGTACTGGTACTCGGAGCGGTCGACCGTGGCGGTCTCGACCTTGGCGCCGGCGTTGAAGGTCTTGTCGACGACCTTGCCGGAGGTGATGTTGCGCATCTTGGTGCGCACGAAGGCGCCGCCCTTGCCCGGCTTGACGTGCTGGAACTCGATGACGCTCCAGAGATTGCCGTCGATCTTCAGGACGGTGCCGTTCTTGATGTCGTTCGAGGTGGCCATGCTCTCTCTCTCGTCGCCGGGGCGTCCGAAAAGCGCGGACGGGTGCGGATCGCAGGACACTCTAGCAAGGCGGGCGCCGCCGCGATCCCGGGGGCGGCGCCTGTCGGGGGCCTCAGACCGCGACCTCCTGGTACACCGCGTAGAGGATCGACGGGTCGGGAACCTCCATGATGCGGGGACGGGCGATGCCGTCCAGCACCACGAAGCGCAGCAGGCCGCCGCGGGTCTTCTTGTCCCGCTTCATGACCTCCAGCAGCTTGGGCCACTGGTCGAAGCGGTAGGCGACCGGCAGCCCCAGGGACTCCAGGATGCTGCGGTGGCGCTCCACGACCTCGTCCGAGAGCGTGCCGTTGGTGCGGCCCAGCTCGGCGGCGAACATCATGCCGACCGAGACGGCGGCGCCGTGGCGCCACTGGTAGCGCTCGTTCTGCTCGATCGCATGCCCCAGGGTGTGGCCGTAGTTGAGCATCTCGCGCTCCCCCGCCTCCCGCAGGTCCCCGGAGACGACGCCCGCCTTGACCCGGATGGTGCGCTCCACGAGCTCGCGCAGCACGGGTGAGGCCGGGTCGGTGGCCTCCTCCAGCTGCTGCTCGATCAGCTCGAGGATCCGCTCATCGGCGATGAACCCGCACTTGACCGTCTCGGCCATGCCCGTGAGCAGCTCGTTGCGCGGCAGGGTGGACAGCACGTCGAGGTCGCACAGCACGCCGGCCGGCGGATGGAACGAGCCCACGAGGTTCTTGCCCTCGGAGGTGTTGATCCCGGTCTTGCCGCCCACCGCGGCATCGACCATGCCCAGGAAGGTCGTGGGCACGTGCACCACGCGGATGCCGCGCAGCCAGGTCGCGGCCACGAAGCCGGCCAGATCGCTCACCGCTCCGCCCCCGACCGAGACGATGGCGTCGGTGCGGGTGAAGTCGGCCTGGCCCAGAGCCTGCCAGCAGAAGCCCGCGACCTCCAGGCGCTTGCCCTCCTCGGCATCCGGGATCACGGCCTGGAAGGCCTGGTAGCCCTCCCCCTGCAGCTGCTCGACGACCACCTGGCCGTTGGCCTCGAGGGCCTGCGGGTGGATGACGAGCACCTTCTGGACTCGGCTGCCCAGGATCTCGGCCAGGTGGCCCATCAGGCCTCTGCCCACGAGGACCTCGTACTCGTCCTCGGGGCGCGAGCCGGTCACGGGGATGCGTGTGGTGGTCATGGCTCTCCTTCGCTGTGCGCTCCGCGCGACGAGGCGCGTCACGAGCGGTTCGTGCGGTGGTCTGTCTCGATGGACTCAGCCGGCGGCCTGGCGGCGCAGGGCCTGGATCTCCTCGTGCAGGTCCTCGGCGATCCTGGAGATCGGGCGGTTGCCGCTGGCGTCCAGGCGGATGTCCGCCAGGGCCTCGTAGGTGTCCCGGCGCTGCGCCATCAGATCGCGCCAGCGCTGCACGGGGTCTCCCTTGAGCATGGGGCGGTTGCCCGCCCGACGCAGCCGGCGGCGCACGGAGCGCTCGTCGATCTCCAGGTAGGCGACCATCTGGTGCTGCAGCAGGGCCTCGACCGAGGCCGTCATGGGAGCGCCGCCGCCCAGCGAGAGGATCGAGTCGTCCAGCGACTCGTCCTCCAGCAGCTCGGCGATGGTCTCCGCCTCGATCCTGCGGAACTCGTCCTCGCCCCGGGCCTCGAACAGCTGCGGTATCTGCCCGTGGCGCTGCACGATCAGCGAGTCCGAGTCGGCGTAGCCGTAGCCGTAGCGCCGGGCCATGTACTTGGCCAGGTGCGATTTGCCCGCAGCCATGGGCCCGATCAGCACGATCGGGCCCTGGGAGGGCCCCAGATCCGCCTGCGGATCCGGGGCCGCGGGAGGACGACGTCGGCTCACGCGTTGCGCTCCGGCGCAGGCCCCTCCGTGCCCTCGAACGCGCCGAGCTCGCCGCTCGAGCGCAGCGCCTCCGGGATGGCGGCCAGGTAGGCGTCCTTGTTGCGCACGGTCTCGGCGATCGAGTCGCCGCCGAACTTCTCGAGCGCGGCCTCCGCGAGCACGAGCGCGACCATGGCCTCGGCCACCACGCCGGCGGCCGGCACGGCGCAGACGTCCGAGCGCTGGTGGTGGGCCCGGGAGGCATCGCGCGTGGCGATGTCCACGGTGCGCAGCGCCTTGGGGACGGTCGCGATGGGCTTCATGGCAGCCCGCACGCGCAGGACGTCTCCGATGGACATGCCGCCCTCGATGCCGCCCGCGCGGTTGGAGACGCGGTGCACGCGGCCGTCATCGCCGATCATGATCTCGTCGTGGGCCTGCGTGCCGGGACGCGCGGCGGTGAGGAAGCCGTCGCCGACCTCCACGCCCTTGATCGCCTGGATGCCCATCAGCGCACCGGCCAGGCGCGAGTCCAGGCGGCGGTCCCAGTGCACGTAGGAGCCCAGGCCCGGAGCCAGTCCGTAGGCCAGGACCTCGACGACGCCGCCGAGGGTCTCGCCGTCCTTGTGCGCGGCGTCGACGGCCTCGACCATCTTCGCCGAGGTCTCGGCGTCGTGGCAGCGCAGCGGATCGGCGTCCAGGGCCTCGACGTCGCCGGGCACCGGGCGCGCCGCCTCGATCGGGGATTCGACGCCGCCCACAGCGGTCGTGTGCGAGACCAGGCCGACGCCCAGGGCCTCGAGGATCGCAGCGGCCACGGCGCCCAGGGCCACGCGCGTGGCGGTCTCCCGGGCAGAGGCGCGCTCGAGCACCGGACGGGCCTCGTCGTGGCCGTACTTCTGCATGCCGGTGAAGTCGGCGTGACCGGGACGCGGGCGGGTGAGCGCGGCATTGCGGGCGCGGCCCTCGAGCAGCGCAGGGTCCACGGGATCGGCGGACATGACCGTCTCCCACTTGGGCCACTCGGTGTTGGCGATCTCGATCGCCACCGGACCGCCCTGGGTCAGGCCGTGTCGCACGCCGCCCAGCAGCCGCACGCGGTCCTGCTCGAACTTCATGCGCGCGCCGCGGCCGTAGCCGAGGCGGCGTCGGGCCAGCGCGGCCTGGATGTCGGCCGAGGTCAGGCTGACCCCGGCGGGAACGCCCTCGATGATGCCCACGAGGGCTTCTCCGTGGGACTCACCAGCACTCAGCCAGCGCAGCATGTTCAGCCTCTCTTCGTCCTGGGCTCCTCGCGCGGTCGCGGGAGCATGTGGGTGATTCCTCGGCGTTCGTGCCGAGCGCAGCCCGTGCCCCGAAGGGGCTCAGGAGCTGCGCAGGACCGCCTCGGCCAGCTCGGGCCGCCCGGCGGCGGTGCACAGGGCGCGGATCACCGCGTGCTCCTGGGGCAGGGTCTGGTCGATCGAGCGACCGGTGAACAGCCGGATCTGATCCAGTGCCTGCAGCACGAGCATATCCAGCCCGGGGACCACCGTGCCCCCTGCCCGCTGCCATGCCCGCGCCAGCGCCGAGGGCCAGGGGTCGTAGGCGGCATCCAGCAGGGTTCCACCGGTGCTGCGCCCGGGCACCGAGGCCAGCTGCGCGGCCAGGTCATCGGCGCCGTGCGGCGGCAGGGTCGAGACCACCAGATCCGATCCGGCCAGATGCTCCGCCGCGGCGTCCCAGTCCCGGATCCGCAGCGGCAGCCCGAGGCGCTCAGCGGCCTCGACCGCGCGCCCGGCGCGCTGTGGCGAGCGGACCCACAGCTCGATCTCCTCGGCACCCAGCTGCTGCAGGGCGGCCAGGGCCGCCGTGGCCGTCCCGCCGCCGCCGAGCACCGAGGCCCGCGCACCCTCCGGAACCGCGCCGGCCGCCCGCAGCGACGCAGCGATCCCGGCGACGTCTGAGTTGTGCCCCAGCAGGGAGCCGTCGGAGCGCGGGCGCAGCGTGTTGACCGTGCCGATGGCCGCCGCCTGATCGCTCAGCTCGTCGGCCAGCTCGGCGGCCTCCGACTTCAGGGGCATGGTCACCGACATCCCCTGCCAGGCCGGATCCTGGCGCAGCAGCGCGATCTGCCCGGTGAGCTCGCCCTCCTCGAGGTCGTAGGCCCGATAGTCGATCGCCTCCCCCAGCACCCGGTAGGCGGCCTCGTGCAGCCGAGGCGACAGGGAGTGGCCGATCGGATGGCCGGCCACCCCCGCGTGGGCAGTGCTCACTGGCACTTGTCCTCGTTCTCGGAGCACCACTGCTGGTACTCGTCGACGTTCTCCGCGTGCTCCTCGAGCGTGGAGGCGAACTTCGTCTCACCGGTGTCGAGGTTGACCGTGACCCAGTAGTAGTAGTCGTTCTCCGCCGGGTTGGCCGCCGCGTCGATGGCCTCGGTGCTCGGCGAGCCGATCGGGCCCACGGGCAGGCCCGGGTTGGCGTACGTGTTGTACTCGTTCGACTTGTCCTCCTTCTCCTCCTCGGAGATGTGGACGGTCGTCTCGCCCAGGCCGTAGGCCACCGAGGCGTCCGACTGGATGAGCCCGCCGGTTCCGGCGTCCGGGTTGTCCAGGCGGTTGTAGATCGCTCCCGCGACGTCGTCGTAGATGTCCGGCACGCCCTCGAACTCGACGATCGAAGCCACGGTGAGGATCTCGAACTCGTCCTCCTCGGCCACGCCTGCGTCCTCGAGCGCGCTGTTCGTGGAGTCGACCATCTCCTGGAGGATCTCCTCCGGGGTGGCATCCAGCGGGAAGCGGTACTCGCCCGGGTGCAGGTAGCCCTCGATCGTGGGGAACTCGTCCGAGATGCCGTACTGCGTGGGATCCTCGGCAGCGTCCTCGAAGTCCTGCACCGAGTGCCCGGTGGACTCGGAGAGGATCTGGAACGTCTCGTCCATGCGGACCGTGCGCGGGACGGCGGCGTAGTCGGTCGCCTCCTCCTCCTGCATCAGCCTCGAGACGGCGGCCTCCGAGCTCATCTGGCGATTGAGCTCGTACTCCCCCGGCTGCACGAAGTCGCCCGCATGGCCCTCGTTGAAGACCTCCACGAAGCGCTCGCCGTCGGCGACGATGTCCTCCTCCTCCAGAGTGACCGCGATCTGATCGACGGTCGCGCCCTCCTGGACGGTGAAGGTCACAGGGTCCTGGCCCTCGCCGCGGTAGTCGTGGCGCTCGAACCACCCGAAGGTGGAGCCCAGCACGGTCACGGTGAGCACCACGGCCACGGTGAACAGCGCGATGGCCCCCAGCAGCGACATGTTGTGCTTCTGGGTCAGCCGACGCAGCTCTTCCGGCGATCGGTTCTCGGCCTCGAAGGCCCCCGCGATCTCGCGCGATTCGCGCCGCGGCCCCCCGCTGGTGCCGGCCGAGTCCTCGGTGTGCGCGTCAGTGCGCGGGTCCTGGTCGCTCACGACAGGTCTCCCTCCGGATGGGCGGTCGTCTCCGCGGAGGCGACCGTGGTCTGGTGTGCTCCGGAGCCGGCGTCGGCTCCGTCAGCGGGGGAAACCTCCACTCCGGCCAGCCCGCCGGAACGATGGATCATGGACAGTGCGGCCTCGAGGATGGTGACCGCCGCCTGGCGGTCCACCTTGTCCCGATGCTCGCGTCGGGACACGCCCGCTTGGAGCAGGGCGCGATGGGATTCGGCGGAGCTCCAGCGCTCGTCGAGCATGCGCACGGGCACCGACCAGCCCTTGGCCGCCAGGCGCCGCTGCAGCCCCTGGGCCCAGGCGATCGCCGCGCGCGTGGAGTCGGTGTGCCCGCCGGACATGGCCAGCGGCAGCCCGACGACGACCTCGACAACCTCGTGCTCGTGGACCAGGTTGGCCGCGAGCTTGATGTCGAAGCCCTTGCGGCGGTCCCGCTCGAGCGTGGTCAGCGGGGTGGCCAGGATGCTGTCGGGGTCGGACAGGGCCACGCCCACGCGCACGGTGCCGACGTCGACGCCCAGGCGCCGACCCGGCCGGATGGCCGTCGGCGCCTGCGCGCTGAGCTGTTCGGAGGACATGGCCAAGGCCTCAGGCCCCTGCTCCGGTGCGCAGCTCGGCCTGGATGGCCTCGAGCGCAGCCCCGGTGCGGGCGGGGTCCTGGCCGCCGCCCTGGGCGAGGTCGTCCTTGCCGCCTCCGCCGCCGCCGAGCACGCCTGCGGCGGTGCGCACGAGCGCCCCGGCCTTGGCTCCGGCCGCGCGGGCGGCCTCGGTGGTGGCCACGAGCACGAGCGGACGCCCGTTGGAGGCACCGGTCACGGCCACGACGGCGGCACGATCATTCAGGCGCCCGCGCAGGTCCAGGGCCAGTGCGCGCAGGTCGTCCGCTCCGGAGACCTCGCCCATGTCGTGGGCCAGCACCGTCAGCGAGCCGATCTGCTGTGCCTGATCCAGCAGCGAGCCCGCCTGGGCCTGCAGCTTCTCGCGGCGCAGCTCGCCGAGCTGGCGCTCCGTCTCCTTGAGCTTGTCCAGGGTCGACTGGAGGCGCTCGGGCAGCTCCTGCGAGGACTGCACCTTGAGCATGTCGGTCAGCTGGCTGACGAGCGTGCGCTCGGCGGCCAGGTGGTTGAACGAGTTCAGGCCCACCAGGGCCTCCACGCGCCGGTTGCCCGAGCCCACGGAGCCCTCCGAGATCAGCGACAGCGAGCCGATCTGCGCGGTGTCATCGACGTGCGTGCCGCCGCACAGCTCGCGCGACCACTCGCCGTTCATCTCGACCACGCGCACGACGTCGCCGTACTTCTCGCCGAACAGGCTCATGGCGCCCAGGGCGCGGGCCTCATCGAGCGGCATCTCACGGGTGAAGACCTCGTGGTCGTCGTGGATCACGGCGTTGGCCAGGCCCTCGACCTCCTGCTTCTGCGCCGTGGTCAGGCCCTCGCCCCAGCTGAAGTCGAAGCGCAGGTAGCCCTCCTTGTTGAAGGAGCCGCGCTGGACAGCCTCGGGGCTGAGCACCTCGTGCAGCGCCGCGTGGACGATGTGCGTGGCCGAGTGCGCCATCTCGCCGTCGCGGCGGCGGCGGACGTCGATCGCGGCCGTGACCTCGGAGCCCACGGCGACCTCGCCGGAGACGACCTTGCCGCGGTGGACCGACAGGCCCTTGACGGGCTGCTGGACGTCCGCGACCCGGATCACGAAGCCGTCGCCGGAGATCGTGCCCGTATCTGCGGCCTGGCCGCCGGACTCGGCGTAGAACGGGGTCGTCTCGAGCACGACCTCGACCTCCTGGCCCTCGGAGGCGGCCGGAGCCGTCTGCCCGTCCACGAGCAGGGCGCGGATCGTGGTCGCGGTGGAGAACTCGTCGTAGCCGGTGAAGATCGAGCCGCGCTGCTCCTGCAGGGCGCGCAGCACCGAGAGGTCCTCGAAGCCGCCCTTCTTGGCCTTGGCATCCGCGCGGGCGCGCTGGCGCTGCTCCTCCATCAGGGAGCGGAAGGCCGTCTCGTCGACCGCGACACCGGCCTCGGCGGCCATCTCGAGGGTCAGGTCGATCGGGAAGCCGTAGGTGTCGTGCAGGGCGAAGACATCGGCACCGCCGACCGACCCGCCCTGGGCCTTGGCCGCGGAGACCGCCTGGTCCAGGCGAGCCGTGCCGGACTCGATCGTCTTCAGGAACGCCTTCTCCTCGGCGTAGGCGATCCGGGAGATGCGCTCGAAGTCGTCCTTGACCACCGAGTAGACCTTGCCCATGACCTCGGAGGAGGCCGGCAGCAGAGTCGGCAGGCAGGGCTCGGTCACGCCCAGCAGGCGCATGGCGCGGATCGCGCGGCGCAGCAGGCGGCGCAGGATGTAGCCGCGGCCCTCGTTGCCGGGCACCACGCCGTCGCCGATGAGCATCAGCGAGGAGCGCACGTGATCGGCGACCACGCGCATGCGGACGTCGTCCTCGTAGCCCTCGTCCCCGGGGTTCTCGGAGCCGCGGTACTTGCGGCCGGAGAGCTTCTCGGCGGCGTCCAGGACGGGACGGACCTGGTCGGTCTCGTAGAAGTTCTCCACGCCCTGCAGCAGCATGGCCATGCGCTCGACGCCCATGCCGGTGTCGATGTTCTTCTTGGGCAGTTCCCCCAGGATCTCGTAGTCCTTGCCGCTGCCCTCGCCGCGCTGGTACTGCATGAACACGAGGTTCCAGATCTCGATGTAGCGGTCGTCATCCGCGGCGGGGCCGCCCTCCTTGCCGTAGCGGGGGCCGCGGTCGTAGAAGATCTCGGAGTCGGGACCGGCCGGGCCCGGCTGGCCGGTGTCCCAGAAGTTCTCCTCCTTGGGCATGCGCTGGATGCGCTCATCCGGCACGCCCACGGTCTCGCGCCACAGCGCGTAGGACTCCTCGTCGTGCTCGTAGATCGTGATCCACAGCCGCTCGGGATCCAGCCCGAAGCCGCCGTCCTCCACGGAGCTGGTCAGCAGCTCCCAGGCGAACGGGATGGCCTTCTCCTTGAAGTAGTCGCCGAAGGAGAAGTTGCCCGCCATCTGGAAGAACGTGCCGTGGCGGGCGGTCTTGCCCACCTCGTCGATGTCGAGCGTGCGGATGCACTTCTGGACGGAGGTCGCGCGGTCGTACGGCGCCTGCTCCTGGCCCAGGAAGTACGGGATGAAGGGGACCATGCCCGCGATGGTGAACATCGAACCGGGCGCGGTCGAGACCAGGGACGCCGACGGCACGACCGTGTGTCCCTTCTTCTCGAAGAAGCTCAGCCAGCGCTCGGTGATCTCGTGGGTCAGCATGTCGTCCTCTTGGTCCTCTGGAATCGTGTCGGTCTGTGGGGGGAATCGGCAGGAGCCGATCCGTGCGTCGCGGATCAGGACCCGCCGCGGGAGCTCTCGACAGTCGCGTGGTCGTCGTGCTCGATGATCGTCTGCTCGTCTGCCCGGGGCCCGGGCTGGAGCTCAGCTGCAGCGCGCCCGCTCAGCCGCTCCGCCGCAGCCTCGCGGCGGCTTCCTGCACCGGAGCCGCCGAGCTGATCCCGCAGCTCGGTCTCGGCCTGGTCCATGCCCGCGCGGATGTCCTGGACTACGCGCAGCACGCGTGTGCCCAGCCGGTTCTCCCGCACGGGCACCTCGAGGCCCTGATCCGCCGGCTCGACGGCGCCGCGCCCGCGCTCGACAGCCTGGGCGAGCGCCCGACGACCGCGGTCGCTGCCGACGGCCCGACCGGCGCCTGCGCCCACGGCGGCGCCGGCCGCCAGAACGGCGAGCCTGGTCAATGCGCTCATGCGTGGGGTCCTTCCGCGTCTCGGCGCTCGGGCTGGTCGGCCTGGTCGGGATCGCGCCGTGCTGAGCTGCGCTCGACGGACTCCCCGGACATGCTCTCACCCTGAGGCCGCTGCGCGGATGAGGCGCCCGTCTCGGGGCTGTCGGAGGGCGAATCCGTATCCCACTCCGTGCCCTCCCACCAGGCGCCGCCCTGCTCGCTCACGGGCATCCCATGAGCGGGGGCCGTGCGTCTCGGCACGGACTGCTCGTCGCGCGGGAAGGAGCCGGCGTGATCGGTCGGTGCCGTCTCGGTGCGATCGAGGTCCTCGGCGGCACCCGGGCGGGCGGCATGCTCGGCCTCGCGGGCCCTGCGGCGCTCCTCACGACGGGCCCGCACGGCATCGCCGCTGAAGGCCCGGCGCACCCCGGAGGAGAACGCGGCCGTCTTGATGATGGGCTGGCCCACGGTCGAGGCCACCAGGGAGGTCATGGCCGACATACTGGCCGAGGCGTCCGAGACGCTGTCGGTGATGACATCGACCTTCTCGAGCTGCGAGTTGGTCGTGGCGACCGTGCGCGTGACCTCCTCGAGCAGCGGCTCGGTCTCGTCGTTGAGGTCGCGGATCAGGATCCGCAGCTCATCGAAGACGCGGCCCAGCTTGACGATCGGGACCGCCAGCAGAGCGACGAGCACTGCGAACACGCCGGCGGCGATGAGCCCGGCGATGTCTCCTCCGGTCATGTGATTGGAGTGCTCCTTGCTCGGCGGCGGCAGAGATCGGGAGAACCTGCCCTGGGCCGCACGTCCCGACGACGGACGGAAGTCGGCGGCAGGGCGTGCAGTGCGGGTCCAACTGTAACCAAAAGGTCACGATCGTCGCGGCCAGCTGTGATGAGGACTTCGTGGCGTCCGCTGAAGACACGCCCCAGCACCCTTCCGTCCGATGACGCGCCGCCCCCTCCGTGACCAGCGCATACAAGTGTGTACTGTGAGCGGCACCACACCGGAGAACCGGTGTTCAGCTCTCGGATCAAGGGCAATCCATGCACCGCACCACACCCTCCCGCGCGCCGCGCGGCGGCGCCCAGACGCCGACGCCCGTCCGCAGCCGCCGTCGCTCCCGCGCCGTCGCGGCACTCATCGCCACCTCGGCCATGGCCCTGACGTCCTCCGGCGGGCTGCTGCCCGCCTACGCCGCACCCGCCGCCGAGACGGGCGAGCAGCGCCAGCTCGTGCTCGCCGCAGAGGGCGTCAGCGCCGCTCAGGCCGTCGCAGCGATCGAAGCGGCCGGCGGCGAGGTCGCCGAGCGCAATGACGCGATCGGCCTGTTCACGGTCAATGGCCCCTCAGATCTGGACGAGCGCCTGGAATCCTCCGCCGCCATCGCCGGCACCATGGACGACCAAGTCATCGGCTACACCCCGGATGCCCAGGCGCAGCAGCGGCGCAAGGACACGGACGAGGTCGAGCGCGCCCGTGCCGACCGCCCGGCGGTGAAGGCCGACCCCAAGAACCGACGGGTGCCGCCGGGACAGGCGAAGAAGCGCCCCGAGCCCACGACCGCCGATGACCCCCTGCGCAGCCGGCAGTGGAACCTCGACATGATCGATGCCGACCAGGCCCACCGCACCCAGACCGGCAAGGGCGTGCGGGTCGGCGTCATGGACACCGGAGTGGACGGCACGCACCCGGACATCGCCCCCAACCTCAACACGGGCCTCTCCCGCAACTTCACCACCGACATCCCGGAGATCGACGGCGCCTGCGCCGAGGATCCCGACGGCTCCTGCGAGGACGGCAGCACCGTGGACGAGGGCGGTCACGGCACCCACGTGGCCTCCACGATCGCCTCCCCCGTCAACGGTCTGGGCATCGAGGGCGTGGCCCCGGGCGCAGAGATCGTGAACCTGCGCGTGGGCCAGGACAGCGGCTACTTCTTCCTGGAGCCGACGCTCGAGGCCCTGACCTATGCCCCCACCGCGGGCGTGGACGTGGTCAACATGAGCTACTACATCGATCCCTGGGCCTTCAACTGCACGGCCAACCCGGCCGACAGCCCCGAGGAGCAGGCGCAGCAGCGGCTCACGATCGAGGCCACCAATCGGGCGCTGCGCTACGCGAAGACCCACGGGGTGACGCTGATCGCCGCCATGGGCAACTCCCACATGGACCTGGGCAACCCGCAGGTGGACGACTCGAGCCCGGACTTCCCCGAGGGCCAGGTCCGTGAGCGCACGATCGACAACTCCTGCCTGGACATCCCGACCGAGGGCGACGGCGTGCTGAGCGTCTCCGCCGTGGGGCCGTCGGGGATCAAGGCGGACTACTCCAACTACGGCACCGAGCAGACCACGGTCGCCGCCCCGGGCGGGTACTTCCGCGACTACGACGGCACCCCGCGCGGGCGCCAGCCCGGGAACATGATCCTGGCGGCCGTCCCGGCCGTCGTGGTCCGGGAGATGGGCGTGCTGGATGAGAAGGGCGAGTCCACGGACCCGTTCATCGTCAGCGAGTGCGACGCCGCCGGACAGTGCGCCTACTACGAGCACATGCAGGGCACCTCCATGGCCGCCCCGCACGCCACCGGAGTCGCCGCGCTGATCATCGGCTCCCAGGGCCAGCCCGATCGCCAGCTCGGCGGGGTGAAGCTGCAGCCGCACCGCACCGAGAAGCTGCTCGAGCTCTCCGCCCACGAGAAGGCCTGTGACGCCCCGGTGGTCTCCTATCCCGGGCGCGATGCCTCCTACACGGCGCCGTGCGAGGGCACCGCGGAGTTCAACGGGTTCTACGGCTCCGGGATCGTCAATGCCGCCAGCGCCGTGAGCCGCACGCCGCACAAGCACTGAAGATCGCCTCCGTCCTGGTGAGCCGCTGCGCGGCTGACCGGGACGGACATGACGAAGGGCCCGCACCGTCCGAGGACGGTGCGGGCCCTTCCGCCGACCGGACGGCCGCAAGAGCGGCAGACCGGGTGCAGGCCTGGATCAGGCCATGCGGGCGTAGTACTCGACCACGAGCTGCTCTTCGCAGGTCACGGGGATCTCCGAGCGCTCCGGCAGGCGGGTGAAGGTCGCCTGCAGCTTGTCGATCGCGACGTCCAGGTAGGCCGGGGTGTCCGGGAGGACATCCTGGTGCGCGCCGGTGGCGGCGACCTGGAACGGAGCCATCTTCTCCGAGCGCGAGTGCACGTGGATCATCTGGCCGGGCTTGACCATGAACGACGGGCGATCGACTCGCTGGCCGTCGACCATGATGTGGCGGTGCACGACGAGCTGACGGGCCTGGGCCATGGTGCGGGCGAAGCCGGCACGCAGGACCAGGGCATCGAGACGGGACTCGAGCAGGGTCAGCAGGTTCGTACCCGTACGGCCCTCGCGGCGCTTGGCCTCGACGTAGGCGCGGTGCATCTGCTTCTCGCGGATGTTGTACTGCGCGCGCAGACGCTGCTTCTCGAGCAGGCGGACCTTGTAGTCCGAATCCTGCTTGCGACGGGCACGGCCGTGCTCGCCCGGACCGTACGGACGGCGCTCGAAGTACTTCTCGGCCTTCGGCGTCAGCGCGATGCCGAGGGCACGCGACTTGCGCACCTGGCGGCGCGCGCGATTGGCGTTGTTGGACACGATGGTCCCCTTTCATGCGGGCGCTGCGGATCCGGCACAGCAGTGCTGCGATCCGCAGTGCATTCTGTTCGGCACGGCCTCCGTCACGGCATCTTTCCGTGCGGAGAGCTGGGGATCAGCCGCAATCCCCTCACGCTGCAGGTCACCTGCTCGAGCTCCCGGGTCCGTGCGGTTGGGACACGTCCGAGGTGCGCGAGGCAGGGCCTTGCCGGCCGACGGGCCACCTTATCAGCTCGGGCGCCCCCGAACGGGGACGCCCGAGCCGGCAGGTCAGGAGGAGCTGGAGATCACAGGACGTCGTCGTCCATCCAGCCCAGGGTGCGCTCCACGGCCTTGTCCCAGTTGCGGGCCAGGCGCTCGCGCTCCTTCTTCTCCATGGTGGGCTCCCAGCGCTTGTCCTCCTCCCAGGCGGCGGCGACGTCGTCGATGCCGTCCCAGAACCCGACGGTGATGCCGGCCGCGTAGGCAGCGCCCAGCGCGGTGGTCTCGATGTTCTTGGGCCGGATCACTGTGGTGTTCAGCAGGTCGGCCTGGAACTGCATCAGCAGGTCGTTGGCGCTCATGCCGCCGTCCACGCGGATCTCCTTCGGCGCAGCGTCGGCGTCGGTGTCCATGGTGAGCACCACGTCGCGCGACTGGAAGGCCGCCGCTTCCAGAGCGGCCCGGGCGATGTGGCGCTTGTCCACGTAGCGGGTCAGGCCCACGATCACGCCGCGGGCGTCCGGGCGCCAATGCGGGGCGAACAGGCCCGAGAACGCCGGCACGATGTACGCCCCGCCGTTGTCCTCGACGTCCGCGGCCAGCTTCTCGGTCTCGGAGGCCGAAGAGATCAGGCCCAGGTTGTCGCGCAGCCACTGCACGAGCGAGCCGGTCACCGCGATCGAGCCCTCGAGGGCGTAGACGGGCTTCTGGTCCTCCATCTGGTAGGCCACCGTGGTGATCAGCCCGTTGTCCGAGCGCGTGAGCTCCGTGCCGGTGTTCATGAGCACGAAGTTGCCCGTGCCGTAGGTGTTCTTGATCATCCCGGGCTCGAACACGGCCTGCCCGAACGTGGCCGCCTGCTGGTCCCCCAGGATGCCCGCGATCGGCACGCCGTGCAGCAGGCCCCGGCGACGGACCTCGCCGTAGACCTCGAGCGAGGAGCGGATCTCCGGGAGCATCTTCACCGGCACGCCGACCTTCTTGCAGAGGTCCTCGTTCCAGTCGAGGGTGTCGATGTTCATCAGCAGCGTGCGCGAGGCGTTCGTGACATCGGTGATGTGCACCGAATCCGGTTTGCCGCCGGTCATGTTCCACACGAGCCACGAGTCGATCGTGCCCGCGAGCAGCTCGCCCTTCTCGGCGCGCTTGCGGGCGCCCTTCACCTCATCGAGGATCCAGGCCATCTTGGGCCCGGCGAAGTAGCTGGCCAGGGGCAGGCCGGTGCGCTCCCGGAACAGCTCCTCGCCGTGCTGGTCGGCCAGATCGTCCACGGCCTTCTGCGTGCGGGTGTCCTGCCAGACGATCGCGTTGTGGATCGGCTTGCCGGTCTCCTTCTCCCACACCACCGTGGTCTCGCGCTGGTTGGTGATGCCCACACCGGCGATCTGGTCGGAGGAGATGTCGGCATCGGCCAGGGCATCGCCGACGACCTTGCGGACGTTGCGCCAGATCTCCTTGGCATCGTGCTCGACCCACCCGGCGCGCGGGAAGATCTGCTTGTGCTCCAGCTGGGCCGAGGAGACGGCCCGGCCCTTCTGGTCGTAGACGACCGCCCGTGTGCTCGTGGTGCCCTGGTCGATCGAGATGACGTGGGTCTTCTCCGGATCCTGCCCCTTGCTGGAAGACCCCTTCGCCGAGGACTTCGCGGAGGCCGACGATGCCGCCCTCTTCGGCTTGGGGCTGGTGCCCCTGGCCGCCTTCTTGGCCGAGCCGCTGCTGCGCCTGCGCTCGTCCTTGGTCTCGGCTTCTGCCTTCTTGCTGCTCTGGGACATCGTCGTCTCCTGGGCTCGGGTCCCCTCGGGGACCGCTGGTGAGTGGGCCGTGTTCGGTGGCCTGCGGATGGGTCGGGACGGGGCATGGGCCCCGGGGCGAGCGGGTCAGACCATGGCGCGCACGAGCAGCCCGGCCAGGACGGCGCCGATCAGGGGCCCGGCGATCGGGACCCAGGCGTAGGACCAGTCGGAGCCCCCCTTGCCCGGGATGGGCAGCACGGCGTGGGCGATGCGCGGACCGAGATCGCGGGCGGGGTTGATGGCGTAGCCGGTGGGCCCGCCGATGCTCGCGCCGATGCCGACCACGAGCAAGGCCACGGCCAGCGGGCCGAGCTCGGAGGGGGTCTCGCCGAAGACGAGGATCACAGCCACCAGGACGAAGGTGGCGATGACCTCGGTGATCACGTTCCACGGGGCGGAGCGGATCTCCGGGCCGGTGGAGAACGTGCCGAGGATGGCGCCGGGGTCATCGGCTGCGTCGTAGTGCTTCTTGTAGGCCAGCCAGACGAGGACCGCTCCCAGGAACGCGCCCAGGATCGTGGACGCGAAGTAGACCGCCGTGGAGGCCGCGCTGACGGCCACGCCGGGGGCGTACTCCTCGGCGCCGGAGACGAGCATCCCCATGGTCACGGCGGGGTTCAGGTGCGCCCCCGAGGCCCAGGCCAGGTAGACGCCGGCGAAGACGCCCAGCCCCCAGCCGAAGCTGATCAGGAGCCAGCCGCCGTCGTGGCCCTTGGTCCGGGGCAGCAGGACGTTGGCCACCACGCCTCCGCCCAGGATGATCAGCACCGCTGTGCCGACCATCTCCGAGAAGAAGACCTGGCCGAGGCCGATCTCGGCGGTCTCCTGCGCCTGGGGCAGCAGTGCCTGCCCGTGGATGCCCATCATGGATCAGTCTCCGATCGTGTCGGCGTCGCGGTCGGACGCCCCCTGCTGGTCGTCGCCGTGGACGGTGCGCACGCGCAGCCCCTCCACGACCGGTTCGGCGGACTCGCGAGCGTGCTCGGCCGCCGGGTCGTCCTCGGTCCGTGCCGCGGCGTCCTCGGCGGCGCTGCGGGAGCGGTAGGCCTCGACCTCCCGATCGCGGCGCTGTCCGTCCCAGCCGAGCTCGGCCGCGGCCAGATCCGCGATCTCATCGACGGCGGCATCGCCGTGATGGGGTGCGGAATAGGTGAGGCGGGTGCGGGTGTCCAGAAGGTCCTCGAGGTGCAGTGCGCCCTCGGCCCGGCAGGCGTGGACGATCTCGGCGCGCAGGTGGACCGGTGCGCCCTCCAGAGGCCGCTCCAGGGACGGGTCCTCCTGGATCAGCGCCAGCACGGCATGCAGGTCCGAGCCGTACCGGGCGATCAGGTCGTTCAGGCGCTGCTCGGTCCAGATCTCCGGGTCCTGGGAGCCGGCGCGCAGCTCCTCGAGCAGCAGCGGGATCCGCGCGCGCAGCCCGAAGACGCCGTCGGCGCCGTGGAGCAGCGTGCGGTCCGTGATCGAGGGGCGCTTCTGCGCCTCCTCCTCGCCCAGGGCCAGGTCCACCGCGTCCTGGGCCATGATGCGGTAGGTGGTCAGCTTGCCGCCGGCGATGCTCACGAGCCCCGGCACCGGCTCCATCACCGTGTGCTCGCGCGAGACCTTGGTGGAGGCGGTCTCCTGGCCGTCGCGGGTCACCGGCTGCAGCAGCGGGCGCAGACCGGCGTAGACGCCGATGACGTCGTCGCGGGTCAGCGGATCCGCGAGCACCTGGTTCGCGTGCTCGATCACGTAGTCGATGTCCGCCCCGGTGGCCGCGGGGGTGTCCAGGGACTGCTCGTAGGGGGTGTCGGTGGTGCCGATGATCCAGTGATGCGCCCACGGGATCACGAACAGCACGGACTTCTCCGTCTGCAGGATCAGCCCGACGTCGCCGCGGATCCGCTCGCGCGGCACCACGATGTGGATGCCCTTGGAGGCCAGCACCTTCAGTCCCGCATCCGCTCCGCTGAGCTCCTGCAGGCTCTCCGTCCACACGCCGGTGGCGGAGATGACGGTCGAGGCGCGCACCGCGAACTCGCGGCCGGTCTCCTTGTCCCGCACCAGCGCGCCCACGACGTTCTGCCCGTCCTGGAACTCGTCGTCCTCGCGCAGCAGGTCGATGACCTCCGCGCGGTTGGCCGCCAGGGCCCCGTTGGCGGCGGCCGTGCGGATGAGGGTGAGCACCAGGCGGGCGTCGTCGACCTTGGCGTCCCAGTACTTGAAGGCCCCGACGGAGGCGTCCTCGCGGAAGTCGGGGAACTGCTCGAGCACCTCCTCCGTGCTCAGGTGCTCGCGCTTGGGCAGCGAGGTCACCTTGGAGTTCAGATGCGCGAGGGTGTCGTACAGGCCGATGCCCGTGCCCACGTACGGGCGCTCCCAGCCGCGGTGCAGGGGGTAGAGGAACGGGACGGGCTCCACCAGGTGGGGGGCCAGCGTGTACAGCAGCCGCTCGCGCTCCCCCAGCGCCTCCGCGACGAGCTTGACGTCGAGCTGCTGCAGGTAGCGCAGGCCGCCGTGGACCAGCTTGGAGGACCAGCGCGACGTGGCCCCGGCCCAGTCCTGGCCCTCGACGATCCCCACCCGCAGGCCGCGGGTGGCCGCATCCAGGGCGATGCCGGCGCCGGTGACCCCGCCGCCGACCACGAGGACGTCGAGCTCGGGCCCGTTCTCCATCTGCTCCAGGGCGCGAGCGCGGGAGTCGGGGTTCAGCGCAGATCGGTCAGTGGTGAAGGTGCTGTTCGCCATGGGGTCTTCCTCTCCTCCCGTCACGCGGTCCGCGCGAGCTCGGTGCCCGATACCCGGCGTCCCATGTGACGATAATCATTATTGGGGATCAAGTGGTGCGCAACGCCGGTCAGGGGCCGTCGCGGATGATGCCGCGCAGCTTGCGCGTGCGCTGCTGCAGGTCTCGGTCATGGCCGTAGGCGGTGGGCAGGTAGTAGTCCCGGCCCACCAGCTCATCCGGCGGGTACTGCTGAGCGGCCACGGCGTTGGGGGCGTCGTGGGCGTACTGATAGCCGCGTCCGTGGCCCAGCGACTGCGCGCCCGGATAGTGGGCATCGCGCAGGTGCTGGGGCACGGGACCGGCCTTGCCCGCGCGGACATCGGCGATGGCCTGGTCGATCGCCAGGTAGGAGGCGTTCGACTTGGGGGCGGTGGCCAGCAGGACCGTGGCCTGCGCCAGCGGGATCCGCCCCTCCGGCATGCCGATCAGCTGCACGGCCTGGGCCACGGCCACCGCCGTCTGCAGGGCGGTGGGATCTGCGGTGCCGATGTCCTCCGAGGCGGAGATGATCAGCCGCCGGGCGATGAACCGGGGGTCCTCCCCGGCCTCGATCATCCGGGCCAGGTAGTGCAGCGAGGCATCGACGTCCGAGCCGCGGATCGACTTGATGAAGGCCGAGATGACGTCATAGTGCTGATCGCCGTCGCGGTCGTAGCGCAGCGCTGCCCGGTCTATGGCCTCCGTGGTGTGCTCGACGGTCACCTCCGGGACTCCACTGGCCTCGGGCGTCTCCGGATCGGCCTCCTCCGTCTCCGGCTCGCCGTCGTCCTCGGCTGCGGCGGGCTGCTCGGAGCCCCGCGCGGCCGCCTCGGACAGCGCGACGGCCGCAGCCGCCTCCAGCCCCGTCAGGGCCTTGCGTGCGTCCCCTCCGCACAGCTCGAGCAGGTGCTCGCGCGCCCGCGGCTGCAGGGTGACCGCGCCGTCGAGACCGCGCGGATCGTCCACCGCGCGGTCGATCAGCTCCCCGATGTCCTGCCGCTCCAGCGGCTGCAGGGTCAGCAGCAGCGACCGGGACAGCAGCGGGGAGATCACCGAGAAGGACGGGTTCTCGGTGGTCGCTGCCACGAGCACGACCCATCCGCGCTCGACGCCGGGCAGCAGGGCGTCCTGCTGGGCCTTGGTGAAGCGGTGGATCTCGTCCAGGAACAGGACGGTGGTGCGCCCGTGCAGGTCCCGGTCCTTGAGCGCCTGGTCCATGACCCGGCGGACGTCCTTCACGCCGGCGGTGATGGCCGACAGCTCCACGAACTTGCGGTGCGGCCCGCGGGCGATGACGTGGGCGATCGTGGTCTTGCCGGTTCCGGGTGGTCCCCACAGCATGATCGAGCTGGGACCTGCCGGGCCGGTGTCCTCGCCGGCCAGCACGCGCAGCGGCGAGCCGGGGCGCAGCAGGTGCTTCTGGCCCACGACCTCGTCCAGGGTGCGCGGGCGCATGCGCACCGCCAGTGGAGACGGCGAGCGGCGCCCTCCTGCTCCCGAGCGGGCGGCCCCGCGGCTCTGCGAAGGCGCGGCGACGGACTCCGGGTCCGGATCGGGGTCCGGCTCCGGCTCGAGATCGAACAGCGAGGTGTCTGTCTGGCTCGTCACCCTCTCAGGCTAGGGACGGCCTCCGACACCGCAGGCGCGACGGCCATCGCGCCCATGGGCTCGCAGCGCGATCACGGCCGACGGGGCCCACGGAGGAAGACCCCTCAGCCGCGCCGCGGCCGGCCGAGCTGCTCTGAGTCCAGGATCAGGGTCACGGGGCCGTCATTGACCAGGCTGACCTGCATGTCCGCCCCGAACTCGCCGGTGGCGACCTCGAGCCCGAGCTCGCGCAGCTTCTGCGCGTACGCCTCGACGATCGGCTCCGAGGCCTCGCCCGGGGCCGCCTGGGACCACGACGGACGCCGGCCCTTGCGGACGTCGCCGTAGAGGGTGAACTGGCTGACCACCAGCACCGGAGCACCCAGATCCGCGCAGGAGATCTCGCTGCGCTCGTGATCGGACATGATCCGCAGACCGGCCGTCTTCTCGGCCAGGGCGGCGGCCGTCTCGGCGTCGTCGCCGTGGGTCACGCCCACGAGGGCCACCAGGCCGGGGCCGTCGAAGGACCCGACCGTCCGGGGGCCGTCGGGACCGGGAATCGTGACGGAGGCGCCGCGCGCTCGCTGCAGGATGACTCGCATGACGCCCAGTCCATCACGATCCTGCGCCCGCCCGCGATCTCAGCTGCTGGGCACCAGGCGGTGCTCCCGGGCCCACTGCTCGATCAGGCGGACGGTCTCGGGCATGTGCTCTCCGGAGGCCATCTCGTGATCGGCACCGCGCATCATGCGCAGCTGCGCGCCGTCGCCCAGCCGGCGCGAGGTCGCCTTGGCGATGCCCGGGGCCACGCAGCGGTCCTCCGTGCCGCCCACCACCAGCACCGGGCTCTGGATATCCGCCGGATCCACTGCCGAGGCGCGCGCCCGATCGAGGAACCACAGGCTCATCTCCCGGTAGGCCCGTCCCGACTCTGCGCAATGCGCGCGATGACGTTGCGCGTTGTCCTGACGGTCATGGACGTTGGCGATCCGCCTGTCGAAGGTCTCCAGCGACACCGGCCACATGGGTCGGCTGAGCAGCCAGGTGAACGCATGGGGCCCCCACAGCCGCAGCATCGACGGGTAGAGCGCGAACATGCCCCGGCTGGGCGCCGGGGACAGCAGCACGACACCGGCGTTCGGCACCCGGGCAGCCAGCAGCTGAGCGAGCAGCCCTCCGAGCGAGTGGCCCAGGATGATCGGGGCGGTCTCCATCTGCTCGACCTCGCGCTGCAGGTCATCGACGTAGTCGGTGAGGCTCAGCGCCCGCACCTTCTGCGCCAGATCCCACACGTCGTGGGTCTGCGGCGTGCCGTGATGGCGCAGCGTGGGCGTGTGCACGCGCAGCCCGAGCCCGCACAGCTCATCGGCGAACGGGCCCCAGCCTTCGCCGCTGCCCCACGTGCCGTGGATCAGGATGATGTCCTGCTGGGCCATGCTCGGCTCCTGTCGTGGTGGTCCTGGCGCGGCGGGCGGACCCGCTCAGCCCTCGGTCGGCGCCGAGGGCTGCTCGCCCTGATCCTCGCGGACGTCCTCCGCAGCGGCCGCCTTCTTCGCCTGCGGCTCGGGCTTGGCGTCCACGCCCGCCTCCTTGCGCTGCTGCGCGGTGATGGGCGCGGGCGCGGCCGTCAGCGGGTCGTAGCCGTTGCCGGTCTTGGGGAAGGCGATGACCTCGCGGATGGAGTCCGCTCCTGCCAGCAGGGCGATCACGCGGTCCCAGCCCAGGGCGATGCCGCCGTGAGGGGGCGCGCCGAAGGAGAAGGCGTCCAGCAGGAAGCCGAACTTCTCCTGGGCCTCCTCCTCGGACAGCCCCATGACGCGGAAGACCCGGTCCTGGACGTCGCGCTGGTGGATGCGGATCGAGCCGCCGCCGAGCTCGGTGCCGTTGAGCACGATGTCGTAGGCGTAGGCCAGGGCCTCGCCGGGGTTCTCGTCGAACGTGTCCAGGTACTCCGGGCGCGGGGAGGTGAACGCGTGGTGCACGGCGGTCCACGCCCCGGAGCCCACGGCGACGTCGCCGGAGGCCACGGCGTCGGAGGCCGGCTCGAACATGGGGGCGTCGACGACCCACACGAAGGCCCAGTCGTTCGGGTCGATCAGCCCGGTGCGGTGCCCGATCTCCACGCGCGCAGCACCCAGCAGGGCGCGAGAGGGCTTGGCCTCGCCCGCGGCGAAGAAGATGCAGTCGCCCGGCTGCGCGCCGGTGGCCTGGGCCAGGCCGGCCTTCTCCTCGTCGGTGATGTTCTTGGCCACCGGACCCGAGAACTCGCCGTCCTCCTTGTAGAGGATGTAGGCCAGGCCCTTGGCACCGCGCTGCTTGGCCCACTCCTGCCAGGCATCCAGCGTGCGTCGGGGCTGGGAGGCGCCGCCGGGCATGACCACGGCACCCACGTACGGGGCCTGGAACACGCGGAACGGGGTGTCCTTGAAGTACTCGGTCAGCTCGGTGAGCTCCAGGCCGAAGCGCAGATCGGGCTTGTCCGAGCCGTACTTCTCCATGGCCTCGGCGTAGGTCATGCGGCGGATGGGGGTGGGGACCTCCACGTCGATCAGCGACCAGAGCGCCTTGACGATGGCCTCGCCGAGCTCGATCACGTCGTCCTGCTCGACGAACGAGGCCTCGATGTCCAGCTGCGTGAACTCGGGCTGGCGGTCGGCGCGGAAGTCCTCGTCGCGGTAGCAGCGCGCGATCTGGAAGTAGCGCTCGAGACCGCCGACCTGCAGCAGCTGCTTGAACAGCTGCGGCGACTGCGGCAGGGCGTACCAGGAGCCCGGGGCCAGGCGCGCCGGCACCAGGAAGTCGCGGGCGCCCTCCGGGGTGGAGCGGGTCAGCGTGGGCGTCTCGACCTCCAGGTAGTCCTGCTGGTGCAGCAGCTCGCGCACCACGCGCGAGGCCTCCGAGCGCAGCCGCATGATGCGGGCCGGCTCCGGGCGGCGCAGGTCCAGGTAGCGGTACTTGAGGCGAGCCTCCTCGCCGACCTCCACGTGCTCGTCGATCTGGAACGGCAGCGGGGCCGCGGTGTTGAGCACGGTGACGGTCTCGGCGATGACCTCGATCTCGCCCGAGGGCAGGTTCGGGTTCTCGTTGCCCTCCGGGCGGCGCTCGACGGTGCCCTGGATCTGCAGCACGAACTCGTTGCGCAGCGGGTGGAAGTCCTTCTCATCGCGCACGACCACCTGGGCCACGCCGGAGGCGTCGCGCAGATCCAGGAAGGCGACGCCGCCGTGGTCGCGACGACGGTCCACCCAGCCGGTCAGGGTGACGGTCTCTCCGATGAGCTCGGCGTTCAGCTCGCCGAGTCGATGAGTGCGCAGCACGTGGGACTTCCTTCTGGTCGTGGTCGTCGTGGGGCCTCTCCGGCGGGATGCGCCGACGGCCTCTGCGGTGTCCGAGGGCGGCAGCCGGCCCCGGGCCCGTTCATGCCGGGTTCACCGGGGATCTGTAGCGTCGCCGCCGTCGAGTCTACAAGCCGGGGATGACGCTCGCCCCACGGACCCGGCCCCACCGCCGCGCCGCCCAGGAGATCCGTGAACGCCTCGCCCGCCCAGCCTCCCGCCGCCTCCCCCGCACACGATCCGGACGAGCTCGCCCGCAGGCTGGGCACCTCCGACGCTGCCGTCATCGGCGTGGGATCGATGGTCGGCGCGGGCGTCTTTGTGGCCTTCGCCCCGGCCGCCGCGCACGCAGGCTCGCTGCTGCCGGTCGCGCTGCTGCTGGCGGCCGTCGTGGCCTGGTGCAATGCGACCTCCACGGCTCAGCTGGCCATGGTCCACCCGAGCTCCGGGGGCACCTACGTCTATGCGAACCGCCAGCTGGGGCAGTGGGCGGGCTTCACCGCCGGCTGGGGCTTCGTGACCGGCAAGACCGCCTCGGCCGCCGGCATGTCGATGGCCTTCGGCCTCTACGCCGCCTCTCTGCTCGGGATCGACGACGCCGATGCCGCAGCCCGAGCCCTGGCGGTGGCCGCGATCGTGGTGCTGACCGGTGTCAATCTGGGCGGGATCACCCGCACCGCCGGGCTCACGCGGATCCTGGTCTCCGTGGTCCTGCTGATCCTGGCCGTCGTGGCGGGTCTGGCCGCAGCCGCCCTGAGCGCGAGCACGATGTTCGGCGCGGGTCCTTCGGTGCAGGAAGGCGGGGGCGGTGCCCTGGGCGTGCTGCCCGCTGCGGGTCTGCTGTTCTTCGCCTTCGCCGGCTACGCCCGTGTGGCCACCATGGGCGAGGAGGTCCGGGACCCGCAGCGCACCATCCCGCGGGCGATCCTGGGGGCGCTGGCCTTCGTGCTCGTGGTCTACCTGGTGCTCGCTGTCCTGCTGCTCGGGCTGCTGGGGGCAGGAGGGCTGGCGGACTCGTCGGCCCCGTTCCTCTCGGCCTCCCAGGAGATCTCCGTCCGGCTGGGACTCGGCGACGGCGCGGCGACGGCCCTGTCCGCGGCGGTGACGGTCGCGGCGGCGGCCGGGGCGCTGGGCGCCCTGCTGGCCCTGGTCGCCGGGATCTCGCGCACGACCCTGGCGATGGCGCGAGAGCGCGACCTGCCGGGGTACCTGTCCCGCATCTCGGGACGGCAGGTGCCGTGGGCCTCGGAGCTGACCACCGCCGTGGTCGTGATCGCGCTGATCGTCCTCACCGACCTGCACACCGTGATCGGCTTCTCGTCCTTCGGCGTGCTCGTCTACTACGCGCTGGCCAACCTCTCGGCGCTGACCCTGCGCGAGCGCCCGCGCTGGGCGCCCAGGGGCCTGAACATCGTGGGCCTGATCGGCTGTCTTCTGCTGGCCTTCACGCTGCCGTGGCAGTCCGTGGCCGTGATGATCGGGATCTTCGCCGTGGGATTCGCGGGGCGGGCGATCGTGCTCAATCGGCGGAGCTGACCGGCGCGCCGACCGACGGGCGCAGGTCCTCAGTCGGGGGCATCCAGGAGGCCGGATCGGCCGGAACCTGCTCGCCGGAGCGGATGTCCTTGACCTCGTGGGTCACCGCGCCCGACTCGTCGCGGGTCGAGAACCAGACGAACGGGATCCCGCGGCGATCGGCGTGGCGGATCTGCTTGCCGAACTTGGCGGCCGAGGCCGAGACCTCGCAGGAGATGCCGCGGGAACGCAGCTGCTGGGCGACGTCCTGCGCCTCGGACCAGGAGTCCTCATCCACCAGGGAGATCAGCACGGCGGTGGGCACCGAGCGCGAGGCCTCGGCCAGCCCCTGCGAGAGGATGCGCGAGACCAGGCGGGTCACACCCACCGAGAGCCCCACGCCCGGGAAGGTGCGCTTGCCGGAGGAAGCCAGCGACTCGTAGCGACCGCCGGAGCACACCGAGCCGAGCTTCTCGTGGCCGACCAGCACGGTCTCGTAGACGGTGCCGGTGTAGTAGTCCAGGCCGCGGGCGATCGACAGGTCAGCCACGAGCTTGCCGGGAGCGCGGCGCACGGCCTCGGCGACGACCTCCTCGAGCTCGGCCAGGCCCTCGTCGAGCAGCTCGTCCTGGACGCCGAGGGCGCGGACCTGCTCCACGAAGGAGGCGTCCTCGGTGCGGATGCTCGCCAGCTTCAGCGCGGCGTCTGCCTGCTCCTGCGTGGCGCCCACGTTCTCGATGAGGTTCGCCGCCACGGCCTGGGCGCCGATCTTCTCGAGCTTGTCGATCTCGCGCAGCACGGCGGGGGCGTCGTGGAGGCCGATGCCGCGGTAGAAGCCCTCGGCGAGCTTGCGGTTGTTGACCCGCAGCACGAACTCCGGGATGGGCAGCTTCGAGAGGGCGTCGATGATCACCAGGGCCATCTCGACGTCGTAGCGGAACGGCAGTGCGCCGTCGCCGACGACATCGATGTCCGCCTGCGTGAACTCGCGGGCGCGGCCCTCCTGGGGGCGCTCGCCGCGCCAGACCTTCTGGATCTGGTAGCGGCGGAACGGGAAGTTCAGGTGCCCGGCGTTGTCCACGACGTAGCGGGCGAACGGCACGGTGAGGTCGAAGTGCAGCGCCAGCTGGCCCTCCTTGGGACCGCCGTCCTCGTCCTCCTGCAGACGGGAGACGCCGTAGACCTCCTTGTCGATCTCGCCCTTGCGCAGCAGCTGATCCACGGTCTCCACAGCGCGGGTCTCGATCGAGGAGAACCCGTGCAGCTCGAAGGTCTCCCGCAGCGTGTCGAGCACGTGCAGCTCCACGAGCCGCTCCTGCGGGAGCCACTCGGGGAAGCCGGAGAGGGAGGTCTTGCTGGCCATGGGGCGTCGTCTCCTGAGGATGCTGAAGGGGGTGGGCACACAGTACGGGACCGTCCGAACCATCTTAGGCGCCGTGGGATGCCGGGGCCGAGGAGCACCGATTCCTGGGGGCCGTCGTCCCGTCTGGCTACGATGGGCCGCGTACAGCGTCCGCGCGCAGCCAGCGCCGGGCCACGACAGGCTGCCGAGCGCCCCCGGAGCGAGCTCCGGGATCGCGGGTCGGCACGAGCGAAAGAGTTCCAGCGGTGACTGAGCGTCTCGAATCCGACGACAACTTCCTCCCGGCGACCGAAGCGGCCGCCGATCCCGACTCCGCGGCTGCCGAGGCTGCGGCTGATGCCGACGCCGCCCAGGCGGAATCGGCTGCGGGCGAGACCACGGTGGCTGAGCGGGCCGAGGAGGAGCAGACCCGCATGGCCCAGGCGCAGGCCGACGGCGAGGACGTGGCCGGCGAGATCGCCGATGCCGTCGCCGTCGAGGAGGCCACGGCCGCAGAGGAGAAGGAGGCCGCGGATCAGGCTGTGATCGAGCAGGCCGGTGCCGCCGAGGACGGCGAGCCGTCGGCCTCCACCGTCCCGGCCGCCGAGGCCGAGTCCCCGGCTGAGGAGACCGCAGCCCCCGCCGAGCCGCAGCCCACAGAGTCGGAGAAGGCCCCCGAGCAGGCCGCCGCCCAGGAGGCCGCCGCCCAGGAGGCCGCCGCGCGCCCGTCGGCTCCGTCGCCGGCTGCGCCCACGCCCGCTTCCGCCGCGCAGGCCCCCGCGCCCTCGAGCGCACCGGCTCCGTCCACGCCCGCGCCGTCCGCGGACGTGACCCCCGAGCAGCTCGAGGTGGCCCGCGCCTTCGCCGAGGTCGACGACGACGGCAGCGTGCACCTGCTGATCGACGGCGAGAAGGTCCTGGCCGGACAGGTCCCGGACGTGCCGAAGGACGAGGCGCTGGCGTACTTCGCCAAGAAGTTCCTGGAGGCGCGCACCCAGGTCGAGCTGCTCGAGCAGCGCGTGGCCGCCGGCGCTCCCGCCGGGGACCTGACCCGCAGCCTGGATCGCGTGAAGTCCCAGCTGGGTGAGCGCAAGCTCGTCGGCGACGTCCCCGCCCTGGAGGCCCGCCTGGAGGCGCTGCGCCCGCGCATCAAGGAGCTGGAGGCCGAGCACCGCAAGGCTGCCGATGCCGCCCGCGCCGAGAACCTGGCCCACCGCGAGGCCATCGTGGCGGAGGCCGAGCAGATCTCCGCGCAGGAGCCCGAGAAGACGCAGTGGAAGCAGTCCACCGCTCGCATGAACGAGCTCTTCGAGGCCTGGCAGGCCCATCAGAAGTCGGGCAACCGGCTGTCCCGCAAGGACGAGGAGTCCCTGTGGAAGCGCTTCCGCGGCGCTCGCACCACGTTCGACCGCCACCGTCGCGCGTTCTTCTCCAAGCTCGACGAGCGCAACGCCGAGGCCAAGAAGACCAAGCAGAAGCTGATCGCCGAGGCCGAGGCCCTGCAGTCCTCGACCGACTGGGGCCCCACCTCCGGCAAGTATCGCGATCTGATGGACCGCTGGAAGGCCGCCCCGCGCGCTGGGCGCAAGGACGACGACGCCCTGTGGGCCCGCTTCCGCGCAGCCCAGGACGTGTTCTTCAACGCCCGCAAGGAGGCCGACAAGGCCGTGGACCGCGAGTTCGCGGCCAACCTCGAGCTGAAGGAGGCCCTCGTCAAGGAGGCCCGCGAGCTGCTTCCGGTCACGGACGCCAAGGCCGCCAAGAAGAAGCTGTCCTCCATCCAGGCCCGCTGGGAGGAGATCGGCAAGGTCCCGCGCGGCGACTTCAAGCGCATCGAGAACGAGCTCGGCGAGGTCGAGGACGCCGTCCGCGAGGCCGACTCCGGCGGTCGCATCAAGGCCGCTTCGCAGACCGAGGTCCGCTCCAACGCCATGACCGCACAGGCGGAGGAGAAGCTGGCGGATCTGCAGGCCAAGAAGGAGGCCGCCGAGTCCGCCGGCGACACCGCCAAGGCCAAGAAGCTGGACAAGGAGATCGAGAGCGCGCAGTCGATGCTCGAGATGATCCGCCGCTCCGCCGCCTCGCTGTGAGCTGACCGCCTCTGCCGCGCCGGCTGAGGCGCCCCGCCCGATGGCCCCGATCCGTCCCAGGATCAGGGCCATCGGCATGTTCGGAAGGCCCTGCCGTCGAACGCGCCCGCTTCTGCCCTGAAGCCATCCACAGGCGGAGGAGCATCCGCTCGGTGGGCCGCGATCCGGTGTGGACTGTCCGGCATGACGCATCCTCTGCTCGACCCGCGGTACGCCCACGCTGCGACCGCGCTGCCGCCGGCGGCCGCAGGACCGGCCGGCGGCATTCTGTCCCTCCCCGACGATGAGGCACCGCGCTGGGCAGAGCTCTCCGCTCTGGAGCGCTCGGCCCTGCAGCGTGACGACCTGGCGGTCCCGCTGCTGGGCGGGATCTGCAGCCCGCGTCTGCTTCCGGTGACCCGTGCCGACCGTGCCCGGGCGATCCGTGCCGTCGTGCCGGAGGCAGTGCTGGAGCACGCGGTGCTGCACCGCACGACCGCCGCCTGGTTCCTGTCCTGCTGCCCGGCTCCGCAGCGTCTGCACCTGATGGTCCATCGCCAGCGGCGCACGACCACCCGCCCGGTCGATCCTCAGCTGGAGGGTCTCGCTTGGGAGGTCCGACAGCTGGTCCACGAGCCGCAGGACGTGGATCGGCTGCACGGTCTGCAGGTCACCACGCCGCTGCGCACCGCAGCGGATCTGGCCTGCTGGGAGGACCCGACTGCCGTGCCCGCCCTGGAGCAGCTCCTGGAGGCCCCGCATCTGGGTGTGGAGCCGCAGGCGGTCACGGACCTGCTGCGGCAGCGGTCCCGGCTTCCGGATCGACGCAGGGGAATGGTCACGCTGCGCAGTGTCTGTCGGAGGCTCGGACTGGTCGTGCCGCGCTGAGCTGCCGAGGGACAGCAGATGCGCGGCACAGACCCCTCAGGCACGAGCTGCGCAAGCCGCGGCTCAGTGCTCAGGCCTCCGCGGTGGAGAGCCTGCGCTGGCCGGAGGTGCGATAGACGTCGTAGACGCCGTCGATCCGGCGGACCTGGTTCAGCACGTGATTGAGGTAGCGGGCATCGCCCATCTCGAAGGCGAAGCGGGAGATCGCCACGCGCTGCGTGGAGGTCGCGACGTTGGCCGAGAGGATGTTGACGTGGTTCTCCGAGAGCACCCGGGTGACATCGGAGAGCAGCGAGTTGCGATCCAGCGCCTCGACCTGGATCTCGACCAGGAACACCGAGGCCTGGGTGGGGGCCCAGTGGACCTTGACCAGGCGCTCTGGCTCCTTCTGCGCGGCGATGTTCGAGCAGTCGGCCCGGTGCACCGAGATGCCCTGCCCGCGGGTCACGAAGCCGACGATCTCGTCCGGGGGCACCGGCGTGCAGCAGCGGGCGAGCTTCACGTAGACGTCGCTGGCGCCGTCCACGGCCACGCCGGAGTCGACCACGCGGGAGCGCACCGGCTGGATGGGCGTGGAGGTGTCGTCGATCTCCTCGGCCGAGCCCTCCTCGCCGCCGGCCGATTCCACCAGCAGGTCCACGACCTGCCGCGCCGTGACCGAGTCGGTGCCGATGGCCTCGTAGAGCTCGGCGATGTCCGACTTGTTCAGCGTGTGCGCCGCTGAGACCAGAGCCTCCTGCGTGACCGTGCGCTGCAGCGGCAGGTGGTGCTTGCGCAGCGCACGGGTCAGCGACTCCTGGCCGCGCTCGATGGCCTCCTCGCGGCGCTCCTTGGAGAACCACTGCTTGATCTTGGACCGGGCCCGCGGCGAGGAGACGAACTTCAGCCAGTCCTGCGACGGCCCGGCCGCCTCCGACTTGGAAGTCAGCACCTCGACCCAGTCGCCGTGCTGCAGCTCGGAGGACAGCGCCACGAGCTTGCCGTTGACCCGCGCACCGATGGTCTTGTCGCCGACCTCCGTGTGCACGGCGTAGGCGAAGTCCACCGGGGTGGAGCCCACGGGCAGCGCCATGACATCGCCCTTGGGCGTGAAGACGAAGACCTCCTTGGTGTCGATCTGGTAGCGCAGCGAGTCCAGGAACTCGGTCGAGTCCCGCGTCTCGTCCTGCCAGGACACCAGGGACTTCAGCCAGCCGATGTCATCGGCATCCGCCTTGGCCGCGGGGCCGTCGGCGGCGCCGGAGGCCTTGTACTTCCAGTGCGCGGCCACGCCGTACTCGGCGCGCTGGTGCATGTCGTGGGTGCGGATCTGGATCTCGACCGGGCGCCCGTTCGGTCCCAGCACCGTGGTGTGCAGCGACTGGTACATGTTGAACTTGGGCATGGCGATGTAGTCCTTGAACCGCCCCGGCAGGGGCCGCCACCGCGCATGCAGGGCACCGAGGGCCGCATAGCACTCGCGCACCGTGCCCACGAGCACGCGCACGGCCAGCAGGTCCTGGATCTCGTCGAAGTCCTTACCCCGCACGACCATCTTCTGGTAGACGGAGTAGTAGTGCTTGGGGCGCCCCGTGATCGTGGCCTCGATCTCGGCCTTGTCCAGGTCCTCGGCCACCAGGGAGCGGATCTGGGCCAGGTTGCGCTCGCGCTGGGGCTGGCGCTCCCCCACCATCCGCACGATCTCCTCATAGATCTTGGGATACAGCGCCGCGAAGGACAGATCCTCGAGCTCCCACTTGATCGTGTTCAGGCCCAGGCGGTGAGCCAGCGGAGCGAAGATCTCCAGGGTCTCGCGCGCCTTGCGCCCCGAGGACTCCTGGGACACGAAGCGCCACGTGCGGGCGTTGTGCAGCCGGTCGGCGAGCTTGATCAGCAGCACGCGGATGTCCTTGGCCATGGCCACGATCATCTTGCGCACGGTCTCGGCCTGCGCGTTCTCCCCGTACTGCACCTTGTCGAGCTTGGTCACGCCGTCGACGAGCGCCGCGACCTCCTCGCCGAACTCCTCGGTGAGGTCCTCGAGGGTGTAGTCGGTGTCCTCGACCGTGTCGTGCAGCAGCGCGGCGACCAGCACCGGGCCGGTCATGCCGAGCTCGGCCAGGATGGTCGTCACGGCCACCGGATGAGTGATGTACGGGTCGCCGCTCTTGCGCTTCTGCCCCTGGTGGCGCTCATCGGCCACGGAGAACGCGCGCTGCAGGACCGCCAGGTCCTCGTCGGGAGCGTTCTCGCGCACGGTGCGCAGCAGCGGCTCGATCAGCGGGGACGACGAGATCGAGGCCCCCGACAGGTACGACAGCGTGGAGCGGGTGCGCTCCGAGCGCCCCGGGAACACCGCGCGGCCGAAGACCGGGCGCGAGGCGGGCACGACCCAGTGCGTGCCCCCGGCGCTCGAGCCCGTGCGACGCCGCGCCGCACGCTCGGCCTCCTCGGCCTCGAGCTGGCGGGACCGGCGCTCGATGGCCTCGTCCGGGTCGTCGGCGGCGGAGTCGGCGGTCGCCTTCGAGGCGGCACCGAAAGTCACCGAGGCTTCCGGGGCCGCCGCGACGGAGTCGCTGTCGCCTGACCGATCGGCGGAGGGCTGCGGCGAGGTCTCCGCCGAGGCGCCCTCCTGGGCGGGCTCGACGGCTTCGGCGGAGGGTTCGGGCGCGCGCGGAGGCCGCCCCCGGCCGTCGTCGATGACTCCCCTGCGGCCCTCGATCATCTCCGCCTCCTGTTCTCGGTCCGGCCAGGTTCAGCGCCCGGCCCTTCCACGCGATCCCCGAAGTGGATCAATCCGGCAATTGTAGGACTACCGGGACATGCTCCAGACCACATCGGGCCGCATCCTCAGGCTGTGGAGCCCCCGGCGCGGGTCGTGGTCGCACCTGTGGTGACGCTGCCCGCGGCCTCGTCGTCGAGCGGCACCTCGGTGTCCTCGCCCGAAGCACCGGAGCGGCCGGCGGAGGCCTCGGCAGCCTCGTCGATCCGGCGCACGGCCGGTTCGCGGGAGCGCAGCGCCGCATACAGCGGCGTGGCCACGAACAGCGTGGCCAGCGTGCCGTAGATGATGCCCACGAACTGCGACAGCGCCAGGTCCTTGAGCGTTCCTGCACCCAGCAGCGCGGCGCCGATGAACAGGATGGCGCCCACGGGCAGCAGGCCCACGATCGAGGTGTTGATCGAGCGCACCAGCGTCTGGTTGGCCGCCAGGTTGATCTGCCCCAGGAACCCGCGCTGCCTGCGGGAGGCCGGCGCGGAGCCGTCGAGCAGGCCCTTGGTGTTCTCGCGGACCTTGTCGAAGACGACCACGGTGTCGTACAGCGAGTACGACAGCACGGTCAGGAAGCCGATGACGGCCGAGGGCGTGACCTCGAAGCCCACGAGCGAGTAGGTGCCCACGGTGAGTGCCACCGTGACGAACACGCCTGCCATCGAGGCCACGGACATCTTCCAGGTGCGGAAGTACAGAGCCATCACGACCGCGGTGAGCACCAGGAAGATCACCAGGCCGCGCAGCATCTGCTGCGAGATCCCCGCGCCCCAGGTGGGGCCCACGAAGTTCGAGGTGACGTTCTCGGCCGGGACGTCATAGGCCTGGGCCAGGGCGTCGCGGACCTCCAGGGTCTGCTCGTCGTCGAGCTGCTCCGTCTGGGCGCGCATGGTGCCCGGGGCGATGTTGGTGACCTCGCCCTCCTCGGTGGCACCGGTGTCCTGCAGCGCCTGCTGGCCGACCTGCGGATCGTCGTCGGCCACCGAGGAGATCGTGAACTCGGAGCCGCCGGTGAAGTCGATGCCCAGGTTGAAGCCGCCCTTGACCACGGGGATCAGCAGGCTGATGACCACGAGCACGCCGGCGATGGCCAGCCACAGCCCGCGGCGGGGCACGAAGCCGAAGGAGCGACGACCGCTGTAGAGGTCGTTGCCGAAGTCTGAGAAGCGGGACATCAGGCGTCCTCCTCGTTCGTGCGTCGGTCGGAGGCCGGGCGGGTCGCTTCTGGGTCCTGCGGGGGCGGCGGGCCCGACGGCGATGACTCGCCTGCCGCGCGCCGGGCCCGACGGCGGCGCTCGGCCACGGTGAGACCGCGCTCGTCGTCCGGGGCCCCCGCGCTGCGGCGGGAGGGCCTGCCCGCAGCAGCGCTCGAGCCGGTGCTCTGAGCCTCGGTCGCTGCCTTGCCGGGCCCGGGAGAGTCCTCTGTCACTGCAGCACTGTGCGCCGCGGAGCTCTCGGGGGCGCTGTCGTCGTCGGGCTCCGTGGAGGCCGCGTGCTCCGTGCGGGAGCTGAGCGGCGAGGACGCGCCCACGAGCTCCTGCTCGGCCGGGGCGCTCTGCACGGCGGACTCCTCCGCCACGGCACCGGCGGCCGGGTCCAGGTCGTCCGGGGTGCGGGTGCGACCGGCGCCGCGGTAGAACGGCACGGCGTCGAGGGACTCGGGATCCAGCCCGGAGCCCTTGCGGCCCTGAGTGAAGAAGCGGGTGCGCGAGAGCAGGACCATGACGGGATGGGTGAACAGGAACACGACCACCAGGTCGATCACCGCGGTCAGGCCCAGAGTGAACGCGAAGCCGCGCACGTTGCCCACGGCCACGAAGTAGAGCACCACCGAGGCGATCAGGTTCACGGACTTGGAGGCGATCACGGTCTGACGCGCGCGCTTCCAGCCGTGATCGATGGCCGCTGGGATCGTGCGCCCGATGCGGATCTCATCGCGGATGCGCTCGAAGTAGACGATGAACGAGTCGGCGGCCATGCCGATCGACACGATCAGGCCGGCCACGCCCGCCATCGACAGGCGGTAGTTCATGCCCCAGCCCAGCAGCACGATGGCCAGCCAGGACGCCACGCCCAGCACCACGAGCGAAGCGATGGTCACCAGGCCCAGCAGGCGGTACTGGAACAGGCAGTAGACGGCCACCAGGACCAGGCCGATGAGCCCGGCGATGACGCCCCAGCGCAGCTGATCGGCGCCCATGGTGGCCGAGATCTGCTGCTCCGAGGAGATCTCGAAGCTCACGGGCAGCGAGCCGTAGCGCAGCTGCTCGGAGAGGAACTGCGCGTCCTCCTCCGTGAAGGAGCCGGTGATCTGCGCCTGGCCGTCGGGGATGACCGCGTCCATGGACGGTGCGGAGATGACCTCGCCGTCCAGCAGGATCGCGAACTGGCTGCGGGGGTCCCCGGGGCTGGTCTGACCGATCGAGTTCAGGCGCTCGGAGAGCTCCTTGAAGGTCTGGGTGCCTTCCTCGTTGAACTGGATGTTCACGGCGTACTGGCCGGTGGTCGTCCCGTTGGCACCCTGGGCCATGCCGTACGACGAGTCCGAGATATCGGTGCCCTCGAGCTCGATCGGGCCGAGGATGTACTTGCCGCCGCCGCTGGGATCGCAGGCGACGATGGCCGCCTCCGGGTCCTGGGCGGCGCGCTGCTCGGGGGTCTGCGGCTGCGTGCAGTCCGTGGCCTCGTACTTGGCCATCAGATCGCCGTCGACCCAGTTGGGGTCCGACGAGTCCGTGGGCTCGCCGTCCGGCTCGACCTGCTCGTCCTCGGGGGTGCGCTCGTCCTCCGGAGTGGCCTCGGCGGGGCCGACCATCAGCACGGGTCGGAAGCTCATCTGCGCCGAGGTCTGGATCAGGTCCCGGGTCTCCTGATCGGGCGTGCCCGGCATGGACACGACGATGTTCTCGCCGCCCTGGGTGGAGACCTCGGCCTCCGAGACGCCGGAGCCGTCGACGCGCTGGCGGATGATCTCCACCGCCTGGTCGAGCTGCTCCTGGGATATCTCCTCGCCCTCCTGCTGACCGGTCAGCTCAGGGGTCAGGATCATCTGCGTGCCGCCCTCGAGGTCCAGCGCCAGGCGCGGCCCCCAGCCGGTGTGGCCCTGACCTGCGCCCCAGCCCAGCACGCCGAGCATGGCGACCAGCAGCACGAACATGCCCACGAGCGAGCCTCGAGCAGTTCTCACCGCCCGGTGCAGCTCGGTGCCGCCGAGCTGACGACGCTGCGCCCGCTGGGCCGTCGTCTCCTGCTCGCTGCGGCGCGGCTTCTTCTTCCGGTCCCCCGGCTCGCGGCCGGGGGTGCTCGCGGACGAGCGATCTTCTGGCGATGTCGACATCGGGGCGCAGATCCTTGCGGGGTTCGAGGGGGCTGTGAAGCGCGGCACACGTGGGCCGGGCGGGCGCGGGTGGACCCGAAGAGACGGTCTCAGGTGCCGCAACACGCACGAGCGCCCCGGCCGACGGGGCCGAGGCGCGGGTGCTGGCTGATCAGCGGGAGGAGTCGGCTCCCGGATCGCGGGGATCCGTGGGGTCGCCGGCTGGGGTCTCGTCAGCGGAGGCGCCCCCTGCTGCGGTGGAGCCTGCGGCATCCGTGCCGCCGGCAGCGGGGGTGTCACGCTCGACCACGTTGGTGAGGGTCTGCAGGTGCACGGTGACCTGGGTGCCCGGGGCGATCTCGATGACGGCCTTGACGGCGTCCTCGTCCTTGGAGACCAGGCGGCCGTAGAGGCCGTAGCTCGTCATGACCTCCATGCCGGGCTCCATGGCGCGCTGCTGCGACTTCAGCTTCTCCTGCTGCTTCTTGCGGGTGCGGCTGGAGAACCAGAACATGCCGATGATCAGCAGCAGCATGAAGCCGAAGAGCAGCATGGAGGACCCGCCGCCTCCAGCGGCTCCGGCGGCGGACAGCGATTCGGTGACGACGGGTGTCATGCAGACTCCTGATCCTGCGATGCGCTTCTGCGCATCGCGTGGTGGTCGGTGCCGCGACCGGGACTCCGCCCCTGGACAAGCACGTGGGGCAACGCGGCGGCGGCGAGGATTCCCGTCCATGGTAGGGGACGCGGCCGCGCAGGGCCCGGTCAGCGGGCTCCCAGGCGCCGGATCGCAGCCGGTCGCCGTCCGGAGGGCTACTGCTGCGGGGGGTCCTGGTCGCCGAGGGCCTGGCGCACCGCAGTGTCCCGGAAGGCTGCGTGCTCGGGCGGTACCAGTCCCAGGTGCTCCCAAGCCGCGGGCATGGCGATGCGTCCTCGCGGGGTCCGCGCCAGCAGGCCCTCGCGGACCAGGTACGGCTCGGCGACCTCCTCGACGGTCTCCGTCTCCTCCCCCACGGCGATCGCCAGGGTGGACAGCCCCACCGGTCCGCCGCCGAAGTGGCGGACCAGCGCCTCGAGCACCGAGCGGTCCAGGCGGTCCAGGCCCCGCGAGTCGACCTCGTACATCTCCAGGGCGGCGGAGCAGGCGCGGGCGTCGATGCTGTCCACGCCGTGGACCAGCGCCCAGTCGCGCACGCGGCGCAGCAGGCGGTTGGCGATGCGCGGAGTGCCGCGGGAGCGGGTGGCGACCTCCTCGAAGCCCTCCGTGGACAGGCGCAGGTCCAGCAGCCCGGCGGAGCGGCGCAGCACGGAGACGAGCTCGTGGTCGCTGTAGAACTCGAGGTGCCCGGTGAAGCCGAAGCGATCGCGCAGCGGTCCCGGCAGCAGCCCGGCGCGCGTGGTGGCACCGACCAGGGTGAACGGAGGCAGGTCCAGCGGGATGGAGGTGGCCCCGGCGCCCTTGCCCACCACGATGTCGACCCGGAAGTCCTCCATGGCCATGTAGAGCATCTCCTCGGCGGGCCGGGACATGCGGTGGATCTCGTCGAGGAACAGGACCTCGCCCTCAGTCAGGGAGGACAGGATCGCGGCCAGGTCGCCGGAGTGCTGGATGGCAGGCCCGGAGGAGATGCGCAGCGGAGCGCCCATCTCCTGGGCGATGATCATGGCCAGCGTGGTCTTGCCCAGACCGGGAGGTCCGGACAGCAGCACGTGATCGGCGCTGCGGCCCCGCAGTCTGGAGGCCTCCAGGACCAGGGAGAGCTGCTGGCGCACACGCGGCTGACCCACGAAGTCCGCCAGGGACTCGGGGCGCAGGGCCGATTCGACGGCGCGCTCGTCCAGCTCCGGCTCCCCGCCCACCAGGCGCTCGGACCCGCTGTGCTGTGCGTCCATGCTCAGCGGCCCTCCCCCGTGCGAGTCGAGCCCCGGCCGGCGGCAGGAGCCGAGGCCCGGGCGCCGAGCCACGCGAGCACGGTGCGCAAGATCAGGGCGACGTCACCGGAGTCGGCGAGCTCCTCTCGACCGACCAGGGCGTCGTCGATGGCCGCCGAGGCGTCCTTCTCGTTCCAGCCCAGACCCGTGAGGGCCTCCGTGACCTGGGTGCGCCACAGCGGGATCTGCGCCGCCTGCGGGGCCGAGGCCGGTGCCGGATCGGCGGGAACGAGCTTGTCCGCGAGCTCGAGCACGATGCGCTTGGCGCCCTTGGGCCCGATCCCGGAGACGGTGGTGAACGGCTTGGGGTCGCCCTGGGCGATGGCCGTGCGGACCTCCTGCGTGCCCAGCGCGGCCAGCACCGCCAGTGCGGTGCGCGGACCGATGCCGGAGACGCCCAGCATGGTCTCGAAGATCTCCTTCTCCTCCGCGTCCGCGAAGCCGAACAGCAGCGGGGAGTCGTCCTTGCGCGCCACGAACGCGGTGGCCAGCCGGGCCTCGCGGCCCTCGTGCAGCCCGGAGAGAGTCTGCGGGGTGGCCTGCAGCTCGAGGCCCAGCCCCATGACGTCGACGACGGCCGTGCTCAGCCCCTTGTGCAGCACCTCGCCGCGCACGGACGCGATCATGGGAACACCCTCTCCTCGATGCGGGGAGCCGCCCGCGAATCGGGCAGCCATTCGAACATCAGTACGATGCCTCGCTCACCCTACCAAGCCGCGACGACCACACAGTGCAGGCCCTCGCCCGGGGCGAGGGCCCGCACCCGAGGACGATGCGGTCCCTCAGTGGCCGCGCCGAGCCTTCTGCTCCGCGGCCTGCCAGGCGCGCTGAGCGGGTGTCAGGGCGGTGCCGCGCTCCTGGGTCGCGCGCTGCAGTCCCGTGCGGGCGCCCTGGTGCGTGGTCGTAGTGCCCGCCTGGGCGTCCAGGCCCGCGCCCACACCGGAGCGCCAGCCGTGGCAGACCGCGATCGCCAGGGCATCGGCGGCGTCGGCCGGACGCGGCAGCTGCTCGAGGCGGAGGATGCGCGCGATCATCTTGGTCACGGCGGCCTTCTCGGCCGAGCCGTCGCCGGTGACCGCGGCCTTGACCTCGGACGGGGTGTGCCAGGCGACGGGGACCCCGCGAGCGGCTGCGGCGGCGATCACCACGCCCGAGGCCTGGGCGGTGCCGACCACGGTGGGGGCGTTGTTCTGCGCGAACACGCGCTCGATCGCCAAAGCATCCGGGGCGAAGCGCTCGAGCAGCTGATCGGCCGCCTGGGCGATGCGCAGGATCCGCTGCTCCAGGGGCTCGTCGGCGCCTGTGCCCTGGACCTCGTGGTGGACCCATTCGGCGCGGCGGTCGGCGCGCATGCGCACGATCCCGAACCCGCAGCGGGTCAGCCCGGGATCGACGCCCAGGATGACCTGCTCGGGGGCCTGCGCCCTGGCCGCGGAGCCCATGGCCGGACGTCGGGCGGGTGCCGGAGCCTGGCTCAGTCCTCGTCCTCGAGCTGGGCGGCGACCTCGGGGGTGATCTCCACGTTGGAGTAGACGTTCTGGACGTCGTCGAGCTCCTCGATCGCATCGGCCAGGCGCAGGAACTTGCGCGCGGCGTCGGCGTCGAGCTCGACCTTCATGTTCGGGCGGAACTGGGGGTCGTCGTTGTTGTACTCCAGCTCCGCCTCGTCCAGAGCCGTGCGGATCTGGGGCAGGTCGGTGGCCTCGGAGATGACCTCGAAGACGTCCTGGTCCTCGATGACCTCCTCCGCCCCGGCGTCCAGCACGGCCATCATGACGTCGTCCTCGGTGACGCCGTCGGCCTTGGCGACCTCGGCCACGCCCTTGCGCTCGAACATGAAGGTGACCGAGCCCGGATCGGCCATGGTGCCGCCGTTGCGAGTCACGGCCACGCGGACCTCGGAGGCCGCGCGGTTCTTGTTGTCGGTCAGGCACTCGATGTACAGCGCCGAGCCCTGGGGGCCGCGGGCCTCGTAGAAGATCTCCGAGTACTCGATGACCTCGCCGGTCAGGCCGGCGCCGCGCTTGATGGCGCGGTCGATGTTGTCGTTGGGCACCGAGTTCTTCTTGGCCTTGGACACGGCCAGATCCAGCGCCGGGTTGCCCGCGGTGTCGGCGCCGCCCTGGCGCGCGGCGACCTCGATGCCCTTGATGTACTTGGCGAAGGCCTTGGCGCGCTTGGCGTCGATGGCGGCCTTCTTGTGCTTGGTCGTGGCCCACTTGGAGTGACCGGACATGGCTTGCCTCCTGGTTCGTGTCGGTGCCGCAGCGCCGGGCTCCTCCCGGCGGCGGCTGGCAGCGCGTGCGTCGGGGGTGCCGGTCACGGCCGGAGGGGCCGTGCGGCGCACCACCGCGGCGCATGACGCTGCGCTGGGAAGTCTGCTGGTCGATTGTAGGCGACGGGTCCCGGGCTCAGCGCGGACGGGAGGCCGCGACCTCCCGCGCCTTCTCCGCCAGCAGATCGTTCAGCGGCTCGAGGGTCTCGTGCGCATAGCGTCGCCGCACCGCCGTGGCGATGAGGTGATCGGCCACCGCCGGGTTCTTGGGCAGCAGGGAGCCGTGCAGATAGGTGCCGATGACCTCGCGGGTCACCGCGCCCTCCGTGCCGTCCTGGCCGTCGTTGCCCGCACCGGAGACCACCTTGCCGAAGGGCTTCTGGCCCGCGCCCAGGTGGGTCAGACCGGAGTGGTTCTCGTAGCCGATCACGGTGCCGAGATCGGGCGACTCGGTGACGATGTTGCCGATCAGCCGCTCCGGGCCCCCGACGGTCTCGAGGTCGAAGATCCCCACGCCGGTCAGCGTCTCACCGCCGATCGTGCGGAACCGGTGGCCGAAGAGCTGGTAGAGCCCGCAGATCGCGAGCATGGGCGCGCCGTCCTCCACCAGCTCCAGCAGCAGGGGCTTGATGCGCTGCAGGTCCTCCATGACGCGGAACTGCCCGGAGTCCTGGCCGCCGCCGCCCACGAAGATGTCGCCGTCGCCGGGGAAGGAGTCGCCGGGGTTGTAGTCGGTGACGCGCACGCTGTAGCCGCGGCGCTCGAGACGGCGCTTGAGCGTCAGCGTGTTGCCCCAGTCGCCGTAGATGTTCATGTCGCGCGGATAGAGCTGCACGAGGTGGATCTCGCCCTGCCCGCCGAGCTCGGGCTCGGCTCCTGCGGCGGGGAGGTTGGGAGTCGCAGTGGTCATCGCGGTCCTCTCTCAGATCTCGGGCACGACGGCCACGGCGCGCAGCTCGCGGCGCAGCGTGAGCATGGACGTGTAGGTGCAGAAAACGCGCATGGGGCGTCCGTCGGCGGAGGCGATGAACTCCGTGAGCGCTCGGGCGATGTCCGGCTCGACGGCGCCGACCTGCACCTGGTCGTAGTCCAGGCGCAGAGCCATGTCCCAGGCGCGCGTGCCGGTGACCATGTCCACTCCCCCGCCGCGCAGGGACTCGAACTCGACGTCCCACAGCCAGGAGACGTCGCGACCGTCGGCGTATTCGTCGTTGATGGAGATCATGGTCGCGTAGGACTCCGGTGCGGCGGAGGCCAGCGACAGGCGGAAGCCCGCGGGGTTCTTCACGAGCAGCAGCTGCAGCGGGGTGCCGTCGACCATGATCGTCTCGCCGCGTCCGAAGGCCGGGGTCACGCGGGACAGCTCCCCCAGCAGCGACGGCAGCGCGGCGGACAGGCCGCTGCGCTCCTGCGAGACGGTCAGCGCCAGCGCCAGGGCGGCCGCGGCGTTGTAGACGTTGTAGACGCCGTAGAGATGGACCTCCGCCTGCGCCGGCTCCCCGCGCACGGAGAACGTGACGTCGGTGGCCTCGAAGTCCTCGAGCTGGACGATCGCCTCCGGCTTGGCCTCCTGCGACGGCACCGGAGCCTCGGGGCCGTCGGCGCCGCGCATGTCGTCGTCCGACGGGAACATGGGCCGCAGCTTCTCCGACAGCCCGTACCAGTGCACCGCGGTCCCGGGGCGGACGTCATCGGCCAGAGAGGCGATGCGCGGGTCCTCGCGGTTGAGGACCACGGCCTCGGTGGTGGCCGCCGCGATCTGCGAGAGCATGCGGCGGGTGGTGTCGATCTCGCCGAAGCGGTCGAGCTGATCTCGCATGACGTTGAGCAGCAGTGCGAACCGGGGCTGGACGAGCTTCACGAAGTGGACCGCGTGGGCCTCGTCGAGCTCCAGCACGGCGATGTCCGCGTCCAGCCTGCCGGTCAGGGAGATCTCCTCCAGCAGGGAGGCCGCCACCCCGCGCACGAAGTTCGAGCCGGTGCGGTTGGTGAACACGCGCAGGCCCTGGGACTCGAGCAGCTGGACGGCCATCTTGGTGGTGGTCGTCTTGCCGTTGGTCCCGGAGATCACCACGACGCCCTGGGGCAGCCGGGCCAGCTGCTCGGCCACGAAGTCCGGGTGCAGCTTCTCCATCACCAGCCCGGGGAACGCCGAGCCTCCGCCGCGCAGCTTGGTGGCGGCGCGCACGCCCTGGCCGAGGAGCCTCACAAGTGGTCTGGACATGGCGGACATCCTAGTTCGTCGCCCTGACGACTCAGCGACGGCAGGGCCGGGGCTCGCCGCCAGGTTCAGTGCTCCCGTGCGAAGACCTTGCCGGGATTGAGGATCCCCTGCGGATCGAACACCGCGCGGATCTGCGCCTGGAGGTCCAGCTGATCCTCTCCGAGCTCATCTCCGAGCCAGCGCCGCTTGAGCAGGCCGATGCCGTGCTCCCCCGACAGCGTGCCGCCCAGCTCCAGGGCGATCCGGAAGACCTCTCCGGCGGCCTCCCAGGTCCGCTCGGGGACCTCGTCGTCGCCGACCAGGAAGATCGGGTGCAGGTTGCCGTCGCCGGCGTGGGTGGTCGTGGGGATGAGGATCCCGTGACGCAGCTCGATCTCGCGGATCCGCTCGAAGGCCTCGGCCAGCCGGTCGCGCGGCACGGCGATGTCCTCGACCAGGATCGAGCCGCCGCCGGCGAAGCCGCCCTCCTGGGCCATCCGCTGCGCACGCGCCTCCAGCGCCGGGAACGCTCTGCGTCGCAGACCGATGAGCTCCTCGGCCTCCGCCTCGTCCTCGGCCGCTCGGACCTCGCCCCCTGCGCGCTCGAGGATCGCCGCGATCCGCCCTGCGACCTCGGCCCCTTCGGGCCCGTCGGTCTGGGCCAGCAGGAACGACGACCCGGGCGCTCCGATGCGCCGACCGCGCAGCTGCTCGACGCACTCCACCGTGGGCCCGTCCATCAGCTCGAGCAGCGCCGGGGTGAGCCCCTCGGCCATCACGGCGGAGGCGGCCGCCGAGGCGGAGAGGAGGCTGGGGAAGCTCGCCGCGACCACCGGCCGGGGCCTCGTCACGACGGGACGCAGCGCCAGCGTGCATTCCACGATCACGCCCAGCGTGCCCTCCGAGCCGATCAGCAGCGTGCACAGGTCGTAACCGGTCACGCCCTTCACGGTGCGGTGACCCACCGAGATCAGGCGGCCGTCTGCGAGCACTATCTTCAGCGTGAGCACCGCTTCGCGGGTCACACCGTACTTGGCGCACAGAAGGCCGCCGGCGTTCATGGCGATGTTGCCGCCCACCGTGGAGATGTCCTTGCTCGCGGGGTCCGGGGCCCACCACAGCCCGTGCGCGGCGAGCTGTGCGTTCAGCGCGCCGTTGAGGATCCCGGGCCCGACGACGCCCAGCCGGTTGGGCACCGAGATCTCGTGCACCTGATCCAGGTCCTGCGTGGAGAGCACGAGCTCTCCGGGGCCGGCGCACGCCCCTCCGGCCAGGCCGGTGCCCGCGCCGCGGGTGACGACCGGGATGCCGTGCTCGGAGGCGGTGCGGCACACGAGCTGGACGTCCTCGATGCTTCCGGCGCGGATCAGCGCCAGAGGGGCGCCGTCGCTGCGGTGTCCCGAGCGGTCCTCCCGCAGCGGCTCGAGCTCAGCGGGGTCGGTGCTCAGCCGCGTCCCCAGCTGCGCCTTCAGGTGCTTGAGCGCGGCCGTCGCCGGGCAGCTCGGCGTGCCTTGGTTCGCGGACATCGTGGCTCCCGTCGATTCACCTGCCGCAGCCTCCGAAAGCGAACCCGCGGCGTTGCGGATCCCCTCAGCCTAAGTGCACTCAGTTATCCCCGGAGCGGCATCGAGCGGCCGCTTCTTCACCTCACTGCCATCCGTCGGCCGATTCCGCACCCGTCGCGACTCCAGAGGCCGATCTGACACCGTTTCAGCGCGGAAGCGGTGAAGACTCGGCCTATCGATGGCTCAACGGTGCGGACTCGGCCGCTGGATGCCACACAGAGTCGAAGGAGGCTGCATGGCTGCGGGCGAGGCCGGGGCGATCAGCTCTCCTCGGACGGCGCGGTCGGATCCTGACCTGCCGCAACGGACGACGGCGCCGCCGAATCCGGCTCCGGCCAGTGCTCCCGGACATCGATCCACGTCCCGCCCAGCGAGTCCATGATCGCCTTGGTGTGCGCGGTCACGGGCAGGAAGTTGGAGTCCCCGATCCACCGCGGCACCACATGCATGTGCAGGTGATCCGACAGCGAACCGCCAGCCGCCTGGCCCAGATTCAGCCCCGTGTTGAAGGCGTTCGGGTGCGAGGCCTCGCTCACTGCCACGACAGCGTCGCGGGTCAGGCGCATGAGCTCGGTGAGCTCCTGGTCCGTCAGCTCCGTCAGATCCGCCACGTGGCGGTACGGGCACACCAGCAGGTGGCCCGGGTTGTAGGGGAACAGGTTGAGGATCACGAAGCAGTGCGCGCCGCGGAAGACGATCAGGGATTCGTCGTCCCTGCGCTCGGGACCCGTGCAGAACGGGCAGCCCGGCACTGTCTCGACCGAGGTGTCCTCACCGCGCACGTAGGCCAGCCGATGCGGGGTCCACAGGCGCTGGAACGAATCCGGCACCCCGGGGATCTCGAAGTCGTCCTGGCGCACCCAGTGGTGCTGGCCCACGCGCGCGTCCTGCTCCCCCGTGCTCATGACTGCGCGCCCTGCGACCCCGGCGCATCGGCGTCCACGCCGGGGGCCTGCCCGACCGTCTCATCGCCTGCGGCGGCTGAGGGGACGGGGTCGTCGTTCACGCGGTTGCTCACGTGCGCGGCGATCCGGGCGACGGCCTCCTCGACCGGCACGCCGTTCTCCTGCGAGCCGTCACGGAAGCGGAAGGACACCGCACCGGCCTCGGCGTCGTCGCCGCCTGCGATCAGCACGAACGGCACCTTGTCCTTGGACGCGGTGCGGATCTTCTTGGGGAACCGGTCCGAGGATGAGTCGAGCTCGGCGCGCACCCCGGCGGTGCGCAGCTTTGCCACGACATCGCCCAGGTAGTCGTCGAAGGCCTCAGCCACCGGGATGGCACGGACCTGCTCGGGCGCCAGCCACGCCGGGAAGGCGCCTGCGTAGTGCTCGGTCAGCACGCCGAAGAAGCGCTCGATCGAGCCGAACAGCGCGCGGTGGATCATGACGGGGCGCTGACGGGAGCCGTCGGCGGCCGCGTACTCGAGGTCGAAGCGCTCGGGCATGAAGAAGTCCAGCTGGATCGTGGACATCTGCCAGGTGCGCCCGATGGCGTCGCGAGCCTGGACCGAGATCTTGGGGCCGTAGAACGCAGCGCCCTCCGGGTCCGGCACGAGCTCCAGACCCGAGGCGGTGGCGACCTCCTCCAGCGTGGTGGTGGCCTCCTCCCAGGCGGCGTCGTCGCCGATCGACTTCTCCGGGTCCCGCGTGGACAGCTCGAGGTAGAAGTCATCGAGGCCGTAGGCCTTCAGCAGGTCCAGCACGAAGTCCAGCGTGGTGGCGATCTCATCGCGCATCTGCTCGCGCGTGCAGTAGATGTGGGCGTCGTCCTGCGTGAAGCCGCGGGCGCGGGTCAGGCCGTGGATCACGCCGGACTTCTCGTTGCGGTACACCGTGCCGAACTCGAAGAGCCGCAGCGGCAGGTCGCGGTAGGAGCGGCCGCGCTGGCGGAAGATCAGGTTGTGCATGGGGCAGTTCATGGGCTTGAGGTAGTAGTCCTGGCCCTGCTTGGTGACATTGCCTGCGGCATCGCGCTCCTCGTCCATCTGCATGGGCGGGAACATGCCGTCCTTGTAGAAGCCCAGGTGACCGGAGATCTCGTAGAGCGTGGACTTGGTGATGTGCGGCGTGTTCACGAAGGAGTAGCCGTGCTTGACGTGCTGCTCGCGCGAGAGGTTCTCCATCTCCATGCGGATCAGACCGCCCTTGGGGTGGAACACGGCCAGGCCGGAGCCGATCTCGTCCGGGAAGGAGAACAGGTCCAGCTCGGAGCCCAGCTTGCGGTGATCGCGGCGCTCGGCCTCGGCGAGCCGATCCTTGTACGCCTTGAGCTCGTCCTTGGTGGGCCATGCCGTGCCGTAGATGCGCTGCAGCTGCTTGTTCTTCTCCGAGCCGCGCCAGTAGGCCGCCGCCGAGCGCATCAGGGCGAATCCGTTGCCGATCAGCTTGGTGTCCGGCAGGTGGGGCCCGCGGCACAGGTCCTTCCAGACGATCTCGCTGGACTTGCGGTCGACGTTGTCGTAGATGGTCAGCTCGCCAGCGGCCACCTCCTGCGAGGCGCCCTCCGTGGCGGCGACCTCCGCACCGGAGCCGGGGCCCTGGGCCAGCCCGATCAGCTCGAGCTTGTAGGGCTCATCGGCCATCTCCGCGACGGCCTCATCGTGGGTCACGGAGCGCCGGCGGAAGCTCTGCGTGGAGTTCACGATCTTCTGCATGCGCTTCTCCAGCGCCTTGAGATCCTCCGGGGTGAAGGCCTCATCGACGTCGAAGTCGAAGTAGAACCCGTCCGTGATGTACGGGCCGATGCCGAGCTTGGCCTCCTGCTTGAGCTCCTGCACCGCCTGGGCCATCACGTGGGCGGTCGAGTGGCGCAGGACCTCCAGGCCCTCCGGGTCCGAGATCAGCACGCGCTCGATGGACTGGCCCTCGGCCAAGGGCGTGGCCAGATCCCGCAGGGTGCCGTCGACCCGGGCGACGACGACCTCCCGCTGGCCCTGGTAGAGGTCGGCGGCGGTGGTGCCGGTCGCGACCTGCTGCTGCTGTCCGTCCACGGTGACGGTGATCCCGCCGACGCTGGGATCCTGCGCGGAGGGGTTCTGGGACACGGACTCGCTCATGAGCTGCTGCAGCCTTTCGGTTCGAGGGACGCGGCCGTACAGGGGCCGCGCGACCAGGCCATGCTACCGGCGCGGTGCGACGACGCAGCTCGCGAGGCAAGCCTCTGCGGGCGGGGCACAATGGTCGTGCCCCAGCCATCCCGGTCGCCGCCTGTCCCGAACGGAGTCCCCGCAGCCATATGACGACGCCTCCCGCCCCGCAGGACGACCCCGACGATCCCCACGAGGACCGGCGGAACGACGAGCCCGAGGTCGAGCCGCTGCGCTACGACCAGCCGGTCACCGGACAGATCCCGCTGCTGCAGCGCCCCGCACCCGAGGCGTCCAAGGACCTGTCGCAGCGGATCCTGAGCACCCGGTTCGTGCTGCTGTGGCTGGTCCAGTTCCTGGTGTCCATGCAGTTCTACCTCGTGACCACCATCTCGGCCGCCTACGCGATGGACCGCTTCTCGGCCGGTCAGGCCGAGGCCGGGCTGACGACGTCGTCGTTCACCGTCGGCGCGGTGATCGCCCGGCTGCTCACGGGCAAGTACATGGAGCTCATCGGACGGCGGCGCGTCCTGGTCACGGCCATGGTCCTGTTCACGCTGATCTCCACGGCCTATCTGCCGGACACCGGGATGGCCGGGCTGCTGGCCGTGCGCTTCGTCAACGGCATCGCCTTCGCCGCCGTGACCACGATCGCCCCGGCGGCGGTCCAGGGCGTCATCCCGCCTCGGCGCCGCAGTGAGGCCACGGGGTACTTCGGGCTATCGACCACCCTGGCCACAGCTGTGGGCCCCGCCCTGGGCGTGTGGCTCTCGCGCTCGATCGGCTACGGGAGCCTCTTCGTGCTCGTCTCCGCGGTGGCGGGCCTGGCCCTGATCGTGGTGCTCGTGCTGCGCGTCCCCGAGGTCGAGCTCACTCAGGCCCAGCGCCGCTCGGCACGGCAGTGGCGGCTGTCGTCGATCATCGAGACGCGCGCCCTCCCCATATCCGGGCTCATGGTCTTCGCGGGCATGGCCTACTCCACGATCCTGACCTACCTCAACGCCTACGCCGTGGAGCTGGATCTGGTGAGCTCGGCCGCGGCCTTCTTCGTCGTGTACGCGATCGCCATCGTCCTCACGCGCCCGTACCTGGGCAGGCGGCAGGACCGGCGCGGCGACAACAGTGTGATCCCTCCGGCGCTGGTGCTGTTCTCGGCGACCCTGGTCATGCTGGCCTTCGCGAGCTCCGGATGGATGCTGCTGGCGGCCGGGACCATGCTGGGCTGCTCCTTCGGCGCGATCATCACCGCGGCCCAGGCGGCGGCCGTCAAGGTCGCCCCAATCGCTCGCGTGGGACTGACAACGGCGACCTTCTTCCTGTGCATGGACCTCGGCGCGACCGTCGGGCCCGCTGTCCTCGGCTCTGCGGTGCCCGCTCTCGGCTACCGCGGGATGTACCTGTGCGCAGCCGGTGTGCTGCTGGTCGCCGTCGCGTACTACTGGCTCGTCCACGGTCGCGGCGCAGGTCGGACCCCGTCGCCGCCCACGGGGCAGATCCCCGTGGCTTGAGCGCCCGGGACCACGAGAAACCCCGGGCAACCCTGAGGGCTCCTCATGCTCAGTGAGCTTAGGGTGAGGGCTCTTCCCGATGTCTTCCCGCAGAGGAGCTCACCCCCATGAGCAGCGCCCGACTCCCCCGATCCGTCTTCCTGAGCGGCGCCGCCGCGGCGGTGCTGAGCCTGGCCGCCTGCGGCTCGCAGGACGACGACGGCCAGGGCGGCTCCGAGGCCACGGGCGGCAGCGCGTCGTCGACGCCGGAGCCGGTCGAGCTGCCCGGCGGCGGCACCGAGGTCTTCCCCGGCCGGCGCATGATCGCCCTCTACGGCTCCCCGGGCGTCCCAGGGCTGGGCTGCCTGGGCGAGCAGGACGTCGACGCGTCCATCACCCGCGTGCAGGAGCTGGCCAAGGAGTACGAGCCGTTCTCCGAGGAACCGGTCATCCCGGCCTTCGAGATCATCGCGACCGTCGCCTCCTCCGAGGCCGGGCCCGACGGCGACTACTCCAACGAGCTCGATCCCCAGACGCTGCGCCCGTGGATCGACGCCGCCGGCGAGGCAGGCGTCTACTGCGTGCTGGATCTGCAGCCCGGCTCCACAGACTTCCTGACTCAGGCCAAGCGCTACGAGGACCTGCTGCGCGAGCCCCATGTGGGCCTGGCCCTGGATCCCGAGTGGCGGCTGCAGCCCGGAGGGCAGCACATGGTGCAGGTCGGCTCGGTCGAGGCCGCGGAGGTCGACGAGGTCGCCCAGTGGCTCGCCGGCATCGTGCAGGAGGACGAGCTTCCGCAGAAGGTGCTGATCCTGCACCAGTTCTCCGTGGACATGCTCCCGGATCGCGAGAACATCGACGCGTCTGTACCGGAGGTCGCCATGGTCGTGCACGCCGACGGCCACGGAACCCGCGAGCTGAAGCTGGGCACGTGGGATGCTCTGAAGAGCGACCTGCCCGAGGGCATGCGCATGGCGTGGAAGAACTTCTACGACGAGGACACCCCCACCTGGACCCCGGAGGAGACCTTCGACAACGACCCCAAGCCGTGGTTCGTGTCGTATCAGTGACGTCTCAATTGTCTGCCGACAGCTCCACCCGCGTCGAAGGACGGTCAGGATCGGGGAGGTAACCGAGGACGAACGCAGCCAGGGAGCAGACCGTCGCTGCGGAGAAGGCCGGCCAGTTCAGGACCGAGGCGACCCCGGCCACGATACTTCCGCTGCCCAGCAGGACTCCCGCCAGCTGACCTGCCACGATGCCGAGGCCCAGCAGCAGGAAGACTGCCAGCGAGGCCCAGAAGACGACGAGAACGATCCGTCTCATGACGGCTCCTTTCGGTGCATTGTCGGATCCATGGCTCAATGCGGGATCGGCAGGAAGCCCAGGGCCACGACCCAGGCGAGCAGAATGACCGGGACCACGAACCAGACGATCAGCGGCACGAACATGCGTCGCGGCTCAACCTTCGCCAAGGACGATGCGAGGTAGATGGGCGCGCCGACAGGCGGGGATGCCCCCTCCGTCGAGGTGCACAGCAGCACGGCGCAGACGGCCACGACGGCGGGGATCCCCATGGAATCCATGGCGATCACCGCTGGGGCGCCGATGGCGGCGGCGGTCGCTGTCGACGACAGCGGCGTGGCCACCACGACGATCGCAGCACAGATCAGCAGCACGAGCAGCGGCACAGGAAGGTGCACCGATTCCAGGGCGGCGGAGAGCTGATCCCCCACTCCCAGCTCGGACATGATCGTCGAGGCGGCCAGCGCCGAGAACAGGGAGATGCCGACGGTCGCGAACTGCGGCGCTTCGTCGCGCACGGCGCGAGCGGTCTCCCGCCACCTCCCGGCGAGACGCTTGCGGCCTTCGATCAATGCGATCACAGAGATGAGAATCGGCACCCAGACGATGATCGAGATCTCGCCCATCGGCTCCTCACCGACCCGCTGCGACGCCGAGAGCCAGTCGTAGAGCGGCCCGAAGGTCAGAACGACGGGGATGAGGATGCCCAGGAAGATCAGGGTGGAGCTCCAGCCCTGCCGCAGGGCCTGGGGCAAGCGCATGATCTCCGAGGCGTCTGCCGGTTCCAATCCGTCGCGCCGGGCCCAGATCCAGACCACGATCATGCGGTACACGACGGCATAGGCACCGGTGACCAGCAGCGAGACATAGACGTCGGCGCCGCTGACCCCCAGCCCTGCGGGGATCGCAGCCAGGATGATGAACATGGTCGAGTTCGGAGGCAGGGAGACTCCCAGTCCCGAATTGCCGGCCACGAGCGTCGCAGAGCGCGCCGGCGACCAGCCGTTCTCCTTCATCCAGGGAATGGTCACTGCGCCCACGGTGGCGGCATTGCCCGCCGTCGAACCGGCGACGAGCCCGATCGCCGCGGATCCGGCCGTGGAGACGTAGGCCGCGCCACCGCGAAGGCGGCCGAACATCGAGTTGAAGATCGTGATCAGGCGCTCGATCAGACCGGTCTGCTGGACGATCACGCCCATGAAGACGAAGGCCATGCCTGCGAAGGTGACGTCGTTGTCGAGAGCCTCCACCACGCCCAGGCTCAGCAGCTCGAAGAATCGGGTTCCGCCGACCAGTGCGGTGCCGATCAGTGCGACGAGCAGCGATTCGGCGATCGGGCGCCGCAGGGGAACGTTGAGCACCACCGTGATGGTGATGAACACCGCAAGGGCGACGATGCCCATGGTGACCTCCTTCGCGACATCCGCCATGAGTGCTGTCGGCGTGCGGTCCGCGATCGGCGGAGCTTCCGATTCGAGCCCACACTATGTGATCGCGGACACCTCCCTGGACCTGCGCGTTCCGCCATCCCGCGAAGACCTCCGCCTGGGAGACTGAGGCCGATGACCCTCACCCTCACCGCCGAGTTCTCCGACGCCCTGGAGAAGCTGCACGCCGGCGTCCCCGTCTTCCTCACCGGCCGCGCCGGCACGGGCAAGTCGACGCTGATCCGCACGTTCCTGGAGAGCACCTCCCGCTCCGTGGTGGTGGCCGCACCCACGGGCATCGCCGCACTGAACGTGGGCGGCTACACCCTGCACCGACTGTTCTCCTTCCCTGCGGGCATCACCCCCGAGCAGGTGCGCTCCGGCGACTATCGACCCGGGCGGTTCATGAAGACGCTGAAGGCCCTGGACACCCTGGTGATCGACGAGATCTCCATGGTCCGCGCCGATCTCTTCGACTGCCTGGCGCTCGCCCTGGAGCAGTTCGGGCCCAAGCCGGGCACGCCGTTCGGCGGTGTGCAGCTCGTGCTGGTCGGCGATCTGCATCAGCTGCCCCCGGTGGTCACCGAGCCGGAGCGGGAGCATTTCCAGACCTACTACGACTCCCCCTTCTTCTTCTCGGGGCACCAGTACGCGGCGTCGTCGTTCGCGGTCGTGGAGCTGACCACGGTCTTCCGCCAGCTCAACGACACCCGCATGGTCGAGATCCTCAACGCCGTGCGCGACGGCGGCCTGCTCGAGGAGGCCCGCACCGAGCTCAACCGGCACACCGACCCCGAGTTCGAACCGCCGCTGGACGAGTTCTGGCTGACCCTGGCCACGACCAACCGCATCGCCGGGGCGCGCAACCGACGGATGCTCGAACGGCTCCCGGCCCACTCCGCCTTCTCCACCGCACGGATCACCGGCGAGCTCGACGGCATGGAGCGCCCGGCCGAGGACGTGCTCGAGTACAAGGCCGGCGCCCAGATCATGCTGCTGACCAATGATCCGGCCGATCGCTGGGTCAACGGGACCCTGGCCAAGATCACCGAGACGCTGTTCGACGACGACGGCGAGCCCTACGTTGTCGTCGAGCTGCCCGACGGCTCGCGTGCCACCGTGGAGCGGCACCTGTGGGAGGTGACCCGGCCGTCGGTGGCGGGCGGGCAGCTCACGCACGAGGTCGTAGGCACCTTCTCCCAGCTGCCGTTCCGCCTGGCCTGGGCGATCACGATCCACAAGAGCCAGGGCCAGACCCTGGACCGCGTGGTGGTGGACCTGACCGGAGGCACCTTCGCCGACGGGCAGCTCTACGTGGCGCTGAGCCGCTGCCGCTCCCTCGACGGCATGGTCCTCACCCGCGACGTGCTGCCCAAGGACCTGCGCGTGGATCAGCGGGTCCGCCGCTTCCTGCGCTCCCAGGCACCGGCGCTGCAGACCCGCGGCAGCGTCTACTTCGGCGTGTGCTGGGTGGGCGATGAGGGCTCGCGCTGGAAGCCCCGCCCGATCGAGCTGGCCGTGGTCACCGACGACGGCCAGCAGGCCTCTACGCTCGTGAACCCCACCCGCGACCTGGGCTCCGCGCGCACCGACTACGGCATCACCGCCGCCGACGTGGAGCTGGCACCCCTGCTCGAGCAGGCCTGGGCGGCGCTGGCTCCGCTGCTCAGCGAGCGGACCCCCATCGGGCTGCACGTGGATCAGGCGCTGAGCCGCATCGACTTCGAGCTCAAGCGCAACCAGCACGTGACCCGCATGCCGCTGGGCACCGAGCTCGACGACGGCTCCCTGACCTGGGAGGACCGCACGCGGCTGAGCGCCCCGACTGCGCTGGAGCGGGCACTGGCTGCCCGGGACATCGCCGCCCGGCGTGGCCTGACCGGCGAGGAGCCGTTCCCCGCGATCGACGACCGCCCCGGTTACCTGATGCCGCGCGGTGACGAGGGCGTCGAGCTGCTCGTGCACGCCCCCGGCCTGGATGCGTCGGACGAGGACCGTGCGGCGGCGCTGACCGAGGCGCTGCGGGCTGCCGCCGGGCGCGCCGCGCTGAGCCCCACGGCACACGGGATCCTGCAGGAGATCGAGGCTCAGCTCGGCACGCAGATCCTGGACGGCGACCAGGGCGCAGACGTCGACCTGTCCGACGTCCTCTCCCCCGGCGCGCGAGTCTGCTTCACGGGCACCGCCCACGGCGCCGACGGGCGCGAGCTCTCCCGCTACGACGTGGAGAGCCTGGCTGCCTCCCACGGGCTCGCCCCCGTCGCCAACGTCACCAAGACCCGGTGTGACGCCCTGGTGGTCGCCGAGCTCGGCACCCAGTCCGGCAAGGCGAAGAAGGCCGCGCAGTACGGCAAGCCGATCATCGCGTTCGACGACTTCCTGGCCTGGGCCGACGGCACGTCCTCGCCCGCAGGCAGCAGCCCTGCCGCTGCGTCTGCACAGGTGCGCATCTCCGCCCTGTGATCCCCGCGCCCGCCTCGGGGGAATAGCTCACCCCTTCTGTGCGCTTTCGTGTTTGTGGACACATCATCTACTTCGGGGCAGGCCGAGGGCGATCCACTGCGCGTCATCGTCATCGGCGCCGGCCAGGCGGGACTCAGCGCGGCGGCGCACCTGCTGCGCAAGGGGCTGCAGCCGTGGCGGGAGTTCGTGGTGCTCGACGGCAACGACGGACCCGGAGGCGCCTGGCGGCATCGCTGGGACTCGCTGACCTTCGACGCCGCCCACGGCATCCACGACCTGCCCGGCTTCCCGCTGGGCGACCCCGATCCGACCGAGCCGGCCAGCCGCGTGGTCTCCCGCTACTACGCGGCGTATGAGCGCGAGCTCGGACTGCCCGTCGTGCGCCCGACTGCAGCGACCGCGGTGGAGCGCGACGACGACGGCCTGTTCCGCGTCACCGCCTCGGACGGCTCGGTGCGGCGAGCGCACGCGGTGATCAGCGCGACCGGGACCTGGAACCGTCCGCACTGGCCCGCCTATCCCGGCATGCGGGAGTTCGCGGGACGGCAGCTGCACACCCGCGACTTCACCTCCGCCGAGGAGTTCGCCGGCCAGCGCGTCCTCGTGGTGGGCGGAGGCACCTCGGCCCTGCAGTTCCTGCTGCAGCTCGAGGCCACCGGGGCGCACACGGTGTGGAGCACCCGTCGGGAGCCGGACTGGACGGATCGGTTCTTCGACAAGTCCTGGGGCGCGGACGTGGAGGCCTCGGTCTCCGCTCGCACGACGACGGGCCTGCCGCCGCTGTCGGTGGTCGCCGCGACGGGCCTGCCGCTCACGGAGCAGTACCGCCACGGCATCGAAGACGGCACGCTGATCTCCCGGGGCCCCCTGCTGCGGCTCACGCAGACGGGTGCCGTGCTCGATGGCGCCAGGCCCGACGGTCGCGGGCTGCCTTCGCAGGGCACGATCGTCGACGCCCTGCTGGACCAGTCGGAGCGCCCCGCCGCCGCCCTGCCCGGTCACCCGTCCGAAGCGGATGGTTCGAGGGCATGGGAGACCCCGGTGGATGCGGTGCTGTGGGCGACAGGCTTCCGCGCAGTGCTGGATCACCTGGCGCCGCTGCGGCTGCGTCAGCCCGGCGGCGGCGTGCAGATGGAGGAAGACGGCGTCTCGGTGTCCGGGGAGCCCGGGCTGTTCCTGGTGGGCTACGGCGCCTCGGCCTCGACCATCGGAGCCACGCGCGCCGGTCGTGCGGCGGCCCTTGGCGCGGTGCGCAGCACCGAGAGCCTCACTCGACCGTGAGCTGCATCCCCAGGTCGTTGACGCCGGTCTCGGAATCCCAGATGCCGTCATTGGCCAGGCGCACGCTGTAGGCCGGCTTGGTCAGATCCGCGCTGGTGGAGTCGCTGTCCGGATCCGGGACCCGCAGCCCCAGGGAGTAGGACCCCGTCTGGGCGGGTGCCTGGAACGGCACCGGAACATAGCCCTCCTCACCCGGGCGGATGTCATCCAGCTCCACGTCGGTCCGCGCGGTGTGCACGATCCGGCCGGAGTCGTCGGAGAACGTCAGGATGATCTCCGCATGCCGCCCGGTGGCCGCGTAGCCGTCGTTGCGCAGCTGCAGCCAGAGCTGGCCGTCCTCCCCCGGCGCCAGCTCGCGCGGCGCGGAGGCGCTGGCCAGGGCATAGCGGTAGCCCAGTCGCTTCTGGATCTCGGCCAGGTCGTCCTCGCCCCAGGACTGCAGGACCTCCTGGTTGAAGTCGGCGTTGAGCACGGCCCAGCTGTAGCGCTGCAGCTCGGAGACCGCGGTCTCGGCGTCATCGGAGCGCCCGGGGTTCACCGCGCAGGTCTCCCCCGTCGTGGGCACGTTCTTCGCGACCTGCTCCAGATAGGCGCGGTCGTCGTCCTTGACCAGGGTGCCCATGTCCGTGTCCGAGGCCAGGAAGCAGTCGTTGTGGATGCCCACCCGGTCCTTGCGGTCCTCGTGCACGAGGCGGCGATGGATCTCCGGGTAGCGGACCTGCAGCACGATCCGCGGGTCGATGCTCTCCTGCAGCGCATCCATGACGCGCTGGCGGTTCGCCCAGTCGTCGTCGGTGAGGTTCCACGGCTCGTCGGCGCTGCTGGCGAAGTTGTCCGAGTAGTACCACTCGCCCCACTGCCCCACGAAGCCGGCCTGCAGCGAGTGGATCACGCCGCGGTGATCATTGAGCACCGGCGCCAGCTGCTGGATGTGGGCGACGGTGCGATCCGGGGTGGCGTCGTTCGTTCCGTCCTCCGTGTAGGCGAAGCGCAGGATCGCCTTCATGCCTTCGTCGTTGAGCAGGTCGAGATCCGCGTCCAGGTCCTCCAGGACCTTCTGCGGCAGCGCGTCCGACTCGCGGTATCCGTCGAGCAGCACGATCCGATAGACGACCGTGGTCTGGTCCTCGTCCTTCCAGCGGCGCAGCTGCCAGACGTCCAGGGGCGTGTGCCCGGAGCCGTCCTCGGCGTAGCGAGTCTGGGTGTAGTGCGACATCCCGCGCCCCGGGTTGGGGATCGGCTCGTCGGTGGACTCGTAGTGCTGGACCTGCTTGGACATGGGGCCCTGGGGAACTCCTGCGATCAGCGAGGCGACGACGACCACCACCGCTGCGGCGCCCAGAAGGCCATGACGATGCGTGGAACTCACCCCGACCCCGATTCGAGATGCCGGGAGGATCCCGGCGGACGAGACCAGCGTAGTGGTGCGTGCGGGATCATCCCGGACTCACAGGGCCCGACCCCGTCACGGACAGGCCGGCGAAGCACTCGGTCCGACTAGCGTGAGCGACACGACCCAATCTGTCGCTGAAGTGCCCTGGGTTTCGTTCCGAGGTCGCGACGTAACAGGCTGTGTGTCTTGGCCGTCAATGTAGGCCGACTCGACCTCCGTGAGAGTGCGATAGACCAGGGCCTCATGCAGACGAGCGGTGTTCCACCAGTGCCCCCAGCCCATCGTGGCCAGCTTTTCTGAAGAAGAATCGGATCGTGCCCAGGGTGCTTCAGTCCATCTGTGCTCTTCCCTGCCCCGCCCACGGGGGCACGCAAAGAGGCCCGGACCTGCAGAAATCTGCAGGCCCGGGCCTCTCATCAGCGCCGTCGGGCCTTAAGCAAAGGCTGGGGGCTCAGAAGTCCCAGTCCTCGTCCTCCGTGTTCACGGCCTTGCCGATCACGTAGGAGGACCCGGAGCCGGAGAAGAAATCGTGGTTCTCGTCGGCGTTCGGGGACAACGCGGAGAGGATCGCCGGGGAGACGTCGGTCATCTCCTTGGGGAACAGGGCCTCGTAGCCGAGGTTGTTCAGCGCCTTGTTGGCGTTGTAGTGCAGGAACTTCTTGACCTCCTCGGTCCACCCCACCGCGTCGTAGAGCGACTCTGTGTAGGCGATCTCGTTCTCGTAGAGCTCGTCGAGCAGGTCGTAGGTGAAGTCCTTGAGCTCGGCCTGGCGCTCAGGGCTCTCCTGCTCCATGGCGCGCTGGTACTTGTAGCCGATGTAGTAGCCGTGCACGGCCTCGTCGCGGATGATCAGGCGGATCAGATCCGCCGTGTTCGTCAGCTTGGCGTGCGAGGAGAAGTGCATGGGCAGGTAGAAGCCCGAGTAGAACAGGAAGGACTCCAGCAGCGTGGAGGCCACCTTCTTCTTCTGCGGGTCATCGCCCACGTAGCGGTCCAGGACGATGTCGGCCTTGCGCTGCAGGAACTCGTTCTCCTCGGACCAGCGGAAGGCGTCGTCGATCATCTTGGTCGAGGCCAGCGTGGAGAAGATCGACGAGTACGACTTGGCGTGCACCGACTCCATGAACGCGATGTTCGTGTAGACGGCCTCCTCGTGCAGCGTCACCGCATCCGGCAGCAGCGACACGGCGCCGACGGTCCCCTGGATCGTGTCCAGCAGGGTCAGCCCAGTGAAGACCTTCATGGTGAGGTCCTGCTCCTGCGGGGTGAGCGTGTTCCACGACTGGACATCGTTGGACAGCGGCACCTTCTCCGGCAGCCAGAAATTGGCGGTGAGCCGGTCCCAGACCTCGTCGTCCTTGGGGTCCTGGACGCGGTTCCAGTTGATGGCCTTGGCGTGGTGGCGGGTGAGCTCCACCTTCTCGCTCATCATCTCAGTCAGTATCTCCTGTTCGAGTCTGTTCGGGGTGCGTGTGCGCTGCTGGATCCGGGGATCACAGCATGCAGGAGACGCAGCCCTCGATCTCCGTGCCTTCCAGCGCGAGCTGGCGGATGCGCGAGTAGTACATCGTCTTGATGCCCTTGCGCCACGCGTAGATCTGCGCCTTGTTGACCTCGCGGGTGGTGGCGGTGTCCTTGAAGAACAGCGTCAGCGACAGGCCCTGATCCACGTGCTGGGAGGCAGCGGCGTAGGTGTCGATGATCTTCTCGTAGCCGATCTCGTACGCGTCCTGGAAGTACTCCAGGTTGTCCTGATCCATGTGGGGCGCCGGGTAGTAGACGCGGCCCAGCTTGCCCTCCTTGCGGATCTCGATCGGCGCGGCGATCGGGTGGATCGACGCCGTCGAGTGGTTGATGTAGGAGATCGAGCCCGTGGGCGGGACGGCCTGCAGGTTCTGGTTGAACATGCCGTGCTCGGCCACCTGGGCCTTGAGCTCGCGCCAGTCGTCCTGCGTGGGGATGTGGATCTCCGACTGGGCGAACAGCTCGCGCACGCGCTGGGTGGCCGGCAGCCACTCCTGCTCCGTGTACTTGTCGAAGTACGAGCCGTTCGCGTAGTCCGAGTTCTCGAAGTTCACGAACGTGGAGCCGCGTTCCTTGGCCAGCAGCATCGAGGCCCGCACGGCGTGGTAGGTCACGGTGTAGAAGTAGATGTTCGTGAAGTCGACACCCTCCTCCGAGCCGTAGTAGATGCGCTCGCGCCCCAGGTAGCCGTGGAGGTTCATCTGCCCCAGCCCGACGGCGTGGGACATCTCATTGCCGCGACGGATGGAAGGCACCGAGTCGATCTGCGAGAGCTCGGAGACGCTGGTGAGTCCGCGGATGGCGGTCTCGATGGTCTGCCCGAAGTCCGGGGAGTCCATGGTCAGCGCGATGTTCAGCGAGCCCAGGTTGCAGGAGATGTCCTTGCCCACCGTCTCGTAGGTGAGGTCGTCGTGGTACGTCGAGGGCTCTGAGACCTGCAGGATCTCGGAGCACAGGTTGGACATGATGATCTTGCCCTCGATGGGGTTGGCCTTGTTGACCGTGTCCTCGAACATCACGTACGGGTAGCCCGACTCGAACTGGACCTCCGCCAGGGTCTGGAAGAAGTCGCGCGCCTTGATCTTGGTCTTGGTGATCCGGGCGTCGTCGACCATCTCGTGGTACTTCTCGGTGACGTTGACGTCCGAGAACGGCATGCCGTAGACGCGCTCGACGTCGTAGGGCGAGAACAGGTACATGTCCTGGTTGTTCTTGGCCAGCTCGAACGTGATGTCCGGGATGACGACGCCCAGCGACAGGGTCTTGATGCGGATCTTCTCATCCGCGTTCTCGCGCTTGGTGTCCAGGAACTTGTTGATGTCCGGGTGGTGCGCGTGCAGGTAGACCGCACCGGCGCCCTGGCGAGCCCCGAGCTGATTGGCGTAGGAGAACGAGTCCTCCAGCAGCTTCATGACGGGGATGATGCCCGAGGACTGGTTCTGGATCTTCTTGATCGGGGCACCGGACTCGCGGATGTTGGTCAGCGCGAACGCCACGCCGCCGCCGCGCTTGGACAGCTGAAGTGCGGAGTTGATCGAACGGCCGATCGACTCCATGTTGTCCTCGATGCGCAGCAGGAAGCACGAGACCATCTCGCCGCGCTGCTTCTTGCCCGCGTTCAGGAACGTGGGGGTCGCCGGCTGGAAGCGCCCGGAGATGATCTCCTCCACCAGGTGCTCGGCCAGCTCGCGGTCGCCGTCGGCCAGGTAGAGCGCGACCATGACCACGCGGTCCTCGAAGCGCTCGAGGTAGCGCTGGCCGTCGAAGGTCTTGAGCGTGTACGAGGTGTAGTACTTGAACGCGCCCAGGAACGTCTTGAAGCGGAACTTGTGCCCGTAGGCGAGCTTGGACAGCTTCTTCACGAACTCGAAGTCGTACTTCTCGAGGACCTCGGGCTCGTAGTACTGGTGCTCCACCAGGTAGTCGAGCTTCTCCTTCAGGTCGTGGAAGAAGACGGTGTTCTCGTTGACGTGCTGCAGGAAGTACTGGCGCACGGCGTGGCGATCGGCGTCGAACTGGATGTTGCCGTCGGCGTCGTACAGGTTCAGCACGGCGTTGAGCTCGTGATAGCCCATGCCGCGGAACTTCTCGGGGACCTTGGGATCTTCGTGGCCCCAGCCGGAGACGCCGGCGTGGGAGGTATGGGTGGTCACTGCCACAGCTTCATCAGTCCTTCGTTCACATTGGCGACGTCCTGCTCGGTGCCCATCAGCTCGAATCGGTAGAGCAGCGGGGCATCGCACTTGACGGCGATCTTCTGGGCGGCGAGGCAGAAATGCTCGCCGAAGTTGGTGTTGCCGGCCCCCAGGACCCCGCGCAGCTGACGGCGGTTCTCCTCGAGGTTGAGGAACTTCACGACTTGCGGGGGCACTGCCCCCGAGCCGCCGGGGCGGCCGTAGGTGGGCACAGCCAGCACGTAGGGCTCCCGGACGACGGGGGCCTCCTCGTGGGTGCGCAGCGGCAGGCGCAGCGAGCGGGCGCTGAGCTTCTCGACGAACTTGTGCGTGTTGCCCGAGATCGACGAGAAGTAGACGACGAGGGGGTCGCCCGAGCTCGTCGACGTGCGATCGGTGGTCTCGGCGGCCAGCCGGTCGCGCTCAGCGGCCGCGCGGCGCAGATCAGCGATGAGTGCGGACAAGGCAGTCACTCACTTCTCAAGCGGTACGACGGGTCCCGGACGAGCCGGGGTGCGGGGGCGACCATGGTGCTCGACGGCCGGACCGGGCACCGATCCCCCTCTCGGGAGACGAGCGCCGCGCGGTCCGGCCGTCGTGGTCGGAGAGCTTCAGGCGGAGACGCGCACCGCGAGCTGGGAGATCATGTCCGGGCGGTAGCCGGACCAGTGGTCCTCACCGGTCTCCACGACCGGGACCTGCTGGTAGCCCAGGCTCACGACGTGCTCGTAGGCGGCCTGGTCCTCGGTCACATCGACGACGCTGTAGTCGATGCCCTTCTTGGCGAGCGCACGGTAGGTGGCGTTGCACTGGACGCAGGAGGGCTTGCTGTAGACGGTCACTGACATGTCGGTGATCCCTTCCTGTTCATGGGGGTGAGTGGCGTGGTGAGAAGAGCCGCTCCGAGGCCTCCGGAAGGTGTCCGGTGCTCGGTGCAGGACCGCCGTTCCGGGGGCTCCGATCGGTCCGCGTCATCCGGGCCGCTCTGTTTCCTGCGCTGGATAGAGATACTACATCTAGTGCCGCACCCACGGCACGACCCCAAGATGATGTGTGACGGTCAGATTCGTCACCATCGGGCCCCCTCCCCAGGATGTCCACAGACCGGGTGTCCTCACCGGCCGCTGCGGACCGCGTCCCCACGCGCATCGGGCATGACGAAGGGGGCGTCATCCACACCTGGGGACGCCCCCTTCGAGCAGCCTGTGCACCGGCGAAATCTCTTGCCGCGCGGCGTGTCATGACGTCATCGGACCTGATCGGCCCCTTCCGCCAGCTCCGCCCCGATCTCCCGGCCGATCTCGACCAGCAGCGTCCGGGACAGCTCGCTGTCGTGCGCGCAGTCGGCCTGTGTGCGCTCGCTCAGCGAGCGGATGCGCGCGATGCCCGCCTCCGGGGCGGTGTCCGTGCCCAGGGCGTTGTGCCCCACGACGGCCTCCACCCGCGCGGGGGCGGCTCTATGGGCGACGACGGCGGGCAGCTTGCCGGACAGGGTCTGGCTGTCGATCCGGCCCTCGCCGGTGATCACCAGATCGCAGCCGGCCGCGGCGCGGTCGAAGCCCAGCAGGTCCAGGAAGTGATCCGCGCCGGAGGCGATCCGGGCCCCGAGCAGCATGGCCGCGAACCCGAGCCCGCCGGCGGCACCCGCAGCCGGGCGCTCGGCCAGCTTGAAGGCATCGGGGCGGATCCCGGCCAGCTGCCGGACCAGGTGCTGCAGGCCGGATTCGAGCTGCTGGACCTCCTGCGGGTCCGCGCCCTTCTGCGGTGCGTAGACCGCGGCGGCGCCGTCGGAGCCGAGCAGGGGGTTCTGGACATCGCTGGCGGCCACGAGCTCGATGCCCGTGAGATCCACCGCGCCCGTCGCCTCGATCCGACGGATCTCCGCCAGCCCCAGGCCGCTGGGGTCCACGGGGACGCCGTCGGCGTCCAGGAATCGCCACCCCAGTGCGGTGAGCATGCCGATGCCGCCGTCGGTCGAGGCGCTTCCGCCCAGGGCCAGGACGATGCGCTCGGCGCCGAGCTCGAGCGCCGCACGCACCGCCTCCCCCAGGCCGCGACTGCTCGCCGCACCGGCATCGCGGCGATCGTCGGGCACCATCTGCAGCCCGCTCGTGGTGGCCGCCTCCACGATCGCGGTGGCCTCCCGCAGAGCGATGGCGGTGACGGCCGGATCCCCGAGCGGGCCCGTCACAGGCGCCTCATGCGCGGCGAAGCCCGCCGAGAGGCCGGCCTCCACGCTGCCGTCGCCGCCGTCGGCCAGAGGCAGCTCGCGCACCTGCGCCCGCGGCACGACGGCCCGGATCCCCTCGGCCAGCGCAGCGGCCACCTCGCGGGCGGTCAGGCTGCCCTTGAACTTGTCCGGAGCGATGAGCACGTTCGGCGATGGCATGAGGGGGACCTCGGTTCTCAGTGGTGCGGTCGGCGGCAGATCCGGTGGGTTCGGCTCAGACCGTCTCGTAGGCGGCGTCGGCCTCGGGCTTGGGCTGCGCGCTGGCCAGTGCCTCGATGATCGCCTGCGTGACCTCGTCCGTCGAGCTCGTGCCGCCGATGTCGCGGGTCAGGTGGCCGGCCCCCGTCGTGGCCTCGATCGCGGCCTCCAGGCGGCGCGCCTGATCGGAGAGGCCGAACTGGTCGAGCATCAGCGCCGCGGAAGCGATCGCGCCGATCGGATTGGAGATCTCCTGACCGGCGATATCCGGAGCGGAGCCGTGGACCGGCTCGAACATCGACGGGAAGCGCCGCTCCGGGTTGAGGTTGGCACTGGCGGCCAGGCCGAGACTGCCCGCGAGCGCCGAGCCCAGGTCCGAGAGGATGTCGGCGTTGAGGTTCGAGGCCACCACGACCGAGAGGTCCTCCGGGTGCAGGATGAACTTGGCGCTCATGGCATCCACCAGCACCGACTCGTTCGCCACGTCCGGGTACTCGGCGGCCACGCGCTGGAAGACCTCGTCCCACAGGACCATGCCGTACTGCTGGGCGTTCGACTTGGTCACCGAGGACACCTTCTTCACCCGACGGGTGCGCGCCAGGTCGAAGGCGAAGCGGATGATCCGCTCGCATCCCTTCTCGGTGAACAGCGACGACTGGATCGCGACCTCCTCGCCGGGGCCGCGGCCCGAGAGGTTGCGTCCGCCCAGTCCGGCGTACTCCCCCTCGGAGTTCTCGCGCACCACGATCCAGTCGAGGTCCTCGGAATCGGCCTTGCGCAGCGGCGACTGCACGCCGGGCAGGAACTTCACGGGGCGGATGTTGGCCCACTGATCGAAGTTCTGCGTGATGTTCAGGCGCAGGCCCCACAGGCTCACGTGATCCGGCACGGACTCCCAGCCCACGGCGCCGAAGTAGATCGCATCGAAGTCGCGCAGCTGCTCCAGGCCGTCCTCGGCCATCATCACGCCGTGCTCGGCGTAGTAGGCCGAGCCCCAGGGGAACTCCTGCCAGTCGAAGGCGAAGGCGCCGTCGGAGGCCTCGGCCATCGCGTCGAGGACGCGGCGTCCGGCGGCGACGACCTCCTTGCCCACGCCGTCGGCGGGGATGGAGGCGATGCGGAAGGTCTGCTCAGCCATGATCGGCCTTTCGTCGAGGTGCGGCGCCGCGGGAGTCTGCGGCTGGGATCCAGTAGAGACCGCGACGACTCGATCGGTCCAAGACCGCATTGCGATCCCCTCCATAGGAAGGGCCTATCCAAGTTGCGGGGTCGGGAGCTCGTCTCCGTCCGGGCCCTCCTCACGAGCGTGCTCGCGGGCATGGCCCAGGAAGGCGACGGCCAGCGGGGTCAGATCGGCGGTGCGGCTGATCAGCGAGATGTGCAGCGGCGGCCGCGGATCCAGGGGCAGCGCCGTCAGGCCCATCGCCCGGGCCGTGGGCATCCACGACGACGGCAGGATCGCGTGTCCCACATCGGCCATGACCAGCGGCAGGATCGAGGTCCGGTGCGCGGCTTCCACCACGATGCGCAGGTCGATGCCCTCGGCCAGCGCCTCGTCCAGGACCTGGCGCATGAGCGAGCCGCGCTGCGAGGCGATCATCGGCTGTCCGGACAGCTTCGCCAGAGGCACGGCCTCGAGCCCGTCGAAGGCCCGCGAATGCCGGGCCAGGACGATCATCAGGTCCTGCCGCGGCAGCGGCTGCACATCCACCGCGGCGCTGCAGAACGGCTCGGGGGTGCCCAGAAGGCCGAGCTCGGCCGAGCCCTGGCGCACCGCGTCGACGACCTGCTCCGGGGTGAAGGCCGCCTTCACAGCGATCCGCACGCCCGGGCGCTCGGCGGTGAATCCCGCCACGAGCGTGGCCAGCGGCTCCATGGCCGGCGACGGCATGGCGATCATCTCGAGCCTGCCCGACAGCGTCTCCGACAGCTCCGCGGCCGCGCTGCGCGCCACCTCGAGATCCCGCAGCACGATCCGCGCGGGTCCCACGAGCGCCTTCCCGGCCTCGCTGAGCACCACGCCTCGGCCGATCCGGTGGAACAGGGGCACACCCAGCTCGGACTCCATCCCCTTGATCGTCTGGGACAGCGACGGCTGGGCGATGTACAGGTGCTCGGCGGCCCGGGTGAATCCGCCGTGGTCGACCACGGCCAGGAAGCAGGTCAGCTGACGGATGTCCATGGAAGCAGCCTCATCTCTCGGGGGCCGCGGAAGCGACTCATCGGCCCTGCCTATGCGAATGGTAGCTATCCTGACTTGGACGTGGCCTGCGTCACAGGCGCAGGGTGAGGGGACCCTCGTGAGGAAGGACCTCCAGTGACCGACACCAGCCCCATCTCCTGGGCCCGGGACGCCTCCCGGCGCACGGATGTGCGCTCCGCCCTGCTCGGCGGCAAGACGTTCCGCAGCCTGAGCGAGCAGAAGCTCTCCCCGCGGGAGGAGAAGTTCGAGCGAGCCCGCCAGACGGCCGGCTTCTTCGTCGCTCCCGCCATCGCGATCCTGTTCGCGCTGCTGCCCGTGAACCTCGAGCCGGATCAGCATCTGCTGGCCTCCGTGTTGCTGGGCGTGATCGTGCTGTGGATCTGCGAGCCGGTGCCCATCCCCGTGGGCGGCCTGATCGGCGTCGGCGCGATCGTCGTGCTGGGCGTGGCCCCGGCCGGCGACGTGCTCGCGCCCTTCGGATCGACCACGATCTTCACGTTCATCGGCGCGTTCATCCTGGCCCAGGCCATGCTCAAGCACGGGATCGCCCAGCGCGTGGCCCTGTTCGTGCTCTCGCTGCCGGGCGTGGGGCGCTCGACCTACCGGGTGATCATCGCGTTCGGCGTGATCACCTGCGTCCTCTCGGCCTTCGTCTCCAACACCGCGACGGTGGCCATGCTCATGCCCACCGCTCTGGGCATCCTGGCGGTGATCGCCCAGCTGATGCAGGACCGAGGCATCGTCAAGGAGGACTTCGATCCGCTGCGCCTGCGCGTGGGCGCAGCACTCATGCTCATGCTGGCCTACGGAGCCAGCGTCGGCGGCCTGCTGACACCGGTCGGCTCCCCGCCCAACCTGATCGGCCGCGGCCTGATCGAGGAGGCCATGGGCATCCGGATCTCGTTCGCACAGTGGATGGTCATGGCCTTCCCGATCTGCCTGGGGATGTTCATCGTTCTCGCCGCGACCATGTTCCTGCTCAACCGGCCCGAGGTCCGTCGCCTGGACGGTGTGGAGGACTACGTCCGCGAGCAGCGCGAAGCCCAGGGCCCCATGGATCGCGCGGCCAAGAACACGATCATCGCCTTCGGCGTGACCATCACCCTGTGGCTGCTGCCGGCCGTGGTCAGCCTGTTCGCGGGCACCGACTCCGAGCTCTACATCTTCATGGACGACCGCCTGGATGAGGGCATCGTGGCGGTGCTCGGCGCCTCCCTGCTGTTCATCCTGCCCAAGGACTGGGCCAAGCGGGAGCCCACCCTCACCTGGTCCGAGGCCGCCAAGATCGACTGGGGCACGATCCTGCTCTTCGGCACGGGCATCATCTTCGGCTCCATGCTGGCCGACACCGGCCTGGCCGAGACCATCGGCACCGGCGCCTCCGAGAACCTGGGGGTCACGAGCCTGGCCGCGATCACGGTGTTCTCCGCAGTGCTGGCCGTGCTGATCTCGGAGACGACCTCCAACACGGCCGCCGCCGCGGTGATCGTCCCGATCGTCATCCCCCTGTGCCAGGCCATGGAGGTCGATCCGTTGGTGCCCGCCATGGCGGCCACGTTCGCGGCGTCGTTCGGGTTCATGCTGCCGGTCTCCACGCCGCAGAACGCGATCGTCTACGGCACCGGCGCAGTGCCCATGGTGCGGATGATCCGCACGGGCGCGGTGTTCGATGTCCTGGGCATCATCCTCATCGTGACCATGGTGCCGGTGATGGTGGGGCTGGTCGGGCTCTCCGGCTGAGGCCCCCGGTCTGATCCGCCCAGGGCGCGGCCCCCGAAGCCATCCCGGCCTCGGAGGCCGTGCTCCTGCGGGGGCCGTCGTGGACGGCGGAAGGCTCAGTCCCGCGTGCGCCCGCCCCGACGGCGGCGCAGACGATGCACCAGCTCGGACGGCGTGGGCGCGGACATGAGCTGTCGCGCTGCCCAGGCCCGCGCGCCGCTGTACGGCGGGAAGGTGACGCTGAGGGTCTCCGGGCTCAGGGGCTTGGCCAGCACCGAGCGGTGATGGCTGAACGTGTCGAAGCTGGCGCGCCCATGATAGGCGCCCATGCCGGAATCGCCCACACCGCCGAAGGGCAGCAGCGGGTGGATGAGATGGACCATGGGGGCCTCGAACGTCATGCCGCCGGAGGAGGTCCGCTCGCTGAAGCCGGCGCGCACCTGCTCGTCCCGGCTCATGACGTAGAGCGCCAGGGGCTTCTCCCCGGCCTGGACGACGTCGATCGCCTGGCCGTGGTCCTCCACCGCCACGAGCGGCAGGACGGGCCCGAAGATCTCCTGCTCCATGAGCGGACCATCCGGTGCGCTGCGCACGATCGTGGGCTCCAGGTACCGGTCCTCGAGGTCGTGGCGCCCGCCGGCCAGGACGTCCGCTGCCGAAACCCGCTCGAGCAGCTGCGTCAGGCGCTGCAGGTGCCGTGAGCTCACGATCCGCCCGTAGGAGGGGCTGGACTGCGGATCCTCGCCGTAGAACTCGCGGATGGCCTCCGTGAGCAGCGGCACGAGCTGCTCCAGCACGCTGGCCGGGCCCATGACGTAGTCCGGTGCCACGCAGGTCTGCCCGGCATTGACCAGCTTGGCCCAGGCCAGGCGCCGGGCGGCTGCGGCGAGATCGACGGTGTCGTCGATCCACACCGGCGACTTGCCGCCGAGCTCCAGCGTCACGGGCGTGAGGTGCTCGGCTGCGGCCCGCATGACCACGCGCCCCACAGCGGAGTTGCCCGTGAAGAAGAGGTGGTCGAAGCGGTGCTGCAGCAGCCGCGTGGTCTCCGGGACACCGCCCTGGACCACGCCCACGCAGTCGGGCAGCTCCTGCTCCAGGGCCCGGCTCAGCGCCTGGGACACGTGCGGGGTGTGCTCGGAGGGCTTGACCACCGCGGTGTTGCCGGCCGCGAGCGCGCCCACCAGCGGGGAGAGCAGCAGCTGCACCGGGTAGTTCCACGGAGCGATGATCAGCACGGTGCCCAGGGGCTGCGCCTGGACCCAGCCGCTGGAGGGACTCAGCACCGCAGCCGATCCCACGGACCGCGGCGCCATCCAGGAGGCCAGGCTGCGACGGACGTGGCGCAGCTCGGTGAGCGTCACGCCGATCTCGGTGAGCTCGGACTCGGTCTGAGACTTGCCCAGGTCCTGGGCCAGCGCCGCCTGCAGCGCCTCACGGTGCCGGGTCAGCACGCGCTCGAGCCGGTCCAGGCGCTCCAGCCGCAGCTCGAGCGTCGCCGGGGCGCTGAATGCCGCCTGAGTGCGCTCCACGAGGCGATCGATCTGCCGGGCGCTGTCTGCGGGCAGATCCTCGACCGCGCTGAGCTGCGGCTCGGGCCGCCGGAACGACGGGGCCGTGGGCAGGGACTCGGACTGGGTGCCTTGCTCGGTCATAGGTCCACGGTAGAGGCCCTCCCCGACAGCACAGCCTCCTGCCTCAGAGCAGCCCGTGCTCCTCGAGCTGCTCCGAGATCGAGGCACCGTCGTTCGCGCGGATCAGCGGGATCCCCTCCGGCAGCTCGGGGCCGTCGGCGGTGAGCAGGCGACCGGAGGCCAGCACGGCCTCGGTGGGTGAGAGCGTGCGGATCACGACGGCGGCCACGTTCTGCGGGTAGCGCTGCGCGAAGCCCCCGTAGATCTCCGGGTCGTGCTGGCCGTCGTCGCCGATCAGGATCCACTTCATATGCGGGAACTCGCGGGCCAGCTGCTCGAGGTTCTCGACCTTGTGCCGGGGCCCCGAGCGGAACCAGCGATCCGTGGTGGGTCCCCAGTCGGTGAGCAGCAGCGTTCCGGGCGGGTAGGCGTTGCGGCTCAGGAAGCGGCGCAGCGTGGGCGCCACGTTCCAGGCCCCGGTCGAGAGGTAGATGAAGGGCAGGCCGCGGTGGCGGCGGCGCAGGCGCTCCAGCAGCACCGGCATGCCGGGGGTGGCGTCGCGGGCGTGCTCGTTGAGCACGAAAGAGTTCCAGGCCGCCAGCATGGGCCGCGGCAGGGCGGTGACCATGACGGTGTCGTCGATATCGGAGACCACGCCGATGCGCTGGGAGTCGTCGACCACCCAGATCCGGGAGGTGGCCCAGGCCGAGCCGGCGGTGCGCAGCCGCGCGGTGTGCACGCCGGGCTCCAGGCTGATCTCCACGTCGGCATCGATCACCCCGCCCTTGTCCGCCACCAGCCGGAACTGCACGCCCTCGATCTCGACATCCACGTGGGCGAAGCCGATGGGGATCGAGGTGAAGGAGCGCCAGCCGCGGATCGAGGTTTCGTCCTCGGCGGTGGGGTCCTCCCGCCCGTGCGTCTTGTAGAGAGCCCGGCCCAGGATGCGCACGTGGTCGGTGGTTCCGTAGCAGTCGAAGGCGACCATGACGGGTCGATCCCCGCGCCGCTCCGCATTGCGCTGCCGGAACTGGGTGAAGCCCTGCTCGATCCGGTACCCGAAGTTCAGGGCATCCTGCGTGACCTGATCCATGGTCTGGAGCAGATCGGTGGCCAGGTCGACGGGCTGCTGGTCCTGTTCCGGACGGGTCTGCGACATGGCGCTCAGTCTGGCACAGCCCTCCAGACCCACCACGCACGACGCCGGCCCAGCCGTCGTCGTGCCGCGGTCGCTGACCGAGCGGCTGCGATGCGGCGCCCGCTCCCCGGCGGCGCCTGGAGGACGCGTCCAGCCTGATGCGGTGCAATGGGGGCATGTCGAGCGATCCGAACCCCCGCACCACCGGTCCGAGCACCGGCCCCACGACGGACCCCGCCGCGCCTGCGCCGCACGCGGACCCCGTCACGCCGCACCGGCTCTTCCGCGTCCTGGCGCTTGCCGAGGCGGTGACCTGGACGCTGCTGATCCTGGGGATGATCGGCAAGTACGCGCTGCATCTGGGCGACTGGCCGGTGTCCGTGGGCGGCGGCATCCACGGCTTCGTGTTCCTGAGCTACTGCGCGGTCGTCGTGATCGTATGGATCGACGCCCGCTGGTCCTTGACCGACGGGCTGCTCGCCCTGCTCAGCGCCGTGATCCCCTACGCCACGATCCCGGTGGAGCGCCGTGCCCTGCGCCGCGGTCTGCTCCCCCACCGCTGGCGCCTGCGCGGCGGGAACGACGGCGACGAGCCCGCGCGCGGACCGCTCGAGAAGCTGCTGGCCGCCCTGCTGCGGCATCCGGTGGTCTCGACGGTCGTAGTCGTCGTCGTGGTGGCGGCTCTCTACCTGACCCTGCTGGCCATGGGTCCGCCCGTGGAGGTCTCCCCGGAGTGATCCTGCGCAGCGCTGAAGGGGCGCCCGGTCCATATGGGCCGGGCGCCCCTTCGCGTGACGGCAAGTTGCCCGTCCCGGCTGAGTGATCTGTTTCACAGCTGGCTATCGTCGTGGCATGACCAAGACGAAGCGCATGGACAAGTCCCTGTACGAGGCGGAGCTGCTGCGACTGCAGGCCGAGCTCGTGGAGATGCAGCAGTGGGTGAAGTCGACCGGCAATCGCGTCGTGATCGTCTTCGAGGGCCGTGATGCGGCGGGCAAGGGCGGGGCGATCAAGCGCCTGACCGAGTACCTCAATCCCCGCACCGCCCGCATCGTGGCGCTGCCGGCGCCCACCGAGCGGCAGAAGACGCAGTGGTACTTCCAGCGCTACATCGAGCATCTGCCGGCCGCGGGCGAGATCGTGATCTTCGACCGCTCCTGGTACAACCGCGCCGGGGTCGAGCGGGTCATGGGCTTCTGCACCCCGGAGGAGCATCAGCGCTTCCTGCGCCAGTGCCCGATTTTCGAGCAGATGCTGATCGAAGACGGGATCATCCTGCGCAAGTACTGGTTCTCGGTCTCCGGCAAGGAGCAGGAGAAGCGCTTCCAGTCCCGGCTCTCCGATCCCATGCGCCACTGGAAGCTCTCGCCCATGGACCTCGAGTCGCTGACCCGCTGGGAGGACTACTCACGGGCCCGCGACGAGATGCTCGTGCACACCGATCTCCCCTATTCGCGATGGAACATCGTGGAGGCCGAGGACAAGCGGCGGGCGCGGATCAACATGATCGCCGACCTGCTGCACACCATCCAGTGGGAGCACATCGAGCGCCCGGAGCTGGAGCTGCCCAAGCGCCCGCCCTCCTCGGGCTATCAGCGCCCGCCGCGCGAGCTGCAGCGCGCCGTCCCGGACCACTCCGCCGAGGTGGAGGCCAAGGCGGAGAAGAAGCCCTCCCTGAAGAAGAAGCGCAAGGACAAGGAGGGCTGAGCCTCGTCGGACAGGCGGGCGTTCAGTCGGCGACGGCGGTGCGCACCACCATCTTGCCGACGTTGCGGCCCTGCATCATGCCCAGGAAGGCGTCGAAGGCCTGGTCGATCCCGTCCTCGACAGTCTCATCGGCCACGATCTCCCCTGCCTCGAGCCAGGGACCCATCTCGGCCAGGAAGTCGCCCATGGCCTCGGTGTAGAAGCCCTGGATGAACCCCTGCAGCATCAGCCGCTTGGTGACCAGCATCCCCATGTTGCGCGGACCCGGGGCGGGCTGGTCGTCGTTGTACTGGCTGATCGCACCGCACAGTGCTGCGCGGCCGTCGTCGTTGAAGTGCTGGATCGCAGCCTCCAGGTGATCGCCGCCGACGTTGTCGAAGTAGACGTCGATGCCGTTCGGAGCGGCCTCCCCGAGCTGGCCCATGACGTCGCCGCGCTTGTAGTCCAGGCAGGCGTCGAAGCCGTAGCGCTCGGTCACGATGCGGTTCTTCTCAGGACCGCCCGCCGAGCCGATGACGCGGGCGGCGCCCTTGAGCCGGGCGATCTGCCCCACGGCCGAGCCGACGGTGCCGGCGGCACCCGAGACGAACACCGTGTCGCCCTCCTGCATGGCCGCGATCCGCGTCAGACCCAGCCACGCCGTGAAGCCCGGCATCCCGGCGATCCCCAGGAACTTCGAGGCGGCCAGCGGGCCCTCGGTGTCGCGCAGGTCGGGCAGCTTCTGGGTCTTCGCCGCCGACAGCTGGGCGACGTCGCGCCAGCCCTGTCCGTGCAGCACGCGGGTGCCCTCGGGGACATCCTCCGAGCGGGAGGCGACGACGACTCCCACCGCCGCGCCGTCCATCGGCTCGCCGAGCTCGAAGGGCGGGACGTAGGAGGGGCCGTCGTTCATGCGCCCTCGCATGTAAGGATCCACGGAGATGGCCTCGTTGACCACGCGGATCTCGCCGTCGGACAGCTCCGGCAGCTCCACGGTCTCCTGGCGGACGTCGTCCTCGGTGGGCCAGCCGCTGGGTCGAGAGGCCAGCACCCAACGGGTGCTGCGGGCGGAAGCGGCAAGATCGTTCACAGTGGGAATGCTCATGGACACCACTGTCCGCCTGCCGGCCCCGGTGCGTCCACCTCAGCGCTCAGCCCATGGCGGAATCCGCTCTCAGCGACGGATCGGGAAGACGGTGCGGGGGCGCTGCAGCTGCCACGGATCCTCCAGAGCATCGCGGGAGAGGATCTCCAGCCACTCGACCTCGCGGCGGATGCCGTCGTCGCCGTGCTCCCCGGCGCCGAGTCGACCCCGCAGCACCGGCTCGTCGAAGCCCTCCTGCGCTTCATCTCGTTCGGCCCCGAACGCGGGTCCCTCGGCGGAGGCCGAGGCCAGCGGGATGAGCACCTCCTCACCGGGCTGGGCCTCGGTGCGCAGGCGCTCCAGCTGCCCCGGGCGGCGTCGGCGCTGGGCTGCGGTGTCCCCGGGCGCGGGCTCGGCGGGCAGCAGCAGGGCATCGTGCTCCAGCACGGGACCGGTCACGACCCAGGCGCGCCGGCCCGGGCCGGGTTCGAACGGCTTCTCGTGCGGACTGGGCGGACTCGGCCAGACGGCCTCCAGGCCCATGGGGGTCTCGGGCCACAGCGGGCGATAGTGCTGCTCGTCCTTGGCGATCAGCGACGAGCGGTGCGCCGCGTGGAACTCCGGGTCGCCCACCCACGGCGGCAGGGCCGCCGGGCTGCGGGCCGCCTCCGGAGCGAACTCGGCGATCTTCCAGCGCGTGGAATCCCGCCCGCCGCGGGCCTCCCACTCATCGACCATGGCCAGCCCGTAGGACACCAGCCCGGGCACATGTCCGGACCACATCAGCACGGCCGGGTGCGTGCCCCAGCCGTAGTCCGGCAGGCACAGCGCACGCAGGATCTGCAGCGTCTCGACGCGCTGCTTGCCCAGGCGACGGCGGTCCAGAGCGCGGGCGGAGTCTGCTGGGCTCGGCAGCGGGAGGAAGGTCTGCACAGCGGCTCAGCCTACCGGCGGGAGACGACGAGACAGCCCGACTGGCCCCGACAGCCGCGGCTCCGACATGCTGAGCCCATGATCGCCACCACCCCGATGAGCCCGTCCTCGTGAGCGCGCCGTCGACTGCCCGCTCCACCGGCCCCGGGGCCGCGATGGTCCTCTCCGCCTGTCTGTCGATCCAGGTCGGCGCGGCAGCCGCCGCCCAGCTCTTCGACGACCTCGGCTCGTGGGGCGCCAGCGCGCTGCGGCTGCTGCTGGCCGCCGGTCTCATGCTGCTGGCCGCCCGCCCGAGGATCCGGGCGTGGGACCGGCTGCAGTGGCGCTGCGTGATCGCCCTGGGACTCGCCCTGGCCGGGATGAACGGCTTCATCTACGCCGCCATCCAGCGGATCCCGCTGGGGACGGCAGTGGCCATCGAGTTCCTGGGCCCCCTCGTGCTGGCGGCGTGCCTGTCCCGACGCTCCCGCGATCTGCTCTGGGTCGCGCTGGCCTTCATCGGCATGGCCCTGCTGGGCGTCGAGTCCGCTGTCACCGCGGCTTCCCTGGATCCGCTGGGCGTCGTGTTCGGCCTGCTCGCCGGGGCGTTCTGGGCCCTCTACATCCTGGCCAGCGCGGAGACGGGCAAGCAGGTCCCCGGACTCGGCGGGCTCAGTGCGGCCATGATCATCGCCGCAGTCGTCGTGGTGCCGATCGGCGCCTCGGGAGCGGTGCGGGTTGTCGAGGAGCCCGGGCTGCTGCTCTTCGCCCTGGCGGCCGCGCTGCTGTCCTCGGTGCTCCCGTACTCGCTGGAGATCGCTGCGCTGCGCCGCCTGCCCAGCGACGTCTTCTCCGTGCTGCTGAGCCTGGAGCCCGCGATCGCGGCGGTGGTCGGCTGGGTCCTGCTCGGCCAGGGGGCTGGAGTGCTGAGCATCGCGGCGGTGAGCCTGGTGGTCCTGGCCAGCATGGGGGTCACCCTGGGCCGGGGGCGCCCGCGCGCCCACCCCGAGCCCGCGGCCGCCTGAGGCACCGGTCACAGAGGATCCGCACCGCGTCACACCCGAGTGAGGCAGCCCACCCTGTCGCAGGGAGATCTATGCTTACGCAACCACCCCCGACGACAGGATCCCCCGATGGCTCTCTTCGCCTCCAACGGCACCCTCAGCAAGGACCTCCCCGCGCCTCTGGACCGCGTCCGCGACGCGATCGAGTCCACGGCCCGATCGGAGGGCCACCACATCGACGCCGTCAGCAGCGATCGGCTGCGCTATGACATCACGACCAAGTGAACGGCCCTGAGCTGGGGCACCCATCTGGCGATCACCCTGGAGGAGGCCGGCGGCGGAACGCGGATGACCGTCGACTACGACAACAGCCCGGGCTCCCCCAAGGCACTGATGGACAAGAAGAAGAACACCAAGTCCGCCCAGACCTTCGCCGATCAGGTCGAAGCCGCGCTCTGAGCCGGGATCGCCCCGTTCTGGCAGCGATCAAGGCGACGACGAGGGGGGTGCGACGCCATCGCGGCGTCGCACCCCCCTCGGTGCTCCCGGCCCCGGGCGGACCTGTTCAGCTCAGACGGAGTCCGCGAGCGCCTGCGCGATCGTGGTGGCCGGGCGCCCGAGCAGGGTCTGCAGATCCCTGCTGTCCGACTCCAGGGCGCCGTCGGCGATCCCGCGGTCCATCTCGGCGACGAACCCGGCGACCTGCTCCGGCAACCCGGCCTGCTGCAGCACCTGCGCGTACTCCTCGACGGTCTGATCGATGTAGTCGACCTCGCGCTCGAGCAGCCCGCCGATGCGCGCAGCGATCTCGGGGTAGCTCAGCGCAGGCTGGCCGGCCAGCTCGTAGACTCGGCCCTCCTGGGCCTCCATCGTGATCACGGCCGCGGTGGCCTCGGCGTAGTCCCTGCGCGCGGCCCCGTTCACACGGGCCGTTCCGGCAGCCCCGAACATCTTCCCGTACTCACGGGCCGGGGCGATCGCCGAGGCGTAGTTCTCCCAGTACCAGCCGTTGCGCAGCAGCACGTGGCCGATGCCGGACTCGGCCAGCAGCTGCTCGGTCTCCCGATGCTCGGGGGCCAGGTTCAGGGTCGAGGTCTCGACACCCAGCAGCGACGTGTAGGCGATCAGCTGCACACCGGCCTCCTGAGCAGCCTGGATGACGTTGGAGTGCTGCGCCACGCGCTTGCCGACCTCGCTGCCGGAGACCATCACCAGGCGCTGCACGCCCTCCAGAGCGGCCTTCAGGGCGTCGGCGTCCTCGTAGGCGGCGACCGCGAGCCGGACACCGCGGTCGGCGAGGTCCTGCGCCTTGTCGGCATTGCGCACGACGGCGACGATCTCCCCCGGCGCGACCTGGCGCTCGATGAGGGATTCGATGACCTGATGGCCCAGCTGTCCGGTGGCTCCGGTGACGGCGATGCTCATGATGCTCTCCTTCGGTTCGGTGTTCCTGCACACCGTAGCACTTACTTTTCGTGAGCACTGCGTATCTTCACGTGCCGACATATTCGAAAGTGCTCTCGCTACAGTGGACGACATGACTTCGCAGGAGACGACACCCCAGATCGTGCACGGGCAGGCCGAGCAGCCCACGGCAGAGCTCGGTGCTGATGTCATGGCGAAGGCCTGCGCGTCGCGCTCCGTGCTGCATCACGTCACGGGCCGATGGGGCGCCCTGACCATGGTCGCGCTCTCCCGCAGCGTGGGCCCTGCACGCTTCGGCGAGCTGCGCCGGGCCATCGAGGGGATCAGCGACCGCATGCTCTCCCAGACTCTCAGCGAGCTCGAGCACGACGGCCTGGTGGTGCGAACCGTGCACAGCGCCATCCCGCCGCACGTGGACTACGCCCTGACGGAGCTCGGCGCGGCCGTGGCCGAGCCTCTCATTGCGCTCATCACCACGATCGAGGCGGATCTGCCCGCCGTGCTGGAGGCCCGGAAGGTGCACGACGACTGCGAGTGACCAGTTCGCGCAGTCGTCGTCGGCAGCCGTCGATCTCGGCCCCACAGGCCTGGGACCGTCAGGCCACCTGCCGGCCCGTCGCCGATCTGCGCTTCACAGACCGGCGCTGTCCGCTCCTGCGGCGGCCTCCTCAGGCGTGTACCCCTCGTAGATCAGCTGATCCACGAGCTCCGCGCGCGACATCGGCATCAGATCCAGATAGCTCTGTGCCGACCGGCCCGCCTGTTCCGAGTAGTCCACGCTCAGGCTGCTCACCCCGGATTCGGCCTGGTCAGGGGTGTATCCCTCATAGACGAGCTGATCGACCAGCCCGGAGCGGCTGAAGCCGGTCATGTCGATGTAGCTCTGTGCACTTCCAGCGGCCTGCTGGGCGTAATCCACGTTCAACCCGTCCACCGCCGCCGTGGCCTCAGAGTTCGAGTAGCCCTCGTACTCGAGCTGCTCGATCAGGCCGCTGCGAGAGAAGTTCGTCAAGTCCAGATAGTTCTGCGCCGCCGCCGTCGCCGTGCCCTGCGGCACAGACCCGGGGCCGCCTGCGGAGGCGTCCTCGCCGAACGGATTCTGACCGACCTCCGCCGGCACCGGGACCTCCCCCGGGGCCGGACCGACGCCCGACTCCTCGGCGAAGGGGTCCTGACCGACGTCCGCCGGGACAGGGGTCTCGTCCGGAGTCGGCCCGGCGGAAGGATCCTGAGCTTCAGCCGGAGTCTCCGCCTGCGCCTCGGCGGCAGGCTGATCGGTCGGCGCGGAGGATGCCTCCGTGGCGGTCTCGGTGGGCGTCTCGGTCTCGGTCGGCTCAGCGCTCGGCGAGGCAGATGCGGAGGCGGAGGACGTCGAGTCCTTCTCGGCGTCCTCACCCGAGCCGCAGGCGCTGAGCAGCAGCACGGCGGCCAGTCCCGTTGCGATCCCTGCGGCGGTCCTGCGGACGCGCTGTCCCATGGCTGCTGTGCTCCTCGGCGATGAAGCGAGGCCTCGGATCGCACCGAAGATCGGCACCCCGAAGCAGATGATATGAATTACATCACATTTTCAGGGGGCAGGCAGGCGCGCCTGCCCAGCGATCCTCCGCGGCACGTCGGCGGCCCCGCGTAGCGTTCGGAGCATGACGAACGATCACTTCGCAGGTGACGACCGCAGCCACTGGCAGCGCATGCTCGACGGCGACCCCTACATCGCCGATGGCCCCGAGTTCGCTGAAGCCTCCCGCCGCGCCACGCGCCTCTCCGATGCCTTCCACCGCGCCGTCGTCGACGTCGATCCCGGCTCCCGCGAGCTGCTCGAGGAGCTGCTCGGGCACCTCGGTGAGGACGCGGACGTGCGCCCGCCGCTCTGTGTGGACTACGGCAGCCGCATCAGCATCGGCGCCCGGTCCTTCGTGAACTTCAACCTCACTGCCCTGGACGTCGCGCCGATCACCATCGGTGAGGACTGCCAGCTCGGACCCAACGTCCAGCTGCTGACGCCCACCCACCCCGTGGAGCCCGGCCCTCGACGGGACAAGCTCGAGGATGCCGAGCCGATCACGCTGGGCGACAACGTCTGGCTCGGCGGCGGCGTGATCGTGTGCCCCGGCGTGAGCATCGGCGAGAACACCGTGGTGGGCGCAGGATCCGTGGTCACCAGGGATCTGCCCGCGAACGTGATCGCCGTCGGCAACCCCGCCAGGGTCATCCGCGAGATCCAGGCCGACTGACCCCCATTCCCCCAGAAGGAGCACGTCCATGAGCGCAGAGCTGTCCGTCGAACTGCTGGTGATCGGCTGGGGCAAGGCGGGCAAGACGCTCGCCAAGCGCTGGGCCGCGACCGGCAGGTCCGTGGCCATGGTGGAGAAGAGCCCTCAGATGTACGGCGGCACCTGCATCAACATCGCCTGCGTTCCCACCAAGGATCTGATCGTCTCGGCGCAGCGGCGCCGCCCGCAGGATGACCCGCAGGAGTACTTCACGCAGGCTGTGACCGGGCGCGACTCGCTGATCGGCAAGCTCAATGCGGCCAACCACAGGATGCTCGAGGGCCAGGCAGAGCTGGTGGACGGAACCGCTCGGTTCATCGGCCCGCGGAAGGTCGCGGTGGACACGGCCGACGGCGAGCTGATCATCACCGCGCAGACGGTCGTGCTGGGCACCGGTGCCGTGCCCGCGCGCCCGGACATCCCCGGCATCGATCTGCCTCGGGTCTACGACTCGACGTCCATCCAGCACGCGGATCCCCTGCCGCAGCGCCTGGCGATCATCGGCGGCGGGTTCATCGGACTGGAGTTCGCCCAGATGTTCCAGCGCTTCGGCTCCCAGGTCACCGTGGTGGATTCCGGCGAGCATTTCCTGCGCCGCGCCGAGCCTGTCGTGGCGGAGTCGGTGCACCAGGTGCTCACGGAGGCCGGCGTCGTCGTGCGGCAGAGCGCCCGGGTGCAGCAGATCCGGCAGGACGGCGAGGCCCTCGTGCTGGAGCTGGCCGACGGCCAGGTCAAGGCCGATGCCGTGCTGGTGGCTGCAGGCCGCACCCCGGCCACCGCCGACCTGAACCTGGAGGCAGCCGGCATCGAGACCGACGACCGGGGCTTCTTGGCGGTCGATGATCAGCTGCGCACGAGCGCGGAGGGCGTGTACGCGGTGGGCGACGTCAACGGCGGCCCGCAGTTCACCTACATCTCCCTGGACGACCACCGCATCGTCTGGGATCAGCTCATCGGCTCCGGGCAGCGCAGCCGCGCCGACCGCGTGGCCGTGCCGAACACGACGTTCCTCACTCCCCCGCTGTCCCAGGTGGGCATGGGCCCGGTGGAAGCCGTGCGTGCAGGGCACTCGGTTCTCTACGCGGCCAAGGACGTGGCCTCGATCGCCGCCATGCCGCGGCCCAAGATCGTGGGCGAGACCGACGGCGTCATCACCTTCACTGTGGACGCGCAGACCCGGCAGGTGCTGGGCGCCTCGCTGTTCTGCATCGATTCCCAGGAGCTGATCAATCTGGTGGCCCTGGCCATCCGGGTCCAGGTCACCGCGGACGAGCTGATGAACGGCATCTGGACCCACCCCTCCAGCACGGAGGCGCTGAACGAGGTGCTCGGTGAGCTGCAGCCGTATTCGGGCGAGAGCGCCTGAGACAGCGGCACCCCGGTCGGCGCACCGGCGACCCCGCAAGATCAGTCAGCCGCCAGGAGCTCCTCCACGGCCTCCAGCGCCTCCGTCGACTCCAGGTGCGGGCAGTGGCGCTGTCCCTCCAGGATCCGCAGCTGGGCACTCGGAATGAGCTCGGCGAGGCGCCGGGCGCTGTCAGGAGGTGTCACCTGGTCGTCGGCTCCGTGCAGCACCAGCGTGGGCGGCTGAATCCGGGGCAGGTCGCCCCAGGCGTCGTGGCCGCGGCTGGCCTGGAAGTGCTTTCGGCGTGCGGTGAGATCGGCGTCGCGGGCGAAGAACTGCTCGACGACATCTGGATGCTGGGCTGCGAAGCCGTCGGTGAAGAACAGCGGCGTCATGGTCCTGCGGTCACCGGAGGCCAGGGCGGCGTCGATCCCCGGTCCGCGCGGGCCGTCCCGACGGTCGCCTCCGGTGGTGCTGGCCAGGACCAGCCGACGCACGCGCTCGGGCGCATCGATCGCCAGCCACTGACCGATGCGCCCGCCCATCGAATGGCCGTAGACATCCGCGCGCTCCAGACCGGCATCCGTCATCACGGCGAGCGCGTCCTGGGCCAGCGCCCGTGTGCTGAGCCCGCCGGGCTCCCCCAGCGTGCTGCGCCCCACGCCGCGATGGTCGAAGACCACGACCCGCCGTCTGCGCGCCAGCTGCGGCAGCACATGCAGCCAGCTGACGTGGGTGGTGGCCTGACCCGCGATCAGCAGCAGACCGGGGCCCTCGCCATACGACGCCCACTGCAGCCGCGCGCCGTCTGCGGTCTCCACGGTCCCGATCCGCTTGTCAGCCTGCTTCGGCTCCTCGCTCATGGCAGACCACCGTACTCCGGCGGGGCCTAGAGCCAAGACCGTCCTCTGAGAGGAACGCCTCAGCTGCCCGGATGCAGCGATGCGCCGCTGTCCGGCTCCTGAGCTGCGCCCGTGGCGTGCCAGCTCGCCAGGAGCCTGTGCCGCTCTTCGTGCGCCGTCCCCGGCTCCGCGGTGCAGAAGGTCAGGTCGTGCCAGGCCCGCTGAGCGAGGGGGATCTCCGTGGACTGGCAGGTCAGCTCGAGCTCCCCGACGGCGGGGTGCTGGAGCCCCTTCCGCCCCTCATGGCGGATGAGGATGTCGTGGGAGCCCCAGTACGCTCTGAACTGCTCGCTGACCGTGGAGAGCTCTCCGATCAGCTCCCGCAGCGCCATGTCGTACGGCGCACGCCCCGCCTCGGCCAGCAGCAGGGCGACCGTCGCGGCGGCACCACCCTCCCAGTCAACGAAGAACTCCCGAGAACCGGGGTCCAGGAAGTGGTAGCGCGCGAAGTTCGCCCGCCCTCCCCTGGCCGTGGGGCTGTCGAACATGGCCGCGTGCAGGGCCCTGCCCAGGCATTCACGCCGATCACGTCCAGGCGCAGAGCATCGGCGATGGCGGCCAGGAACTCCTCCGAGACCCCTGCGATGTGGCCCTTCTCGAGCTTCGTGTACCACTCGGTGCTGACCCCCGCGAGCACCGCGACCTCCTCGCGCCGCAGGCCAGGGACCCGGCGACGGGCGATGGTGGGCAGGCCGATCTGCGCTCGCCGCGGCTGTGGCTCGTCCTGGCGGCATGCCTCACGGCGTCCGGCGGCGGGCTCGCGGCGTACTCCTATGTGGCCCCGATCCTCACCGATCAGGGCGGGCACGCAACCGGTCTTGTTCCTGCGGTGCTCGCCGGCTACGGCATCTGTCCGTTCCTGGGAACGCTGCTCGGCGGTCGTCTGGGCGACAAGCACGCGCATGCGGTCGTGATCGCCGCCCCGGCGCTCTCGGCCTTCGTCCTGATGGCGATGGCCACGCTGACGGGCATCACCTGGATGACCGTGCTCCTAGTGATCCTGCTGGGGCCTTCGGGCTCAGCGCCAACACCGTGCTGATCCACCCGGCCGTCACCTATGCCGGCCGCGCGCAGACCCTCGGCTCGGGACTGGCCGTCGCGGCTTTCAACAGCGGGACCGCAATCGGCACACCGCTCGCAGGAGCCTCCCTGGGCAGCGCGCTGGGACTGTCCGGCCCGGCCACGGTCGGCACGATCATCGTGATCCTGACCCTGATCCCGACGATCGCCCTTGCCGTCCTGTCGGGCCGGGTCCCAGCCGCCGCGCAACGACCCGCCCCCTGAGATCCCCGGGCTTCTCCGCTGCGGCCATCTCCATGGCGGATCTGCCGCGCATCGGGTGCTGGTCCCGTGAGCACGTCCCCGCGCACCTGCGGGATCGGGCGCGTGTCCAGGCGGCCGTCGCCGACCGCCATCTGCACCCCGGCCCGGGAGCGGTCGCAGGTCGACGCCAAGGGGGACTCTTCGGCCGTGCCTCAGGCCCCGAAGGTCTTCAGATGCGTCCCCTCGGCGCCCTCCTGCCTCTGACCCGATGGTCCAGAGCGACATCATCAGGACAACGACGAAGGGCCGCATCTTTCGATGCGGCCCTTCGTATTCCTTCGGTGGAGCTGAGGGGACTCGAACCCCTGACCCTCTGCATGCCATGCAGATGCGCTACCAGCTGCGCCACAGCCCCTTGCCGTTTCCGACCCGAACACTCTACCAGGTTCTCGGACTGAACCCCTCATCGAGAATTCCTGCCCGTTCCCGCTGGAGTTCGTCTCCCGTTCGGCAACGCGTTAAATAGTAGGGGACGCTCGGCGGCCGTGCAAATCGGCCGCCGGTCCCCCGCCGGATCAGCCTGCCGACGGCTCTGCCGCGGCCTCGGCCAGGCCCAGGTCGATCGTGGGAGCATCGCCCCACAGGCGCTCGAGCGCGTAGAACGCCCGCTCCTCGTCGTGCTGGACGTGCACGACGACGTCGCCGAAGTCGAGCAGCACCCAGCGGCCCTCAGCGCGGCCTTCGCGACGGAGGGGCTTGAGGTCATGCTTGTCCTGCAGGTCCTCCTCGATCGCATCGACGATCGAGGCCACCTGGCGCTCATTGGGAGCCGAGGCGATCAGGAACGAATCGACGATGGCCAGCGCCTCGCTCACGTCGATGGCCACGATGTTCTCGGCCTTCTTGTCATCGGCGGCGCGCGCCGCCGTGCGGAGGTACTCCAGGGAGGTCTCGGGAATGCTCATGCAGTGCTTCCTCTCGATCGCCAGCGGCGATGGATGGTGGTGTGTCTCAGATTCAGAGGATGAAGAAGATGATCAGGACTGCGAGCAGCGCCAGGACCAGGATCGCCGCGATCGTCAGGACGGGCGTGCGCCAATCCGACGGCGTGCGGTAGTCCTTGGGGTCCATCAGCTGCAGGCCCTGGGCATTGACGGCGCGCACGGGCTCCGACGGCGCCTGCTCGTCATCGCTCGCAGCGGCACCGGCAGCCCCTGCTGCGTCCTGCGGCGAGCTCTGCTCGGACGCGTTCGCCTCCGCGCTTTCCGAGGACTCCAGGGAGGACGCGTGCTCCTCGGCGGAGTCGCTCGGCTGAGCAGTCTCCGACGACTCCTCGACGTCATCGCGCGCCGGCTCCTCGGCGGGCTCAGATGCCGGCACGACCGGAACGGGCTCGCTCCACGGCGTCGCCTGGATCGCGGGGTCGCTCGGAGTCTCATCGGAGGCCCGGTCCGACTGGTCGACCTGCTCCGAGACCTCTTCGGGCGCCTCCTCGAGAGAGGACGTCCCGGGCTGGGTCTCGTGGGCCTCCTGCTCGTCGAGGGAGGCCAGGTACTCGTCCGTGATGGGCTGGATGCTCTGCGTCTGGGCGATCGCCTCGTCGGCGAGCCGGCGGTCCTCCTCGGAGGAGATCGCAGCACGGGAGGCGAGCTCGGCCATGCGCCGCTGCTTCTTCGCCAGCACGGGATCCACGTGCGCCGGGTCCTCCGTGCCGGAGCGCTCGATCTCCTGCTGGTGCTCGGCCATCTGCTCGCGCAGCAGCGCCAGGCGCCGCGGGCCCAGCGGGCGGCTCGGGCCCACGGCGATGTCGCCGTCCAGGTCGATGATCGGCGCCGGCGGGTTCAGGCCCTGCTGATCAGGGTCGGTGGGATCCGGGATGGTGACGTCATCCGGTGCAGCGTCGCTGTCCTGTGCGAACCGGCCGTCGCTCATCGGTGCCTCGAATCTGCTCGCCCGTATGAGCGGGCGGCGGGATGAATGTGTGCGTGGGAGGGGGTCTTCAGGCGGTGCCGAGGGTATCGGCGGGCCAGCGGTGGTCGTCACCGGGACGGTAGAGACCGTACTTGCCGATGTACTGGACCACGCCGTCCGGCACCAGATACCAGACGGGCTGACCGCTGCGCACCCTGGCGCGGCAGTCCGTGGACGAGATCGCCATGGCGGGGACCTCCAGCAGGACGACATCGCCGGCGCCCTCGGGGACGCTGAGCTCATGGCCCGGCCTCGTGACGCCGACGAAGTGCGCCAGGTCCCAGATGTCCTCCGCCCCGTGCCAGGAGAGGATCTCGCTGAGGACATCCGCGCCGGTGATGAAGAACAGGTCCGAATCCGGACGCAGCTCATGCAGGTCCCGCAGGGTGTCCACGGTGTACGTGGGCCCGTGGCGATCGATGTCCACCCGCGAGACGCTGAAGCGCGGATTGGCCGCCGTGGCGACCACGGTCATCAGGTAGCGATGCTCGGCGTCCGAGACCTCGGAGCCGGACTTCTGCCAGGGCTGACCGGTCGGCACGAACACGACCTCATCCAGATCGAACACTGCGGCCACCTCGGAGGCGGCGACCAGGTGCCCGTGGTGGATGGGGTCGAACGTGCCGCCCATGACGCCGAGCCTGGTGCGCCCGGGGCGCCGCGGCGGCACCTGGATCCCCTGCGGGGCCCGAGCGCGCGCTGGAACCTGCGCCTGGCGCTCGGCCACGATGCTCAGCTCGGAGGTCTCCGACACGGGGTGTCCGGGATGTCCTGCTGCGCTCAGTGCCCGCGCTTGGTCGAGTAGCTGGCCAGCATGGCGGCCTCGTCGGCCGGCAGCTGGGCCGGATCCACGTGGTGGTCGGTGTCATCCGGCGACTGACTGCGGGGCCCGAAGGTCAGGGTGGTGATCAGCAGCAGCATGAACACGATGAAGGCCACGATGCCGAACCACGGCCCGTCCACCGGCAGCTCGTTGACGATGTGGTGGCCGCCCTCGGCAGCCTGGATCAGCACTGAGGTCTGCTGCATGGTCTTCCCTTCTGTCTCCCCGCACGCGCGCGAGGCTCCTGGTCCCCACCATGGTAGCGGTCCAGGAGCCCCGTTCGCGGCTTCGGCTCAGCTCGCGCCCAGCACACGTCCGGCCGGTGCGGGCCGTCTCCTGCTTCAGGGACGGATGTGGCCGTCGCCCTGCACGATCCACTTGGTCGTGGTCAGCTCCTCGAGGCCCATGGGCCCGCGGGCGTGCATCTTCTGCGTGGAGATCCCGATCTCCGCGCCCAGGCCGAGCTGGCCGCCGTCGGTGAAGCGCGTGGAGGCGTTGACCATCACGGCTGCGGCGTCGATCGAGGCGATGAACTTCTCGGAAGCGGCCAGATCGTTCGTCACGATCGCCTCGGTGTGGCGGGTCGTGTACTTCTCGATGTGCTCGAGCGCCTCGTCCAGGGAGTCCACGACCTTCACGGCCATGTGCATGTCGAGGTACTCGGTCTCCCAGTCCTCCTCCGTGGCCGCCGGCTGATCCGAGCCGGAGGGCAGCAGCTGCGCGGCGCGCTCGTCGACGTGCAGCGTCACTCCGGCCTTGATCAGCGCCTCGAGCACGGCGGCACCGGCGGTGGAGTCCTTGTGCAGCAGCAGCGTCTCGGCGGTGTTGCAGGTGGAGGTGCGATGCGTCTTGGCGTTCACGGCGACCTCGACGGCCATCTTCTCGGAGGCCGAGGCGTCGATGAAGACGTGCACGTTGCCCTCGCCGGTCTCGATGACCGGAACCGTGGCGTTCTGGACGACGGACTGGATGAGCCCGCGACCGCCGCGCGGGATGAGCACGTCGACCTTGCCGCGCGCCGACATCAGCGCCGTGGCTCCGTCGCGGCCATAGTCGTCGACGGTCTGCACGATGTCCACGGGCAGCCGCTTGTCCGCCAGGGCGTCGCGGATCAGCCCGACGAGCACGCGGTTGGACTCGGCGGCAGCGGAGCCGCCGCGCAGTAGGACGGCGTTGCCCGACTTCAGGGCGATGCCGGCGATATCGACCGTCACGTTCGGGCGCGCCTCGTAGATCGCGCCGACGACGCCCATGGGCACGCGCACCTGGCGCATGCGCAGTCCGTTGGCCAGGGTCTCGCCGCGCACCATGGTGCCGACGGGATCCGGAAGCGCGGCCAGCTCGCGCAGCGAGTCCGCGAGGCCCTTGATGCGGTCCTCATCCAGCTCCAGCCGGTCCAGCAGGGCCGAGGAGGTCCCGTTCTCGCGACCGCGGTCGATATCGCGCCTGTTGGCCTCGATGATGCGCTCGGAGGACTTCTCGATGGCCTCCGCGATGTGCAGCAGCGCGGCGTCCTTGCGCGAGCGGGTGGCCGTGGCCAGCGTGCGGGCTGCCACTTTGGCGTCATCGGCCATGAGCCCGACGGCCACCTGGGGGTCCTCGCCGAAGGTCTCGTGGGTCAGGCGGACCGAGGCATCGGTCGAGGCGGTGTCGTTCGTGGTGTTCTCGCTCATCAGGGTGTGCTCCTCCTCCGCCGTCGCGGCGGGGTCGTGAATCATCCTGCTCCGGTGGTCTTCCTGCTCAGCACAGCGAACCTGCCCGGCGCATTGTTCCGCGCCGGGCCAGGCCGCCGGATCACTCGCTCCTGCGCTTGCGGGGCTTGTCTGCGGCGTCGGAGGTGCTGCGCTTGCGGGAGGCGGACCTCGCGGCGGCGCCGTCCTTGGCCTTCGCCTTGGACTTCCCCTCGGCCTTGTCCTTGTCCTTGGTCTTGGCTTTGGACTTCGCGCCTGCGCCGTCCTTGGCCTTCACCTTGGGCATGGACTGGGTCCTGGCGCGGCGGCGCACCTTGGTCTTGGCCGAGCGCGGGCGGATGGTCACGAGGTTGTCCACGTGGACCAGCTCGCGCTCGAAGCGCGAGCCCAGGTCCTCCCCGATCTCCCGGGTCGTGCGGCCCAGCATGTCCGGGATGTCCTCGGAGTCGTAGTTGGACAGCCCGTGGGCGACCTCCTCGCCCTCGGCGTTGACCAGCGAGACCGGCTCACCTGCCGCGAAGCGGCCGCGGACCTCGGTCACGCCGGCCGGCAGCAGCGACTTGCGCTTGCCGATGGCCTTGACGGCGCCGTCGTCGAGCACGAGCGAGCCCTTGATGTCGGCCAGGTGCGCCAGCCACAGCAGGCGGGTGTTGCGTCGTCCGCCGGTGGGCAGGAACCAGGTGCCGACGTCCTCGCCGGCCAGGGCGCGCTCGATGTTCGCGGTGGAGGTCACCAGCGCGGGCACGCCGCCGGCCGCGGCGATGCGGGCGGCCTGGACCTTGGTCACCATGCCGCCGGAGCCCACGCCCGCCCGGCCCACGGTGCCGATCTCGACGCCCTCGAGGTCCTTGAGCGGATCCTCGACGACCGGGATGCGCTCACCGCCCTCATCCGGGTGCCTGGTGTACAGCGCGTCCACGTCCGAGAGCAGCAGCAGGACGTCGGCCTTGACCAGGTTCGCGGTCAGCGCCGCGATGCGGTCGTTGTCGCCGAACTTGATCTCCTGGGTGGCCACGGCGTCGTTCTCGTTGATGATCGGCAGCACGCCCAGGTCCAGAAGCCGCTCGATCTGGCGGTGCGTGTTCTGGTAGTGATGCCGCTTCATGAGGTCCTCGGCGGTGACCAGGACCTGGCCCACCTGGACGTCGTAGCGGGCCAGCGAGTCGATGTACCGACCGATCAGCAGGCCCTGGCCCACGGAGGCGGCGGCCTGCTGGGCGGCCAGCTCCTTGGGGCGCTTGTCGAAGCCCAGCGGCGACAGACCGGCCGAGATCGCGCCGGAGGAGACGTAGACGATCTCCTTGCCGCGCTTCTTCTGCTGGCCCAGCGCGGCGACGATGCGCTGGATCGCGGCCTCGTCGATCGAGTTCTGGATGCTGGTCAGCGACGACGAGCCGACCTTCACGACGATCCGCTGGGCCCTGGGGATCTGCGACGGGCTCGTGATCGGCGAGACCCGGTTCTTCCCCCGGTTCTCGGAGCTGATCTGCTCGACGGACTTCTCCGCCTCCCCGCCCATGCGGTCGATGTCGTTCTTGTGCAAGACCTTCGCCATGCTTGTCCGTGTCCTTCCTGTGCCCCGCTGCGGGGCAAGTCTGAAGAGGTCAGGGGGATCGTGCGTGTCGCTTGGGTGCTGCTGTCGTGCCGCGCTGCGGCAGGGCCGGGCTCAGTCCTCGGTGGTGTCCTGGCCCTGGCTGCCGCCCTGCTGACGGGCTCGGCGCTTCTCGTCGACGGATTCGGTCCACACGCCGGCCAGGCGCTCCGATTCGAGCTCGTCGCGCGCGGCGGTCTTGGCATCCATCCGATCGTAGAACTCCCGGCGCTTCTGCTCGCGCGTGGGACGGCTCGTGGTGTCCTGCAGTCGCGGATCCGTGCCGCGCGGTGCCGCGAGCAGCTCGGCGCCGCCGACCATGGTGGGCTCCCAGTCGAAGACCACGCCGTCCTCCTCGGGACCGATCAGCACGGCGTCGCCGGGTCGGGCCTTCTGGCGGAACAGCTCGTCCTCGATGCCGAGCTTGGCGAAGCGGTCGGCCAGGTAGCCCACCGCCTCCTCGTTGTTGAAGTCGGTCTGCAGGACCCACTTCTCGGGCTTCTCGCCGCGCACGTGCCACAGCGGCTCGAGGCCGCGCTCCTCGCGCGTGATCGTGAAGTCGGGGACCCCGACCTTCCCGCCGCGACGGGTGCGCAGCGGCTCGGGCCGCAGCACGGCCGGTGCGGTCTCATCCGGAGCCTCGGCCTCGCGGCCCTGCTCGACGAGCTCGCCCATGGCGTAGCCCAGCAGGCTCATCCCCTCGTGCGAGGCCGTGGAGACCTCGAAAACGCGGTAGCCGCGCTCCTCAAGGTCCGGGCGCACGAATTCGGCCAGCTCGCGGGCATCGGGGACATCGATCTTGTTGAGCACCACCAGGCGGGGGCGCTCCAGCAGCGGGATGGAGCGGCCGCCGTCGAGCTTGCCGTCGATCGCGTAGGCGGCCAGCTCGGCCTCGAGCGCCTCCAGATCGGAGATCGGGTCGCGGTTGGGCTCGAGGGTGGCGCAGTCGATGACGTGCACCAGGGCGGCGCAGCGCTCCACGTGGCGCAGGAACTCGAGGCCCAGGCCCTTGCCCTCGGACGCGCCGGGGATCAGGCCGGGGACGTCGGCGACGGTGTAGCGGTACTGCCCGGCCTCGACCACGCCCAGGTTGGGGACCAGGGTCGTGAACGGGTAGTCCGCGATCTTGGGCCGCGCCTTGGACATGGCCGCGATCAGCGAGGACTTTCCGGCCGACGGGTAGCCCACCAGCGCGATGTCCGCCAGGGACTTGACTTCGAGCACGACGTCCCGGGCGTCGCCGGGAAGGCCCAGCAGTGCGAAGCCGGGGGCCTTGCGCTTGGGAGAGGCCAGGGCCGCGTTGCCGAGCCCGCCCTGACCGCCGGCGGCGGCCACGAACTCGGAGCCGACGCCGACCAGATCCGCCAGGACCTCACCGTCGCGGTCCTTCACGACAGTGCCGTCCGGGACCGAGAGGATCAGGTCCTCGCCCTTGAACCCGTTGCGGTCATCGCCCATGCCCGGGCCGCCGTTGGGCGCCGAGCGGTGCGGGGAGCGGTGATACGGCAGCAGCGTGGTGGACTGACCGTCGACCCGCAGGATCACGGAGCCGCCGTCGCCTCCGTGGCCGCCGTCCGGTCCGCCCAGCGGCTTGAACTTCTCGCGTCGGACGGACACGCAGCCGTGGCCGCCGTTGCCGCCCGCTGCGTGGAGGACCACTCGGTCGACGAACTCGGCCATGGTCTCCCTTCCTTGCCGGGCGTCCCGCGCCGGCAGCTGATCGGCGCCTGAGGGCGCCGAAATGTGCGTTCCGCCAGGCGTTCAGCCGGCGGGGTCCTGAAACGGAAGAGAGGGCGGGCGCACGTGGCACCCACCCTCTGACTCCTCATGGTGAGCGTGACGCGGATGATCCCGCGTCGAGCGACCGCTGCAGCGCCCCCTCAGGGTCGCTGCAGCGGTCGCCGGGTCACTCAGCCGCTGCGAGGACGTTGACGACCTTGCGGCCGCGCTTGGTCCCGAAGGCCACCTGGCCGGTGGCCAGGGCGAACAGGGTGTCGTCCTTGCCGCGGCCCACGTTCTCACCGGGGTGGAAGTGGGTGCCGCGCTGACGCACGATGATCGAGCCGGCGTTGACGGACTCGCCGCCGAAGCGCTTGACGCCCAGGTACTGGGCGTTGGAGTCGCGGCCGTTGCGGGTGGAGCTTGCGCCCTTCTTATGTGCCATGGCTGCTGCCTGCTTTCACTAGTCGGTCCGGTTCGAGCCGCGGAGGCTCGGGCGGACCCATGGAGTGTGGAGAGGGTGACCGGGTGGGTCAGGCCTTGATGTCGGTGACCTTCACGGTGGTCAGCTCAGAACGGTGACCCTGGCGCTTCTTGTAGCCGGTCTTGTTCTTGTACTTCATGATGCGGATCTTGGGGCCGCGGAGGTTCTCGACGACCTCGGCCGTGACCTTGACGCCCGAGAGCTTCTCGGCCTCGGAGGTCACCTTGTCGCCGTCGACGAGCAGGAGCGCGGGGAGCTCGAGGGTGCTGCCAGTCTCACCGGCGACACGGTCGAGGGTCACGAGGTCGCCGACGGCAACCTTCTCCTGGCGGCCGCCTGCGCGGACAATCGCGTAAACCACGGGGAACTCACTTCTCTCGAGTAGAAATCACTGTCTGGGGGCGCAGACGCTCCTGCCTGACTGACGACGCCGAGATCACCGTGGCGTCGGCCTGCCAGTGGGATGGAGACAGTACGGCCGACGCGGCTTCTCAGCGGTCAGGAGCTGCACCCGGGTGTGCCTTCCGAAGTCCCGCACTCATGACATGGACGGTGTCACGAGGGGTCATGCGGCATGGCACTGAACAAGCAGATTACTCCATCGTCACCGCTGCGGACAAGGACATCGCCCCCGCGCGAGTCGTCATCCGGGTCACGCCCCGAGCATCCCGCGCAGGGCCGGTGCCAGGTGGTGCCCGTGGTGCACCGGACCGCTGCCCCGCCCCACCTCGAGCTCCTCGGCATGCTCGAGCGCTCCGCGCAGCCAGCCCCGCGCCGCCTCCACGGACTCCGGGAGACGCCCCGAGCGCGCCGCCAGCACGGCGATCGCGCTCGAGAGGGAGCAGCCCGCGCCGTGGGTGCAGCTCGTGTCGATCCGCGCTGCGTCCCACTGCGCCACCGGCTCCTCCTGCCCTGGCGCGACCAGCGCATCAGGGGTGCGCTCCCCCGGCAGGTGCCCGCCCTTGACGAGCACGAGCACGCCCAGCCGATCGGCCAGCCGCCGTCCCTGCTCAAGGGCCTCGGACCACTCCTGCGCCGGCGCCCGGTCCAGCAGGGAGGCGAGCTCCGTGAGATTCGGCGTCACCAGGTCGGCGGAGCCCAGCAGCTCCAGGACGGCGCCGAGCGCCTCGGACTCCAGCAGCGTCCCACCGGCTGTGGCGACCATGACGGGATCGATGACGCACAGCGGCGGCTTCTGCTCCTGCAGCCACTGCCCCACGACCTCGACCGCACCGGCGCTGCCCAGCATGCCGATCTTCACGGCATCCACGACGACGTCGTCGGAGACGGCCAGCAGCTGATCCCTCAGCACCTCCGGCGGCGGCGTGTGGATCGAGCGCACACCGCAGGTGTTCTGCGCGATGACAGCGGTGACCGCACCCATGCCGTAGCCGCCCAGGACGCTGATGGTCTTCAGATCCGCATGCAGACCGGCGCCGCCGGTCGGATCGGTTCCGGCGATCGACAGGACGCGCGGGACGGCGCGCGTGCTGGTCGTGCTCCAGGTCGTCGAGTTCATCGCTGCATCTCCCGTCGGTAGGTCTGCGCCGCCAGGCGCGGATCGGCAGCCGAGCAGATCCCGGAGACCACGGCCACGCCGTCGGCACCTGCGGCCATCAGCCCCGCGACGTCCTCCGGCCGGATCCCGCCGATGGCCACGGCCGGGAGGGCACTCAGGGCTCGGGCCCGGGCGAAGCCGTCGATGCCCAGCGGCTGCGGGGCGTCGGGCTTGGTCTCCGTGGCCCGCACCGCCCCGATGCCCAGGTAGTCCACCGTGCCCGCGGGCAGTGCCGCGGCAGCTGCGATCTCGTCCTGCGAGGCCGCAGAGAGCCCGATGATCGCCTCCGGTCCGCACAGGCGCCGGGCGTCCTCCGGGGGCAGATCCGACTGGCCGATGTGGACGCCGTCGCATGCGATCCCCCGGGCGCGTGCGGCCAGGTGGCACTCCACGCGATCGTCGACGACCACCGGGGCCGCGCCGTCGACGGCCGACACGACGGCCTCGAGCAGCTCGAGCAGCTCGCGTCCGGAGGCGTCCTTGGCTCGGACCTGGATCATGCTCGCCCCGCCCTCGACAGCCAGCCGCGCGACCTCGGGGACGCTGCGAGTCCGGCTGAGCTGGGGGTCGGTGACGTGGTAGAGCGACAGTGCGGCGGGGTCGAATCGGGGGCTCATCGCCCGGCCTCCTCGGCCTGACCCGCCCCGGCGGCGGCACCGTCCGCGGCGTTCGAGGCATCGGCTGCCTCGACACGGCAGCGCTCGGCGACGTCCTCGGGGCGCAGCCCGTGCAGGGAGTCGAGCAGATGCACGGCGAAGGACCCCGGGCCCTGGCAGCGATCGGCGGCGTCCTCGGCCGCCAGCCCCCAGACCAGGCTCCCGGCCGCAGCGGCCTCGGCGGGGTCCTGCGCGACGGCGGCGAAGGCCGCGATCACGGAGCCCAGGGCGCATCCTCCGCCCACCACCTGGGTCAGCAGCTCGTGCCCGTGCGGCACGCTCAGCGTCGCCGAGAAGGAGACGATCAGATCGACGGGCCCGGAGATGGCCACGGCATCGGCGCTGCCGGTCGATACGAGCTGCCGGGCAGCCTGAACGGCGGCCTCCGGGGCATCGGTCGTGTCGACGCCGCGGCCCCCGGCCCCTCCGGTCAGAGCCAGGACCTCCGAGGGGTTGCCGCGGATCACCGCCGGACGGGACTCGAGCAGCTCGGCGGCAAGGGCAGTGCGGATCGGCAGCGAGCCGATCGCCACCGGGTCCAGCACCCAGGGGCGGCCTGAGGCCTGTCGCGCGGCAGCGGCCTCGCGCATGGCGCCGCGCTGCTCGGGATCCGGGGTGCCCAGGTTGATCAGCATGCCGTCGGCGACCTCGGCGAACGGCCCTGCCTCCCCCTGGATGTCCGTCATGGCCGGAGCAGCGCCGAGGGCCAGCAGGGCGTTGGCGGTGAAGTTGGAGACCACCGTGTTGGTCAGGCACTGCACCAGGGGGCGAGTGCTGCGCAGCTGCTCGAGCAGCCGGGCCATCCGCTCCGAGACGGGCTGGTGGGCGGACTGCGATGGACTCTGGGTGTGACTGTGCATCAAGGCGACAATCCCTCCGCTAGTGCGAACTAGTTCAGGTTCTACGGGTGTGCTCTCAGCCGCCTGCTCGGGCGGCACCCCGTGTCGTGCCTGCTCAGTCTACACGTGATCCGGCTGCTCTGTTGGGAGACGATGACGGCCGCCTCCCCGCTCGGGGAGGCGGCCGTCATGCACGCGGCTCAGCGGGGCCGGCTGCTCGCCGGTGCGGCCCTGCGCTCAGGTGCGCCCGTGACCGTCCTGCGGCGAGGACTGCTCCGCGCCCGTCTGAGGAGCGGCCTCGGGCGCGCTGGCGCGCCGCGAGCGGCGCGGGCGGCGACGCGGTCCGGCGGCACCGGGCTCGCGCTCGCCCATGGTGCTGGCCAGCGACTCGAGCTGCGAGCCGGTCGAGCCGCCGGCGCCCAGCGCCTCGGCGGCGCTGTGGCCCTGCGGCAGCTCGATGACCTCGCCGTTGATCGTCACCTGCGAGGCTCCGTCGGAGGTCGAGACCACCGAGGCGGTGCCTGCGGTCACGGTCGCCGCGGCGCCCGGAGCCGCGGGAGCCGACTGCGGGACCTCGGGCGTGCCCGCCGGGGCTGCGGCACGGCGCGAGCGACGGGCCCGCTGGCGCACCGGGGCGGCCTGCTCCGCGTCCGCATCGCGCACCGTCGCCGTGCCCTGAGCGGCCGGGGCCGTCGGTGCGGCCGGGGCCTGGACCGGCTCCGGCGCCGCCTGGGCAGCGGCCGCGGTGCGGCTGCGACGCTTCTGCTGAGCGGCAGCCGCCTGCTCGCCCTGGGAAGCACCCTGGGCCGCCTCCTGCGACTCGGCTCGCGCCGTGCGCGATCGCCGCTCACGTCGTCCCTGGGGGCCCTGAGCGGCGTCCCGGCGCTTCGGCTCCGATGCCTCTCGCGGCGTGGACTCGCCGTCGGCCTCCTTCTCCGGGGCCGACTGATCCGCCGCGTCCTCGCGCGGGGCGCTCGCCTCGGGAGCCTCGCCGGAGGCCGCACGGATGCGCGCCTCGATCAGGGAGCGGGTCTCGTCCTCGGAGCGGGCCCCGGACTGCGCCTCGGACCGGCCGCGGCCGCCACGGCCGGAGGATCGCTCACCGCGCTGCCGGCGCTGCCCGGAGCGGCCGTCCGACTCACCGCGGCCCCGCTCTGCCTGGGCGCCCGTGTCCTGGCCCTGCCCCGGATCGGCCTGCGGGGAGTCCTGCCGGTCGCTCTGGGCCTGGTCGCTGCGGTCCTGATCGTTCTGGTCCTGCGGGGCCTGGCCGTCCTGACCGCGGCCGCGCGAGCGCTTGCCGCGGCGCTTGCGACGACGCTTGCCGCTCTCGCGGGAGTCCTGGGACTCCTGCGTGCGCTGGCCCTGGGACTCCTGGTCCCCGGCGGACTCGCTCGCAGAGGCTGCCTCCGTCCGCTCTCCTGCCGAGGCGGAGGAGTCGGTGTCGTGGCCGCTGGCCGAGGCGATCGCGGCCAGGGCGCTTCGGGTGGCCTGTGCGCGCTTGGCCTGCTCCGGATCCTCGGCGCGCGGACGCTGCTCGTCCTGAGCGCCCGGGAGACGACGGCTGCGCTTGCGGTCGTTGCGACCCTGCCGGTTGTCCGAGGAGCCCGAGCTGCGGCCCTTGAGCGGGTGATCGTGGACGACCACGCCGCGGCCGTCGCAGGCCTCGCAGTCCTCCGAGAAGACCTCGAGCAGGCCGGTGCCCATGCGCTTGCGGGTCATCTGCACGAGCCCCAGCGAGGTGACCTCGGCGACCTGGTGCTTGGTGCGGTCGCGACCCAGGCACTCGACCAGGCGCCGCAGCACGAGGTCGCGGTTGGCCTCGAGCACCATGTCGATGAAGTCGATGACCACGATGCCGCCGATATCGCGCAGGCGCAGCTGCCGCACGATCTCCTCGGCCGCCTCGAGGTTGTTCTTGGTGACGGTCTCCTCGAGATTGCCGCCGGAGCCGGTGAACTTGCCCGTGTTGACGTCGACGACGGTCATGGCCTCGGTGCGGTCGATCACCAGGGAGCCGCCCGAGGGCAGCATGACCTTGCGCTCCAGGGCCTTGAAGATCTGATCGTCCACCCGGTAGTGGGCGAAGAGATCCTCGTCCCCGTCCCAGCGGTGGACGCGGTCCAGCAGGTCAGGAGCCACGTAGGTCACGTAGGCCTCGATGCCGTCCCAGGCCTCCTGGCCCTGGACGTGCATGGCGGTGAAGTCCTCGTTGAAGACGTCGCGCACGGTCTTGATGGTCAGATCCGGCTCGGCGTACAGCAGCTCCGGCGCAAGCGTCTTGCCCTGGGCCGCCTTCTCCTGGATCTGCTCCCACTGGGTGCGCAGGCGGTTGATGTCGTTGGTCAGCTCCTCCTCCGAAGCCCCCTCGGCGGCGGTGCGCACGATGACGCCCGCACCCTCCGGGAGGTGGTCCTTGAGGATCTTCTTCAGCCGCTGGCGCTCGACGTCGGGCAGCTTGCGGGAGATGCCGGTCATCGAGCCGCCGGGCACGAACACGAGGTAGCGCCCCGGCAGGGAGATCTGGCTGGTCAGGCGCGCGCCCTTGTGCCCCACCGGGTCCTTGGTGGCCTGCACGAGCACCGGGTCTCCGGGCTTCAGCGCATTCTCGATGCGCTTGGCCGCACCGTTGAGGCTCGCCTTGTCCCAGTCGACCTCGCCGGCGTAGAGGACGGCGTTGCGGCCGCGGCCGATGTCCACGAAGGCGGCCTCCATGGACGGCAGCACGTTCTGGACCTTGCCCAGGTAGACGCTGCCGATCAGCGAGTCCTGCTGGGTGTGCGAGACGAAGTGCTCCGCGAGGATCCCGTCCTCGAGCACGCCGATCTGGATGCGGTCGTTCTTCTGCCGCACCACCATGGTCCGCTCGACCGATTCCCGACGAGCCAGGAACTCCGCCTCGGTGATCACCTGGCGGCGGCGCCCGGTCTGACGCGACTCGCGACGACGCTGCTTCTTGGCCTCCAGGCGCGTGGAGCCCTTGACCGACTGCACGGTGGTGGGCGCGGAGCCGTCGACCACGCGCGCGGTGCGGATGCGCGTGATGGTCTGCTCCGGGTCGCCGTCGTCCCCGCCGATCAGCTCCAGATCCTCCGAGCCGCGACGGCGCCTGCGCCGACGTCGGCTCGTGACCCCCGCACCGGGCTCCGGGTCCTCGTACTCGGCCTCCTCGGCCTGCTCCTCCTCCTGCACCTCGCGCAGACGAGCCTCCTCGCGCTCGCGCTCGGCGCGCTCCCGTGCCGCGGCGACATCCTCCGGGGCCGGGGCGTGGAAGAGCAGCGAGGTGGCCGAAGCCGCGCCGAACGCGGCGAACGGATCCGCCGCCGGCTGCTCGTCCTTGGTCTCCTCGTCCTTGCCCTGCTGCGGCGGCTCCTGCTGGGCCGGCTGCTGCTGGCTCTGCGCCTCCTGGGTCTGCTCGCTGCCGCCCAGCGGCGCGGTGCGCAGGATCGTGGTGCTGGCCTGCTCCTGCGTGTGCTCTGCGGACTCGAGCGCCTCGAAGGCGGTCTGCGCCGGATCTGCCTGCTCGGCGGCCTGGCCCTCGGTCTCGACGCGCTCGCCCTCCTGCTGGGACTCCTCGTCCTGCGCCGACTCCGTCTGCTCGGTCTGGTCTGTCAGGCTCTTCTTGCCGCCGGCCTCGGCCTGCTCGGTCCCGGCGTCCGCCGACGGGGCGGGATCCGTCGAGGCCGGCTCAGCGGATGCCGTCTCAGCGGTGGTCGCCCGGGGTTCCGTGGGGGTGTCCTGAGCCGCTGCGCCCAGGTCGATCTCGGTCTGGGCCGACGGGTCAGCGGAATCGGTGGAGGGGTTCTCCGCCGGGACGTTCGCGCCCTCCGGCGAGGAGTCCGACTCGGGCTGTGCCTGCTCTGATGCCATGTGTGCTGTGCTCCTGCGGGTACCAGCCGTCCGCACCCGGCGGTCCCCCGGTCGTGAGCGCCGTGCGTGGCCCCGAGGGGTCGCGCGGCTGCTGCAAGAAGTCGTGTGTGTGCGCTGCGCGGGGGCGCTGATCGCCGGGCGCGCAGGCCGTCACGGATCCGAGTCGCCGGGGCGGGCCCTGTAGGACCCTGCTCACGGCCGATCTTGTCCGGGCGGCGGACGCGCTCGATCCTTCCGAGAGCTGCGGCCGCGCCGACCGGGTCGGAGCCGTCGACGGACCCTCCCACGGGTGCGGCCGAAGGAGGACCGCTCACATTCTGACACAGCGCTCCCCCGGAATGAGGCACATCACGTCCGGGCCCGGGGTGATCGCCGCGACCCTCACTACCCATCGGCGCGCCCGTAGGATCGGGAGGGTGAACACTCGAGACACTCTGGACTCCCCCACTGACGAGCCGGGCCGCGCTCACGCCGCCGCGCGCGGCTCCGAGCCAACCTCCCCCCGCCCGGCAGGCGAGACCGGTTGGGCGATCCTGGCCCTGATCACTGCGGCCGCCGGGCTGTACGCCTCGATCTCGCTCGTCGGGGAGAAGCTGCAGATCCTGGAGAACCCGCTGCACACCACGGCCTGCGACATCAATGCGGTGCTCTCGTGCGGCACCGTGATCCGCACCGACCAGGCGGCGGTCTTCGGATTCCCGAACCCACTGATCGGCCTGGTCGCCTACGCGGTCGTGATCGTGGTCGCGGTCGCCGTGCTGGCCGGTGCCCGCTTCCGCAGCTGGTTCTGGTGGGGCCTGATCGCAGGTCTGGTGCTGGGGCAGGTCTTCCTGATCTGGCTCTGGTTCGAGGCCACCTTCCAGATCAACGCCCTGTGCCTGTACTGCATGCTCGTGTGGCTCGTGCACCCGTTCCTGCTGATGTCCACGATCGGGCGCGGCGTGCGCACCGGCGCGCTGCCGGGCTCGGCTGCCGCCCGCTCCAGCGCGGGCCTGTGGAGCATCGGGCTGGCCGTGCTGATCGTGGTGATCATCTTCGGCGCCGTGCTGGTGCGGTTCTCCGGCACCATGTTCGGCTGAATCCCCGCAGTACCCGTCCAGCGGGTGCCGACCTGAGAGAGGACGAACGCCCCGGAAGAGGACTTCCGGGGCGTTCGCACTGTCATTCCCCCGCATCTGCGCGGGCCGCGGAACGGCCCGTCCGCGATCGGGAGGGACTCTCAGCCTAGGGCTGCGCCCGAACCTCCGCAATCCGCTCAGGGGACTTCCCAGTGCTCAGCGCGGCGGCATGCGCAGCGCGCCGTCCATGCGCACCGTCTCGCCGTTGAGGTAGTCGTGCTCGACGAGCATGCTCACCAGGCGCGCGTACTCCTCCGGGCGGGCCAGGCGCGCCGGGAACGGGACGGTGGCCTCCAGCCCGGCGCGGAAGTCCGGGTCGATTCCGGCCATCATGGGCGTCTCGACGATTCCCGGGGCGATCGTGCACACACGGATGCCCTTCGAGGCCAGGTCTCGGGCCGCCGAGATCGTCAGCGCGTGGACGCCGCCCTTCGAGGCCGCGTAGGCGGCCTGCCCGATCTGGCCCTCGAAGGCCGCGACGGAGGCGGTGGAGACGATCAGGCCGCGCTGGCCGTCGTCGTCGACCGGCTCGAGCTCGGCCATGGCGGCCGCCGCAGCTGTCATGACGCTGAAGGTGCCGATCAGGTTGATCTCCACGACCTTCTGGAACAGCCCGATGTCGTGGGGGCCCTTCTTGCTGAGGATGCGCTGGCCCGGGGCGATGCCAGCACAGTTCACGGCCAGGCGCAGCGGGCCGGCCGCTGCCGCCTCCTGCACGGCGGCCTGCACGGCCTCGGGGTCGGTGACGTCCGCGGCGATCAGGTGCACGCCGTCCTGGGCCTCGGCCTTGTCGATCGAGGGCTGCAGGTCCACGCCGTACACGGTGGCTCCTTGGGCGACGAGCGCGGCCGCGGTGGCCGCGCCGAGTCCTGAGGCCGCTCCGGTGACGAGGGCGACGGTGTCCTTCAGCTGCATGGTCTCTCCTTGGGGTTCTCGTTAAGGTTCGGGTCTCGATGTGCGCTGGCCGCGGGATCGGGATTCAGGAGCGCTCGCCGATCCCGGCGCCCTGCTCCTTGCGCTGGGCGCGCAGCACATTGCGCTGGACCTTGCCCGACGGGGTCTTGGGAAGCTCGTCGACCAGGTGGACCCGGCGCGGGAAGGCATGCGCGGCGTACTCGGTCTTCACGAACCGGGCGATCTCCTCGCCCAGGCCGTCCGCCCGCTGCACGTCGTCGCGCAGCACGACGAAGGCCTCCACGACCTCTCCGCGCAGCTCGTCGGGCACGCCGATCACGGCTGCCTCGGCCACGGCCGGGTGGCCCATCAGCGCCGACTCGACCTCGAGCGGGCCCACCCGGTACCCGGCCATGAGGATGACGTCGTCGTCGCGCGAGGTGAAGGCGAACGCCCCCGAGGACAGCCTGCGGGCCAGATCCCCGGTCAGATACAGGCTCCCGTCGCGCGAATAGCGCTGCGCTGTGCGCTCGGGCTCGTCCACGTAGCCGGTGAACCACATCAGGGGGCTGTCCGGCAGGACGATCGCCAGGCGGCCGGGCTCGTCGTCAGGGGCGGGCCGATCCGCCTCGAGCTCGAGGACCTGCGCTGCGAATCCGGGCAGGGGCCGGCCCATGGAGCCGGGCTCGATCGGGCGCAGCACGTCCGGGTGCCAGCCGTTGACGATGCACATGCCCATCTCGGTCTGGCCGTAGTCGTCGCGGATGGCCGTGCCCAGATGCTGCTCTGCCCATTCGACCAGCTGCGGGTTCAGGGGCTCTCCGGCAGACGAGGCCACGCGCACGCTCAGAGGCTGGTCCGGACCGGACCCGGAGCGCAGCACCCGGTACACGGTCGGAGCCGCCGCGAGGTTGGTGACGCCGAGCTCGGCGATCAGCCGCCAGGTCAGCTCGGGGCTGAAGCCGCCGCGCAGCAGGATGTTGGCCCGCCCCATGAACAGCGGGCCCATGAGCCCGTAGTACAGGCCGTAGGCCCATCCGGGATCGGCGGCGTTCCAGAAGACGTCGTCCGCGCGCACGTCGAGCCCGTACTCGAGGTAGATGCCGAACGCGGCCAGCGCGCGCACTGGGACCGGGACCGCCTTGGGCGATCCCGTGGTTCCTGAGGTGTAGATGTGCACCAGGTGATCGTCGCGGTCGCGAAGCGCTGCCGGCAGGCCTGCCTGCTGCTGCTCGATCAGCTGCTCCAGCGCAGGGGCCACGACCGGCTCGCCGGAGCCGTCGTCGGCCGTCACGACGGTCCAGCCGGCGTCCTCGCCGCGCAGCTGCTCGGAGTCCAGCTTGGAGCGCTGGGAGGCGTCGCACACCACCACATGAGGCTGGCTGGGCAGCAGCCGCTGGGCGATCGCGGACGGGGCGAAGGCTGTGAACAGCGGGATGTGGATCGCGCCCAGGCGCCAGATGCCCAGCAGCGTCACCACCAGGTCCTCGCCCTTGCCCATCAGCGTGGCGACCCGGTCACCGGGTCCCACTCCGAGCTCGGCGAGTGCCGCCGCCGCGCGCTGCGAGCGCTCGGTGAGGTGCCCGTAGGTCAGATCTCGGCGGGAGAGGTCCTGCTCGACGACCGTGAAGGCCACGGCCTGCGGATCGTGGCGGTCGCACAGCAGCTGCGCGACCGGGATGCCGGTGCCGCTGACCTGCTCCAGCAGGTCCTGAGCCCTGCGCTCCGGGGTGCTCACGGCGTCTCCTTCGGGGGTGGGATCGTCTTCCGTGCGCGCGTGCACGGGACCTTCAGCAACCTACTGGTGCGCCCCGTGAGTGTGCAACGGCTCACACTCCACCGGCGCGTCGCCGCGCGGCAGGTACGACGACGGCCGCACCGAGCGGATCGGTGCGGCCGTCGTGATGCTGCGGTGGACTTCAGCTCAGGCGAACCAGATGCCGATCTCGCGCTCGGCGGACTCGGAGGAGTCGGAGCCGTGCACGATGTTCTTCTGGACCTTCTCGCCCCAGTCGCGGGCCAGGTCGCCGCGGATGGTCCCGGCGGCCGCCTTGACCGGATCGGACACCCCGGCCATGGCGCGGAAGGACTCGATCACGGACTCTCCCTCGAACACGGCGGCCACCACGGGCCCGGACATCATGAACTCGACGAGCGGCTCGAAGAACGGCTTGCCCTGGTGCTCGGCGTAGTGCTGCTCCAGGATCTCGCGGGTGGCGTCGAGCTTCTTGAGCTCGGCCAGGTGGAAGCCGCGGGCCTCGACCCGGGCCAGGACCTGGCCGGTCAGGCCGCGCTCGACGCCGTCGGGCTTGACCAGGATGAGGGTGCGCTCAGTCATTCGGTGCTTCTCCGTCTCTGCCGTGCGCCCTGGACGGGCGCGGTGTTCAGGTCTCCAGGACCACCCTAGTGGGGCCCGGAGCTCGCTTCAGCGCGCGGGCGTCCCGACAACGGACCACAGCAGCTGCGCGGCCTCGACCAGCGCCTCGGCGAAGCTGTCGGGGTCCTCGGCCGTGTCGGCGCGGAAGCTGAGGCAGAACTCGAACTCGCGCTCGCCCTTGGTGTAGGCGATGCCGAAACCGGCCGCGGAGGTGGGGGCGAAGGCGTAGCGCACGATGGACTGCGCCCCGCCCACCGAGGTGGTCGACAGGAAGTCCTCCGAGAGCGCCTCCAGCGATGGATCCCCGAGCAGCCCCTTCCGCACCTGGTCCTCATCCGCCATGAGCCGAAGGCCGGTGACGTGGCGCTGCGGGCCGTGCCCGGCCTTGCACGCCTTGATCCAGTCCTTGTGCGCCTCGATCGCAGCGCGCAGCTGCTCCTGGGTCGCCGTGCCCTCCACGGCGGCGGCCGCGAGCTCGACGGCCTGGGCCGTCACCGGGCGCAGGCACTCGGTGCGCCCGGCCTGGAACTCGCGGACGTCGACCGACTCGTAGACGCTGCGCACCCGCCCGAAGGCCAGCTGCTGGGCGATCGTGAAGATCAGCTGCTGGACGGCGTCGTCGCTCATCTTGAACGGGCGCTCCTGTGCTGACATGCGCGGCACCGTGACGAGGCGCACCGACAGCGGCTCGGCGGCCTGAGACACGCCCTCCAGCCCGGTGCGCACGCGCTGGGCCTGCTCCGCAGTCATCGACCAGGCGAGCTCCGGGGCCTCGATGACCAGCTCCGGAACGGCGGCGGGGGCGTCGTGGATCTCGACCTGCTGCATGCGGCCCACGGCCGCCAGCACCGTGGCCCCGTCGATCGTGCTGTGCTCCACGTGCACGCCCGTGAAGGAGTCGTGCAGCGCGATCTCGTAGGACATGGGCTTGCGCACCCAGGCGTCGTGGAAGCCGAAGGCCAGGTGCTGCAGGTGCTGCTCATCCGTGAGCTGCTGCTCCTGCAGGTCCACCGTGTACACCAAGCGGGACAGCCGGTCGTAGGTCCGCGCGTTCGCCGAGTCCTGCAGCAGCTCCTCGAGGATCTCGGCGGCGTCGTCGGCGGGCAGCCAGGAGACCGCGCCGAAGGGCAGCTCGTCCCGGGCACCGCCCGGCGCGGCGACGATCGTGCGCAGCGCCTGCGCTATCCAGGCGGCGCTGCGGGGCTGGCCGTCGGCATCGGCGATCGGCAGCACTCGGAGGCGCCCGCGGTGGAGGATGCCGATCTCGGCGTCGGCGGCCTCGACCCGCGGCCGGCGGATCTCGTCCATGCCCGCCTGCGGGTGCCGCAGCCCGCCGCCCAGGGCCTCCCACTGCTGCATGCACAGGTGCGCACCGCGCGGGCTGACCTCCACCGGGGTCTCACCGCGCAGCTGCTGCAGGTGGACGGCGGCCGCGCGGTGGATAAACCGGGCTGCGCGGTCGAGGCCGGGAGTCCCGGGCTCGTCGGCCAGCTGGAAGCCCACGCTCGTGCTCAGCGGCAGGGACTCGCGCGTGCGCAGGTAGCCGCGCAGCCACTCCCGCGACAGCCAGCTGCGTCCGGCGGCGTCCTCCCGCCGGGCGAAGTCCAGCAGGCGCTGCTGCAGCACGGGGGCGTCGCCGGCCAGCCACTGCCGGGCGGTCTCGCGGGTGCGCTCGGCCTCGGCGTCGTCCTGGAGGGGTCGAAGCGCGCTGAGCAGCCGCTGCACGGTCGGCTCGAGCTCGGGCACTGGAAGGACGGGAGTGGTCATGGAGTCCTCTTGGAGAAGGCGGCGGCGATGACGGCCTCTCGATTCTCGCAGGCGCGAGCGGGCGTCGCGGACGTCGAACTGGATGCGCTGGGCGCGGCGCCGCACCGGGGCAGTCCCGGAAGAACTCCGCCGTGCTGACGGGGCTCACCCGCTGCGGATCGTGGCCCGTCAGCTCGAAGACCGCGCGCACCCCCTGGAACCAGCTCATGGCCGTTCCCGCGTTGGTGACGTGCCGGGTGCCGTAGGGGGCCTGCTCGACCACGAGGTCCAGCAGGACCTCGGTCAGGTCGGCGGCGAAGGTGAGACGGCCGTGCTGATCATCGACGACGGCAGGGTCGATCCCCCGCTGGGCCAGCGGGGCCACGGGGTGCTCGGGTGCGTGCTCCTGATCCAGCGGCAGGGAGCCGTCGAAGACGCAGTCGGTCGACACGCGCGCCAGGGGGACGTCGTGATCGCGGGCCGTCTGCTGGTGCGCCCCGGACTGACCGAGCCGTGGCATATCTCCGGCCGTTCCAACCTCTCCTGGGAGGACTCGGTGCGCCTGGACCTGCTGTACGTCGAGCAGTGGTCGTTGGTCCAGGACCTGCTGATCCTCGTGAAGGCGGTCCGTGCCGTGGTCACGGCGCGCGGCGCGTACTGAGGCTCGAGCGCGCAGCCCGGACGAGACGGCGAGGGCGGCGACTGCATGATGCGGTCGCCGCCCTCGCCGTCGCTGCGGAGCCTGTCAGCCCAGCCCGTGGCGCCGATCCCACTCGAGCTCGGCCTCGTAGCGCTGCCGCTTCTCGCGGTCCAGGCGCCGACCGGTGCGCAGCGAGTACCACCAGCACAGCACGAACAGCACGCTCACCAGGAACATGGGCGGGAACACGAATCCGGTGGCCAGCATCACGAGCTGCAGGATCCAGCCGAAGGCCGGGCCCCACGGACGGCTCAAGGTGCCGGAGCCGACCACGAAGACGATCCCCAGCACGGCGGCCCCGATCAGCACGGGCACGCGTCCGGTGTGTCCAGCACCCCAGATCCCGAAGGCCGCCAGTCCGCCGAAGAACACGACGAAGGCCTCCATGAGCAGCGTGGTGGCCCCGAACATGACCATGACCGAGGACGGCTTCTTGCGCTGCCCCGGGCGCCACTGCTGCTGCTTGCGGCTGAGCCTGCGCTGCTTCTGCGCCACGGCGCTCACCTCCCCAGGATCTCGCGGGCCTCGCCCACGACGGTGATGGAGCCGGTGACCAGCACGGCCGACTCGCCCTTGCCCTCGGAATCCGAGGCCGATTCCGCGCGTGCGGCCGACAGGGCCTCCTCGAGAGCCTCGCCGATGCTCGACGAGGTGCGCACGGCGGCCTCGTCGAAGCCCAGGGCGATCGCGGCCTCCGCGAGCTGCTCGGGGTCCACAGCCCGCGGCGAGCCCGAGCGGGTGAACCACCACTGGGTCCGGGCGTGGTCGTAGCCGTCGTGCAGGGCCCGCAGGATGCCGTCGACGTCCTTCTCGGCGAGCACCCCCACCACGGCGTAGAGCCGCTCGGGGTGGAAGGACTCCACGAGCCCCTCGGCGCTGGCCCGGACCCCGTGCGGGTTGTGAGCTGCGTCCAGGATCACCGGCGGCGACGGCTGCATCAGCTCGAGCCGCCCGGGCGAGGTGACGGCGGCGAAGGCGTCGCGCACGACCTCGAGATCCAGGGCGCGCTCCCCTCCGCCCACGAAGGCCTCGACGGCGGCGACGGCCACCGAGGCGTTCTGCGCCTGATGCGCTCCGAGCAGAGGCAGCAGCAGCTCCTCGTACTCGGAGGCCAGGCCGCGGATGGACAGCTGCTGCCCGCCGACTCCGGGCGTGCGCTCGGTGACGCCGAACTCGACGCCCTCGAAGCGGAACGGGATCCCGAGCTCCTGCGCGCGCTCGAGCAGGATGTCGGCGACCTCCGGGACCTGGGCCGCCGAGATCAGGAAGCCCTCGGGCTTGAGGATCCCGGCCTTCTCGTGGGCGATGTCCTCCACCGTGTCGCCCAGCAGCTCGGTGTGATCCAGGTCGATCGGCGTGATGACCGAGACGGCGGCATCGGCCACGTTGGTGGCATCCCACTGCCCGCCCAGCCCCACCTCGAGCACGACGATGTCCACGGGGGCGTCGGCGAAGATCGCGAAGCCCAGCACGGTCAGCAGCTCGAAGTACGTCAGCCTCTGCTTGCCCTCGGCCTCCAGGCCGGAGTCCACGACCGAGATCAGCGGGGCGATCTCGGCGAAGACCCGCACGAAGGTCTCCTCGGTCACCGGGGAGCCGTCCAGGCAGATGCGCTCGGTCACCGACTCCAGGTGCGGCGACGTGTAGCGGCCCACCCGCAGATCCTGGGACAGCAGCAGCGCCTCGATGATGCGCGCTGTGGACGTCTTGCCGTTCGTGCCCGTGATGTGGATGACCGGGGCGGCCCGGTGCGGATCGCCCAGCAGCTCGACGGCCTGCTCGACCGCCTCCATCCGCGGTTCCATGGCTGATTCCGGGGCGCGGGCCAGCAGCTGCCGGTACACGTCCTCGATGGAGCCCACCGACGGCGAGGCCCACACGGAGGCGTCCTGGCTCAGCGCCGAGGCGCCGAGGTCGGCGTCCTCGGCGGCTGCACCAGCGTTCTTCTCGGGAGGATCGATGCTCACAGCGCGCCCTCCGATCCGGCCGAGGCCACCACGGCGACCGTGATGCCCGACTGCTTCGGGTCCGGGGTCTCGAGCAGCTCGAGCTCGACCGACAGCGTCTCCCCGGAGACGAGCTCGCGGTTCTCCTGCACGGCCGCGACGACCTCGGCGGTGTCCGTGATCGTGGTGCGGATGCGGTCGGAGACCTGCAGCCCGGCGTCCTTGCGTGCCTGCTGCACGGCGCGGACCATGTCGCGGGCCACGCCCTCGGCCTGCAGCTGCGGGGTCAGGGCGGTGTCGAGCACCAGGAACCCGCCGCCGGGCAGGACGGTCACGGCGGTCTCGGCCGCCGCGTCCTCTCCCACCACCGTCTGCAGCTCGTACTCGCCCTCGGCCAGCTCGACGCCGCCGGCGGTCACGGTGCCGTCCTCGGCGGTGGACCAGTCCCCCGCCTTCGCCGCCTTGATCGCGGCCTGCACGCCCTTGCCCAGGCGCGGGCCCGCCGCGCGGGCGTTGACCTTGAGCTGCTGGGAGATGCCGTAGTCCGCGGGGCTCGTGCTGGCGGTGTCGCGCAGCTCGACCGACTTGAGGTTCAGCTCATCGGCCACGATGGACTCGAACGTGCCGGCCAGCGCCTGGCCGTCCGGGACGACCACTGTCATGCCGGCCAGCGGCTGGCGCACGCGCAGGCCGTGCGCCTTGCGCAGCGACGAGCCCGCCGAGCACACCGCACGCGTGGTCTCCATGAGCTGGACCAGGCGCTCGTCCTCGGCGGAGCGGGGGAACCGATCGGCGTCGGGCCAGTCCGTCAGGTGCACGGAGCGCCCGCCGGTCAGCCCGCGCCAGACCTCTTCGCTGACCAGCGGCAGCAGCGGGGCCGCCATGCGCACGGTCGTCTCGAGCACGGTCCACAGGACGTCGAAGGCCTCGCGGTCCTCCTCGAAGAACCGATCGCGGCTGCGGCGCACGTACCAGTTGGTCACCAGCTCCATGTGAGCGCGCAGCGCCTCGGCCGCGGCCCAGACGTCGTAGTCCTGCAGGTGGCGCTCGACCTCCCGCACGGCGGCGCCGGTGCGGGCCAGGACGTAGCGGTCCATCACGTGATCGGAGCTGTACCGGGGCTGGGCGTCGTAGCCGGCCCCGCCGTCGGCGGCGTTCGTGTAGAGGCTGAAGAAGTTCCAGGTGCTCCACAGCGGCAGCAGCACCTGGCGGGCGGCCTCGCGGATGCCCTCCTCGGTGACGATCAGGTTGCCACCGCGCAGGATCGGGCTGGACATCAGGAACCAGCGCATGGCGTCGGCGCCGTCGCGGTCCAGGACCTCGTAGACATCCGGGTAGTTGCGCAGGGACTTGGACATCTTCTGCCCGTCCGAGCCCAGCACGATGCCGTGGGAGATCACATTGCGGAAGGCGGGGCGGTCGAACAGCGCCGTGGCCAGGATGTGCAGCGTGTAGAACCAGCCGCGGGTCTGCCCGATGTACTCGACGATGAAGTCGCCCGGGTTGTGGGTCTCGAACCACTCCCGGTTCTGCATCGGGTAGTGCACCTGGGCATAGGGCATCGACCCGGAGTCGAACCACACGTCGAGGACCTCGGGCACCCGGCGCATGGTGGCCTCCGGGTGATCCGGGTTGGGGCGCGTCAGCTCGTCGATCCAGGGCCGGTGCAGGTCCACCTCGCCCTCGGCATTGCGCGGCAGACGGCCGAAGTCCGCCTCGAGCTCGGCCAGCGAGCCGTAGACGTCGCGGCGCGGGTGGGCCGGATCATCCGACTCCCACACCGGGATGGGCGAGCCCCAGTAGCGGTTGCGCGAGATCGACCAGTCCCGGGCGTTCTCGAGCCACTTGCCGAACTGCCCGTCCTTCACATTGCCCGGGATCCAGTTGATGTCCTGGTTGAGCTCGACCATGCGCTGCTTGAAGCACGTGACCTCCACGAACCAGGAGTCCACCGCGCGGTAGATCAGGGGGTTGCGGCAGCGCCAGCAGTGCGGATAGGAGTGCGCGTAGGACTGCTGCTTCACCAGCAGCCCGCGCTCGCGCAGATCGCGGATGATCGTGCGCGAGACCTCGGAGTCGAACACGTTGCGATCGGCGATCGGGCCCAGCGGGGTGCCCGGCAGCACGGAGCCGTCGGCGAACCAGCCGAAGAAGGCACCGGACTCGTCGACGGAGAGCACCACGGGGATGCCGTGGGCGGCGCACGCGATCTGGTCGTCCTCGCCGTATGCCGGGGCCTGGTGGACGATGCCCGTGCCGTCGGTCGTGGTGACGTAGTCGGCCACGATGATCTGCCACGAGTTCTCGAGCGACTGCCCCGGGGCCAGCGCCACGGCCGTGCCCGGCAGGCCGCGCAGGTAGTCCCACAGCGGCTCGTAGCGCAGGCCCTTGAGCTGCGCGCCCTGCAGCGTGCGCTCGACGGCGGCCGCGGCCTCCTCGGCGGACTCGAAGCCCAGTGCCTCGGCGTGGGCGCCCAGCAGGTCCTGGGCCAGCAGGAAGCGGCGGCCCTCGAGCTCGCCGCGCCCCGGCACCAGGACGTAGGAGATCTGCGGGCCGACCGCGAGCGCCTGGTTCGTGGGCAGGGTCCAGGGGGTGGTCGTCCAGGCCAGGGCCTCGGCGCCGGCGAGCTGAGCGGCCAGCTCGAGGTCGCCGGCGGTCTCGTCCTGGACCTCGCCGGTCAGGCGGAAGGCCACGGTGACCGTCTGGTCGGTGCGCTCCTGGTAGACGTCGTCGTCCATGCGCAGCTCGTGGTTGGACAGAGGGGTCTCGTCCTTCCAGCAGTACGGCAGGACGCGGTAGCCCTTGTAGACCAGGCCCTTGTCGTCCAGGGCCTTGAACGCGCCGATGACCGACTCCATGTAGTCGGGGTTCAGGGTCTTGTAGTCGTTGTCGAAGTCGACCCAGCGCGCCTGGCGGGTGACGTAGTCCTTCCACTCGGAGGCGTACGTCATCACGGAGGTGCGGCAGGCGTCGTTGAAGCGGTCGATGCCCATGGCCTCGATCTCGGCCTTGTCCGTCATGCCGAGCTGCTTCATGGCCTCGAGCTCCGCGGGCAGGCCGTGGGTGTCCCAGCCGAAGCGGCGCTCCACGCGACGGCCCTGCTGCGTCTGGAAGCGGGCCACGAGGTCCTTGACGTAGCCGGTGAGCAGGTGGCCGTAGTGCGGCAGGCCGTTGGCGAAGGGAGGGCCGTCGTAGAAGACGAACTCGTTGGAGCCGTTCTCGCCGGCCGGGCGCTGGTCGATGCTGGCCTGGAAGGTGCCGTCCTGCTTCCAGTACTCGAGCACCCGCTCCTCGATCTGCGGGAAGCGCGGAGAGGCGGGCACGCCGCGGGTCTCGCCGGTGCTCGCCTTGGGATACAGGGGATGCTGTGCGCTCATGTGGTCCGTCCTGGTCGTGCGTCGTCCTCGTTCCCGCGGACCATGCTCCGCGGGTCCCTGCTGCAAGGACGCCGTGGCCGTGCGTGACGGCCGTCTTCGACGCGGTACCACCTCGCTTGCCCGCCGCCCCCGTGTCCGGGAGCAGGCGAGCCGCTCGATTCCTGAGGCTGTGTCGGGCCCGACCCGTTCGGCTCTACTGAGGACGCAGGCCCCGTTCTTCCGAAGAGCTCCCCGGTGATGGCCGGATCTCTGCTCACGTTCTGCCTTCGATCATAGGCCACGGCCCACACCTGCGGCACGTCGGGATGGCCGCGCCGTGCGGGCGCCTGTGGGACGATATCCCTTCGTTCCCCTGCCTCTCGTCCCTCGAGGAAGTGCCGTGCTCCAGCGCATCGTCCGCGTCTCCTGCCCCGACCGCACCGGACTGGTCTCCATCATCACGACCGCCTTCGCTGACCGGGGTCTGAACATCAACCAGCTGGATCAGTTCACGAACGACGGCTCGTTCTTCGTGCGCGCGGTCATCGAGGCACCCTCCGGGCTCTTCGCCTCGCCCGCGGCCGAGGACGACGAGTTCCGGCGCCTGGGCGAGCGGCTGACCGCCTCGATCGACGACGCCGAGGTGGAGATCCGCCCGCACCCGGCGCAGCAGCGCATCGTGGTGCTGGCCTCCCGGACGGATCACTGCCTCAACGAGATGATCCGCAGGGCCCAGGACGGGCAGCTCGGCGGGTCGATCGTGAAGGTCGTGGCCAATCACGACGTCCACCGTCAGCTGTGCGAGTTCCACGGCATCCCGTTCGTCGTGGTGCCGCACGAGGGGCTGTCCAAGCAGGAGCACGAGGCGGCGGTGCTCGAGGCGATCGGCGAGGACGTCGACCTGATCGTGCTGGCGCGCTACATGCGCATCCTCTCGGACGAGTTCCTGCAGAAGGCCCCCACCCCGATCATCAACATCCACCACTCGTTCCTGCCGTCGTTCATCGGCGCGAATCCGTATCAGCGCGCCCACGACCGCGGCGTGAAGATGATCGGGGCCACCGCGCACTACGTCACCGCGGATCTCGACGAGGGTCCGATCATCGAGCAGGACGTGACCCGCGTGCACCACGGGCACTCCAAGGACGACCTGGTGCAGGCCGGAGCCGATGTGGAGCGCACCGTCCTGCACCGGGCCGTCCAGGCGCACTGCGAGGGGCGGATCTTCCTCAACGGCGACCGCACGGTGGTCTTCGGGTCCTGAAGCTCCTGCTGTGACAGGGCTCTCGCCCAGCCGCGCCCCAGGTGTGACCCAGATCAACGAATCGGCACACAGTGACCGGATCGTTATCGGTTTTCCCCTCGAATCGGCTCGCGGCCCTCGTGCGGGTCGCTACGTTGTCTCGTGGTCCGTCGCCGGATGCTGTCCTCGACACGCATCCGGGCCCGGCAGACCCGCTGCGGCGGAGGGAGCCGCAGCCGACCGAGAGGTACCGCAGGCGGCGGCACCGCGCCCCGGGGGCGACGATCGCAGGGAGTGATCGTCCGAGGGTCGCAGACAGCAGTGCAGGAGGTGCCCGCATGACCGATGCTCTCAACGGCCGAGCTCTGCTCAGCGCAGTGCTCGCCTTCCTGCTGGTGCTCAGCGTCCTGGCCGGCGTGGGCGCCTATGCCTCCAACGTCCACAGCGCCTGCGACGGCACCGACGCCGGCTCCTTCCTCTCCCAGGTCCAGGCCTTCCACTCGGACGACGGCTGCGAGGTCACCGGCACCGCCTACACCCGCTGAAGGCTCCTCCGCATACACCCGCTGAAGGCTCCTCAGCTGCTCCGGATCATCTTGTGCGGGGCGGCCTGGGCCACCGGCTTCACGGTGATCGTGTCCAGGTCCACGTGGTGCGGCAGGTTCACCGAGAAGGCGCAGACCTCGGCCACGTCCTCGGCCGTCAGCGGCTTGTCCACCCCCGCGTAGACCTTGTCCGCGGCCGCCTGATCCCCGCCCAGGCGCATCAGCGAGAACTCCTCGGTGTGCACCAGACCCGGGGCCACCTCGATCACCCGCAGGTTGTTCTCGGCCTCCTCAAGGCGCAGCGCCTCGGTCATGGCGCGCTCGGCGAACTTGGCGGCGTTGTAGCCGGAGCCGCCCTCGTAGGCCCGCCAGCCGGCGATCGAGGTCAGGTTGAGCACAGTGCCCTCGCCGTTGTCGCGCAACGCCGGCAGGAAGGCGCGGATCAGGCGCATGGTGCCCATGACGTTGACGTCGTACATGAACTGCCAGTCCTCGTCCTTGGCATCCGCGACCCGGTCGGTGCCGCGCGCGCCGCCGGAGATGTTCAGCAGCGCGTCCAGGGCGCCCTGCTCGTTCAGCACGCGATCGCGCAGGGCATCGACCTGCTCCTGCACGGTGAGATCGGTCGCCGCCGCGATCACCCCGGTCTGCTGAGCCAGCGCTTCCAGGCGCTCGGCGCGCCGCGCCACGGCGTAGACGATCCAGCCGTCGGCGCGCAGGCGTCGTGCGGTGGCCTCGCCGATCCCGGTCGAGGCCCCGGTGACCACGGCGACCATCTGGCGTCCGGCGGCGTTCGTCTTCATTGCGTCCATGTCCTGCGCTCCTTCGCTGCTGTGCGTCGACGGGCCCGACCTGCACCGCCCGTCCTGTCTGACCCTGACGCTACCGACGCCCTGCCCGAGCATCCACGCCCACCGAGTCCCCCTCTCCCCTCTCCGCCGAGTGGATGCCCAGTTGCGCTGTTGGGGCGAACAGCGCAACTGGGCATCCACTCGGCGGGGAGGGGGCGGGAGGGCAGCGGCTCCACAGGGCTGCCCTGCACAGGCCGGCCAGCGCGATGCGGTAGCCGATCATGTCCGGGAGCTGCGCCGCCTGCTGCCTGCCATGCTCCAGGCCCAGCCCGGGGCGGCGGCCAGTCACGTGACGGCTGCGGCGCTGCTCGGTCTGCGGGTGCCGAACCGGCTGCGCATGGCCTGGCCGATTCACCTGGTCTCCCCCGATCCCAAACTGCTCATGCGATCTCCCGGGATCATCGCCCACCGCCTGCTGCCCCGGCTGACTCCGCTGATCGAGTTCGAGGGCGTCGTCGTCACCTCCCCTGCGCGGACCGCAGTGGATCTGGCCGGTGCCGCTCAGGGCCGCTGGCCGCTGCTCGACGACGACGCCCTGGTCGCCGTGCTCGACGGCATCATCTGCACCCACACCACCGGCATCCGGAAGGATCTGCCGGCACTGAGGTCTCGAGAGCAGCTCGAGCGAGAACTGCGCGAGCTGCCGGGAGTGCGCGGAGTCGCTCGGATCAAGCGCGCCCTGCAGCGCACGGCGGCGGCCGTCGACTCCGCGCTGGAGACCGAGGCGCGCCTGTGCCTCGAGCGCTTCGGGGAGACCCGCTGGGTCACCGATCTGGAGGTGAGCGCGCCGAACGGATCCTGCTTCTGGCCCGATCTGGCCGATGACGAGGATCGGCTGAGCCTGCAGGTCGAGGGGCCGCATCATGCCCGCGGGGATCAGCTGCGCAAGGACATCCTGCGGCGTCGGCTCACCGAGGCGGCAGGGTGGCAGGAGCTGCGGGTCACCGCAGAGGACCTTCGAGGCCACCGCCCGGCGCTGATCGACATGATCCGCCGCGCCCGCCGCCCCTCCCCCTTCGCCTAGTGATCACTGAGTTGCGCAGAGGGAGCGAACAGCGCAACCCAGGATCCACTCGGCGGTCTCAGAGGTGGTCGCGCAGCCAGTCGCGCAAGACGATCGCGTGGTTGTGCTCGTCGTCCTTGGCGCCGTAGAGCAGCGTGACCTGCTGGGGACGCTCATCGCGCAGCTTGGCGGCGAGGTCATGGGCTGCGTCGTTGTCGTCGAGCTCTGCGCGATAGCGGTCGCCGAACTCCTGGAACTTCTTCGGGTCGTGGTCGAACCACTTGCGCAGGTCGGTGCTGGGGGCCACGTCCTTGGGATGGCCGTCGAGCTCGGCGTCGGCCTTGGACACCCCGCGCGGCCAGAGGCGGTCGACGAGCAGCCGGACGCCGTCGTCCGAGGAGGGCTCGTCGCGGACCTTCTTGATCTCCACATGCGTCATGCACCGACCCTACGCGCCCCTCCCCCCGCCGAGTGGATACTCAGTTGCGCTATCGGGGCGAACAGCGCAACTGAGTATCCACTCGGCAGGGGGGTGGGAGAATGGCGCGGTGAGCTCCGACCGATCCGCCGCCCTGCCAGCATCCCGGGACCGCCCCGCGGACTCCGACGGCCTACCGAAGGGCGAGTGGGCGCGGACGGTCGAGGAGGGCGGCTACGAGCTGCACGTCGACGGCATGCCCTCGCCGCTGGTGCCCTCCGTGGTCATGGCCGCGGTGCTGGTCGCGACGCTGCTGCTGTGCGCCGCATGGTGGGACCGGATCCCCGAGCAGGTCGCCGCCCACACCGACGCCGACGACCAGGTCACCCGCTGGGAGCCCAAGACCCTAGGCTCGGTGCTGGTCGGCCCGCTGCTGGGGGCCAGCGGCGTCCTGTTCGCCTCGGGCCTGACGACGCTGGTCACCGCAGTGGGCCGACCTCGTCCCCGGAACCCCTTCGCCGATGGACTGGGACCGCTGATCCGCATGGCTGTGCAGAACCGCCGTCTCGCCGCCGCCGTGGCCTGGTCCCTGCTGCCGCTGGGCACCGCGATCTGCGCGACGAGCGTGGCCGGCTGGGCAGACGGCTCAGGGCAGATCCGCGGTACCTGGCTGCTGGGCGCCTCCATGCTGGCTCTGCCTCTGATCGCCGCCGCCTGCCTCCGCGGAAGCCGGGCTGACGTGCTGCGCGAGCTCGACGCACTCGAGATCCCCCTCGGCGAGCACTCGCGAGAGGAACTGCATCGATGGCGCATCCCGGGTCTGGTCGATGACCCCGAGCTTCCGCTGATGGTCCAGAACCAGCCGTCGAACTGGACGCTCAATGTGGCCCACCGGACGGGCAAGGTCCTGTGCTGGATCTTCCCCGTGGGCTGGCTGCTGCTGGGTCTGGCGCTGCTGGTCGGGCCCCTGATCGCCTGATCGAACCGGACTTTCCGCTGCCGTCGTTCCAGCCCCCCCGGCCGAGTGGATGCCCAGTTGCGCAGAAGGGCCGAATTGCGCAATTGAGTATCCACTCGGGGGGTGGCAGGACGGGGCGGGGAGAGTCAGTCTCGGAGGCCGAAGGAGAGGTGGATGCCGTCGTCGTCCCAGCGCCGCACGCCGATGCGGTAGACGGGCTCCAGGACCTCGGCGCGCAGCACCTCGTCCGGCGTCCCGCGGGCGGCGATCCGGCCGTGGTCCAGCAGCACCAGTTCATCGCAGTACTGCGCCGCCAGGTTCAGGTCGTGCAGCACCACGATGGACGTGCGGCGCAGCTGCCGCACCGTGGAGAGCACCTCGTGCTGGTAGCGGATGTCCAGGTGATTGGTGGGCTCGTCCAGCAGCAGGTGCTCGGTCTCCTGCGCCATGGCCCGGGCGATCATGACCCGCTGCTGCTCGCCGCCGGACATGGCCGACAGCGGCCGCTCGGCCTGGGCGAGAAGGCCCACCTGCTCCAGAGCGGACTCCGCGGCCGCATGATCGGCGGCCGCCGGACCGCCCAGCCCGCCGCGGGGCAGGCGCCCCAGCATGACCATCTCCGCTGCGCTGAGCTCGACCGCGGGCTCGTGCTCCTGGACGACCACCGCGATGCTGCGGGCGATATCCCTGACGCTCATCCCGGCCAGATCGCGCCCGTCGACCGTCACCCGCCCGGAAGCCGGCCGCAGGCGACCATGCAGAAGCCGCAGCAGCGTCGACTTGCCGCTGCCGTTGGGTCCGATCAGGCCCATGAGTCGCTCGGGCACCGACACCACGTCGATCCCGTCCACCGCGGGGCCCCGGCCGTAGGAGAAGGACAGCCCGGTCCCCTCGATCACTGCTGGAACTCCTCCACGATCCGCTCCAGACCCTCCACTGCCTGCGGAGTGGCCGGCTCCGTCATGTTCATCGGCATGGCCAGGATCCGGTCCTCGACGACCGCGGAGATGCCATCGGTGCCGGGGATGTCCGAGATCGAGTCCTCGACGGCCTGAGGGTCGCCCTCCGAGTAGAGGACGATCAGGACGTCGGGATCCCGCCCGGCCAGCTCCTCGGGAGTCACCTCGGCCACGCGCTCGTCGAGGTCTGCGAACACGTTCTCCAGACCCGCGGCCTCCAGCTGCGGCGCGGCCATGCTGTGGGCGCCGTAGGCATAGGTGGTGCCGCCGCCGACCGTGGGGTAGAGCACCGCGGCGGTCAAGGGCTCTTCCTGGTCCGAGGCGGATCCGTCGACCTGCTCCTCGACAGCCGCCACACGATCCTCGAGCTCGCCGATGTTCTCTTCGGCCTCGTCCTCGCGGTCGAAGACCTTCCCGTACAGCCGCAGCTGGTCGTAGACGTCGTCGAACCCGGGATCCTCGATGCCCCCTGGGCACAGCGCCGGCTCCTCGAGCAGCGGGATCCCCACCGATGACAGCGCGGAGGCATCAAGGTTCTCCGCCTGTCCCATCACGACGTCCGGCTCCTGGGCCATGACGGCCTCCTGGGACACGCTCAGATGCCCGCTCGAGTCGACGTCGCCGCCCAGCGAAGGGATGGCCTCGACCTCCTCGCGGGTGGTCTCGTCGTAGGACTCCAGCGGATAGGCCCCGGCCTTGGCCTCGACCCGGTCGAGCACACCGAGCTCGTGCAGCCCCGGCACCGACGCGGACTTGAGCAGCACGATCCGCTCCGGCTCCTGCTCGAAGGTGACGTCCTCCCCGCAGCTGTTCACGGTGACCGGGTAGTGCCCGCCGCCTCCGTCGGATTCGGAGGCCTGGTCCTGGGAGCAGCTGCCGAGCAGAAGTGCGGCCGCCGGCAGCACGGCGGCTGCCGACAGGACGCGGGCGCGAGAACGGGACGACGAGTGCATGGAGCTCCGATCAGCGAGAGGAGGACCCGGCGCGCATGCGTCGGATGAGGAGGAGGAGGAAGGGGGCGCCCAGCATCGCGGTGATGATGCCGATGGGCAGCTCCTGGGGCTGCAGCACGGTGCGCGCGGCCAGATCCGCCAGGCTCAGCAGCAGAGCGCCCAGCAGGGCCGCCACGGGAATGGCGGCGGTGTGAGCCGCGCCGACCAGTCGCCGGGCCAGGTGCGGCATGATCAGCCCCACGAACCCGATGCTGCCCGAGGCCGCGACCAGCACCCCGATGCACAGCGAGACGAGCACCAGCAGCAGGGCCCGCGTGCGCTCCGGCGACACGCCCAGCGAGTGCGCGGTGTCGTCGCCCAGGGCCAGGGCGTCCAGGCGCCGCCCCTGGAGGCTCAGCACGACCACGGTCACCGAGGTGATGACGACGACGGCGGCCAGCGGCGTGCCCCACGACGCCAGCGACAGCGAGCCCAGCAGCCAGAACATGACCGAGCGGGTGCCCTCGGCGCTGCCGCTGGCGAAGATCAGGAAGCTCGTCAGCGCGTTGAGCGCGTAGCCCACCGCGACCCCGGCCAGCAGGAGCCGAACCGAGGTCAGCCGGCCGCCGGAGCGGGCGGTGGCGTAGACGAGCACGGAGGCTCCCAGAGCGCCCAGGAAGGCCATGGCCTGCAGGGCGTGCTCCCCGCCGCCCAGGGTGAACCCGAAGAGGATCGAGGCCGCCGCGCCGCAGGAGGCTCCGGAGCTGATGCCGAGCAGCTGAGGATCGGCCAGCATGTTGCGCACCATCGCCTGCAGGGCCATGCCGCACACCGCCAGCCCTGCCCCCACGAAGGCCGCGAGCACCACGCGCGGGGCGCGGACCTGCCAGACGATCGCATCCTGCGTGGCGCTGGCACCGGGGCCGATCTCCATCCCCGTCAGATGCTCGACGAGCACACCCAGCACGCGCACGGGCCCGATGCTCACGGAGCCCACGCCGACCGCCAGCACGAGCGCCGCGCACAGCGCGGCGACCAGGGCGATGATCCACAGGACCGCGCGTCGGCGGCTGCGCGAGAGCACCCGCCCGATCTGCGAGCCCGCGATCTGCGAGCTCGACTCCTGCCTCACGATGTGGCCCCTCCTTCGGCTTCAGAACCCTTCACTGTACTGACGATCCCGCAGTGCGCGATCCGCTGCGGTTCCACCTCAGGGCCGAGCCGTGATGAGGTGCTGGGGCACCAGGTCGTGGCCCGGGACGACCCCTCGATCGCGGTCCAGCTCCCACAGCTGCTCGAGCAGACGCACCCGCACCTCCCGGAAGCCCGCGGCGCGGATCCGCTTGGTGAGCTCCTCGACGCTGCGGGCCTCGGCCAGCGGCAGCATCGAGCGCACGGCAGGGTCGTAGTGCTCGCGAAACCCCGGAGTCGGGTTAGCGTCGATCCCCCGCGGGAACCACAGGCCGTCGACCGCGACGAGCAGCCCCGACGGTCGCAGCGCGCGCCGCCATGCACGCAGGGCGTCATCAGGCGAGCGCAGGGTCCACAGCAGGTACCTGCTGACGAGGACGTCGAAGGAACCGGGCGCCACCGGAGGCTCGGCGGCATCTCCCAGGCCGAACTCCACCGACAGGCCCAGCTCCGCAGCCCGGTCCCGGGCGATCCCGAGCATGGCCTCAGAGAGGTCGATCCCCGTGACGCGGTGGTCCAGCTGCGCCAGCTGCAGGGCCATGTAGCCGCTGCCGGTGCCCAGATCCAGCACGTCCTGGGGCTGAGCGGGCATCACCTGCTCAAGGATCCCTCGCCACGCGATCCGATCCGCCTCCACGCGTGCTTCGCGGTGCTGCTGCCGGTCGTACTCCCGCGCCCGCTGGTCCCAGTAGTCGGTGATCCGGCGCTGGACCTCGTGCCCGCTGTCCGGCCTGAATCGACGTCCGGGGGTGTGCTCGCACGCCTCCGGACGGTGCGTGTCGAGCCTCTCTCCAGGGGCTGGTCGGTGCGGGTGCAGTTGCCCACCGGTGGGCGTACGACCAGTCATCTCTGGCTCCTCGTCGGGCATCTCAGACGGCACGGCAGACCGTGAGACCCTGTCCCTCGTCTCCCCCGCATCGAGTGGATGCCCCGTTGCGCTGTCGGGCTGAACAGCGCAACGGGATGTCCACTCGGACGATGGAGCGGAAGCGGCAGGACGGCTCACGCGGGCGCACGTTCGCTGCTCGGCGACGCGTCCGAGAGCTGCCGCCGCCGCGGCGAGAGCAGCTCGTCTCCGATCAGCACGGCCCACATGGCCAGCAGGAACGGCCAGGTGTAGGTGGGGATGGGGGTGGGGTCCAGCACCCAGCGCAGCCCGACGGCTGCGGCCACGCCGATCGCCGCGCAGACCAGCCGGTGGACCAGGCCGCGTCCCGGGCAGAAGATCGCCCCCAGGGCGATCGCGACGAGCACCGCGCTGTAGCCGATCAGACCTGTGGACACCGGCACGATGTCGCTGGTGAGGACGAGACCGAGCACCAGAGCGAGAAGCGAGCCGAACAGCCCCCACAGCCCCACGCGCAGCGATCCCACCAGCAGCCCCGCGAGGATCACCAGCCCCGGGACCAGGCCGTCCGCGAGCACGACCTCGGCGAAGGGGTTCAGCATCCCGAGCAGCGATCCCTGCACGGCGCCGGCCGAGGTCGTCGTGATGCCAGGCTCGACGATCGGCTGCAGCACGCCGAAGAGCAGTCCCGCCACGAGGCAGAAGGGCGCGGTCGAGACCGGCAGTCCGAAGCGGCGCAGCGCGTCCGTGTCGAACAGGCCACGGAGGACCAGGTGGGCCGGGATGCAGGCCAGCGCGCCGACCACTGTCATGGCGATGGACAGCGCGGTCTCGTTGAGATGGATGGTCGACAGCGAGGCCGCTGCGCCGACCAGGGCGCCGTTGTAGCCCATGAGCCCGTCTCGGACGAGCTCTCGCTCTCCGATGACCCATGCGGCCAGCGTCTGGACGGCACAGCCGATCACCACGAGGACCGCGGTGCGGGGATTCGCCACGGCGATGCCGATCAGCAGCAGCGCTCCGGCGGGAGCGCTGCGCAGGAAGAAGATCTGGGAGATCCCGTACAGCACGGTGCGGACAGCGTTCATCATATGAAGCCTCTCAGCGGGGCGTCGTCAGGACGCAGCAGAAGGGTCGGGGCCCGGTCGTCACGGGCGCCGCAGGTCGAGCGGGGGCTGGTCGCGCCAACGGGCCCGCAGCAGGTCGACGACCCCGCGGTGCAGCGCGGCGATCGCGCCCGTGGAATCGGCCAGGGAGCGGATCGCGACGCACCGCAGGCCGTCGGGATGCGGAAGGCCGCCGCGGGTGATCCCGGACAGCGTCGCCGAGTCCTCCACGGACGAGGCCAGCTGCTCGTACAGCTCGTCGTCCAGGCGCCGATCGGCGATCAGCAGCTGGCCCGTGTGGCTGCGGCCCTCCATCATCCCCGAGCCGGTGATGGCCTGGCCCGCGTCGGGGACCATGCGCAGCTGATCGACGACGAGCCGGCGCCGGTGCTCGTCGTCCTCGACCTGGACCTCTGTGCGCAGCCGCACCTCGTCGAAGCGGAACGGCTCGCCGTCCGGCGACCACCCCGGGGTGATGATCTCGGCCATGACCAGCGACGCGGTGGGGTGCATCCGCACGAGCGTTCGCTGGCGGTAGGAGCCCTCGCGATAGACGATCAGCTGGTCCGGCAGGTGCTCGAGCACCGCCCCGGGGCCCAGGCGGACCTCCATGTCCTGCCGCGCCGGGCCCTGCGGGGTCCGATACACCTTGGTCGCCGACTGCGTAGTGGACAGCAGCGAGGCGTCCTGACCCACCTCGAGCTCGAGCTCATAGCGGTCCGCACCGAAGTACGCCCCACCCGGGTTGATCACCGGATAGCAGACCTGCCCGGTGCCATCCAGGTGCAGCGGCTTGAGGATCCGCAGCGCGCCGTCGTGGAACTGCCGGGCCGCGTAGGAGCGGCCGTCGCGCTGCTCGATCCGCAGACGCAGCTGCCCGGTCGGCGGAGCGCTCGGCGACTGCTCGTCCTGCGAGGGGCCCGCAGCCTGCTCAGTCAAGGTCGAGCATCAGGACGTCGGAGCGGATCCAGCTCATGACGGAATCCAGGCCCTCGTCCGTCTTCAGGTTGGTGAACGCGAAGGGCTTGTCCTTGCGGAAGACCTTGGAATCGGCCTCCATGACCTCCAGGTCCGCGCCGACGTGCGGGGCGAGATCCGTCTTGTTGATCACGAACAGGTCCGACTTGATCATGCCCTGCCCCGCCTTGCGCGGGATCTTCTCGCCCTGGGCGACGTCGACGATGTAGATCGAGAAGTCCACCAGCTCGGGGCTGAACGTCGCCGAGAGGTTGTCTCCGCCGGATTCCACGAAGATGACGCGCACGTCCGGCAGGCGCCGCTTGAGCTCCTCGATCGCGGCCTCGTTCATGGACGTGTCCTCGCGGATCGCCGTGTGCGGGCAGCCGCCCGTCTCCAAGCCGATGATCCGCTCCTCCGGCAGCACCGACTCGCGGGCCAGGATCTTGGCGTCCTCGATGGTGTAGATGTCGTTCGTGATCGCGGCCATCGAGATCTCCTGGCTCATCGCACGCGTCAGGCGCTCGATCAACTGGGTCTTCCCGGCGCCCACGGGGCCTCCGATGCCGATGATGACGGGGTCCATGGCTTCTTCTCCTCCTGTATTGCTGTCTGTGCTTCGTGTCTTGTCGGCGCACCCGGCGCCGAGCGCATCAGCTCATGAAGAGCCGAGCGCGCTGACGCTCGTGGTGCATCTGCGCGATCTCCAGCCCCGGGGCGATCGCACCCAGGTCCTCGCGCTCCAGTCCCCGGGAGACCTCGACGGCCCGGCGGGTCCAGTCCTGCGCAGCGCGGATGATGCGCTGCCCGGCGCTCTGTCCCAGGGGGATGCCGCGCACCGCGTTCTGGGTCAGAGAGGTCGCCGTGGCCTGGACGTGGGCCGCCACGGCGGTGTCCTGATCGAGCCCCAGCTCGCGGGCGAGGACTCCCCAGACGACGGCCTGATGGCCCTGCATGCGCCCGGCCTGCACCTCCTCGGCGCAGCGGGTGGTCCACGGGCCCGGGTAGGACGCCGCGCCGATGCTCAGCAGGCGACGGCCCATGGTGATGCCGCCGTCGCGCACCTGCTGCGGCAGCGCCTGGACGGTCGCCAGCTCATCCAGGTCGACGACCTCCTCCACCTCGCGCGCGGTGTAGACCAGGCGGATGGCCAGAGCATCCGTGTAGGTCAGCTGCTGATCGGCGAACATCTGCAGCCACTCGGCGAAGCTGCCCTCGTCGTGGATCTGCCCGCGCTGCATGTAGGTCTCGAAGCCCAGCGACTGGCTGAACGCGCCTGTCGGCAGGGCCGAGTCCGTGAGCTGCATCAGGCTCAGCAGCGGATCCGGCCCGGAGGCCGCCGCGATGGTCGGTGTCGGCGTCATCTAGTGCGTGTGCTCCGCATGGCGGAAAGGCACGGGCATGACCCTCTCCTGACGATCGAACGGGATGCCGTGATGCACCAGGAAGTCCTCGACCGTGTGGTCGTAGCGCACCACCATGACCTCGGCGCCGTACGGGCTCTGCGCGTCGAAGAACTGCGCCGGCAGGTGCCGGTTGCCCAGGCTGTGCGCCGCGAAGGCCATCTCCACGATGCTGCGCGCCGCGATCACCAGGACGTCCGTGGGCAGCAGCGAGATCACCACGGCATTGCCGTCGGCCCCCTCGCCCTCGACGGCCAGGATGTCGCCGTCGCGCAGATCGGCGCTGCCGCGGGGCAGACGCAGCCCGATCTCGCGGTCGTGGTCGGTGCGCACTCGCTGGATGCGCTTGGACAGTTCCTCGTCCGCCAGGACCACTCGCTCGACGTGCCGCTGCCCCACCAGGGCGCGTCCGGCCTCGTCGTTCATGCTGCCGAGCAGCTCGGTCACGATCATCGTCGCGACTCCTCTCGTCGTCGGTCCTGCCCGCGGCGGACGCTGCGTCCGCCGCGGGCAGGGTGAACGGTCACGACCTCAGAAGAGGAAGTACCGCTGGGCCATGGGCAGCTCGGTCTGCGGCTCGCAGGTCACGACCTCGCCGTCCACGGAGACCTGGTACGTCTCCGGGTCCACGACCAGCTCGGGCGTCTGGCCGTTGAACTTCAGGTCGGCCTTGCGCAGGGTCCGGATGTCGGAGCAGGCGCGCACGATCTTGCGCAGCCCGAGCTGGCGCGGCACACCGCGCTCGATCGCCGACCTGGACAGGAAGGTGATCGAGGTGCCGGACACGGCGGCGCCGTAGGCTCCGAAGGCCTTGCGGTACCAGCGCGGCTGCGGCGTGGGGATCGAGGCGTTCGGGTCGCCGACGATCCCGTGCACGATCGTTCCGCCCTTGAGGATCATGTCCGGCTTCACCCCGAAGAACTGCGGCTCCCACAGCACCAGATCCGCGAACTTCCCGACCTCGACGGAGCCGACCGATCCGCTGATCCCCTGCGCCAGCGCCGGGTTGATCGTGTACTTGGAGATGAACCTCTTGATCCGGTGGTTGTCGCCCGTGCTCCCCTCGTCCTCCGGCAGCTTGCCGCGCTGGCGCTTCATGGAATCGGCCACCTGCCAGGTGCGCAGCACGACCTCGCCCACGCGCCCCATGGCCTGGGAGTCGGAGGAGGTCATGGAGAAGATGCCCATGTCATGCAACACGTCCTCCGCGGCGATGGTCTCCTTGCGGATGCGGGAGTCCGCGAACGAGACGTCCTCCGGGAGGTCCGCGCGCAGGTGGTGGCACACCATGAGCATGTCCAGGTGCTCCTCCACCGTATTGCGGGTGTAGGGCAGCGTGGGGTTGGTCGATGCCGGCAGGATGTTCGGCTGCGAGGCGAGCTCGATGATGTCGGGAGCGTGCCCGCCGCCGGCGCCTTCGGTGTGGAAGGTGTGGATCACCCTGCCGGCGATCGCCGCCTTGGTGTCCTCCACGAACCCGGCCTCGTTGAGAGTGTCGGTGTGGATCGCGACCTGGACGTCGTACTCGTCGGCGACCTCCAGGGCCGTGTTGATCGACGACGGCGTGGCGCCCCAGTCCTCGTGGATCTTCAGCCCGATCGCACCGGCGCGGATCTGCTCCGCCATGGGCTGGATCGCGGAGCCGTGGCCCTTGCCGAGCAGCCCGAAGTTCATGGGGAAGTGCTCGAAGGAGCGCAGCATGCCGTGGATGTTCCACGCGCCGGGCGTGATCGTGGTGGCCTTGGTCGACTCCCCCGGGCCCGTCCCGCCGCCGATCATGGTCGTGATGCCGGAGACCAGCGCCGTCTCGATCTGATCCGGGCTGATGAAGTGCACGTGGGTATCGATGCCGCCGGCCGTGAGGATCTTGCCCTCGCCCGCGATGATGTCCGTGGCCACGCCGATGATGATGTCGACGCCGTCCATGGTGTCCGGGTTGCCGGCCTTGCCGATCTTGAAGATGTGCCCGTCGCGCAGGGCCACGTCGGCCTTGTAGATGCCGGTCCAGTCGATGACCACCACGTTGGTGATCACGGTGTCCGGGATGCCGACGTCGCGGACCAGCTGCCCGTTCTGGCCCATGCCGTCGCGCACCACCTTGCCGCCGCCGAACACCGCTTCCTCGCCCGGCGTGGTCAGGTCCTGCTCGATCTGCGCGAACAGCTCGGTGTCCGCCAGTCGGATCGCATCCCCGGTCGTGGGCCCGTAGAGGCTCGTGTACTGCTCGCGGCTCAGCTCGAAGCTCATGTCGTCCTGGTCCTCTCGCGCTCAGCGCGTCTCATTGGAGTAGTCGGTCTCGGCGCGCTCGCGCAGCGGCTGCGGGGCGTCCCCGGCAGCATGGCGCCGGTTGCCCGAGTAGTCCTCGGACCTGATCTGGGAGACGTCCGCGGCCTCCTGGGGATCCAGGCGGCCGTCGACCAGGTCGCGGAACCCGTGGACCACGCGGTCACCGCCCAGCGGGATCAGCTTCACGGTCGTCGAGTCGCCGGGCTCCAGCCGCACGGCGGTGCCGGCGGGGATGTCGAGGCGGCGTCCCAGGGCGGCCTCGCGATCGAAGTCGAGCGCCCGATTGGTCTCGGCGAAGTGGAAGTGCGAGCCGACCTGGATGGGCCGATCGCCCCTGTTGAGGACCTCGAGCTCGATGGCCTCCCGACCGGGATTGCACACGACGGGGTCGCTGGCGAGGACGTACTCTCCGGGCTGCATGACGGTCTCCTTCAGCGGATCGGGTCGTGGACGGTCACGAGCTTCGTGCCGTCGGGGAAGGTGGCTTCGACCTGGACGTCCGGGATCATCCCGGGGACGCCCTCCATGACGTCGTCCGCCGTGAGGATCGTGCTGCCCCAGCTCATCAGGTCGGTGACGGTGCGCCCGTCGCGGGCACCCTCGAGCAGCTCGTAGGTGAGGATCGCGACGGCCTCGGGGTGGTTCAGCTTGAGACCGCGCGCCTGGCGGCGTCTGGCCAGATCGGCGGCGACGACGACCAGGAGCTTCTCCTGGTCCTTGGGCTGAAGGTGCATGAGCTTCCTCTGCTGGCTCGAGGGCCCGAGCCGACGACGTGCCGTCGGATCGAGCCGTTCGGATCGATGCGTGTCGCAAGCCTTCTCGACATTCGGGGAACAGGTCTACTCCTTTTTTGTTGCCTTTGCGTGACGGAATGGCTTCGACACTCCGACAGCCGCCTGAGTCTTCCCCGACGACCTCCTGCACACTCCCGCCGAGTGGATCCCCAGTTGCGCTGTTCACCCCAACTGCTCAACTAGGGATCCACTCGAGCCAGGTGAGGGATCCGCTCGGGCCAGGTGGGTATTCCCCTTGGCCAGGGCAGTGAGAGGTGCTGAGACGCAGGGCGAGCCATGGGAGACTGGTCCCCATGGCTGACAACACTCAGGGCACAGACACGCCCACCACGATCACGGTCCCGGACAAGCCCGCCCTCGAGGGCCTCGAGGAGAAGTACTCGCAGCGCTGGCGCGAGCAGGGCACCTACGCCTTCCAGGAGGGCACCCCGCGCGAGCAGGTGTACTCGATCGACACCCCGCCGCCCACGGCCTCCGGCTCGCTGCACGTGGGCCACATGTTCTCCTACACGCAGACCGACGTCATCGCCCGCTACCAGCGCATGACCGGCAAGAACGTGTTCTACCCGTTGGGCTGGGACGACAACGGCCTGCCCACCGAGCGCCGCGTCCAGAACTACTACGGGGTGCGCTGCGATCCCTCTTACGCCTACGTGGAGGGCTACCGCCCGCCGGAGAAGCCTGCCAAGAACCAGCGCGACTGGGACGTGGTCTCCCGCCAGAACTTCATCGAGCTGTGCGAGGAGCTGGCGGTCGAGGACGAGAAGGTCTTCGAGCACCTGTTCGCCACCCTGGGCCTGTCGGTCGACTGGACCCGGACCTACCGCACGATCGACGACCACTCGCGCCGCGTCTCGCAGCTGGCCTTCCTGAAGGACCTCCAGGCCGACAACGCCTACATGGCCGAGGCCCCCACCATGTGGGACGTCACCTTCCGCACGGCCGTGGCACAGGCGGAGATCGAGGACAAGGAGCGCGAGGGCGCCTACCACCGCGTGGCCTTCCACCGCCCGGACGGGCAGAAGGTCTTCATCGAGACCACCCGCCCCGAGCTGCTGCCGGCCTGCGTGGCCCTGGTGGCCCACCCCGACGACGAGCGCTACCAGGAGCTGTTCGGCACCACCGTGCGCTCGCCCCTGTTCGACGTCGAGGTCGAGGTCAAGGCGCATCACCTGGCCAAGCCGGACAAGGGCTCCGGCATCGCCATGATCTGCACGTTCGGCGATCTCACCGACGTCACCTGGTGGCGCGAGCTCGAGCTGCCCACCCGCGCCCTGATCGGGCGCGACGGCCGCTTCCTGGCCGAGCAGCCGTCGTGGATCGCCGACGGCGCCCCGGCTGAGCGCTACGCGAACGTGGCCGGCAAGACCGTGTTCTCCGCTCAGCAGGCTGTGGTGGAGATGCTCACGGAGTCCGGCGACCTCGAGGGCGAGCCGAGGAAGATCACCCACCCGGTGAACTTCTACGAGAAGGGCGACAAGCCCCTCGAGGTCGTGACCTCCCGGCAGTGGTACATCCGCAACGGCGGCCGCGACGCCTCTCGCCGCGAGAAGCTCATCGAGCGCGGCCGGGAGATCGAGTGGCATCCGTCGTTCATGCGCTCCCGGTACGAGAACTGGATCGAGGGGCTCAACGGCGACTGGCTGGTCTCCCGCCAGCGCTTCTTCGGCGTGCCGATCCCCGTCTGGTACCCGCTGGACGCCCAGGGCGAGCCGGTCTACGACTCCCCCGTGCTGCCCGACGAGGCCGCGCTGCCGGTCGATCCCGCCGCCCAGCCGGCCCCTGGGTACACCGAGGACCTGCGCGACGTCCCGGGCGGCTTCACCGGCGACCCGGACGTGCTCGACACCTGGGCGACCTCGTCGCTGACGCCGCAGATCGCCACGGGGTGGGAGACCGATCCGCAGCTGCACGCCTCCACGTTCCCCATGGACCTGCGTCCGCAGGGCCACGACATCATCCGCACCTGGCTCTTCTCGACCGCCGTGCGCGCCGAGACCCTGGCCGGCTCCGTGCCGTGGCGCCACACCGCGCTGTCGGGCTGGATCCTGGATCCGGACCGCAAGAAGATGTCCAAGTCCAAGGGCAACGTGGTCGTGCCGAACGAGGTCCTGGAGAAGTACGGCGCCGACGCCGTGCGCTACTGGGCGGCCTCCGCACGCCTGGGCGCGGACACCGCCTACGACGAGGGTCAGATGAAGATCGGCCGTCGCCTGGCGATCAAGCTGCTCAACGCCTCCAAGTTCGTGCTGAACCAGGGGGTCACGGAGGCCTCGGTGCTGGGCACCGGAGCCGCTTCCGCCGGTGCCGATCCGTCGGTGATCATCAACGGCCTGGATCGCGCCCTGCTGGCACGTCTGCGCGAGGTCGTGGAGCAGGCGTCGAAGGCCCTGGCCGGCTATGAGTACGCTCGGGCGCTGCAGCTCGTGGAGTCGTTCTTCTGGTCGTTCACCGACGACTACGTCGAGCTCGTGAAGGACCGGGCCTACGGCGCGCAGGGCCCCGAGCAGCAGGCCTCCGTGCATGCCGCCCTGGCCACCACCCTGGATGCGCTGCTGCGGCTGTTCGCCCCGTTCATCCCCTTCGCCACGGAGGAGGTCTGGTCGTGGTGGCGCGCAGGCTCCGTGCACCGCGCGCCGTGGCCGTCGGCCGAGTCCCTGGGCCAGGCCGATCAGGCCGATCCCGAGATCCTCACCGCCGTGGGCGTGGCACTGTCCGGGCTGCGCAAGTCCAAGTCCGAAGCCAAGGTCAAGCAGCGCACGGAGGTGCTGTCGGCGACCATCACGGCCCCGGCCGCCCAGGTCGAGCAGCTGCAGGCCGGGCTGGGCGATCTGAAGGCCGCCGGCAACGCACGCGAGCTGACCGTCGTGGAGGGCGAGACGGGCGATGCCCTGCTGCTGGTCGGCGACGTCCGGCTGGCTCCCCCGGAGGAGACCGTGCAGGCCTGATCCGATGGCACGGCACTACGGCCCCCGCACCGATCGGTGCGGGGGCCGTAGTGCTTGCTCGGCGCCTCATCGAGTTGCGTCGGATACTGGCCGACGCCTGCCCTGTCGACCACGGCCTTCGTCAGCCACGGGCGTGACGGCGGCCGTCGTCGGGGCAGTCCCGGCGAGCGCGGCCGGAGGCCTCAGCTGAAGTCCGGGCCCTTCTCGCGGCCGCGCTTGAGCTCGTAGAACCCCGAGTAGCCCGACAGGGTCAGCGCGGCGTCCCAGATCTCGGCCGCCTGCTCGCCCTTGGGAGCCGGGGTGAACACGGGGCCGAAGAAGCCGGTGCCGTTCACGGCGATGCACGGGGTGCCGATGTCCTTGCCCGCGACGGCCTGAGCCGCCTCGGTGGACTCGCGCAGGGCGGCGTCGAAGTCGGTCGAGTCCTTGGCCTCGATCAGCTCGGCCGGCAGGCCGACCTCCTCGAGGGACTCGGCGATGGTCTCGACCAGCTTCTTCTCGTCGCCGTAGCCCTGGACGTGCCAGCGGGTTCCCATGGCGTCGTAGAGCTTCTTGCGGTACTCGTCGCCGTGGGCCTGCGCGGCAGCCTGGATCACGCGGACCATCCACATCGACTCGTCGTGGCCGTGGTGGTGGTTGTCCGGGTTGTTCTCGTTGAGGATGCCCAGGGAGATGATGCGCCAGTCGACCTCGACATCGCGGCGCTGCTGGACCTCGCCCATCCACCGGGAGGTCATCCAGGCCCAGGGGCACAGGGGGTCGAACCAGAAGTCCACCTTGTCAGACATGCTCACTCCTTGATCAGCGGCGAGGTGCCGCCATGTGCGGGGGCGGCCGACCCGGAACAGGACCCGGCCATCGCTTCCCAACCTATGACGCACGGACGGCACAGGTCGAGGCGTCCGCTGACAGCGTGATGACGTGCAGGATCCGACCGCCCGCCGCGTGTGCGCAGCCTGCCCGCCCCTCAGGGACGCAGACCGTGGAAGTAGGCGCCCACGAGCCAGCTCAGATCCACCGGCATGGTCTGCGTCACGGTCTCCGGGAGCGGGCGGGTGACCACCGCCAGGCCGAAGTAGAACTGCGCAGGGCTCAGGTCCTCCCGCACCAGCCCCGCCTCTTTGCCCCGACGCAGCAGCGCGCCCAGCCGGTCGAAGAGCCGGTCCCGCAGCTGCAGCACTCGGTCCCAGCCCGCCTCCTCGAACGCCGCCTTGCGCTGCGGGTCGGCACCTTCCACCAGAGCGCCGATCCGCAGCCGCCCGAGCTCGTGGGCGGCGGCCTGCCACGTGGCCCGGGGATCCTGATCCCACGCCGTCTCCAGCTCAGCGGCCGCCGCCTCGACCTTCTCGACGACGGCCTCCATCACCCCCAGGTAGAGCTCCCCTCGCGTGGGGAAATGGCGGTAGAGGGTGCCGATCCCCACGCCCGCTCGTACCGCAACCGCGCTGAGCGGGACGTCCGTGCCCTGCTCTGCGAACAGCTCAGCCCCGGCCGTCTGCAGAGCAGCGCGCTTGGCTCGGGCATCGGCTCGCATGGTGGTCCTTCCGTGGTCATCTTCTCGGCTGGCAGCACTCTGACGCTCGGAACGCCGCCTCATGATCCTCGCACGGCCATGACCCAGCTCACCGGCCCCGAACTCCGGCCCGGAGGACCTGCCGCTGGCGGTCGCCGGTCCCGCCCCGGCCGTCGAGCAGATCACCGATGCGCTCGAGGAGCGCTCCCCCGGCGCCTTCGAGATCACCGAGTACGACGACGCCGAGCAGGCTGAGCAGGCCGTGGCCGATCGAGAGGCCATCGGTGCCGTGACGGTGGGACAGCAGGGTGTCGAGGTCCTCAAGGCCTCGGGAGCCGGCACCCCCTACGGCACGATGATGGACGGCATCGCCACGGGTCTGGAGGAGCAGCAGAAGGCCCAGGCGCAGCAGGCACAGGGGCAGGAACAGCAGGCTCCGGCGCAGGGCGATCAGACTGCCGCTCAGGGCGGACAGGCGCAGGGCCAGCAGGCCCCGAGTGACCAGCCCCAGCAGGCCCCGGCCCAGGAGGTCACCGTGCGCGACGTCGCCCCGCTGACCGACGACGACCCGAACGCGACAGCCATGAGCACGCTTGCCCTGCCACTGGCCTTCGGCGGCATGATCTCCGCTGCGGCCTTCACCATGCTGTCCGGGAATCGTCCCGCTGTGCGCGCCCTCGGCATCATCGGCTTCTCGGCGCTGGCGGGCGTGGCCGTGACCTGGGTCCTGCAGAGCTGGCTGCACGCGGTCGACGGCGACTTCTGGGCCCTGGCCGGCGTGCTCGCGCTGGGCATCGCGGCGATCTCCCTGGCCGTCTCCGGGTTGCAGTCCGTGCTGGGCGGTGCCGGTCTGGCGCTGGGCGCGGTCCTCATGATGTTCGTGGCCAACCCTCTGTCGGGCGTGGCGACCGGCTGGCAGTGGTTGCCGCAGCCGTGGGGCGCGATCGGACAGCAGCTGCCGATCGGCGCCGCAGGCACCGCATTGCGCTCAGTGGCCTTCTTCGACGGCACCGGGATGACTCACGCGCTGATCGTGCTCGTCTGCTGGGCGGCCGCGGGTCTGCTCCTCATCGCGCTGAGCGCGCTGCGCAAGCACAGGAAGAACCGCACCCGACGCGCGGACTCCTCCGCCTCGACGCGCAGCGCCTGAGCCGCTGAGCACAGGACAGTCCGCAGAAGAGCAGGGCCCCGATCGCCGCGCAGCGATCGGGGCCCTGCTCATGTGTCTCTGCTTGCCTGATCGTCGACGTCCGGGAGCCGGCTGCACGATCCGGAGACTGGGCCCGCTCCCCGCACACCGGGCATCAGGTCAGGCTCAGGCGGACTTGGACTCCTCGTCCGGGGCCGTGAGGATCTGGGGCTCCACGCCGTCGGTGACGCACTCGGCCTCGACGATCACCTGAGCGGCACCCTCGAGAGTGGGCAGATCGAACATCACGGGGAGCAGGACCTCCTCCATGATGGCGCGCAGGCCGCGGGCGCCGGTGCCGCGCTCGTCCGCCTTCTGCGCGATCGCGGTGAGGGCCTCGTCGGTGAAGCTGAGCTCCACGCCGTCGAGCTCGAACATCTTGCGGTACTGCTTGAGCAGTGCATTCTTGGGCTCGCGCAAGATGCGCACGAGATCCTCGGTGGTCAGCTCGTCCAGCGCGGCGATGATCGGCAGGCGGCCGATGAACTCCGGGATCAGACCGAACTTCAGCAGGTCCTCCGGCAGCACGGTGCCGGAGTGCATGGCCTTCTGCGGGTTGAGGATCTGCTCCACCGGAGCGCCGAATCCGATCGAGGTCTTGCCGGCGCGGGATTCCACGATCTCGTCGAGCCCGGCGAACGCCCCCGCCACGATGAACAGGACGTTCGTGGTGTCGATCTGGATGAACTCCTGCTGGGGGTGCTTGCGCCCGCCCTGCGGCGGCACCGAGGCCACGGTGCCCTCGAGGATCTTCAGCAGCGCCTGCTGGACGCCCTCGCCGGAGACGTCGCGGGTGATCGACGGGTTCTCCGACTTGCGGGAGATCTTGTCGATCTCGTCGATGTAGATGATCCCGGACTCGGCGCGCTTGATATCGAAGTCGGCGGCCTGGATCAGCTTGAGCAGGATGTTCTCGACGTCCTCGCCCACGTAGCCGGCCTCGGTCAGCGAGGTCGCATCCGCCACGGCGAACGGGACGTTGAGCTTGCGGGCCAGCGACTGCGCCAGGTACGTCTTGCCGGAGCCCGTGGGGCCCACCAGCAGGATGTTGGACTTGGCGATCTCGACGGACTCGTCGCCCTCGTCGGTGGCCAGCTGGAGCGGGCGGCCCTCCTGGGAGGCGCGCACCCGCTTGTAGTGGTTGTAGACGGCCACGGACAGCGCCCGCTTGGCGGGGTCCTGGCCGATCACGAACTGCTGGAGGTGGTCGTAGATCTCACGGGGCGTGGGCAGCGAGGAGTCCTCCTGGCCGACGGTCTCCGTCAGCTCCTCCTCGATGATCTCGTTGCACAGCTCGATGCACTCGTCGCAGATGTAGACGCCGGGGCCCGCGATGAGCTTGCGGACCTGCTTCTGGGACTTGCCGCAGAAGGAGCACTTGAGCAGGTCAGCGCTCTCGCCGATGCGGGCCATGGGGCTCTCCTTCTGCCGGGTGCTGCCGACGCCCCGAGTGCGGGCGCACGACGACGAGCGCCGGTCGGCGCTGACGCTTCCACGATACGCGAGGGGCGACGACCCGCCCAACAACATGACTGCGCCTGGGTGTCCGCCCGCTCGGCGGACGTCGCCGCGCCCGTCATGGGCCGACCGGGGCTCGAGGCGACGAGACGGCGGGAGGGCGAGGCGCCTGCGTGCGCCTCGCCCTCCCGCCGGAGGATCAGCCCTTCGGCCGATCCCGTGGTGTCACGGGGTGACGGTCTTGGGCTTGACCGCCTTGCGCGACTCCAAGACGTGATCCACGATCCCGTAGTCCTTGGCCTCTGCGGCCGTGAGGATCTTGTCGCGCTCGATGTCGCGGTTGATCTGCTCGGAGGACTTGCCGGTGTGCACCGCCATGGTGTCCTCGAGCCACGAGCGCATGCGCACGATCTCGTTGGCCTGGATCTCGATGTCCGAGGCCTGTCCGCCGCCCTGGCCCTGCATGGCCGGCTGATGGATCAGCACGCGGGCGTTCGGCAGCGCCAGGCGCTTGCCCGGGGTGCCGGCGGCCAGCAGCACCGAGGCGGCCGAGGCCGCCTGGCCCAGGCACACGGTCTGGATCTCGGGGCGGATGAACTGCATGGTGTCGTAGATGGCCGTCATGGCCGTGAACGAGCCGCCCGGCGAGTTGATGTACATGGTGATGTCGCGGTCCGAGTCCTGGGCCTCGAGCACGAGCAGCTGCGCCATGACGTCGTCGGCGGAGGCGTCGTCGACCTGGACGCCCAGGAAGACGATGCGGTCCTCGAACAGCTTGGTGTACGGGTTCTGACGGCGGTAGCCGTAGGGAGTGCGCTCCTCGAAGTCCGGCAGGACGTAGCGGGAGGAGGGCATGTGGGATGCCGCGGAGCCGGCGCCGTAGGCGGCGGCCATGGCCTGGTGGTTGTGCATGGAAGTCATCCTCGGTTCCTTCGGAAGATCAGCGGGCGTGGACTGCGGGCTCAGGACTCGGTGTCCTTGCGGGTGCCGCCGCCCCCGGAGACGCCCGAGGCGTTCGCGGCGATGTGGTCGAAGAAGCCGTACTCCAGGCCCCGCTCCGCCGTGAACCAGTTGTCGCGGTCGTTGTCCTCGAGGATCCTCTCGATGCTCTGACCGGTCTGCTCGGCCGTGAGCTGGGCCAGGCGCTTCTTCATGTCCATGATCAGCTCGGCCTGCACGCGCACGTCCGAGGCCGTGCCGCCCATGCCGCCCGAGGGCTGGTGCATGAGGATGCGGGTGTTCGGCGTGGCGTAGCGCTTGCCGGGCGTGCCCGACGACAGCAGGAACTGCCCCATGGACGCGGCCAGGCCGGTGGCCACGGTCACGACGTCGTTCGGGATGAGCTGCATGGTGTCGTAGATCGCCATGCCGGCGGTCACCGAGCCGCCCGGGGAGTTGATGTAGAGGTAGATGTCCGCCTCGGGGTCCTCCGCGGACAGCAGGAGCATCTGCGAGCAGATCAGGTTCGCGTTGCGGTCCTCGACCTGCGAGCCGAGCCAGATGATGCGCTCGCGGAGCAGGCGGTTGTAGACGTAGTCGTCCTGGCCCATGGGGCCGGGCGTGGTCTCCATTCGCGGCTGCGACGAAGTCATGGGTGCGTCCTCTTCTCGGGGTCGTTCTGATTGCCTCCGACACTAATCCGGCAGCGGGGCCGCGCGGGTAGCTCGGCGGCGGTGTTCGCTGACGGCTGTCGCGGGCCTGCGGATCCCCGCGACGACGACGGCGCCCCGTCCGATCGGACGGGGCGCCGTACGCTGGGCCCGGGGCGGGCCTCCCTCAGGAGGCGCTCACCGGGATCGGATCACTTGCCGTCGTTCGGCTCGACGATCTCGTCGGCCTCGACAGCAGCGTCCGAGGCGGCGGCCTCGGAGGCCTCCTCCGCGGTCTCGTTGGCCGGCTTCACGAAGTCGGACAGGTCGACGGGCTTGCCGTTCGAGTCGGAGACGGTCGCGTACTCGAGGACCTTGGCCAGGGCCTTGCGACGACGGACCTCGCCGACCATCATCCCGGCCTGGCCGGAGCCGTCGAGCATCTGGGCGAACTGGTTCGGGTCCATGCCGTACTGCTGCGACGTGGTGACGATGTAGTCGATCAGCTCGGACTGCTCCACGCCGATCTCCTCGGCGTCGGCGACGGCGTCCAGGATGATCTCGTTGCGGAACGCCGCACGGGCGTTGTCGCGGACCTCGTCGCGGTGCTCCGGGGTGTCGTGCCCGGCCTCGGCGTTCGGGTTGTTGAAGTGCTGCTCGAGCTGGTCCTCGATGATGGACTCCGGGACCTCGATCTCGACGAGCTCCACGAGCTTGTCGAGGACCTTGTCGCGGGCCTCGATGCCCTGCTCGACGACCACGGAGTCGGCGGCCTGCTTCTTCAGGTCGGCGCGCAGCTCCTCGATGGTGTCGAACTCCGAGGCCATCTGGGCGAAGTCGTCGTCGGCCTCGGGCAGCTCGCGCTCCTTGACCGCCGTGACCTTGACCTTGACGGTGGCGTCCTCGCCGGAGTGCTCGCCGCCGGCCAGCTTGGTCTCGAAGGTGGCGTCCTCGTCAGCGGACAGGCCCAGGATGGCCTCGTCCATGCCCTCGAGCATGTTGCCCGAGCCGATCTGGTACGACAGGTCGTTCGCGGCGTCGACCTCCTCGCCGTCGACCAGTGCCTGGAGGTCCAGGGTCACGAAGTCGCCGTCGGCGGCCGGGCGGTCGATGCTCTTCAGGGTGCCGAAGCGGCCGCGCAGCTCGTCGAGGGCCTCGGTCTCGTCGGCGTCCTCGGCGTCACGCGCCTCGACCTCGACGGTCAGGCCCTTGTACTCAGGCAGCTCGATCTCCGGGCGCACGGTGACGTCGACGGTCGCCTTGACGTCCGCCTCGCGGTCCTCGGAGGAGGGCTGCTGGGTGACCTCGAGCTTGGGCTGGGCGATCGGGGTGAGCTCATTCTCCGCCAGGGCCTGCTGGAAGAAGGAGTCCATGCCCTCCTGGAGGGCGTTCTCCACGACGAAGTCGTAGCCCACGCGCTGCTCGATCAGCTTCGAGGGGACCTTGCCCTTGCGGAAGCCCGGCACCTGGATCTGATCAGCCAGGGACTTGTAGGTGCGATCGAGGTACGGCTTGAGCTCCGCGAACGGGATCTCCAGCTCGATCTTGGCCTGGGTGGGGCTGACTTTCTCGACGGTGCTCTGCACTGGCGATGCACTCCTCAGTGGATTCGGATCGGTGATGATGCGATGTCTGCTCGGCCTGCGGACCGTCACTGGGCCGCAGGCACGGACGGCGTCCTCGTGCACCGCGCACAGCACGGCGACGGGGACAGGCGTCGGGGTGACAGGACTCGAACCTGCGATCTCCTGCTCCCAAAGCAGGCGCGCTAGCCACTGCGCTACACCCCGTGGGCGTGCGGGCCGCGCGCTGCCGGAGGGACCCGGCTGGAGCCGGTGGCACACGCTGCGGGGTCCGCTGACCGTCCGCGGTGCCCGCGCCTGGGCGCGGACACCGCACGAGTCTAGCCGCACGCACCGTCATGCCGCACCCGCGGGGGCTCCGCGCGGTTTGCCGAGGTGGTCTGCGTGGGGTAGTTTCATCGTCGCTCGTGCTCATCGGATCCGATGCCGTCGACGCATGCGCGGGGATGTAGCTCAATGGTAGAGCCTCTGTCTTCCAAACAGATTACGCGGGTTCGATTCCCGTCATCCCCTCCAGAATCGAGGGCCCCGGCGATCAGCAGATCGCCGGGGCCCTCGTCGTCGCTCTGCCGGCTGGTGACAGATCTGCAGCCCCTCAGCGCTGAGGGGCTGCAGATCTGTCATCAGCTCACCAGGAGACGGCACCGCACACTCGTACCGGTGGTCCAGGCCGCACTTCGGCACCCGATCAGCATCGATCGCGTGCGCTGCTGCGGCCTCAGCGGGGTGAGACCGGCGGCTGGCAGCTCGGGCACCAGAACAGCGCACGCCCGGCCAGCTGCTGGCGCTGCACCGTCGTGCCGCAGCGACGGCAGGGCAGGCCGGCTCGGCCGTAGACATAGTTGGCCTGCTCGGGCCATGCTTCGGCCTCGTCGATCCCGGGGCGGTCCGACGGATCCGTGGTGATGATCCGTCCAAGTCGCACGCCGGTGCGCATGAGCTCCACGTTCTCGCTCCACAGCGCCTCGAGCGTCTCCTCGGAAGCCGAGGCCCCCGGCAGGAACGGATCCACGCCCTGACGGAACAGCGACTCGGCGCGGAAGATGTTGCCCACGCCGGCGATCATGTCCTGCTCCATGAGCAGCACGGCGATCGGACGACGGCTGCGGGCCGCACGCGCGCAGAAGGCAGCCGGGTCGGCATCTGGATCCAGCGGATCGGGACCGAGCTTCGCCTCAGCGGCAGCCGCTTCGTCCGGGCTCTCCACCGTGCACAGCGCGGGTCCGCGCAGATCGGCCCAGCCGTGGTCTCCGACCAGGCGCACTCGCACGGCGCCCACGGGCGGATCGGGGATCACGCGGCCGTCGTCATCGTGCTCCACGGACTGGAGGGAGTCCTCCGACTCGCGCTCCCCCAGCCGGCGCGGAGCCCCGATGCTGGAGGCGGCGGAGAACTCGGAATCTCCCGCGAAGCCCCAGGCGCCGTAGATGCCCAGGTGCGAGCGCATGATCAGGACGTCGGAGGGATCATCCGGGGCCGCCAGCTCCAGGAACAGCTGCTTGCCGTGAGCGTGCGAGGACACCAGCCGCCGGCCGTCGAGCATGGCCGCGCCGTCGGAGAAGCGACCCTGCGGACTGGACACGACCAGAGCCTGCCCGCCGAAGACGTCGCCGAGCTGAGTGGCCAGGCGGTGGGCCGAGTGCCCTTCCGGCACGGGTCAGCCCCGATAGGCGCGGGCGGTCACGGCGTCGTAGTGGCCGACGACCCTCCCGGTGCGCTCGAACTCCTCGATCTGGGCGATGCGGCGCACGTGGCGCTCGTCGCCGGAGAACGGCTCGTTCAGGAAGGCGAGCACGATCTCGAGGCCCTCCTCCTGGGTGTGCTGGCGTCCCCCGAGCGCCACGACCTGGGCGTCGTTGTGCTCCCGGGCCAGCTTGGCTGTGTCGAGCGACCAGGCCAGCGCGGCGCGGATGCCGGTGACCTTGTTGGCCGCCATCTGCTCGCCGTTGCCGGAGCCGCCCAGCACGATGCCCAGGGAGTCCATCCCGGCCTGGCGGTCCTCGATCACAGCCTGCGCGGCGTGGATGCAGAAAGAGGGGTAGTCATCCAGGGCGTCATAGACCTCGGGGCCGTGATCGATCATCTCGAATCCGCGCTGCGAGAGCTGTTCGACCAGGTACTGGGACAGCTCCATTCCGGCATGATCCGTGGCGATGTGCACGCGCATTAGCGTTTCAGCTCCTCGAGTTCTCGACGGGCGCACGGACCGCGCCCCAGATGCGGCCCCAGCCTAATCGCCTGCTGCGACGTGCGAGGCGCATGGCATCATGGGCAGAACGCCCGGGAGGCCCCTCCCCCACTCAGCGCGAAGATGCCCTGATGAGCCGCCGCCCGCACCGCAAGTGGAGAACCGTCCGGAAAGGACCCGACCGTGCCCGGAAAGAACCTGACCCGCGCGGAGGCCGCCCAGCGCGCCGCCGCCCTCGAGGTCGCCTCCTACGACGTCGTGCTGGACCTGACGACCGGCGACGAGACCTTCGAGGCGCTCACGACCGTCCGCTTCACGTGCCGGGAGACGGGTTCGGACAGCTTCATCGACGCCTTCACGGCCTCCGTGTCCTCCGTGCGCCTCAACGGCCGTGAGCTGGATCCGGCGGAGGTCTCCGACGGCGTGCGCATCCTCCTGCCCGAGCTGGCCGAGGACAACGAGCTCGTCATCGCCTCCACCATGCAGTACACGAACACCGGCGAGGGCCTGCACCGCTTCGTGGACCCCGCCGACGGCGAGGTCTACCTGTACTCGCAGTTCGAGGTCGCCGACACGCGGCGCATGTTCCCGGTGTTCGAGCAGCCGGACCTGAAGTCCCGCTTCGCCTTCACGGTGACCGCGCCGGCGCACTGGAAGGTCGTGTCGAACCAGCCCACCCCGGGGCCCGTCGTCGAAGGCGACAAGGGCACCTGGGCCTTCGCCCCCACCCCCGTGCTGCCGCCGTACATCACCGCACTCGTGGCCGGCCCGTACGAGGTCGTGCGCGACGAGCTGACCTCCAGCGACGGCCGCACCATCCCGCTGGGCGTCTTCGCCCGCAAGTCGCTGATGGACCACGTCGATGCCGAGGAGATGTTCCGCATCACCAAGCAGGGCTTCGAGTTCTACGAGGCCCAGTTCGACACCCCGTACCCGTTCGAGAAGTACGACCAGCTCTACGTCCCGCAGTTCAACGCGGGGGCCATGGAGAACGCGGGCGCTGTGACCTTCGTGGAGTCCTACGTCTTCCGCTCCAAGCCGACGCAGGCCCGCCGCGACCGCCGCGTCATCACGATCCTGCATGAGCTGGCGCACATGTGGTTCGGCAATCTCGTGACCATGCGCTGGTGGAACGACCTGTGGCTCAACGAGTCCTTCGCCGAGTACGCCTCGACCCTGGCCAGCGCACAGGCCACGGATGTGGAGGGCGCCTGGACGATCTTCGCCTCCGGGGAGAAGTCGTGGGGCTTCGAGCAGGACCAGCTGCCCACCACGCACCCGATCAAGGCCGAGATCGCCGATCTGGAGGACGTGCTCGTCAACTTCGACGGCATCACCTACGCCAAGGGCGCCTCCGTGCTCAAGCAGCTCGTGGCCTGGGTGGGCCAGCCGGAGTTCATGGCCGGGCTGCGCACCTACTTCCAGGCCCACGGCTGGGCCAATGCCGAGCTGAAGGACCTGCTGGTCGAGCTTGAGAAGGCCTCGGGTCGCGATCTCAAGGACTGGTCCCAGCGCTGGCTGGAGACCGCAGGGGTCAACACCCTGATCCCTCGGGTCGAGCGCGACGACGACAGCGTCATCACCTCGTTCGCGATCGAGCAGACCGCCCCTGAGCAGCTGCCGACCCTGCGCCCGCACCGCCTTGCGGTCGGGTTCTACGACGTCGACTCCGCGACCGGGCTGCTGCAGCGCACCCACCGCCACGAGCTCGACATCGACGGCGCGCTCACCGAGGTCCCCGAGCTCGTGGGGCGCGATGCCCCCGACCTGATCCTGCTCAACGACGACGACCTGGCCTACGCCAAGATCCGCCTGGACGAGTGCTCGCAGGACACCGCGGCCGAGCACCTCAAGGACTTCGCGGACTCGCTGCCGCGCGCCCTCGTGTGGCAGGCCGCCTGGGACGGCGTGCACGACGGCGTTACCCCGGCCCGCGCCTACGTGGACACCGTGCTGAACAACATCGGACAGGAGTCCGACTCCACCACCGTGAACCTGCAGCTGCGCCGGCTGGACCAGGTCCTGGACTCGTACGTGGCTGCGGGAGCGCGCCAGGCGACTGACCACGATGCCGCCACCCGCCTCTGGGAGCTCGCCGAGAAGGCGGCACCCGGCTCGGATCATCAGCTGCAGTTCGTCAGCGCCTTCGCCCGCCGCGCCTCGACCGAGGAGCATCTGGACCTGGTCCAGCAGCTGCGCTCCGGTCAGGTCCGGCTCGAGGGCCTGGAGATCGACGACGACCTGAGCTGGTCGCTGCTGATCAGCCTGGCCGCGGGCGGCCGCGCCGGCGCCGCTGACATCGACGCCGCGCTGCAGGCGGACAACACCGAGCACGGGGCCATCTCGGCCTCCTCGGCCCGGGCCGCGATCCCCACGCCGGAGGCCAAGGCCGAGACCTGGCGGGCCGTCGTCGAGGAGGGCACCATGCCCAACTCGCTGCAGGCCGCCGCGATCGCTGGGTTCCGCAAGACCCAGGATCCGCAGCTGCTCGCCCCGTACACGCAGCGCTACTTCGAGCAGGTCACCGACATCTACCGCACGCGCTCGCACGAGCTCGCCGAGCAGATCGCGGTGGGCCTGTTCCCGCGCACGGCAGTCCAGGCCACGGTGGATGCCGCCGATGAGTTCATCGCGCAGATCCCCGAGGACCTCAACGGCCTGCGCCGCCTGGCCCTGGAGGGTCGGGACCGCGTGGTGCGGGCCGTGGCCGCACAGGAGGTCGACGCCGCCCACCCGGCATCCCCCGGCGTGCACGAGCCCGATCTCACGGCTCTTGCCGATGCCGAGGCCGCCAAGCGCACGCCCGCACCGCGCACCACCATGGAATGACGCGCCCCGACCCCACGCTGTCTGCAGCACAGCACCCTGCAGCACAGGACCCCGTGTCCGGCGACCCCGAGGAGGCCAGCATGCCCGAGCCCAGCGCACCCCGAGACTCCGACGACCGTGAGGATCCCTCGACGGGCGAGGCGGCCCCGCAGGCAGCCGGCGACGGGGCTTCGACCGGTCAGGCTCCGCACGTATCGGCGCCCGTCCCCGACCCCGCTCAGCAGCCGACGGCGCCGGAGGCTCCTGCCGATGCGCGGCTGATCCCGGTGGGCCGCCCGCTGTCGGCCATGCGCCGCCCGCAGCGCAGCTCCGGCTCGGTCTCAGGCTCCGGCGAGCAGAGCGCGGAGTCCTCGCGCAGCTCGTCGTTCTACGACGAGATCGGCGGGCATGAGACGTTCGCCAAGCTCACCCGCGAGTTCTACGCCCGGGTGGCCGAGGACGAGCGCTTCCGCTCCATGTATCCGGAGCAGGACCTGGGTCCCGCCGAGCGTCGGCTGCGGATGTTCCTGGAGCAGTACTGGGGCGGGCCGAGCACGTACTCGCAGGAGCGGGGCCACCCGCGCCTGCGCATGCGGCACATGCCCTTCACGGTGGACACCTGGGCCCGCGACACCTGGCTGAAGCACATGCGCGCCGCCGTGGAGACGCTGGAGCTGTCCCCCATGCACGAGGGCGTCCTGTGGGACTACCTGGAGCGCGCGGCGCACTCGCTCGTCAACAGCCCCGGCTGATCGTCCTCAGCGGCGGATCAGCACGAACCCGCCGGGACACGCCAGCCGCGCCCAGGAGCCGTGCACGGCCACCGGGACCTCGGAGTCGTCGTCGGCGCGCAGGAAGCCCAGGGACCAGGCGGCGAACGCCGCCCCGACCGGCACGTCCACGGCGTGACCGGGAGTCTGCCCCCACTCCGAGACCCGGCCCCAGACCTGCGAGCGCACACGGTCGACGATCTCCTGCCCGGAATCCGTGGGCACGGTGCGCGCGACCTCCTCGATGCCGTCGCGGGCCGCGCGCACGAGCTCCGGGGCCGGGGTTGCCGCAACGGTCTCCCAGCCCGACAGCGACGGCGAGATCCCGGCCCAGGCCGCGTGGGCGTCATGAGGCGGCAGGCCCAGCAGGGTGTCGTCCTGATCCGCGCGCGGGATCCGGTCCAGCACGGCCGCCAGCGACACCACGACGTCGAGCTCGGAGGCCTCGGACAGTCCGGCGGTGCGCAGCCCGAGCACCGTGGGCGTGGAGTCGAGCAGCCCCTGCTTGGCCAGGGCGCAGGTCCAGATCCCCACGGCACCGCCGACGGCCTGGAACCGCACGGCTCCTTCGGCATCGACCGCCCGGGCTCGGCTCAGGTATGTGCCGACGTCCTCGACGGACTCCCGGTCCCGCAGGCGCAGCGAACGTCCCATCTCACGCCTCCTGAGCGCCCGAGCCCTCGTGGGCTGCGGTCTCGGCCGGACGGCGGCCGAAGACGATCGGATCCCCGCTGCAGTGCTCCAGGAAGGCGCGCTGCTCCGGGCCGAATGCCTCCGGGCGGCCGGTCCTGGCGTCGATCTCGACGGTCGTGGACTGGGCGATCGCGTAGACGGTCCCGCCGCCCGCGTCCTGGAGCCTGTAGTTGAGCACATAGGAGCTCGTGCCGATGTGGGAGGCCCACACCTCCACCTCGATCTCGGAGGTGCGGTAGTGCAGCTGCGCCAGGTACTCGACCTCCTGGCGCCCGATCACGGTCAGGCGCTGCCCCACGAGCTCCCGGAACGTCACGTCCCCCGGCACACCGGGGACGCCCTCCAGAGTCGACTCGCTGAGACGCACTCGCGCTTCCTCGAAGTACTGCAGCTGGATGACGTTGTTGGCGTGGCCGTACGAATCGATGTCACCGAAGCGCATCTGCACGGGGATCCTCAGGGAGCTCATGCCTCCCATGGAAGCACACGGGCACGACGCCCGAGGCTCATCCGATCCCGCTGCGCCCGCGCATAGAGTGGGTCCATGACCCAGTCCTCCAGCGACCGCAGCCGCCCCTCCTCCGCCGTGCCCCCCGCTTCCCCGTCCACCGGCACGGGGACCGGAACCGGTGGCGAGGAGCCCGCCAAGGATCCTGCCCGTCGCACGCAGGATCTGATCGACATGCTCCAGCTGGCCGATGGCGGCGGGGCCCGCACCCACGAGGACATCTTCGTGGGACGCACCCTGTCGGCCATTCGCCGGGCCGTCTACGGCGGCCAGGTGCTGGCGCAGTCCGTGATCGCGGCGGGGAGGACGGTCGAGGAGCCGTCGCGGCGCATCCACTCGATGCACGCCTACTTCTTGCGCGCCGGAGACATCGACGAGCCGATCACGTTCGGTGTGGAGCGCATGCGCGACGGCCGCTCGTTCTCCACCCGGCGCGTGCATGCCTACCAGTCCGGCAGCACGATCTTCTCCGGGATATGCTCGTTCCAGGAGCCCGCCGAGGGCCTGGAGCACCAGGACCGGATGCCGCAGGGCATGCCGGATCCGGAGTCCCTGCCCACCGCCGAGACGCTGCTGGAGGGCGTGCCGCTGTCGGCGGCCCGCTCGGTGATCGAGCGCCCGTTCGACATCCGCTACATCACCCAGCCGATCTACCTGGCCCCGGACGAGGATCGCCAGCCGTTCAACGCCGTGTGGGTGCGCACCCACAGCCGCCTGCCCGATGACCCTCAGCTGCACCAGGCCGCACTGGCCTACGTCTCCGACTACGTGATGCTCGAGCCCGCGCTGCGCCGCCACGGCAAGGTGTGGACCCAGAAGGGCATGTCCGTGGCCTCGCTGGATCATGCCATGTGGTGGCATCGCCCGGCTCGCGCCGACGAATGGCTGCTCTACGTGCAGAGCTCCCCGTCGGCCTCCGGAGCCCGCGCGCTCGGTGAGGGCCGCATGTTCGACCGCGATGGGAACCTGGTGGCCACCACCATGCAGGAGGGCATGATGCGACTGCCCGAGTTCGCGGACTGAGGACGAGGGCTGGGGAAGGAGCGGATGCTCGCCAGCCGCGACTCGGCTGGCAGCATCCGCTCGGAACCTGCGTCGATTCCCATACCGGAGACGGGAGCTCAGCCGCGGCCTGCCGCTCGACCCCAGACCCGCTGATGCCGCTGTGCGGTGAGGATCCCGGCGGCGGCCACGACCAGGCCGACGAGCAGGGAGATCGGGTAGCCGGTGAACGCTGCGACCGTGAGTCCGGCCCAGGCCCCGATCGTCCCGGCGAGCATGTTGAGGCTGCTCAGCAGCGTGAAGTCGGTCCCGGCATGGTCGGGGCGCGAGAGATCCAGGTTGACGGCGTACATGCCGGTGTTCGCCACGGTGTAGCCCGCCAGGATCAGGCAGGCGCCGAGGACGGCTGCTGCCCCCGCGGTCGCGGAGGCGCCTGAGCCCAGCACGAGCGGCAGCAGGAGAAGACCGCCCAGCAGCTGGACGCCCGCCCCCAGACCCATGATCGGAGCCCGTCCCCATCGGCCCATCAGGCGCCCGGCCAGCAGGCCGGCACCCAGGGCCGGGATGGAGGCCAGCACGGAGGTGGTGAGCCCGATCCGGCTCAGCGACCAGCCGGCGTCGGTGAGGATGGGGGTCACCAGCGACCACATGCCCGCCGAGCCCATGGCCACCAGCGGGATGGCGCCCAGGCCCCACAGCCGGGCTCCCGGCTGTGCCAGCACGCCCACGACATCGCGCAGGCGCAACCGGACGTGCTCGAGGTCCTCGCGCTCCGGCTCCCGGCAGCGCAGCACGGGGATCATGGCCGCAGCGGTGCACAGCACCAGCAGCACGACGGCCGCGCGCCAGCCCCACTGGTCGTGCACGACCAGCGCCAGCCCGCCGCCGATCACCGTGCCGACGTAGCTGGCGGCCACCTGGACACCGGCGCCGTCGTCGTGCCTGTCCTCGGGCAGCTGACGCACGGATAGCGCGTCGGCGGCGATGTCCTGCGTGGCGGAGAACAGCACGAACAGCCCGGCGAGCACGGCCACCGGGCCCAGCTGGGCGACCGGGTCGCCGATCAGCGCCAGGCCCAGGAGGCTGAGGACCATCAGCGACTGCAGCAGGATCAGCCAGGCTCGATGATGGCCCGCCGCCCGTGCGGGGCTCCAGCGGTCCACGAGCGGCGCCCACAGGATCTTCAGCGGCCAGATCAGCCCGAGCAGCTGCAGCAGGCCCAGCATCGCCAGGTCCACCCCGCCGCTGCGCAGGATCCCGGTGAGGCCGGTGCTGATGAACGACGCCCCGATGAACTGGGTGGTGTACAGCGCCCAGAGCAGGCTCCACAGCCCTGCGGCCACGTGCGGCCGCGCGACGGAGGCCCTCGGGGTGCTCGCGGTCCTCGCCCGGCTCATGCGCTCCTCCAATATGCCGTGGCCTCGATCGCCTCGCGGCCCACGCCGTGAGCGCGCAGCATCGACGACACCCCGCGGGTGTCGCGGGCCTCAAGCGCGATCCAGTAGCGATCCTGCGGGCTCGGCGGCTGCTGCGACCAGCGGCTCTCCAGGACGGCGCGCACCCCGCTGCTCTCGTCGCTGCGGTGCACCCTGTGGCCTTCCGCAGTCGGCCCCAGGTGCAGCGGCAGCTGCCGGTCCTCGGGCAGCCTGTGCTCGAGCCAGACCTCTGCCGGAGCCTCGCCCAGCGATTCGAGCAGCGAGTTCATCGCGGGCAGCGCTGCCGAGTCGCCGATGACGATCGTCCGACCGCTGAACGGGACGTCGGGGTCCACGGCCTTCCGCGCGCGACGACCGCGGGGCGCCCAGGGCGGCTTGCTGCCCAGCAGCGACGCTCGGATCGTGTCGCCGGGACGGCACTCGCGCGCCCAGTCGCTGGCCGCGCCCTCGTGCATGGCGAACTCCAGGCTGAACCGGCCGGCGTCGACATCGGGATCCACCAGGGTGTAGGCCCGCTGGTGGTCCCGGCCTCCCTCGGCGAACCACAGCCGCAGCCACATGGTCGGGTGCGGGACCCTGCGGGCCAGCAGTCCGCCGTCATCCAGCTCCAGCCGCAGGTACGACGGCGCGATCTCCTCCCGCCCCAGAACTGTGAGCTTGGTCTCCATCGACCCCATGGCACGCACCACGGCACTCTCTATCCTCGCCATGCTCCCTCTCCCGCTGGGTTCTGCCGGTTCGGCCAGCTCGCAGTGAGCCGCCACTCAGGAAGATTAGGCTAACCTCACTGTTCGTTGCGGCCGGGAGGAACACCCCGTGTCCCCCGATCGTGACGACCCGTGTCCCACCGGTCCCCTCGCGGACCACGGCGAAAGGCAGTCTGCTCCATGCCCCCAGCCCCCGACCGCACCGACTCTGCGACCCACCGGCCGCCGACGGTCGCAGCCTCCGCGCAGGACGATCTGCTCGCCGCTGCCACCGCCCCGCGCCTGCGCGAGGCCGTCGCCTCCGCCGCACGGACCTCCTCGGCCCGCCTGGCCGAGGCAGGCGCGGCGCACTCCCCCGCCGGATTCGACCAGCTCACCGCGCTGATCGATCCGATCGACCTCGACCGGCCGCTCGGGGATCTGGACGCCGCGCTGGCCGAGCTCGACGAGCTCTGGCTGCGCCACGCCGTGTGGTTCCATCTGCCGCGCACTGCAGCCCACCTCAACTGCCCGGTGGCCGTGCCCGCCGTGGCCGCCGAGACCATGGCCGCGATCGTGAACACCTCGGTGGACACCTGGGACCAGTCGACCTCGGCCACCCTGATCGAGCGGCGGCTGCTGGCCTGGACCGCGCAGCGCATCGGCTTCTCCGACGGCGCCGATGGCATGTTCACCCCCGGCGGCACGACCTCGACCCTGCAGGCGCTCATGCTTGCCCGGGACGAGGCGCTCGAGCGCTCCGCGGCGACCCCGCGAGCCGAGCCCCGGCCCGTGCGCGCGGCTCGGCTGCGGCTGCTGGCCTCCGAGCAGAGCCACTTCTCGGTGCTCACCGCAGCGCACATCCTGGGCCTGGACGACGATGCCGTGGTCCAGGTGCCCGTCGACGACGACGGCCGCATGCTTCCCGAGGCCCTCGAGCTCGCACTGGAGGATCTGCGCACCCAGGGCCTGGTCCCGGCCGCCGTCGTGGCGACCGCCGGGACCACGGACCGCGGCGCCATCGATCCGCTCGAGCGGATCGCCCGGCTCTGCGCCGAGTCCGGGACCTGGCTGCACGTCGACGCCGCCTACGGCGGCGGCCTGCTGGCCTCGACGACTCAGCGGGAGCGCCTGGCGGGGATCGAGCAGGCCGATTCGGTGACCATCGACTTCCACAAGTCCTGGTTCCAACCGGTGTCCTGCTCGGCCGTGATCGTGCGCGATCCCCGCACGCTGCGGCACTGCACGCATCACGCCGACTACCTGAATCCGGCCGACACCCCGGAGCCCAACCAGGTGGACCGCTCCCTGCAGACCACGCGGCGCTTCGATGCGCTCAAGCTGTGGACGACCCTGCGCGCCATGGGCCCGGAGCGGATCGGCGACCTCTTCGATCGCTGCTGCGCCCTGGCCCAGGAGACGGCCCGGGAGATCACGGCCGATCCGCGCTTCGAGCTGATCGCGCAGCCGTCGCTGTCCACGGTGCTGTTCCGCTGGCTGCCCCTGGACGGCTCGGACCCGCAGGCTCTCGTGCGCCCAGTGCGGCGCCGAGTGTGGGACGACGCCTCCTCCACGGTCGCCGAGACCGTGGTCGATGGTCAGCGCTGCCTCAAGCTCACGCTGCTGAACCCTGCCGCTCAGCTCAGTGACCTGCGCGCCGTCCTGGACGACGTCCACCGGGCCGGGGAGGCCGTGCTCGCCGAGCGCGCTGCCCAGCCGCATCCCGACATGGCCCAGACCGCAGAGAGGATCCGATGACCATGCGCTCCACCGCCGAGACGGGCTCCGCAGACGAGCCGCTGGACCTGCTGTGCGTGGGCCTCGGGCCTTTCGGCCTGGGGCTGGCCTGCCTGGCCGATCCCTTGCCGGACGTGCGCGCCGCCTTCCTGGACCGCAGACCTGGCTTCGACTGGCATCCCGGGCTGCTCTTCGAGGACGCGACGCTGCAGGTCCCCTTCCTGGCGGACCTGGTGACCATGGCCGATCCCACCTCCGAGCACTCGTTCCTGAACTGGCTCAAGGAGACGGGGCAGCTCTACTCCTTCTACGTGCGCGAGTCCTTCTATCCGCTGCGACGCGACTACAACGCGTACTGCCGCTGGGCCGCCTCCCGCGTCCCGGGACTGCACTGGGGCCAGGACGTCCTCGAGGTCCGTCGCCCGTCCGGCTCCGGGGCCTGGCAGGTCCGCTCCCGCGACGACGACGGTCTCGAGCAGCTCTGGTGGACCCGCCACCTCGTGGTCGGGGCCGGCACGATCCCCACCCTGCCGAAGGCGCTGGATCCTGCGGGCGATGCGGTCCTGCACGCCGGCGACTACCTGGCCCACCAGGACCGGCTGCACGGGCAGGATCATGTCACCGTGCTGGGATCGGGGCAGTCGGCCGCAGAGGTCGTCGTCGATCTGCTCGAGGATCCCCACGGCCCGGCCGTGGACTGGGTGACCCGCTCCCCGCGCTTCTACCCCATGGAGTACTCCGAGCTCTCGCTCGAGTTGACCTCCCCCGAATACCTGGATCACTTCCGGGGCCTTCCGCAGGATCAGCGGGATGCGATCAACCGCGCCCAGCCGCAGCTGCACCGCGGCATCTCGGCAGAGACGATCACCCGGATCTACGAGGCGCTGCACGTCCGCCGCGCGGCCGGCGGGCGTGCCCCGGTGCGGCTTCTGGCCGCGACCGAGCTCGTGGCCGCCGCCCCGCACGACGCCCGGACGCTGCTGACCTGGCGCTCGATCGAGACCGGACGCAGCCGCGAGACCGTGACGGACGCGGTCGTGGCCGGCACCGGCTACGCCCCTGCTCCCCTGCCGTGGCTGGAGCCCGTGCGCGCTCAGCTCAGCCTGGACGGAGCAGGACGCCTGAGCCCGGACCGATGGCACCGAGCCAGCTCCGACGGCACCCTGCACGTGCTCAACCACACCGAGCACACCCACGCCCTGACCGCCCCGGATCTCGGCATGGGCGCGCTGCGCAATGCGATCGTCCTGGGCCACGTCACCGGTCGGCAGCCGTATCGGACGGAGCGGCGGACCATGTTCCAGAGCTTCGGCCGCCTGCCCCAGCAGCACTGGGGCCCCCGCACCGCCGAGGCCCAGCCGTTCTGCGCCGAGATCGACGGGCGCCGCTTCATGCTGCGTCCGGTGGACCCGCAGCGCGACGGCGCCGCGCTGCACGAGTGGCTGAGCCGGCCTCGGGCCAGGGCCTGGGATCTCGTCGGCGCAAGCCCCGAGCGGATCCGAGAGGTCTTCGAGGCGATCGAGCGCGCCGATGACATGGAGGCCTGGCTCGTCGAGGAGATCGTGGCCTCGGATCCCGAGCATCCGGTGCGGCGCGGCTTCGTGGAGACCTACGACCCCGCACGCAGCCCGCTGGCCGAGCACTGGTGCGTGCGCGACGGCGACGTCGGGCTGCACTTCTTCATGGCCCCGGCCCAGGATCCGGTGCCCGGGACGTCCTCGGCCGTCATGGCGGCGGCCCTGCGGCTGCTGTTCAGCGACCCGTCCGTCCAGCGCGTCGTCGTGGAGCCGGACGAGACCAACCATGCGATCCGCGCCGTGAACCGCAGCGCCGGCTTCCGAGAGCTCGGACCCCTCGAGCTGCCGGAGAAGACCGCCTGCCTGTCCGTGCGCGAGCGCACCGCGGCCGACGCAGCGCCCGAGACGTCCGAGGGCACCTCGGCTTCCGAGCACCCGTCGGCCGGCACCCTGACCGTCGATCCCGCGAGCGAGGAGGATCCCCGATGACCGAGACCGCCCTGACCGGAGCCGAGACCGCGAGCTCCGCCGGACCCACGCCTGCCCCGAACCTGGATGCCGAGGGCGCCGAGCAGCTGCAGCGGCTCACCCTGGCCAAGCTGTTCGCGGAGTTCGCCCACGAGCGCATCCTCGCGCCGCGTCCGGAGGCGGGGGGTTGGGTCGTGGACGATCACACCGGCACGCCGCGCTGGCGCTTCCGCGCGAGCCGCCACCCGATGGAGCACTGGCGAGTGGATCCGTCGTCGATCCAGCGCCTGGACGACGATGGCTGCCCCGGCTCAGCGCCTCGCGATCTCGACGCCCAGCAGGCGATCCTGGATCTGCGCGAGGTCCTCGAGCTCACCGACCGGGTGCTGCCGCTGTACCTGGAGGACCTCTCCGCCACGCAGCTCACCTCCGCCCGGCGTCAGGCCCGACCCGCACCGAGCTCCCGCGAGCTCGCCGCGAGCCCCCTGGAGCTCGTCGAGCAGCATCTGCACGAGGGCCACCCCGGATTCGTCGCCAGCTCCGGCCGGATCGGCTTCGGCGCCGCCCAGCAGGAGCGGTGGGCGCCCGAGGCCCCGGAGCCGACCCCGCTGGTGTGGCTCGCCGCCCGCCGCAGCGGCTGCGTCCTCTCGCTCGGCCGTGAGATGGATGACCTTGAGCACATGGAGCTTCACCTGCTGGGCCCGGAGCGCGAGCGCTTCCGCGCTGCCGTGCGGGAGGCGGGCGAGGACCCGCAGGACTACACGCCGATCCCCCTGCACCCCTGGCAGTGGGAGCACCGGATCCTGCCCGGCATGCTGCCGGACGTCCTGCGCCGGGATCTGATCCTGGTGGGCCCCGGCGAGCACCGCTGGCGCGCCCAGCAGTCAGTGCGGACCTTCCTGGACATGGACGATCCGGCCCGCGACTACGCCAAGACCGCGCTGGGCGTGCATTCGATGGGCTTCCTGCGCGGGCTCTCGCCGGCCTACATGGAGGCCATGCCCGCCATCAGCGACTGGCTCGACGACATCGTCTCGGCCGACCCCGTCCTCAGGGAGTGCGGCGTGGAGGTCCTGCGCGAGCGCAGCGCCGTGGGATGGGTGGGCGATGCCCAGCACCGCTCGGGGCTGCGCAGCGATCACACCAAGCAGCTCGCCGCGCTGTGGCGGGAATCCCCGGTCGCTCGGCTGGCCCCCGGGGAGCAGGCCGCCAGCCTCGCCGGGGTCCTGCACACCGATCGCAACGGCGTGCCGCTGGCGCGCGCCTGGATCGAGCGCAGCGGGGTCGATGCCGAGACGTGGATCCGTGCTCTGCTGAAGGTCTACCTGCTGCCCGTCGCGCATCTCGTGCTCTCGCGCTCGATCGCGCTGATGCCCCATGGCGAGAACGTGATCCTGCGCCTGCAGGACGGCCTGCCGGTCGGCGCCTTCTGGAAGGACCTCGGCGAGGAGATCGCCGTGATGGATGATCAGCCCCTGCCTCCGCAGATCGAGCGCATCCGCACCCTGATCGAGCCGGAGTCCCAGGAGCTGTCCGTGCACACCGACGTCCTGGACGGGGTGCTGCGTCACCTGGGTGCGCTGCTGCACGCCGACGGCGTGCTGGACGAGCAGCGGTTCTGGGGCGCGGCCGCCGAGGTGCTCGACGAGCACCGTGCGGCCCATCCCGAGCTGTGGCGCGGTCACGATCTCTTCCGCGAGGACTTCGCCCACTCGTGCCTCAACCGCCTCCAGCTGCGCGACCCGCAGTCCATGGTGAGCCTCACGGACCCGTTGGGCTCCCAGATCCTCGTGGGGCGGATCCGCAATCCGCTGGCGCAGTTCCGCGGCGTCGGCCCCACCTCGGACGAGATCGGAAGTCCGGCCGGCGTCGAGGTCAAGTGCCGGGACGAGGCGGCGAGCCGCCCATGACCGATCCGGATCCGCACGGCTGCGAGCTCTCCGGCGACGGGTGGGCCGTGTTCCGCGACCCGCACGGCGTGCCGCACGTCCAGGCGCGCGACCTCGAGGCGCTGGCCTTCGGTCACGGGGCCGTGACCGCCCGCGACCGGGTGTGGCAGCTGGAGGTCCTGCGCACCCGGGCCGAATCCCGCAGCGGGCATCTGCTGGGCTCGGAGCACGACGACGGCGACCATCTCAGCGCCGCCCTCGGCATCGAGGAGACGGCGCGGTCCTGGTGGGAGGCCGCCGGGTCTCAGGACCGCGTGTTCCTGGCCGGCTACGCGCGCGGGGTCAGCTCGCAGCTGTCGCAGGCCTGGGCAGCAAGCCCCGAGGTGCAGTCCCTGGGCCTCGGTCATCGTCCTCCCCGGCCCTGGCAGCCGTGGACGCCGATCGCGGTGCACCTGGACGTTCACCTGCTGGCGGGAAGTCTGCCGGAGCAGCTGTGGCGCCACCGGGTGCGCCGGCAGCTCGGAGCGCAGTGGCTCGACGCCCTGGACGCGGAGAGCCCCCGCACGGCCGGATCCAATGCGTGGCTGGTCCCGGGGCGGCTCAGCGCCTCCGGCGCCCCGATGATCGCGGCCGATCCGCACCGGATCGTCGAGGAGTCGGGGCCCTACCAGCCGGTGTGCCTGTCGTGCCCCGGTGTGCGCGTTCGGGGCTTGGCGCTGGTGGGCCTGCCGGGCGTCCCGCACTTCGGGCGCACGGAATCAGCGGCATGGGCGATCACCGCCTCGATGGCCGTCACGGAGCAGCTCGCCGAGATCACCGTGGTGCGCTGTGGCGGGCAGCTGGTCCTGCAGGAGACCGGTGAGCCTCTCATCGAGTCCGGGTTCCGGGACAGCACCGGCGCACTGCGCGTGATTCGTCGCTGCCGCCAGGGTCGGGTCCTGCCCGGCAGCAGCGAGCGCGAGGCTGCGCTGTCGGACCTGCCCGAGGGCGGCGCCGCGTCCGTGCTGGTCGTGCGCACGGCAGCCGAGCAGCTGTCGCCAAGCTCTGCGGCCACGGCCCTCAGCGCCTGCCGCACTCTGCTCGGCGCCGGCACCGCTGCCGATGTCCTGGCCGCGGCACAAGGCTGGGCGGTGCCCGTCAACGACCTGGTCGCGGCCGACACGAGGGGCAGGTGCGTGCACGCCGTGATCGGTGCGGCCGCGCGCCCGCTGCCCGAGCCCCGCGACGTCGACGACCTGCTCGTGCGCGCCAATCAGCGGCCCCCGGATCCCATCGCGGCCGGATCCGTCCTGGGGTGCGCCCCTCCCCATCGCGCCCGGCGCGCAGAGCACCTGCTGCGCCAGGCGCTCGCGGACAGCGGTGCGATCTCGGCGGAGGACCTGCTCAGCGCCCAGCTGGACACGCGCTCGTCGTCCCTGCTGGGTCTGGTGCACGCGCTGCTCGCTCCGGCTGACGCGCAGAAGGACTCCGACGACGACGCCGGCGGGACCGTCGATCCTGCCGCCGGCCCCTGCGCGGATCGCACCGCCGGCTCGTCCAGCCCCGTTGCAGGATCGGAGGTCGAGGCCGTGCGCCAGGAGCTGCTCGAGTGGGACGGGGAGATGGCCGCGGACTCCGTCGTCGCCGCGCACGCGGCCCAGTGGCGGGATCTGCTGGCCCGGCACCTCGCGGGCCATCCGGCGCTCGAGCCGCTGCGCGGCGCCACGGGCCTGCCGCCCCTGTGGGATCCCCTGCTCGGGACCACCCCTCGGGTGGGGCTGGCCCTCGAGTCGATCGTCACCCTCGGCCCGGGGCTGGGGCTGGATCCCGGCCCCTGCGCCGAGGCGGCGCTCGAGGAGCTCGCGGCGCAGATGGACAGGCCGTCCGGCTCCCCGTGGGGAGTGCAGCACGCCTTCGCCCCGTGGAGGGCCTGCGACCAGCTGCTGCCCTTCGCTCCCGTGCCCGTCGGCGGGGATTCCGATGCGCTGCTGGCCGCAGGCGTGCTGCCGGGCCTGGGCGCAGGCTGCGCTCGTGTGCCCTCGGCGCGGGTGCTGTGGGATCTGGCGCACCCGGCCGCCGCGGCATGGATCACCCCGGACCCCGTGGACCGCGGCCAGCTGGGCTCGCGACCGCTCGATCGGTGGGCGGCAGGCGAGATCGATCAGGCGCTGCCGTGGGTGCCGCCTGGGGCTCCGGCGTCCACTGACCGTCTGCACCCGCTGGGAGGCCTGCACCTGCGCCGTCCTGCCGCGCAGGTCACGTCCGAGGCTCCGGTCGGCGCTTCCGCAGAGGAGTCCACCGGTGCCCCCGGGTTCGGCCCCGACGCTCCCCTGCTGAGCCTGCGACCGGTGGATCCCCTGGCCGATGCCGAGCTGCTGCACGGCTGGGTCAGCTCACCGCACGCCGTCTTCTGGGGCATGGGAGGACTGGACGCGGAGACGGTCTCGGCGATCTACGCCGAGATCGCAGCCTCCGACAGCCACCACGCCTGGGTCCTCGAGCTCGAGGACCGCCCCCTGGGGCTGCTGCAGACCTATCAGCCGCACGCCGACCCCATCGGCGGGGCCTATCTGCCGCGGGCCGGGGATCTGGGCATGCACCTGCTCCTCGCCCCGGCCCGGCGGCCGCAGCCCGGATTGACCTCTGCCCTGGCGGAGTCGCTGGCGCAGTTCCTCTTCGCCGACCCCGCTACCCGGCGCGTGGTCGCCGAGCCCGATGCCTCGAACTGGCGAGCGGTGCGGAGGATGCAGCGCACCGGCTTCGAGCTCGGCACGCAGATCCGGCTTCCGGACAAGACCGCCCAGCTTGCCTTCCTGACTCGCGAGGCTCTGCAGGGCGCCCGAGCCAGGGGCGGTGCCGCGGCTGATCCGAACCAGCGCACATGATGACGAGGGCCCGTCGTCATCCGGTGCAGGATGACGACGGGCCCTCGAGGCGCGGTGCGAGGGCCGCGGCAGAGCAGCTCAGTCGCGCGTGAGGCGGCGGTGGGTCATGCGGCCCGGACGGGCCGCCTCCTCGCCGAGGCGCTCGACCTTGTTCTCCTCGTAGGACTCGAAGTTGCCCTCGAACCAGTACCAGTTGTCCGGCTTCTCCTCGGTGCCCTCCCACGCCAGGATGTGGGTGGCCACCCGGTCCAGGAACCAGCGGTCGTGGGAGATGACCACGGCGCAGCCCGGGAAGTCGAGCAGCGCGTTCTCCAGAGAGCCCAGGGTCTCGACGTCGAGGTCGTTGGTGGGCTCATCCAGCAGCAGGAGGTTGCCTCCCTGCTTGAGGGTCAGCGCCAGGTTCAGGCGGTTGCGCTCACCGCCGGAGAGGACGCCGGCCTTCTTCTGCTGGTCCGGGCCCTTGAAGCCGAACGCGGAGACGTAGGCGCGCGAGGGCATCTCGACCTGGCCGACGTGGATGTAGTCCAGGCCGTCGGAGACGACCTCCCACAGCGACTTCTCGGAGTCGATGTTCTCGCGATTCTGATCCACGTAGGAGATCTTCACGGAGTCGCCGATGCGCAGCTCGCCGCCGTCGATCGGCTCCTTGCCCACGATGGTCTTGAACAGCGTGGACTTGCCGACGCCGTTGGGGCCGATCACGCCGACGATGCCGTTGCGGGGCAGGGTGAAGGACAGATCCGAGATCAGCGAGCGGTCGCCGAAGCCCTTCTGCAGGTCCTTGGCCTCGATGACCAGGTTGCCCAGACGCGGTCCGGGCGGGATCTGGATCTCCTCGAAGTCCAGCTTCCGGGTCTTCTCGGCCTCGGCGGCCATCTCCTCGTAGCGCGCCAGACGCGACTTGGACTTGGTCTGGCGGCCCTTGGCGTTGGAGCGCACCCACTCGAGCTCGTCCTTGAGGCGCTTTGCCTGCTTGGCGTCCTTCTTGCCCTGGACCTCCATGCGCTTGGCCTTGGTGTCCAGGTAGGTGGAGTAGTTGCCCTCGTAGGGGTACAGGCGGCCGCGGTCGACCTCGCAGATCCATTCCGCCACGTGATCCAGGAAGTAGCGGTCGTGGGTCACGGCCAGCACGGCGCCGTGGTAGGCGGCCAGATGCTGCTCGAGCCACAGCACGGACTCGGCGTCCAGGTGGTTGGTGGGCTCGTCCAGCAGCAGCAGGTCGGGCTTCTCCAGCAGCAGCTTGCACAGCGCCACGCGGCGGCGCTCACCTCCGGAGAGGTTCTTCACGTGGGCGTCGCCGGGAGGGCACTGCAGGGCGTCCATGGCCTGGGCCAGCTGGGAGTCGAGATCCCAGGCGTTCGCGGCGTCGATGTCCGTCTGGAGGGATCCCATCTCCTCCATGAGGGCGTCGAAGTCCGCGTCCGGCTGGGCCATCTCCTCGGAGATGGCGTTGAAGCGGTCGAGCTTGGCCTTGATCTCGCCGACGCCCTCCTCCACGTTGCCGAGGACGGTCTTGTCCTCGTTCAGCGGGGGCTCTTGCTGGAGGATGCCCACGGAGTAGCCGGGTGAGAGACGGGCCTCGCCGTTGGAGGGCTCGTCGAGCCCCGCCATGATCTTGAGGATGGTGGACTTGCCCGCGCCGTTGGGACCCACGACGCCGATCTTGGCGCCTGGGTAGAACGACATCGTGACGTCATCGAGGATGACCTTGTCGCCCACCTTCTTGCGGGCCTTGTTCATGGTGTAGATGAATTCAGCCATGGCCCTCAGGTTACCCGTCGGGGACGACAGCCGGAGCCACACCGCCTGAGCATCTGCCCAGGGTCCAGTCCCCTCGGCCGGGCTCCGCACCCCGGCGGCGCCTCCCCCTGCCCCTGAGAGCACCCAAGCGGGAGGCGCCGCGAGCGCCCTGCAGACCCGGCACGGACCTGCTGTCCGCACACCGACTCAGGAGATGGAGCCCTGCCCGGCACCGGCCAGCAGCTCCTGCGGATCGCCCTCCCACGAATGCGCGTCCTCGGAGCTGCCCCCGGCATCGGAGCCGGACCCGTCGCGGCCGTCGTGCTCGTCGTTCCCGTCGTCGAGGATCTCGCCGGTCATGGGGTCGACCGAGCGGGACCCGTCGCCCCAGTCGTCGCTGTGCTGCGAGGCGTCCGAGCCCTCGCCGCGCGAGCTGTCGGAACCGGCACCGGAGCGCTTGTAGGTGGCAGTGCCCAGCGCCAGGTCCGGGCCCAGGGCCGTCGCGTCGATCTCGACGGTCAGCCGCTCCTGACCCTCCTTGGTGGTCCAGGGCCGAAGGCGCAGCCGGCCCATCACGAGCACGGCGTCGCCGACCTTCAGCGACGACGCCGCATTCGCCGCCAGCCGCCGGAAGCAGGTCACGGTGTACCAGTTGGTGGGGCCCACATCGACCCAGGAGTTCGACTCGGTGTCGAAGCGCCGCGGGGTCGAGGCCAGGCGGAACGACGCCACCGGAGTGCCGTCGGGAAGATTGCGGAGATCGGGCTTGGTGGCGGCGAAGCCGCGGACCGTGAGGGTGTCGAACATGGCAACTCCTGATGGTGAGGGCCGAGACGAGCCGCTCGGCCGATGGTCGCCGGAGCCTGCTCGTGCGGGCAGCGCCCCGGAGTCCGCTCAGACTGGACCGCCATGCCCCGCCCCCGGCGGCGGCGCCGACGCATCTGGGGGCATCTGCAGGCACAAGCCCGGATCTTGTTGCTGTGGAGGCAGGGTGCACGGTCGGCGCGAGCTGTTCGATAAGCTGTTCCGCGCCCGCCTCGGTAGCTCAGGGGATAGAGCAGGAGCCTTCTAATCTCTTGGTCGGGGGTTCGAATCCCTCCCGGGGCACGGAAACCGGTTCTGACTAGGCAATATGCAGAGACTGGGACCGGTTGCAAACGGTAACTGACCTGCAAACTGACCCGTAGCGCGAGATTTCCTGACACAGGCCTCGCACTGCGGGTCAGGCCGGTTGCAGCTCAGCTCAGCGAGGAGAAGATCCGGGCCATCCGGGCGTTGAGCGCATCGGCCTCAGCGAGAATCTCGCACTCCCTGGCGGCCGAGACGGTCGGACTCGCGGCTCGCCCCAGTCGGCGGCCGTCGGGGATCTGCTGAGCCGGGGCCCGCGCGCCGAGGTCTGCGATCCGGGCGATCACCACCGACAGCGACGAGGGATGCAGCGAGGCGTGGAGTTCGAGGTAGCCGTGGCGATCCATCGCCGGCACCAGGGAAGCCTCCCGCGACCACAGCATCCAGTCCGGCTCGGGGTCCTCGAGCTCGTGCCGATGCTGCGGCTCATCGAGACGGTCCGGGAAGCTCTCGTGCTCGCGCACGGCCGTCCGGGACCAGTGGCGGTTCATCCCCAGCACCTGCAGCCACGACCAGAGGATGCACTGCGGGCACGAGGCTGGATCGTCGTGGCAGCCCAGCTGCTCGCGGATCTCCGCCAGCCGCGGCGGCATCAGTCCTGAGACTTCGCTGCGAGACAGGGCTGCTCCCCCGAGCTGCACCGGCGCGATCAGCACAGCGATCGCCAGCAGCCGTCGCAGGCGCACGCGGTGCTGCCAGTCGGGCCCCGCCAGCTGCACCGAGGCTGTGCCGTTGCGCAGGGTCCGTGCCAGCGCCTGCTGGTCATCGTGCAGGATCACCGGCCAAGCCGGCGCTGTGCGTTCGACAGCCTGTCCTGAGGTTCTTGCACACAGTGCAACGAGCACATCCCGGGACGGCTGAGCCATGCGGGCGAAGCGCTCGATCGTCGCAGCGTCATCGGTCTCGATCGAGGTGCCGGTGGCCGCACACCAGTCGATCCACAGCTCCGGCAGATGCTCCATGGGTCTCAGCGTGTCACGCGAGACCAGTCAGTCTGCATGGCCTGATAAGCGTCGTTATCAGAGACCTGCCAGCGACAGCCGTAGCGCGGAGCGGACTCGGATCCAGAGACTGGAGGCATGAGCATGCGAGCAGTGGCGGCCGCGGTCGCACCGGAGTCGATCGACGAGAAGGACGAGGCTGGTCTGCCCGGGGCCTTGGCGCAGCTGCAGGAGGTGGCTGAGGATCTCAGCGAGCACACGCTCTCCGCGGCCACACTGCGGGCCTACGACCGGGCCTGGCGCAGCTTCGAGGGCTTCACGGACCAGCACGGCCTGGATGCTCTGCCGGCGCATCCGCAGACGGTGGGCTGGTACGTGGCCTGGCTGGCCCAGCAGACTCATGATGACGGCACCCCGGCTCGAGGGGTCTCCTCTGTGCGCCAGGACCTGGCCGGGATCGCCCACGTGCACCTGCGGGCCGGACTGCTGGATCCCACGGCGCATCAATCCGTGCGCGATCTGGTGCGCGGGCTGTCCCGACTGCGTGCCGCCAGGCCTGCACAGCGTCGAGCTCTGCTGCGAGACGACGTGCTGCGGGTGATCGCAGCGATGGAGCACGACGTGTACCCGATCGGCGTTTCGGCGCATCGGGACACGCTGGCGCTGTGGCTGGGCTTCGCCGGGGCCCTGCGCCGCTCGGAGGCTGCAGGCCTGCATCTGTCGCAGCTGCACCTGGATGACCACGACGGCGTGCACGTGCGCGTCGGCAAGTCGAAGGCCGATCAGGAGAACCAGCATCCGGACATCGTGGTGCTGCCCTACGGCACGAAGGCTGTCAGCTGCCCGGTCTGCGCGCTGCACCGCTGGGTGCAGCTGCTGAGCCTCTCGCAGCAGCCGGACGCTTCAGCGCGCCGGCAGTCGATGATGAAGGCGTTGTACAGCTACCAGGACCGCGAGCACGTCTGCGGTGCCGAAGGCGGGCCCGGGCTGATCACCAGTGCGGATCTCACTGAGCCGAGGCCGCTGCTGCCGGCGACCTACCGCAATCGTCACGACGCCCGGGTTCACGATCGGGCCGTCTCAGGGGATGCGCTGCACACGATGCTGCGCACGAGACTGGCCGCTGCCGGGATCGACCCGCGGCCCTACGGCTTCCACTCGCTGCGTGCCGGACACGTTACGCAGGCTCGACGCGGCGGTGCCGATACGGCCGAGATCATGCGAGCCGGTCGCTGGCAGCGCGCGGCGACCGTGGAGCTCTACGACCGGGAGCACTCCCCCGCCGAGCGCAACTCGGTGCACAGCCTCGGGCTGTGAGGCTCAGCTGGCGCGTCGCGGGTCGCTGAGGCTGGCGCGCTGGCGCTGCAGCTCCACGATGCTGCGGGTGATCTGATCCTTCTCGGCCCGGGCCGCCTCGAAGCGCTGCTCGGCGACGGCGAGCTCGTCGAGATGGCGCTGGATCTGGGCATCCATCGTCGCCACGGGATCTTCATGGAGCAGGCTCAGCAGCGGCACATCCAGGGCTCGAGCCGCGTAGACGGCCTCCTCCAGGCGCACCGCGCGCGTCTGCTGCTCGATGCGGGTGATGGCCGTGGACTCCAGGTTGGTGCCCTGCAGAGCCGCGATGCGTCGTGCCAGCTCGGCCTGGGAGATGCCGGCGGCCTCTCGTGCTGCACGCAGACGAGCCGCGAAGAGATCAGAGGGCGTGGGTTCGGGCACGGCAGACATTGCGGACGCGGACTCCTGGAGCGAGGGAAGCAGGCAGCGGATTGCCGCTCAGCCTACCGTCGCGCGCTCGTCGGCACTCGGGCCGCTTCTGCGCGATGACCTGCGACGTCTCTGCCTGATGACGTGAGAGACGAGGGCCCTCAGGCACCCGGATCAGGCCTGCGTCGAGGATCACTGGACACTTTCTCGACAACTTCTCGCAGAGGACTGTGAGATGACTCGAGTCATGAGTTAGATTGTTTTTGTAGAAGACGCACGTAAACCAGTCGGGTCGGTGGTGACGAAGGTTATCGCCGCCGGGTCCCCAAGGAGCCCGTGCAGCTTCGCACAAGGCACAAGAGGTCGATGCTCAAGGCTGCACCGTCTTTGCCGACGATCCTCTCGTCACCACGTCGAGAGGACTGGACCAAGTCAGGATGAAGCCGCCTTGACCGTGAGGCGTCGGACCCGAAAGGACACATGACAATGCTCGAGAACTTCACGTCGCTGGCCCCGGCGGCGACCGCCGTGGGCGATTCCGTGCAGACCACCGCTCTCACGCTGGCCCCGGCTGCGTTCGATGTGGGCAACCTCCTGCAGAGCGCCACCTCCACGCTGAAGGGCTGGGGCGGCCTGCTCATCATCCTGATGGGCGTGGTCGGACTCATCGTCTTCGCCGTGCTGGCGATCAAGAAGCTGATGGCCTCCGAGCAGCAGCAGACCCAGGAGGCCAAGTGGTCTCGCCTGGTCCTGCTGCTCATCGCCTCGGGCGCGTTCGTCGGCGGCGGCTGGTCGCTGGTGTCCGACCTGGGCTCCGGCGGTGAGACCACGATCCGAGACCTGGGCTCGGGCACCGCGGTGGTCCATCAGCTGGACGGGGCGGACTCGGCGCTCACCGGCTTCTGAGCCGGTCACCGAGCAGAGCACCTCGAAGGAACGAACCGGGTCGACGGGGGTCACTGACCTTCATCGGCCCGGTTCTTCGCTTCAGGCACAGCGCAGGACCCATGCGACGACTGCGCCTCGAGCATCGGCACATGACTCGAGTCGCAGAGCACTGACACGGCAGCTACGACACAGGACGAACAGGGAGCAGGCAGGCAGATGGACATCAAGAAGAGAGCCCAGGCGGTCAGCAAGACGCTGCGGCTGGACTCGCACCACGGGGCAGAGCGCTTCGGGGTCATGATCTCGGCGCTGGGAGTGACTGGACTGCTGCTGGTCGGGGCCTCCGGGAGCTCGGCCTACATGTCGAACCAAGCCGTGCTGGCCGATCAGACGGTCTACACCTCGACCTTCACGACCTCGAAGACGGACCTCTCCGGGGAGGTCACCGGCCTCTACGGCAACGAGGCCGGCGACAAGGTGCTGATCATGATGAAGTTCGACGAAGAAGCCCCGATCAGCTACAACGCCGACGATTACCAGGCCTTCCTGATGGGTGCGGGCATGGACCTGTCGTTCCAGGACCTGAAGACCCAGGGTCTGCAGGGCTCCTTCTACGTCATGGGCTCCACCGGCTACGTGGGCGTGCTGCTCACCGCCGACGAGCCGTTCGCTGAGCAGGTCATGAACCTGACCATGCGCTCGAACACCGAGCTGACCCGCCCGGACGAGGAGGCGTCCTCCCAGGAGCTCAGTGATAACGAGATCGCGATGCGCGGCGGCGACACCTCCTTCGACCAGTACGACCAGTGGCGCGTGTACGTGAACCCGGGCGCTGACGGCGTGCAGAAGATCCCGGCCCTCGACGCTTCGCAGTTCGACCCGGCGCAGGCCTACTACGACATCGTGGTCAAGGACCAGGAGAAGGACGTGCGCTCCCGTCTGGACAGCCAGCTGGAGCTGATGCGAGCCGATCTGCAGCGCGCGCACTCCTACGAGGACGATCTGGCCACGACCAAGGTCGACGGGCTGTTCCTGCGTCCGCCGACGGTCCCCTCGTTCATCGACGGCGACGAGGTGAACGGCGAGTCGGCGCAGGAGTCCGATGACGACACCTCGACGCTGCAGCTGCGCACCGATGAGGTCGACCCCGGCGGCTACGACTTCGACTGGCGCTCCGGCAACGTCTACGACGGCTACCTCGACGACATCGTGCCCAAGGGCAAGTCGGTCTCCGAGTTCCTGAACGAGCGCAACGAGGCTGCGGCCTCCTCCGGCGATGCCTCCGACAGCTCGGACGACACAGGTGCCTCCTCCGTGGCGGACATGACCTGGCGTCTGTCGGACGGCTCCTCGCTGACCGATGACTACGACAGCTCGGCGCGATCGATGCAGCCGCTGTTCAGCGCCATGAACAACCTCTCCGGGGCCTACGAGGCCTATGCGACCGACAAGGCGACCTACCAGACGGACCTGCTCTCGGAGCTGCTGTCCCTGGATGTCGACGTGCGCAGCGTGGAGTCCAACACCTCGGTCAACAACGACGAGGGCTTCCTGACCTACTGATCCTCCCGCTGATGCAGCGGGATCTGTCCCGAAAGGACGTCATGGCTCACGAAGAGTCGAAGCCGGTGGAGGCTTCGCAGAAGCAGGTCGGCGGACCCCCGGATGCTGCGGCGTCCCAGGGCTCGAACGCATCTGCGACCGGAGCAGGCACTGCTCAGGATCGCGCTTCGGCTGGTGCTCGTGAGCAGGCTCAGGGGTCCTCGAACGCGGCCCGGCAGGGCGCTGGCTCCGGGGCCAGCTCGAACGCCGGTGGAACCGGTCCTGTCGCGGCACCGAGCCAGGGAGGCTCCGGGGCCGGGCAGACGGCTGCCGTCGGTGGCACTGATGCCGGCGGCTCGAGCCCTCGATCTGCCGCGCAGCCCGGGCCCGACAGCGGCGGCGGTGCCGCTGGATCCTCGCAGAGCGCTGCACCGGTGCTGCCGCACAATGCCGGGCCCTCCGGGGCTGGCGGCTCTTCGCCGGCTCCGACCGGTGAGTCCGGTGGCGCGGCCCCGGCCTCCTCAAAGGCTCCGGCTGCTCCGAACAGCCCGGCGTCGTCTGGCGGCTCCCCCGGCGGAGGTCTCAAGCAGCTGCCGGTGGGCTCCGGGGGTCAGAGCGCTGCCGCTGCTGGTGCTGCTGGTGCTGCCGGTGGCGCTGCTGCCGGCGGTGCCAAGGCGGCTGGCCCCAGCCTCGGGACCAAGCAGCTGGGCGTGGGCACGGCCAAGGATCTGGCCAACGGCGCATCGATCAAGGAGACCAGCGCCGCAGCCGTGAAGTCGGCTACCCGGAAGGCCGGCGAGAAGCTGGACAAGGTGCCCGGATCCAAGACGGCTTCGGACGTGCTGACTCCCTCGCCGGATGCGGCCAAGCTGGGCGTGGGTGGCACCAGCTACGCCAAGGGCAAGGAGCCGGGCAAGGACGGCGAGTCCCCGAACGGCTCGAGCGCGGTGGAGAAGAACGTCAAGCGCGCCGGTGCCGCCGGTGCTGCTGTGGCGGTGCCGGGCATCTTCATCGGGCTGAACATCGCAGCCCTGATCGCGTTCCTGAAGTCGATGTTCTTCGCTGCCGCGGCGTTCGCGCTGAACCTGGGTCAGATGCTGCTGGCCTTCGTGAGCAGCTACGTCACGGCCGGGCTGTCGAAGCTGACCGGCACACTGATGGCCCTGGGCAAGTCGGTGCTCAACATCGGCGCTGCACTGACCGGCGGGCTCTTCGGCGGTGCCGCGACGGTCGGCACTGCCGGTGTCGCCACCGCCGGCGTCACGACGATGGCCACGGCCTTCACGCTGGTCGGGGCCCTGGTCGGCGGCGTCATCAACACGGCGAGCAACGTGCGCGACGATCGTGTGGATGCTTCGGCTTCGCAGTGCATGCTGGGCGGATCGAACTCGGCGGTGACGGCCTCCACGACGAAGGTCTCGGCCGACACCGAGAAGAACGCCAAGATCGTGTTCTCGGTGCTCTCCGAGATGGGGATGCCCGAGGAGAACATCGCCGGCATCCTCGGTAACTGGTCGCAGGAGTCCGGGATCGACGCCACGTCGGTGGAGGGCATCTTCTCCGAGCCGTTCGAGATCGGCCCGCAGAAGAAGAAGGCACAGGACGGCGGTTTCACGCACATCCCGGGTCAGGCCCACGGCGGCATCGGACTGGGACAGTGGTCCAACGACCGCACGCCGATGCTCGTCGACTTCGCCAAGGAGAATGACGCCGACTGGTACGCGATCGAAACGCAGCTGGCCTTCATGGCCGCCGGGGACAACCCCTCGGACGTGGCCGTGTTCAAGGACATGATCAAGGACTCCAAGGGCAGCCCCGAGGACGCGGCGAAGTTCTTCCACGACAACTGGGAGCGCTCTGCTGATGACGCCGCGATGATGGCCGAGCGTCAGGCCGACGCCAAGATGTGGATGGGCAAGATGTCCGGTTGGGACGTCGACTCCGAGTCGGCCTCCGGTGCCCAGAAGTTGATCGACGGACTGATCTCTCTGGGCACCTCCGGCGTCGACCTCATCAACGCCGGATGCTCGGATGAGGCTGGCGGTGCAGCCGGTGTCGGCGCTTTGAAGGACGGCGGTGTCGAGGCCGAGGAGGCGCGCAAGATCACGGAGCTCTACAACAAGGAGGGCGATGACGTGCTTACCGCGGAGTTCGGCGGCGGCGGTCCCGGCAAGTGCAACGGGTCCTACCTCGAGAACTGCACGTCCTTCTCCTGGTACTTCATCACCAAGTACACGACCTACGACAAGTCCTACGCGGCCGGCAACGGCGTGGACGTGGCCTCTTCTGTGGGCTCGAGGATCGGCAAGACGCCGACGGCCACGCCGAAGCCCTACTCGGTCTTCTCCAACGGCGTGGGCTCCTCGGCCGGTCACACCGGCGTGGTGCTGGGTGTGAAGGGCGATCGCATCCTGATCGGCGAGGCGAGCTACTGCCAGTTCCCGGGTCGCGTGCGCTGGGTCGAGGCCAGCGAGTGGAAGGCCCAGAACTGGGAGTTCCTGGACATGTCGGACATGCTCCGCAAGGACGCCGGCCTGGACAACAGCGACTCGGGCGATGACGCTGCCAGCGACGACGCGACGTCGGTGGATGCGGCTGCGCTGCCGGATCTGGCGTCGCTGGGTCTGGCCGCCTGATCCTGAGGCCAGGCCTGCGAGCCCGGTCCGTACTGAGAACTCAGTGCGGACCGGGCTCTTCTCGTGAGGACGACCCGAGAAGACGAAAGGCGCATCGCGTAGTTGCCGAGAGGCGACTTGAGATAGACTCGACTCGTCTATCAGTCAAAGAGAGAGGTGGCTCTGGTGGCAGATCCGCAGCCGCAGTCCTCGTCTTCCGAGAAGCCCTCCGGGTCCTCGAAGGCAGATGAGCCCTCGCTGCGCCAGCAGTTCCGTGCGGCGTACAAGCCGGTCTCGCCTCAGGACCTCGAGGCGAGGTTCCAGGAGCGGGCTCGAGCCCGCAGTGATCAGCCCGAAGAGGTGAAGATCCGCCGGCAGCAGCGTCTGCTCACCGGCGGACTCGTGGTCGTGCTGGCCGCAGCAGCAGTCGGCGTCGGACTCGGCCTCGATCACCTGAACACGCAGATCAGCGATGAGCAGACCCAGACGCAGCAGCTGCGCACGCAGATCGATGACCTACCGACTGACCCTGAGGCGGACACCTCGCTGCAGGATCGGATCACCGAGGTGGCCACGCAGGCCGATGAGCGCGGCCGGGCTCTGGCCAGTGCGCAGAACCGCTTCAGCGTCCTGGAGCGCGCCGCGGATCAGGCCACCCCGACCAACGACGGCACGCCCACGGTGGCCGATGAGGCGGTGGCGGCGCATCGAGAGGATCTCGCCGGGCTGATCAGCGAGGACGACTACCTGGTCACTGATCAGGATCCGTACCAGTGGACGACCGGCACGCTCTTCAATCCGGTGGCTGAGCTGGATCCGCGCTGGCCCTGGTTCGTGCGCTACGACGGCGACGACGTGGCGGCTGCTGACAGCTGGGCCTGGCAGCTGGACTCGGTGACCCCGCAGCTGGACGTTCAGCCGGATCCCGGCACGCTGGGTAGCGCCGACGTCGTGTTCACGGCCCGGGATGCGGACACCCATGAGGTGCTTGCCTTCGCCGAGGCTGTCTACACGGCTGACGACAAGACGGTCGGAGACGAGACGAGCGCCGGCGTCTTCTCCGACATCCAGGTCACCACCACGGTGGCCGGCAGCGAGGTGGATGCACCGGCCGCCGATGCGTCCCAGGCGGACACGGACGCACTGCGCCCGGACGGCTCCGGCGACACGAACACGGAGGAGAGCCGATGAGCACGCAGGTCTCGCGCAACGATCCCGACGACGCTGTGTCCTCGAGCCCGAGACGACGGCCGGGGCTGGTGAATCTGATCCTGCTGGTCGTGGTCGTGCTGATGGCCATCGGGGCGAGCCTGCTGTTGGTTTCGCAGAACTCGGCGCTGCATGGGGCTCAGCAGGATCACCAGGCTGCTCAGGACGAGCTCGACAGCCGCAGTACCGCGGTCGAGACGGTTCAGGACGAGCAGATCCACACGGCTCTGGGAGCTGATCCGAAGCGGATGGATGACGACGCCGTGGTGATCGATCGGCTGGCCGAGCAGATCGGGACCTGGGACTCGGGAGCCTCCTACGCACAGGCTCGAGCGGATCTGATCGACGAACTCGGCATGAGCGAGGACGATCCGTTTTTCGTGCAGTTCATGCCGCCGGCGGCCTCGAACGTGGACGGCAACGGGGACCGGACGTACTACCTCGACGTGATGGGGATCGACAGCTCGGTCTCTGACACGACCATCGGTCTGGAGTCCGTGATGGCCGACAAGTACCGCTACACGGTCGTGGTCGACACGGACATCACCTCTGAGGCCGTGGACTCGTCCTCGTCTCCGGACGGCTCCGACAGCACGTCCGGGCTGGTGCTGCTGGAGTTGACGATCGACAGCAACGGCATCGTCACGGATCTCGATGGCGCTGCTTCCAGCGGTGTCACGCGGACTTCCTGAGGCGATCTCGACATTCCTGCTTCTCGAAAGAGTTCTCGACTGCCTTTCTGGGTCAACTGTTGATACAGTTAGCCTCGTATTCGAGAGGATTCCCGAGAAGAGAGAGGGTGTGGACTGCAGATGCCTGCGACACAGAGCACGAGTGCGCCGTCCGATGATCCTGTGCAGGCATCGACGGTGCAGCCTCGGCGCTTCGTGGCGTCCTCTGCACCACGGGAGCCGGTGGTCGAAGAGCCGAAGCCCTCGCCGCGCGAACGTGTGCGCGAGCTCGTGCTCACCACGCACCCCACGACACGGATCATCGTCGCCGGCGCGGCCGGACTCAGCGTGCTGAGCCTGATCGGCACCGCGATCTTCACCGAGCCGTCGGTGCCGTTCGACTCGACGGTGGCCGCCTACGACGCGGCCCAGGCCGGTGAGCGCGATGCGCAGTCGCGCACCGAAGTGCTGACCGGCGTCGATGATCCGGCCGGTGTGGTGGCCCAGGCCAGCGAGACCGCGCAGCAGATCGTGGATCTGCAGACCGGAGCAGCTCGAGACACCGCGGCGATCGATGAAGCCTCGTCGATGGACGCGGATCAGGTGCATGACCTCGCCCGGCAGATGGAGCCCTACTTCCAGGACACCGATGCGGAGGCGCTGGGCCCGTGGTATCTGGCGGCCGCTGATGTGGAGGCCGACGCCGGCGTGGGCTTCGGCTCGAAGGGCTTCGACTCCACGGTGACCTGGACGGTCGACAGTGCGGCCACGATCAACGAGGACGGGACGGTGCCGGTGCGCTTCTCTGCTTACGAGACCGACACGCTGGACGACGACGCTCCAGTGCTGCTGGCCTGGGCCACTGCTGAGTTCGATCCGCGGTCCGACAGCATGCACGGGCTCGTCACGGGCACCACGCAGGACGGCGACGCCGCACAGCTGAAGGTGGGTGCCTGATGGGACTGCTCAACGGACAGCCCAGCAAGCGCCGGCTTCGACGCACCAAGCGCGCCAAGGACGAGTCCTCCCACGATGAGGTCTTCGAGCTGTTCGGCGAAGCTGATCCGGAAGAGATTGCCGTCCAGGACAGCGACGCGGAGGCTCAGAACTCGGATCAGGACGCTGCTCCTGTGGAATCCCGACCTCGCTGGGTCGGCTTCAACCGACGTGAGCGCATCGCGATGATCGCCGCTGGAGTGGTCTGCGCCGGCTGTGTGGCCAGCGCGGTGCACGCCGTGAGCACCGACAGCACCGCGGTCGCCGATGAACAGGCCCAGCCGCAGCTGCAGGAGGCTCAGTCTGCTGAGGCGGATGCTCGCCAGGGCCTGGCGGATCAGTACCAGGACACGCTCTCGCAGCTGCCCGGCTACGAGTCCGAGCGCGCGGCCGCCGACGTGGCGACCGGTCAGGACCTGATCGACAGCGTGACGGCGTCTCTGGGTTCTACGAACGGCACCAAGAGCTCCGCGCAGCTGTTGGCGACGAGCTACTCCGGGCTGGGCAGCGACTCTCAGCTGCTCACCGATTTCCTGCCGGATCTGGTCTCGGCCACGGCCACGACGCCGCAGCTGGGCGCAGACCCGATGCGCTACCGCGTCGCCGATCTGCAGATCCTGCCGGCAGAAGACCTCGGGTCGACGGCGCAGGACGACTCCTCGGCGGAGCAGGCCGATGACACCACGGGCCCGCATGAGCTGCTGCTGAGCGCTCAGCTGGATCCGGTCCCCGACGGAAGTGCCGAGCAGGACTCGGAGGCCAGTCCGCAGATCGTGCTGATCCATTACACGACCGATCGCGACGGGCGCTTGACCGACGCCTCCGGGCAGCTGGCCTCTGAGACCACTGCACAGCGGCTGACGGCTGATGAGGACCAGGCAGCAGCCAGCGACGAGAACGACTCCCAGGACTGATCCTGAGCCGATGATCATCGGCTCGAGTATTTGGACGACCACGACAACGACGAAGAAGAGGACCCCAAGATGGCGACGATGATGACTGCGAAGAAGGATGTGGCTGAGAAGGAGCCGCTTCCCGAGATCGAGGATGTGCTGGCCGAGCGCGACGCCCGAGCCGCCTCCGGTGCCTCCACGAAGGCCGACGCCGACAAGGCCGCCGAGAAGGGCCCGTCTCGACTGAGCCGACTGCGCACGCGGCTGCGCACCTCGTCGATGAACCGGTCCAAGGAGTCGAACGCCCACCCGGGGCGGTTCATCCGATTCGTGCTGCGCTTCCTCGTGGTGATCCTCGACTACATAGCCGTCTCGGTGACGGCGCTGACGTTCATCCCGCTGCTGGGGGCCTGGCTGCATCAGCAGTCCGGCACCGCGGACATGTCGCTCAACGACGCCGGGCTGATCGCGCTGTGGCTGATGCCCTTCGTCTTCATCACCGTGATGATCGCGGTCGCGGAGATCGCCGGGATGCGCTGGCTGTGGCGAGCGGCCGGTCGAGTCGGACGTGCTACCGCGCTGCCGGCAGATGAGCCCAAGCGTGTCGAGATCCCTGCGACCAAGGCCGTCCAGAAGAAGACCCCCTCCACCACGACGAATCGCGGCGCAGGTCGCAAGAAGAGGAGCAAGTGATGCAGACCTCCGGACTGCTGATGAGCAACATCTGGTCGGATCGGGTGATGCGCCGCACGGACCTGAACCTGGCCCGAGTGCAGAACCAGGCCTGCGAGGCCACCGTGATGATCGACACCGTGACGCTGGGCCACCACGGCTCCGAGCTGAACTACCGGCCGTACCTGCAGGCCACCGGGGATCTGATCTCCGTGGTGCCGCAGGATCCGATGCCGTGGGATATCACCGAGATCAGCTACGACCGCGGACAGGAGCGGATCAGCGGGTTCTACGAGTTCACCGACGACCAGCTCGCCGGCCTGGTCCGGAAGGGCTACTTCGGGCAGGACTTCACGGTCCCGGAGGAGATCACGGGGATCGAGTGGCAGCTGCCCATCGAGGCCGACGCTGTGATCGTGGGCCCGTCCGGACGCGAAGACGGCACCAACGCGGCGATCGTGTTCTTGCAGATCCACGACGCGGCCGACCTGAAGCTGGACATGGAGAACACCCGCTACGACATGGCCGAGTATTTTGCGGACCGATCGCGGACCTCGACCCCGCAGCAGGCCCACGAGATGTGGTCGCAGCGCCCGGCCCGGACGTCGCAGGGCCAGTACGACTCGCTGTTCACCGACGAGGAGCTGGCTCTGGAGCAGTTCGAGGACCCGCGCGCACAGCACAAGGGCCCGGTCCAGGACGACGAGCCCGTCCAGCTCTCCCCGCTGGATGCCTCGGCCGAGGAGATCGCCGCTTCGATCGAGCAGGAGCAGCGCGACTACGAGGAGGACCTGGCCAACCGGGCCGGCAGCGACGAGAACCTCTACGCCTCGCGCATCGCCAGCTACCTCGAGGATGAGCAGGACGAGGAGGAGGACGAGCAGGCCCAGGAGGAGGTCGAGGCCGCCGCCGCGGCGGCGCTGCGCGACGATCTGGATCGGATCGGGATGACGGACGAGGAGAACGTCCGGCTCTTCGACGACGAGCTCGAGCCCGAGGACGTCGAGGCGGCCCGGACCCGTCGCACCGCGCGCCGGCAGCAGAACATCGCCCAGGCGCTGCGCCGCCCGGACGGCTCCGGGGTGCTCGATCAGGTTGCTCCCGAGCAGGCTCCCGGCTACGAGGCCCCGGATCTCGAGGACGAGAAGTCCCAGGACGACCAGCCCCAGCCCGGGGCCTGAGCCTCGCCCGCACAGCAGCACGACCGCGGCCCGGCATCCCAGAAGCAGGGGTGCCGGGTCGCGGTCGATCAGACCATCATCTCGAGAAGGAGCCCGTCGTGGGTCTCAAGCAGGACATCGTGATCGTCAACGAGTTTTCTCAGCCGCTGCCCGGCGGCGGCAGTTCGCGAGGTGCGACCCCCGGTGCCTACGTGACCCGCTACATGGCCCGGGAACTGGCGACCGAGACGGTGGCACCGATCCGACGCAGCCAGGTCGACGACTTCGTGCTGCGGTACATGGCTCGATCGGAGGCCGTGGAGACCGCCGGCGTGGAGGACACGCCGCAGACGCTGAAGACCACGATGGCCCAGGCGCAAGGACAGGGCGGGGTGGCCTTCGGCTACGGGCAGGTCTCGCTGTCGCACGATCAGCTGCAGGCGGCCTCGGCGGATCTGCAGCAGAAGGTCATGGCCGGGAAGACCTGGATGAAGACGGTCATCTCCTTCGATGAGGACTACCTGCGCCGGCATCACCTGGTGCCCGAGGACTTCGAGCTGTCCGGGCGCGGCGGCTACCGCGGCAACCTGGACCAGATGAAGCTGCGCCTGGCCGTGATGAACGGACTCGACCGGATGAGCTCGGGCTCCGGGGGCTTCGACGATCTGCGCTACGTCGGAGTGATCCAGGTCGACACGGAGCACGTGCACTGCCACCTGGCGATGGTCGATGCCGGAGTCGGTCAGCTGCGTGCCGATGGGACGCAGCGCGGCAAGCTGCTGGACAAGCACAAGTCCCGACTGCGTCGCGGTGTGGACGCCTGGCTGGACGAGAAGCAGGTCGTCGCGCACCTGTCCTCGGCCGTGGGCTACGAGCGCCGCAACGTCACCTCGCACATCAAGCGCTGGGCGATGCAGCGCATCCAGCGTGAGGCCCTGCCGCAGCTGCTGGTCGCGTGCCTGCCCGCTGATCGCAAGCTGTGGCGGGCCGGCACCAACGACGTGCGGATGCAGCGAGCGAACCGGCTGGTCACCGAGCTGGTCGAGGAGCAGCTGGAAGCACCGGGGTCTCCCCTGCCGGCGGCCATGGATCGGGTGCGCGAGTACGCCGATCATCGACGCGAGCTCGAGGGCCTGGATCCGGCCGCACACCAGAAGCTGGTGGACACGGGTCGAGCCCAGATCACCGAGCGGGCCGTGAACGGCGTCTACTCCGTGCTGCAGGCTCTGCCTCAGGAGCAGCTGAAGATCCGCACACCGGCGCTGCAGGTCATGACCATGGACTACGAGCAGCTGGCGGCGCGGAACCGGCCCGGAGAAGGTGTCGAGCACGATGAGGACGAGTTCACCGAGTTCGGCTACCGGATGCGCAGCTACAGCTCGAGACTGCGCGATCATCGCAAGGCGGCCAAGGACTACGGCGACCTGGCTCAGCAGTGGCGCAGTGCCGATGAGGCCGGTGTGGCTGATGCGGCCTCGCGACCGCTTTACGACTTCTATAGCTACGAGCGCGACTGGCACCAGCAGCTGATGGCCAAGTACCAGCACTACCTGCCGATCTTCGACGAGCAGCAGCTGTGGCTGCAGCGCCAGCAGGAGATCCTCGAGTACGGCCAGCGGCTGCAGGCGCTGATGGCGATGCGCAACGATGCCTCCCTGCAGCGCATGCGCGACGCCCGGGCCGCCGAGGCGCTGGGCCGCGGCGTTTACGACCAGCCCGGTGGGGCTTTGCTGACTCAGGGTAAGGCCGGGCGGAAGATCCTCGAGTCGCGGATCCAGGCGATGTCGCATCGCTACTCGGATCAGGTCGCTGCGTTCCAGGACGATCTGGCGTCCTCGGGTCAGCGACTGGTGCTGCGCGCCGACGCTTCGACAAGCCTGAGCAGCTCGGGCCCGACTCAGGCTCCAGCTCTGGCCACTGGTGAGCAGAGCAGCCTCGTGCTGCCGCAGACGGATCAGGCACCGCGCCTGGAGACGGCCGAGCCGGCCGTGCTGCGGCATCCGCGCAACGTCGATCGCCTGCAGATCGACCCGCGACCGGTGGAGGACTTCGAGGACGTGAAGGCCCTGGATCTGCATCACCTCGGCTTCGACTACACCGACGATGTGCCCGTCGGAGATCGGGCCTTCGACCGGTTCCGACGCGCGGCGATCCAGCGCCAGCGCCGGCTCGAGGCGGCGGTGGACTACCTGCGAGCGACCGATCAGCGAGAAGCCGTCCAGGACCTGCCCCAGGCCGACGTGCACGCGATGCAGAAGCTGGCGCGATCGATGAGCTCGGCGCGCCGGGATCCGCAGACAGGGCTGCACCTGCTGCCCTCGCGCATCGCCGAGCTGCGCCGGCTGCAGGCTCAGCAACCGGAGATGGTCCGCAGTGCCACCACGGAGCTGGACTCCGGGCTGTCCGTGTCGCTGCAGCGCTCGATCGAGGAAGCCGTCCAGCAGCCCCGTCAGCCGGAGCCGGCAGAGCTTGAGTCGGCCTCGAGGCAGTCCCAGCCGCAGTTGTGAGACGACAGGACTGTCGGGCCTGAGTCAGGTCGCAGAAAGATCTTGCTGAGAACTTGTCGAGTGGTTGTTGCACTCGTCTTGTCCGTAAGGCTAGTGTCAAAGCAGATTCAACCAGGGAGACTGAGTGAGCACGCCGAGAGGCACCGAGGTCCAGCGGTTGAGTCGGATGATCTGATCCAGCAGTCGACATGAGGTCGGCTGCCACTACAAGCACAAGGAGAAGAGATCATGGCCAACCTCAAGGGTCCCGGCGCGATGACCGACGTCAACCTGATCGCTCGTGTCTACGACTCGGCGGTGTACACCAACGAGAAGACCGGCAAGACGACCCGATTCGTCGACGTCATGGTGGATGCGCGCGATCAGCGCGGGCAGGGCGACAAGAACCTGCACATCTCCACTCGCAAGGAGACCGGCAAGGACGGCAAGGAGCGGTACAACAACACCGCGGCCTACTCGGCTGATCAGGAGGGTCAGTTCGCGAAGATGGTCGAGGCGGCCGGTCCGAACGGCGTCCCCGTCATGAACAAGCAGGGCGAGAAGGTCGGCAGCGCGTTCGCCTTCAAGGGCAGCCTGATGCCGGCTTCCCGCGGTGGGCTGATCGTCAACACGAACAAGGAGCTCAAGCAGTCGGACTTCAAGATGGAGAACGACACGCTGGACAAGCAGTTCGCGGCGATGAAGGCAGCCAAGGCAGCTCCGGACAAGGCGGCTCCGGCCGCTGAGGCGCAGGCCGAGACCCAGGCTCAGGCCCCGGCGGCTGAGGCTGCCGAGCCCGCCCAGGTCGAGAACGACGAGCCGGCCATCGGCTGATTCGTCGGCACTGTGGCTGTGCGCGAAGGCCGCATCGAGGAGAAATCCTCGATGCGGCCTTCGTCATGTCCTGGTCACGGGAAAAGGCTCTGCACCTGCTAAGTCGAGAGGCCTCTCGCGTGGTACTCTTCGACTGATATTCCAGAAGAAGCAGGTTCATTGCGGTGGTCGGCCGCAGAAAGGTCGTCGCCCGTGTTCTCGGATGCCGAACTGGACACCAAGTACGAGAAGCTCTCGAAGCTGGCGGATCCGCTGGCCAAGCCGGAGCGCGAGATCGTGGGACGTGAGCACGAGAAGCGCCAGCTGATGGCCGCGATGGCGCGTCCGGAGCTGTGCAACGCATTGCTGCTGGCCGAGGCCGGCACGGGCAAGACGGCCCTGGTCCAGGCCACGGATCTCTCGGACGTGAATCGGCTCTACCTCGAGCTGGATCTGCCGAAGATGATCTTCGAGGCCGGCACCCCCGAGCGGATGGCCTCCGAGCTCAAGGAGTTCTTCGGCGAGGCCGAGCGCTTCGTGCGCGACGAGCAGCAGGAGCTCGTGATCTTCATGGACGAGATCCACCAGATCATCCAGCTCTCGGCGGCCGCTGTGGAGGCGATCAAGCCGATTCTGGCCTCCTCCGGTGTGCTCGGCATCCGCCTGATCGCGGCGACGACCTACGAGGAGTTCCACAAGTACATCGCGCCGAACCAGCCGCTGGTCGAGCGCCTGCAGCGCATCAACCTGAATCCCCCGGACCGCGAGACGACGGTCAAGATCCTGCGTGGGATGGCCCAGCGCTACCGGGTCGCCGATCAGTTCTACGACGATCACCTCTTCGAGCTGATCTACGAGTACACCCAGCGCTACATGCCGGCCTCGGCCCAGCCGCGCAAGTCGATCCTGATCCTGGACGCGATGGTCGGCTGGCATCGGCTCACCCATCGGGCGATGGGTCGGGAGCTGCTGGCCGACGTGCTCGAGGAGTCGCTGGGCGTCAACGTGGCCTTCGCGGTCGACGGCGGAAGCATCAAGGACCAGCTGGACGCGCAGGTGCTCTCGCAGAAGGCCGCGACGCTGGCGATCTCCAAGCGCCTGCAGCTGTCGGTGGCCGATCTCAACGACAAGTCCCGGCCCGAGGCCTCCTTCCTGCTCACCGGCAGCACCGGTACGGGCAAGACGGAGATGACCAAGCAGCTGGCGAAGATGCTGTTCGGCGACGATCAGCGTCACTTGATCCGCTTCGACATGACCGACTTCTCCGAAGATTCGACGATGGCCAGCTTCCGCGAGACGCTCACGCGCCGGGTCTGGTCGCTGTCGCACTCGGTGCTGCTGTTCGACGAGATCGAGAAGGCCTCCGGCAAGGTCATCCGCCTGCTGCTGCAGATCCTCGACGACGGCCAGTTGATGGACGCCAACCAGCGCGAGGTCTCCTTCCGCAACTGCTACATCGTGCTCACGACCAACGCGGCATCGGAGATCTACCAGGACGTCGCGCGCTATGCCGCCGATGACGAGGGCTCGGGCAAGCAGCTGAAGCAGTACGACAAGCTGATCCGCCGCTCGCTGTCCTCGACGCAGGCTGAGAACAAGTTTCCGCCCGAGCTGCTGGGGCGTGTGGATCAGATCGTGCCCTTCCAGCCGCTGTCGGAGAAGACGCAGAAGGCGATCGTCAAGAAGAAGATGCTGGACCTGGCCCAGGAGGTCTTCCGCAAGCACGGGGTGCGCGTGAACTACACCAGCCGCGTCCTGAACTACCTCACCGATGACCGCGGCGACACCGAGTCGGATGCCGGCGGTGCCCGTGCGGCCGTGGCGCGACTGACCAACGAGGTGACGACCGAGATCGCGACCTTCGTGAACCTGCACCCGGAGGAGCGCCGGATCATCGTCAAGGCCGAGGGAAAGATGGCCTCGGAGAACAAGTCCGAGGTCCGCACCGATGTGGCGATCGTGGTCGAGGCCGACCGCTGATCGACGGATCGGCTTTCTCTCCGCAAGACGACACGAGAGGCAGATGAATGCCTCTCGTCTTGCTGTCTGAGAGATCATGCCGATAGAATGCTCGTAAACGAGGCGAATAGTCCTCATCACGTACTGCGAAGAGAACGGCAGGAACATGGCTTTCAGGCCCCACATGCCCGGTCGTCGTCCCACGGGGGCGAAGAAGAAGCCCAACGATCGACTGCGGTCGGTGGTGGAAGAGACCACGGTCCCTGCCAGCGTCGATCTGCTGAAGGAGAACTCGAACTTCGCTTTCCCCTCGGAGACCACGTGGGCACTGCTGGTGCTCGAGGTCGAGTCGATCGGCGGACTGTCCAAGCGCGACCGCAACGATGAGTCCAAGGGCCAACTCATCGAGCTGATCCGCAACGACCACATCCACGTGATCGCTACGGAGGAGATGATCGAGGCCGAGGTGCTCGGGATCATCCCGGACCACGACACGATGTCGCGTCTGGACGAGTTCTCGATGATGACCTCGGCGGTCTACTCGTGGGGCGTGGCCTGGTACAGCAACGACGACCTGATCATCGAGCAGTCGGATTCCACGACGAGCTTCGAGGAGGTGCGCGACGTCTCCCTGGGCAACATGACCCTGCGCAAGGCCGTGGGCGAGGACCTCTGGAACCACTACAGCGGCGAGGCCTCGGCGCGGGCTGCGGCTGAGTCGGACGAGGGCGCTGATCAGACCGAGACCGAGACGGAGGCCGCGGCCGGCGTCTACGACGAGGACAGCCCGATCTTCGACCAGGACGAGATCCAGGACGACGGTGACGAGGGCCCGGTCTACGGCGAAGACGAGGATGAGCCCGACTTCGAGGATGCGGATCTGCAGGACGATCCCGAGTCGACGCAGGTCATCAGCTCGGTCGGGCTGAACGACGGCGCTGAGGACGAGGGCAAGGATCAGATCGATGTCTCGGACGATGCTGCGGCGGATGAGCCGGAGCAGTCCTCCCCCGGTGTTGCTCTGCCGTCCTCGGACTACAGTCTGGACGACGAGGAGGACGAGGGCGATCTGAATGCGGACGAGGCCCAGGACGAGGAGCCCTGGAACCCGCCGGCGGGCCAGTCCTTCGAGGACGGGCAGTACGAGGTCGAGGCAACCGTGCCGGTGGAGACCTTTGCGGATCAGCGACAGGTTCAGGATGCGATCGCCCGGCGGTTCCTTTCCGGCGACCTGGATCTGGACGTGGATCTCGCCTCGTTCAACGCCACCTTCGGCATCGGAGCTCCGGTCGTGCAGATCGAGGTGCCCACCGGCTCTTCGGAGTGGCTGGCGGATCAGATCTCGCAGCTGACCCGGCAGGCCAACGCGGCGCTCTACCAGCTGCACCAGTCCAATCAGGACCGGATGCGCACGACCTACGTCAACCTGTCCTCGCAGCACGCCCAGAACATCGAGAAGACCGTCTCCTTCGAGAAGCCGGACTCGCCCTACGGCAAGCTCAAGGCCCAGGCCGATGCTCGTCGCGAGGAGGCTCTGGGCGAGAAGGATCGTCGCATCCGTCAGGCGCGCACCGAGGTCCTGGAGCAGTACAACCGGCAGGCCGAGGAGGCCGGCGAGGCCGCACAGCGCACCGCCAAGGCGTCCTACCTCGAGCGTCACCGCTCTCGGATGGAGCGCGAGCAGGCGGATCGGGCCTCGCAGATCGAGACGTCCATCGAGGTCGATCACTCGGCGGACATGGACAAGATCAACGACCTGCGCCGCCGCGGTGCTGCGCTGAAGATGGAGAAGGGCCAGACGGCCATCTTCGAGACGCTGGCCGAGAAGCAGCAGTCGGATCACGAGTCCGAGCAGAAGCTGCTGGCCGAGTGGTCGGACTACATCACCCGGTTCGTTGACGATCACCGCAAGGCGGATCTCACGCGCGCCGAGGCCCTGGCTGAGCACGATCGCCGCACCGATGAGCTCGCCACGGCCCAGCGCGATCACGACTCGATCGTGGCCGCCATGGAGGCCGAGCACGAGCAGCAGCTGCACCGCTCGAAGATCGAGGCCAAGGCGGCCGAGGCTGCGATCCGCACGCAGCTGGAGCGTCTGAACGCCGAATGGCAGCACGAGGTGGATCTCAAGAACGCCAAGCTCGAGACCGCCGAGAAGGAGGCCATCGAGCTGCGCGAGAAGAACGCTTCGATCGAGGAGGAGGTCGAGCAGCGCTTCCGGGCCCGGATCGAGCAGCTGCGCGAGGACCGGGATGCGGCCCAGCGCGGCAACGACCAGATCTCGGACATGCAGCGTCGCTCCAACTCGATGCTGATCGTGCTGATCGTGGTGCTGGGCATCCTGGCCTTCGTGGCCGGCGGCATCTTCTTCTCGACCATCCTCGGCGGCTGAGCGCACGAGGTTCTCTGACACGACGACCGGGTGCATCGCAGGCCGATGGCTCGGTCGTCGTGTCGTCATATCCGCTGATCAACGAAAGAAGTCTCTGCTATGTCGGTGATGAGTCGGCGTCGGTCGAAGGGGCCGAACGCCAGCAACTGGGACAAGATCTCTGCCCGCTCCAGCGGTGAGACCCTGGCCAACCGTGATGTCCACGGTGCGCAGCAGCTGGATCGGCAGGCCCTGCCGAAGCTTCGCTCCAAGAAGGCCGGCTACATCGGAGCCGCCGTGCTCGGTGTGGGAACCGGGATCCTCACCTGGGTTCTCTACTCGGTGCTGATGCTGATCCTGTCGATGGCCGGCAGCGCGCTCGGCGGGCTCGGCTCGGCAGGCTCCGGCTCCGGAGGTGCCGAGCCGAGCGACTACTACGAGCAGTCCGTGACGGTCGGGGCCAACGGCGAGTCGATGGAGTGCTTCACGCCGCTGGCCTCTGATGGTCAGCCGGAGCCGGGAGCGCCGTGTTACGACACGGCTGCCGAGGTGCCCGTGCCGGATTGGTACGCCCAGGCCGAGGCCGCCTCGACGAGCGAGGGTGCTGCTGCTGAGGACGCTGCGTCGCCGGAGCACACGCTGGGGGCTGCGCTGACGACCTTCGGCGGCTTCAAGATCTTCGTGACGCTGGCCGTCGGGGCCGGCGTGGGCCTGAGCGTGGCGGAGATGGTCCGCCGGCGGGTGGACACCTCGAACCTGATGTCGCGCACCGACGACATCAACCAGTATGACAACGACCAGCACATCGCGCTGCCTGAGGAGGTCCAGCGCAGCTACGACTGGTTCCCGGACGTCGGGGCGCACAGCTCCGTGCAGGTCTCCTCGATGCTCAGCCACATGATGCTGGCGAACAAGGGTCTGCCGAAGGTCGCCTTCCCGGAGCGAGCCAAGGAGGACAAGCTTGACGACGAGGGCGACGCCGAGCTCTACGAAGGCGAGATCGTCGTGGACGAGAACGGCGAGGCCATCCGACATGACGTTCCGCTGATCGACGAGAAGTTCGGCAAGGCCCTCTTCGAGGCCTCGGAGGTCTTCGAGAAGTCTCTGCAGCGCTACTTTGACGCGCGTCGGATCCCGTACAACCCCGGCGGCACGAACCGCGAGAAGGGCAAGTACGAGACGGTGGCCGATCTGATCAAGGCCGACTGGACGCTGCCGGATTACGAGCCTCAGCGCCCGGCCGGTGCCTACATCGTCGACACCGCGCCGGTGAACACGATGATGCTGGCCATGACCCGTGCAGGTAAGGGCCAGACCTACATCGAGGCCGTGCTGGACATGTGGTCGCGCGAGACGGCGATGAACAACTTCCTGGCCAACGACCCCAAGGGCGAGCTGCTGGTCAAGTTCTACGAGCGGCTGGTCGTGCGCGGCTTCGAGGTCATCCAGTTCAACCTGATCAACATCATCAAGACGGATATCTACAACCCTCTGGGAATGGCGGCGGAATCGGCTCGCGAGGGTGATTTCACGAAGATGGCGTCTTATGTCGAGAACATCGCCGAGGTGTTCTTTCCGGTGGATGGCGGCGATGATCCGATGTGGGCCAATGCTGCTAATAACGCCTTCAAGAGAGCGGCCTACGGTCTGATCGATTATTACCTCGAGGAGGAGCGCGAGCTGCGCGTCTACGCCGAGGCCACCGGAATGCACCCGGCTACGCTCGAGCAGCGTCTGGACGAGATGTGGGGCAATGTGACGCTCTACAACTGCTACCAGCTCTTCGTGCAGTTGACCTCGCGCAAGCTCAAGAATCCGATGAGCGAGTTCGAGGAGCGGGTCAAGAACGGCGAGTTCGAGGAGGATCCTGAGGGCGAGGAGCTGGCTCGTGAGGCCGTCGAGGCCCGGGCGAAGATCTGGGAGGACAAGCCGGAGCTGGATATGCTCACGCTGTTCTTCAACGCCACGGCCATGCTGCCGAAGTCGTCGATGCGCGACCGGGTGGCCGATACGGACAACGCGCTGCGCGCGATGGCCGGAGCCGAGAAGATGATGGCCTCGGTCTACGGCATCGCTCTGACCGCGATGTCGTTCTTCACGGACCCGACGATCTCGACTCTGACTTCGGGTCGGCCCTCGCAGAACGTCGATCTGGGTGGCTTGTCGTTCCCACGGCGCTTCGGTGTGCGCTTCACTCCGCAGTTCGCCAAGATGCACTCGCTGACCGGTCTGCAGGCGGTGTGGCGGGCTTACAGCGACGACATGTTCACCCAGGATCTGGGCAGCAAGTTCGGTCACACCGACATGGTGAGTCGCGAGGGCTGGGCGCGGTACTACTTCGAGGGCATCTTCGAGACGCCGAGCGCTTGGATCAAGCTCGAGCTGCGCAACCCGCAGTCCGGCTCGCTGGCGCACACGTTCTACTTCCAGTTCACCAAGAGCTTCCAGCTCTCGCTGAACGGGCGGCGCTACGTCACCGAGCCGGTGACGAGCCAGAAGCAGATCAAGAACGGCGTGCTGCGCGAGATGCGCCCGGTGCGCAAGGACGGGGAGATCACCAGCTTCCGGTTCGCGGCCACGACGTACAAGCAGAAGCGCCTGGACATGTCCGAGACCTCGGAGCCGGAGCTGGCCACGGCCTCGGTGCACGCGATCATGCGGACCTCGGTGCGTTACTCCGAGAAGCCCAAGGCGATCTTCCTGATCACTCCGCCGCATCTGACCAAGTACGCGAAGCTCGTGCTGATCCTGCTGAAGCAGCTGGTGGACCTGAACTTCGACAAGGCCTATATGACGAAGTCCTCGCAGAAGCCGCTCTTCAAGACGCGCTTCATGCTCGACGAGCTGGGCAACCTGCAGTCCGAGGGCCACGGCATCGCGAACTTCGAGACGATGCTCTCCATCGGTCTCGGGCAGTCACAGCAGTTCACGGTGATCCTGCAGACCCTGCAGCAGCTGCGCGAGGTCTACGGCGACTCCATCGACAGGATCGCCCAGGGCAACATCTCGAACATCATCTACCTGAAGTCCACGGATGACTCCATGCTCGAGACGCTGGAGAAGCTCTCCGGCAAGACGCACCGTGTCTACCGGGACGGCAAGTCGGTCACCCAGGACATCGAGAAGATCCGCGGCATGGGTCGCACCGAGGGCAAGGTCAGCTACAACTTCAACGTCAAGGAGGAGCCGCTGATCAGCCAGAACGACATGCTTTATCTGGCCCCGCGCAATGCGATCGTCTTCCGTGCCGGCGACGCGCCGATCTGGAACCGCAACGAGACGATCCTGCCGATGTCCTGGCGGATGTTCGAGAACCGGATCAACCACGCCGGTCATGAGGAGTATTCGCTGCAGACGGTGCCCACCATGTCCACGGCGATGGAGTTCGACGTGCGCATGAACCAGCCGGACTTCGTGAAGGCTCTGGACAAGCGCATGAACCAGGCCTCGAAGGCAGATCGGGCAAAGATCCAGTACCAGGAGCTCTACGGGTACAAGGACATCGACATCAAGCGCCTGGACCCGGACGTGTACGCCGACGAGGTGATGAACCTGATCTCGAATCACGTGGCTGTGGAGAACGGTGCGGATCCGAGCTCGGTCTACGAGGTGGACCCGGAGGAGCAGAGCGCGTCCTTCGGCAACTTCTCCGACGACCAGATCGTCGAGGACCAGGAGGTGGCCGAGAAGACGGCGTTCTGGAAGGTCAAGAACGACGAGTACGTCGCGATGCGCTACGCCGAGGGCATGATCAGCCGCGAGATGCTGGTCACCGAGGCCGGGGTCGCGAAGGTGCGCAAGCTCGACGAGCAGATCGCGGAGGCCTACCAGCAGGTGCGCACCGAGATGGAGAAGGACGAGGAGCACTTCAGCGTCAACGGTGCCGGGGATCTGTGCAGCGAGGATGGGCGCGAGGTCTACATCAGGCACAGCACTCGAGCTGATCTGGATGAGCTGCGCGCCGAGGTCACCAACCCGGATTCCCGCGCGTACAGCGAGACCGAGGTCGACTTCGATGATCTCTCGGCCACGGCCCTGCACGAGATCACTGCGGAGTTCTACCTCTACCTGTCCTCGCTGCCCAGCTGGAAGACGCTGGCGCGCGGGGCCTTCGACCGGGCGATGGCTCGGGAGATGCGCTTCGCTACCGAGGATCACGCCTGATGCGCGCCGAGACGATCGTCTGGACTGCCGACGGCTCGCCGGCAACCGGACAAGTTGACACTACGGCGAGATGATTCCGCGTCCGACTCGAAGCTGGTTCTGACTGAAGTCTCACTCGGAACTGCCCTGTGCCTCTCGCCTTGCCTCTCGTGAGACGACTAGAGTGGGAGAACGATCACCCGAGTCTTCTTCACGAGAGGCTGCACCATGTACAACGGCCAGGGCCTGCGCGGCTACTTCTACGAGTACCTCTTCCACGAGGTCATCGAGTCTGCACGGGAGACGACCTCGCACGTCATCCCGATCTCGCAGGCCAAGTCGATCCGACGGGAGGTCGATGCGCAGCTGGCCGCACAGGATCCGAACCTGTCGCTGCAGCACCCGAAGCTGGGCATCCGCGCCTGTCTCTCGGCGATCGACGCCGCGATGGCCGCGCGCCGGCCGGAGTACCAGTCGCGCTTCCAGGAGCACTCGGGCACCGATGAGCAGTACCTGCAGCTGCAGAGCCAGTTCGCCCAGATGGTCGGACAGGCCGAAGCGCCGGCGAGCATGACCCAGACGCTGCCGATCAGCCCGTACGACCCGCGGTGGTCCTCGCGCGCCTCTGTGCGTCGGGCCGGCACCGAGCTGGTGCACCTGCCCGTGCAGAGCGTCGGCGATCGGCAGCCGCAGCTCGAGGAGCTGACCAGTTCCGAGTTCGCCGATCTGGAGCTGTCCGTGCGCGACGTGAACGGCCAGCTCGAGCCGCTGGGTCCGGCGTACACGGACGACGACGCGGCCGGGCTGTCCGTGCTGATGGACAAGATGTCGGCCGCCGAGTACAACGACGTGCGCTCCTGGGTCCTGGCCGGAGCCCGCGACCCGCGCACCGGTCAGGTCGACCGCAACCGCTTCATGTCCACGGCCGCGATCGAGCGCAGCGCTGCCGTGCTGGAGGATCTGAAGTCCCGCGGCATTCCCTACAAGGTGAGCCGGGACCGGCTGCCGGGTCAGATCAAGGCCAAGATCGCCGGCACGGGTCTGGAGGCTCGCCTGACCGACCTCGAGCACGAGGAGATGGCCGGGGCGCGCTTCTACGACAACGGCGTCTCGATCCGGTACTCGACCAACGTCAAGTCCGGCATCGCTCAGATGGCTCACTACGCACCGAGCCCCGAAGAGGCGGTCGCGCTGCTGCGCTTCGCACAGGGCCAGCCCATCCCCCGCCGCGATGGCTCGCAGCTGATGGTCGGGCAGATCGGCTCGACGCACCGTGCCGGCGAGGACGAGGTGCAGGATGCCTACCACGTGGAGCGCTCGACCATGTTCGCGGTCGACGACTATGTGGCCGCCGGCGAGACGGCTGCTCGACCCGGGGCGAAGGTCATGATCCGGCGCGAGGCGGCCAACCGCACGATGACCCGCTTCTTCCACGACGCCGAGGTCGCCGAGCAGTTCGGTCAGGCCGCCGTCGAGTCGGCCCGCGAGAACTTCGTCGCCCAGCTGGATGTGGACGGGCTCATCGAAGCAGCCCGCACGGAGATGGACCGCGCCGAGGCCGAGGGTGACGAGGTGCACGCTCCCGAGTTCTCGGCCGATCCGGAGATCGCCGGCATCGAGCGCGCCTACTGGGATGTGCTCACCGGAGCGCGCACCGAGCTGCTGCGCCCGGGCGCGACCGAGGCGATGTACCGCGAACGTCTCGAGGAGATCGGCGAGATGCAGGCCGACGAGGAGCCGGACCTGGCGAACCTGGCCTACGTCGGCACCGCCGAGCAGAAGGTCCGGGATCACGCCGACGACGTGGCCTTCGAGATCATCGGGACCTGGGAGCCGATGGCCCACGACGTGGACGGCGAACTGGTGGATCAGCGCTTCGACGCCGGACGGGTCGCCAAGTACATGACCAGCGAGGATTCCCGCGGCCAGTGGACGAACCTGGACAACCTGGCTGCGGCGGCGCGCGAGGCCGGCGTGCCGGCCTCGGAGATCATGGGCGAGGGCTTCCAGGCCGCGCGCTTCCAGGATCGGCTCGTGCGCTTCAACCCCGAGCAGGCCGTGGACATGGAGCGCCACGACTCGGTGTTCATGCGCTCGATGGCCCAGACCGTGCGCGAGTCGCTGCAGACCAACGCCATGTCGGTGGAGTCCATCCAGATTGATGACCAGGGCGTCATCTCCTGGCAGGCCCAGCGCGTGGGCCGGCGCGGGGCGCAGGTGCCGGTCTCCGGTCAGATCGGGCAGATCTTCGATGTCGGGGACCACGGTGAGATCGTCACCCAGTTCGCCTCCGGGGAGAACGCTCTGGTCGTGCCGGGCTACCAGGCTCGGATCATGGCCCAGGACCCGGACGCCGCTCCGGCCTCGGTCGAGGAGCGCACCCTGCTGCGCGGCTACGAGCAGCTGATGCGCGAGCGGATCCAGTACCAGATCAGCTCGGACGCGACCACGGCTCGCTCGCGCGTTGGAGAGCCGGCCTCGCTGAACGGGGTCTACAGCCAGCTCTACGGCACCAAGCACCCGGTCGATTTCATCGAGCGCAGCATGGAGCTCGACGAGCAGGGCAACCAGCGCCTGAACCCGTGGACGGAGGCCATCCTCCAGACCGAGTCCCGCCGGATCCGCTACTCGAACGAGATCAAGACCGGTTCGACGGTCTACGCCGAGTACAAGGCCCGGCACGAGACGCTGGACCCGGCAGATGACAACACCTACGACGCCTGGCGGGTGACCGGCGGGCGCAACATGGTCATGCTCACCGGCAAGGACAGCCGCGGCGTGGAGGCTCCGGGTGGCTACTTCGATCCGGTGATGACCGGCGGTGCGACGAATCAGGGCATCGTGCGCTATCTGACCGCGGATGCGCAGGTCGAGGCGCAGGGCCGGATCGTCCCGGGCGACCCCGAGACGCTGACCGGTGCGCGAGCCCCGCTGATGACTCTGCCGGAGACGGCGGCGATGTCCTACGACCCGTTCGACCGCCAGCAGATGACGGCCTCGACGATCATGCAGTCCTCGACCATCACGCAGCCCACCGGCACGGCCCTGATGACCTTCGGCGGCTGGACGGCCGATGACCCGATCGTGATCTCGGACCGCTTCGCGACGACTCATCAGATCCGCGGGGCCAACGGCCAGATGCGCAACCTGGTCGTGGGAGACAAGTTGTCCGATCTGCACGGCAACAAGGGCGTCGTCTCGTTGATCGTGGATCGGAACATGGACGCAGAGACCGCGCGGGAGCAGCAGCTCGAGCAGGAGGTCGCCTGGTTCAAGGCGAACCCTGAGATGGACGTGGTGATGAGTCCGTTCTCGCTGATCTCCCGCCGCAACGCCGGAGCCGGCCGCGAGCTGATGAGCAGCGACGTCGCGGACCTGAAGGCACCGGAGGGCAGCCCGGCCCAGCCGGTGTCCGGCGGCATCGGTCAGATGCGCTTCGTGGTCACGCACATGGCCGTGGACGAGAAGACCAAGATCTACGACGACGAGCAGATCGCAGCCGGTCGCGGTCGCAAGGCCTCCTCGCAGCTGGGCTGGGCGATCCAGTCCCAGGACTGCCCGGCGATCATGCGCGAGTTCTACGGCCACAACTCCGGGGCCGAGTCGAACCTGCGCGAGTATCTGCTGGTCAACGGCCTGGACATGGATGCCGACGGTGCACTGCGCGTCGTGGGCCGGGACAAGCCTTCGGGCGAGGTCCCGGCGCGCCGACTGATCGCCAAGCCGGAGCTGAAGCTGACCAAGCCGCGCAAGAAGGATCCGATGCCGGGGCTGAACACGCGCAGCATGCAGAAGGACTTCGCGGATCTGATCGGCACTCGCGGCGGCGATCTTGAGATGCCGTTCCCGCTGCGGTATCCGACCGGCGAACTCACCGAGCAGGCCACGGCCACGTCGTGGAAGCTGCCGGTGCTGTCCTCGCATCTGCGCTCGGGCCAGGAGTTCGACGACGGGACTACCACGACGCACGACTACACGCGCACCTACGAGTCGATCTTCATGGACGCCTGCCAGTACCGTCACGCGGCCGCGGCCATGAGCCAGACCCAGGACCCGCAGGCCCGTGCCGAGTACAAGGCCAAGCTGGACGAGTCCGTGGCTCGAGCTCAGCGCAGCTTTGACTCGATGACCGATGAGATCCAGCGCCGGAATCTCGAGGGCAAGAACAACATCTTCAAGACCGGGATCATGTCCTCGCGGCTTTCCGACTCGGCCACGATGGTCTGGACCGCGGATCCGCGCCTGGACATCGATCAGGTGGCCCTGTCCTCGGTGAAGGCCGAGCAGCTGGGTCTGCACGAGGACGACTACGCGCTGATCTGGCGAGACCCGGTGTTGCGCGATGCCGGCGTGCGCTACATGCGCGTGGCGATCGATGACCGGCTCACCGGTGCTGCGATCAACCCGGTCATGGATGCTTGCTTCGACGGCGACTTCGACGGCGACTCGGTGGCCGTGGTGAAGCTGCACAGCGAAGCCGCCAAGGCCGAGGCCATGGAGAAGCTCACGGTCGAGGCGAACCTGCTGGACACCCGCGTGCGTTCCGAGCGCGGCACGCACCCGTTTGCGATGCAGGTCTCTCTGGACACGAAGGTCGGGCTGTCCAAGTCCGCGAAGCTGCGCGAAGAGCTGGACATGCTCTCCGGGGAGGCGAACCTCAACGCTGTCGAGGCTCTCTACGGCGACCCGGAGCTGCGCGAGTCGATCAAGCGGCGCAACCGCGCCAGCAACGAGGCCCTGGTGCCGAAGCTGTCGGGCTTCTACTTCGACGCCCAGCGCGACGAGTTCGGCTCGGCGCTCTCGTTTGCCGATGAGCAGCAGCACCTGCGCTCCATCGATGAGGTCTGCGTGCAGACCGGGGCCAAGGGCAGCCCGAAGAAGCTTGAGGAGTACACCCGCTACTTCGGCGACGAGAACGGCCCGGGCATCACTCAGGAGGATCAGGAGGCCTCCATGTTCGCCACGGCCATCAAGTCCCACGACACCGGCCTGGCCGGGACGTACTCGCAGCGCGCGGTGCGAGCACTGCGCGACAAGGACCTGAAGCCGGCGCTGGAGGTGACCTCCGTGACCACCCAGTCCGTGCTGCAGTCCAAGCACAACGCCTCGGAGGCCCGGCACAAGGACGAGGTGCTGCGCACGGCCGGTCGTGAGCTGTGGCGCGGCCGGGTCATGGAGCGCGTGGGCGCAGGCCAGTGGAAGGCCCAGTTCGAGAAGGGTCAGCCGGTCCAGGCCACCCGCGAGCAGTGGGTCGCGCAGTTCAACGACTTCTACACGTCGCCGGACGGCTTCAACGTGGAGGTCAACCCGGAGTACGTCGAGCGGGTGGCGCGTCAGCTCGAGGATCCGAAGACCGGTCTGATCCGCAACCTCGAGGATGATCCGGCGCTGGCCGGTTCTCTGCTGGATCAGATGGCCTACGGCGGCGACTTCAAGATGCTGATGGAGGCCGCGGCCAAGCGCGAGTCGATCTACGACAGCAAGTGCGCCTCCCAGTTCGCGCCGAACGCCAGCTACTCGGCTGTGCGCGTTCGTGAGGCTCAGATGGCGGCTCTGGGTGATCCGCTGGCTGACATCCAGCTGGCGTCTTCGCAGAGCTATGCCGGCGTGATCAAGGCCGACGTGATGGCCGAGACCGAGGCCGGTGCGAAGACCCGCGGGTCCTCGCGACGATCGGCGCACGCGGTGGCCGCCGGCCATCGCACGACCCCGGTGATGACCCCTGCTGCGCCTGCGGCAGACGACTACGAGATGGAGATCTGAGATGGCTGAGCAGAAGAACCCCGGAACCGGCTCCAGCGAGGTCGAGGTGCGCCCGCTGCGCAAGCTGCCGGTGCGTGCACAGACCCCGGCGACTGGTCGATCGCAGGATCAGGGCCAGGACCGGGCCCAGCAGGACACGATCATCGACGGAGAGATCGTCGAGGAGCTGGAGGGCCGCCCGGCGAAGCCCCGAGCTCGAGAGACTGCAGCGGGTCCGCACGCCAGTCCCAAGAGCTTCGCAGCCTGGCGCGACCGGATCATCAAGACGATCCGCGAGAAGTTCACGGACTCCTGGGCCGAGGCCGCTCGGATCAAGGAGGCCGCGATGGCTGCCGATCACGAGACCGCGGTGCGGATGATGGCCGAATACGACCCGGACTGGGCGGCTCGTCAGCAGCGCAGTGCCCAGAACGGGGCATCGAGTCAGCAGGACGTCCCGGAGGCGGATCGCGATTCTCGTTCGGACCGGGCGTGGCTCAAGGACATGCGCTCGGGCCTGCGCGATGCGGATGCCCAGTTCATGAAGTCGCTGCGCGACTCCAACATCGTGGTGCCCGGCTACGGCAAGGACCAGCAGGTGCGTGAGTTCAACGTGATGCGCAAGGTCCACACGCGCATGATGATGCAGATGTGCATGACGCCGCTGCAGCGTGGCGTCTCGGTGAGCTCGGTGGTGCAGTCGGCTACGACTATGACGGCGCTGATGGTGCTGTCTCCGGACCTGCGTGCTGAGGTCGGCGAGAAGGCCGGCGAGGTGCGTGACTACGTGCGAGATCGAGCCGACGCCCGGACCCGCAAGCTCGCGGACAAGGCCCGGCATCATGCCGCTGAGGGGCTTCCGAACAGGTACGGCCAGTTCAGCAGCGACTACCGGGATCACGTCTCGCGCCGGCAGCTCAAGCGCATCGATGCTCTGGAGCGACGCGATCGCGGCAACCGGGACATGTTCACCCCGGACACCGCGGCGATGACCGAGGTCGGGCTCATGGACAGCGCCTACTGGCGGATGCGCGAGCCGGACGCGAATGTCGACGAGGTGCTCACCAGCTACCGGTCGATGCGCGATCTGCTGCACCAGCAGATGGCCGATGACGGTCTGGATCAGGCGGATGTGATGACTCGAGCTCGCATCATCATCGGCCAGCGCATGGAGACTGAGCCCGAGGTGCGCACGATGTTCAACGGCATGGCCCACGGCCGCGTGCAGAAGTCGGCTCCGCGCACGATCCGGCTGCCGAACTCGCAGGAGACGGTCCAGGCCTGGACCGGCGAGTTCGAGGACCACCTGGGTCAGCCGCTGCCCGACGACGGGATCTTCGTGCTGCGCAAGCCCCAGGAGGTCGATGAGCACCAGGTACGGCTGGCTCGGACCATGACGCGCTCGATCACGGACTCGCTGACCCGCGGCGACGCTGAGGCCTTGCAGATGGATCTCTACTGCTACCCGGTCGTCTTCGCCGCTCAGCAGAAGGGCCTGTCCGTGGAGGACCTGCCCGAGGCCATGCAGCACCGGGCCGCGCAGACCCAGACCATGATCGCCACGATGGGCATCGACGGTCTGAGTGCAGAGCAGCAGCGCGAGGCCTTTTCGAACGCCTACGTCGATGCCATCAACGAGGTCATGGAGGACGTGCCGGACTTCCAGCAGCGCGTCGAGGCGACGCTGGGTCACAGCTGGGACCAGACGCTGGAGCGGATGCAGCACGCGAGTGCGGATCCGGAGACCTTCGTGGATTCGATGCGTCAGGCGCATCAGAAGCGTCGCCGGCAGGCCCATGAGCAGGCTCAGTGGCATGCGGAGCCGACTCCGGATCCTCAGCCGCAGAGCGCCTGAGGGCCTCTCCCCCACCAGAACCGGCTGCTGCGACGACGGCAGCCATGACGAAGGAGCGCAGTGATCATGAGTTCGAACTACGACACGCGGATGGCGACGATGTTCGGCTACAAGGCCCAGCGAGAGCAGGAGAAGTGGGCGAAGCGTCGCAAGGCCCGTGAGGAGCGCATCAACCCGCTGAAGGCGATGATGCTCTCGGCGAGCGAGTCGATGATGCAGTTCTCCTCGCGCAACATCGACGCCCAGCTCAATGCGGCGCATCGGGTGACTGCTCAGCAGCAGTTCGACGAGACGCACACCCGCAATGTCTCGGCCCGTCGCTCGAGTTCCGGGCGCACGATCTCCGAGACGGTCTCGTACTCGCCGAAGGATGATCGGAAGGTGCTGGACGACGATCTCGAGTTCTGAGTCGAGAAAGCAGATACAGCCGCTCGTGAGTTCTCTCTGCGAGAAGAGGCCCAGGTAGACTCGTATACATGGCTGAACGACGCCGAGAGACGAGGAAGAGATGACCATCATGGATCTGAACGAGCAGCCGAGAGTGAGCAAGCGAGATTTCATCTCTCGCGTTGCTGCGCGAACGGAGCTGCCGATTCGTCTCGTGTCCACGGTGTACGAGGGCCTGCTCGACGAGCTGCGGGATCTTGTGCGGGCTCGCTCCACTGTCGTGCTGACCGGCTTCGGGCGCTTCTACCTGCAGGAGCACAAGGGCCACAAGGTCCGCTTCGGCAAGTCGGCAGTCAACGACTACTCGGTGCTGAAGTTCTCGGCGTCGCGCAGCATGAACCGGGAGCTGGATCAGGAACGCGGGGACGAGGACCTGGACAGCCCGGATGAGGCCGCCGATCAGGACGAGAACGCCGAGGAGACCGACTCGGCGGATGAGGACAGCCAGCTGCTGCCCACGGGCTGAGCGGGAGCCTCGAGAAAGAAGAAGCCCCGGCCCTGACGCGATGTGCGTCAGGGCCGGGGCTTCGTTGTGAGCTGGTGCAGATCGGCCGGCTCAGAGATCCGTGATCACGAGAACGACGGCCAAGACCATGACGCCTCCGATGAGAGCTCCGATCAGTGCCTTCAGGACGCCGTTGGTGGCCAGCGGCTCGTTGAAGATCGCGACGACCGTCTCCCAGATCGTCGGGATGAGCCCGGAGTACCAGGCGAACAGGGCCAGTCCCACGAGCAGTGCGACCAGCACCAGCACGAGGACGATCCGGATCGTTCCGGACAATGCGCGCATGCTGATCAGCCCCTGCGCTCGAACAGGAACGAGTACGTGCCCATGTACGGCAGGATCATCAGGGCCAGCGCGCCGAAGACACGCGAGGGATCAGCCCTGACCCAGGCCAGCCACTGCTGAGCAGGACCGATCATGGCCAGCAGCGGGTCGGCCAGGTGCGTGTGGAAGAGCACGTAGTAGATCGAGAAGAAGATCCCGATCATCAGCGCCACGGCGATGAGCCGTCGCACGATCAGCGATCGGCTGCGTGCACCACGGCGCTGCCGGCGCTGTGCGGCCATCTGAGCACGTCGCTGGGCTCGAGGCGAGATCGGTGTCGGCTGTGCGGCCGCCGCGTCCTGCTGGGGCTGGTACTGCGGCTCGATGAGGTCGTAGGGCTCGGTGTAATGCTGTGACATCAGGTCAGGTCTCCTCGGGTGTCGAACCGCAGCTCACAGCGTCGGCTCATCGTGGTCATGGTCAGGGGCAGGGGTCGCCGGCAGCGCCGGCCGAGTGGGAGCACTCAGACCGCGGTCAGCAGTCGGCTCCGGCAGAGCATGCAGCTGCTCGAGCGTCAGGCCCACAGGACGACCCAGGCGCGCGCCGGCGGTCTGGTAGACGCGACCGGCCTCCCGCTCCCCCACAGCCAGCACCTCGCGGCGCGGACGGCCGCCGGGATGATCCGGAGCTACGTCGCGGAAGACGATGCGATGGCTGGGCTTCTGGTCCTGGTTCGCGCCGACGTAGAGGGTCCGGCAGTCGGAGAGATCCGGGTAGGAGGACATCGGCTCCAGCGGCTTCGTGCCGGGGTGCCCGGTCTGCAGCTCCTGCAGAGCGTTGATGCTCACGCGCACCAGGTTGGCGGCATGAGGATCGTCGGGGTTGCGCACAGCGCGGTCGTGCAGCTTCCGAATGTCGTCCTTGACCTGCGGGGAGATCTCGAAGTCCAAGCCGGGCGGGCTCTTGTAGCCGTCGGAGCTCATGGGTCGCTCAGTCCTTCGCAGCCGGCGGGTCGGTGATCTCAGGGCCGAGCTGCTCGAGCAGCTGATCCATGCTCAGCGCCTGCGTCTCGCCAGTGCTGAGCTGATCGCCGCGCACGGAGATCTCACCCTGGAACTGGTCCTCGAGGGCCTGGTCGTAGCGCACCAGGCGCAGGTAGTCGTCGAAGGGGACCAGGGCGGCAACGGGCTTCTCGTCCTCCAGGCGCAGGATCAGCGGGGAGGTGCGGCCGCGCTTGAACGTTTCGAGGACGTTGCGGAACAGGCGCAGGGTCATCTTGGACAGCGGCACCGTGGCGAAGCGCAGGGACGGCTGCTTCGCAGACGAGTCGGAGTTCTTGTCGGAGTGGTTCATGAGTCCATTCTAGAGAGATAGTCGGAAGGCTGTCAGTGTCGAGCTCGACTGTTTCTGGCACAGATCTGAGCAGGAAGAGATCAGGCCCGCAGGTCGCGTCATGCGACCTGCGGGCCTGATCGGTGGGTGAGCCTGCTCAGCCGGCAGTCGGCTCAGCGGGGGCGTGCGCCTGGTAGTAGGTCGACAGGGGCTGGATCTGCAGGCCGTGGCCGTCGCAGAGCAGGTAGGTGTCGCTGGTGTGCTCCAGGGGCTGAAGGTCCACGACCGTGCCAGCGGGCACCTGGGCCTCGTCGTGGAAGTGACCGTAGAAGGTGCGGCACGCTGTGGAGTTCCGCGTCAACAATTAGACGGGTATCGAACCGCCGGCCTATTCCCAAACACCTTGAGGGGAACTCCAGCGACGCAGGAGGAGTTGTGTTAGCATTCGCTTGAGGGAGGCCCTGAAAACCAGGAGGGTTTCAACGCGAGGAGTGCTAATGAGTGTGGCGGAAGAATTTTTCGGAGAGCGCGAGTTGGTTATCGATGCAACAAGCGGGACAGAGTACCTGTCATCACTGAGCGAACTGTTCGCCGCGACCCCGACGCTCGACCAAGGCGGCCTCACCCCCGCACCCTTCGAGGAAGGTGAAGCTCGGTACTTTTTTCGGGGCCAGACAGATAGTCGTCATGGGTTGAACTCGTCACTATTTAGAACTCTCGATCCAGATGATCTTAATGGCGCGAGACCGTGTGCCATTGAGGAACTCATGCGTTCTGCTGAGACGCGCGTGCTTCAAGAGGCGCGCAAGCAGGGCCTTGGTCGAAATCTGACATCACTGGAGTTGCTTACAGTGCTGCAACACCATCTCATTCCAACACGCCTGATCGATGTTTCTGCATCTTGGAAGGTGGCACTCTACTTCGCGAGCGAAGCAAAAGACACGGTCGACGGCCGGCTGTTTGTGATTGCTGCGATGCCGTCACTGTGGAGCAAGTTCACAAAGTCATTAGGTGAAGACGTCGATTGGCCGAGCCCTCCAAGACATCCGTGGCAGCAGACCACTTGGCCGCTTTTACTGCCGTTCACCGATCCGCGCATGATCTCGCAGCAAGGCTATTTCCTTGCAGGCGGTCTCACCACCAATAAGGGTGGACATCATCAGTACTGGATCGACACTGCAAAACACCCTCCGAACGGGGCCGCCAAAAAGGCTGCGCTGACGCAGAAAGAACTACGCCAAGTGTCGACAATGATGATCAAGTTCCCCGCGAATGTAAGACATGTGCGGAGACTGGAGAATAAACTGAAGGGCCGCTGGACGGCAACTGGACTGACTGTTCGTATCCCGGGGGAACTTAAGCCACAAATTCGGGAGTCCCTGAAGAGTGATGACGGTATTTCCGCGGATTCAATCTATCCTCCAATCGACGAGAGTCTGCGCCTGCTGAAGCACGCGGCGAACTGCCCGGATCGCTCCAGAGATAAACTGTGAGCGCGTTGCCCATCCGTGACAGTGACGTCACTCGGCTACGGAACGTGGTGGAATTTAGGTTCGCGCTCTAACGTCTGCCGACAGCCGAGACCGACCCGACCAGCGCCTATCCCGGCGCTTGCCGAAGCGTTGAAGATCATGCCCTATCTGGTGCGCGACCTGCTGGGCGATGCCGACGAGCGCCCAGTGCTCCGCCTCGTCGGCAGTGACTGACCCTCTGGTCTTGCCGGATGGGGGCTGACTTGCCCAGGCCCGGCTTTGCCTCTCATCACCAATCTAACGAAGGACCTTCATCGATGGCCTATCCCACCCTTGCGCTCCACCTGCTCATCTCGGCACCGGGAGACGTGCCCGTCCAGGACATGGCGACCATCCGCAAGACGATCAGCCAGTGGAACCTCAACCTCGGCCGCGTCGTCGGCCTCACCGTGTTGCCCGTGTCCTGGACCGAGCACGCGGTCGCCGAGTTCGGGGACCGCCCTCAGGCCATCCTCAACGACCAGATCGTTGAGGAGGCGGACTTCGCTGTCGCTCTCTTCTACGACCGCCTGGGCACTCCGACCGGTGAGGCAGATTCGGGTACGGCCGAAGAGATCAAGGTCCTCGTCGAGGCTGGCAAGTCGGTGGCGGTACTGGTGAATGCGTCCGCCAGACCGCCTCTCGGTGGTTCAGCCCTTGAAGAGCGGAAGCGCCTGACCGAGTACCTGACTGACCTGCGTAAGACCGCCCTCGTCTTCGACTATGCCAACGAGGGCGACCTCATTAGCCACCTCAACAACTTCCTGAGCAGGGCTACTGCGCAGTTCCAACAGTCCGTCGAAGCCTCTAAGGATGAGGAACCGGCAGGGCCGGACCCCTCGGAAGGCGTGTGGCCGCGAGCCGAGGTTCGCGAGAGCGTGAAGACGGACAACAAGGGTCGGCTGAAGACCCAGCGGCACTGGTCGCTCGTGCTTCACAACACCTCGCGGGGACCGGCGTCCGACGTGGACTTCCAGTTCCTGGACCTTCCGGAGAATGCGATGTTCCACGTGCGTCGCGAGGAGGGTCCGCTCGGAACCATCCCGCCAGGTCAGGAAGCACGGTTCCCCCTGCTGCTCGCCATGGGGTCGCCAGACGCAGTCGATTGCGTGGTCACGTGGACCGACGCCTCGGGAAACGCCAGGGAGACGAGGGCAACAGTCCGAACCTGACGTTCATAACCGTGGCGACGTGGTGAAGTTCCGTAGTGGACTAACCTCTGGTGGGAAGACTGGTGGGAAGACTGGTGGGAAGAAGTGAATCTTGAAGCCTGGGCCTATGTAGCTTCGATCTTCGGGGCCGTTGGCACGTTTGTAGTAGCAGTAGTGGCGCTATTGGTTTCGGTGGTCGCACTCCGAACGCAACGCGAAGCACTCCCAGTCTCGGCAGACTTTGGGCTCGGGAAGAATATCAAGGTCGACGAGAACGGAGTGCGCTGGATTTGGTGCTGGATGAGAAACACCGGCACTCGTTCGTTCGTGCATGATGTGAGCCCGCATGAATGGCTGCCGGACGATCTGCCTGACAAGGCGAAGCCCAACCTCGCCAGGGTGGGAATGCCTGAGTCCCTCCCGCTGTGTTTCCAGCGACTAAGCAAGCGATCGGTGAAACGTACGCCTGGTGTGTTCAACCCCACGTATCTCCGCACTGAGTCGTATTCGATGTTTTGGGTTTCCTGTCCGCCTGGGGTGCAGCAGGTCAAATTTACTGCGGCGATGAGTGTTAGTCGGCGAGATCCGGCGCGCTTCGTCGACAGCAAGTGGTTTGAGCTACCAGAATGATGTCAGAGAACACGGTGAGTGCGCATTTGGTGTCGTCGCCGTTGGCCACGACCAGCGCGCAGCACTCGCACAGGTTCAGCTGGATCTTCTCCATCTTCAGACCTCCTTGTCCTGGTCGTAGAAGAAGCGACACGCCGCGGCGGCAGTCAGGCTCTCCTCGAAGGACTCGGTATGCGCAACGCCGAGACGGCGGTCGATGTCGTTGCGCGAGAGGCTGCGGTCGTCGAGGAACTCGATCACCTCCTCGACCGTGAAGACGGCGGTGCCGTCAGCGACGCAGGTGCCGATCCAGAGGCCGAGCTTGCTGGTGAATCGATACACCTGGCCGAGACGCTCACTCGTGGGATCGGATCGGACCTCCCAGGCGGTATCGGGGGCATTCGCCTGCAGAAGGCTCGCGATCTCCTCGGCGGAGTTCGGAGAGGCCGCGGAATTGATGTAGAGCTCGTTGCGGTAGAGATGATCGTCCTGGGGGACATTTCCCGGGACGGTGGCTCGGATATCGAGGACGAGATCGTAGTCGTCGATGATCTTCAGGATCTCAGAGACCTGATCCTCTGGACACAGGACGATCTTGATCTGAAGCGGTGTGGGGTCACTCATGGATTGTTCTCCTGGAATAGATGACGCATGGGAAACAGCTGCATGAATCGTCCGGTGAATCAGGGCATGGGCTGTTCGTCATCGGGGTCCATGCCGTCGAAGAGCCCGGGAATGACGAGCAGGAGGATCACCGTGAGAGCACCGATGATCACCGCGGCGGCTCCTGAGCCGAGACAGACCGCCAAGAAGGCGACATACAGCCAGTGGGTGATGGAGTCCCTTCGGGGAAGTGACGGACAGGACGGGGCAAGGCGGGAGCGGGCGCGCTTCTTCAGTACCGACGCCGGCGGCGAATGAGTCGCCAGCGGTAGAAGCGCGAGGGCATCAGGTTCGACTTGGCGAGGTTGTGCCGCTGGCACAGCAGCTGGCCGTTCCACAGCTGGGTCGGCCCGCCCTTGGACCACGGCACGACGTGATCAGCCTGTGTGCCGCGCATCCGGCAGCGGGGCCCGATCAGCGGCTTGTGCTCGCAGCGGCCCAGCGCCTGAGCACGCAGCGCGCGCTTCTGGTCGAAGCTGAACAGCCGCTGCGGATCCCGACGGGACCGATCGTGCAGATGCAGCACGTAGAGCAGACCGAGCCCGAGCAGACCGATGCCGGTCCACTCCAGCGCCGGGCGCTCGAGGAGCCACAGCCACGCCTCGGCGAACATCTCAGCTGCGCTCGTAGGCGTTGTGCTGGGCCAGGGCGACGTCGAGCGCGTCCCGGAGGCTGGCAACGGGAACGTGATCGCACCAGGGCTGATCGGCCTCCTGCTCGATGGCCACCAGCTCAAGGGGCATCTCGTCGAAGTGGTTGCCGCGCACGGCGTGATCGATGACCAGCGTGTCGTCGTGCCAGTGCCCGAACAGGGTCCAGCCGGGATCGACCAGCTGCGGCTGCGAGGCGATCAGCTGGATGCCCCAGTTGCCGCACAGCTTGGAGAGTCGGTGGAACATCAGATCCGGGTCGGTCTTGATGCGCGGATCAATCGGCAGGCACAGGTCCTGGATGGCCACCCAGCGCCAGATGTCGGGCCCATCCAACTCGGGGAGTTCCCCGGTGGTGCTGGAGTTCATCTTCAGCAGCCGCGGATGCTTGTTCAGCTCGGCCAGGGCGATGCGCAGCCGGTGCTCGGGGCTGTTGCAGCGGAAGTGCGCCACGATGCGGGACTCGCGCAGGATGATCAGATCCGCGCGCGTGGCGGCAGCCTCCTGGGGGTGCGGGTCAGCGAAGTCGGGCTCAGAAGACGTCGGGTGCATCGTCAGGGGTCCTTTGCGATTGGTTGTGAGCGGGGTCCGGGCTGCTCAGTCAGCTCGAGCTCGTGGGAGGGGAAAGAAGGGGGGCGCTGTGCGCGGCTGAGCATGCTCAGCCGCGCACAGCGCGATCGACCCGAAGGTCAGACAGCGGCCGTCTGGGCGGCCTCGACGGGGACATCGCCGGCGGGATCCGCCGAGTGGTTGTCGCCATCGCTGTCGGCGTCCTCGACCTGATCGAGGGCTGCCGAGGAGACGCAGCCGCCGTCGTCGTCGAAGACCGCAGCGCTGACGTCGGCCGCCGGCACAGAGCCGTCCAGCGGCCCGGTGACGGTGATGACCTGATCAGCATCCGGATCAGCGTCCGGATCGGTCCCCGCGACAGGGGCCCCGGCTGCAGGCGCAGCAGCTGCCGCCAGGGCAGCATCTGCAGCAGCCTGAGCGACTGCCGCATCGCGGTCGGCCAGCGCCTTGACGACCTGCTCGTACTGGTTCTCGATGACCGAGTTCGGCTTGGTGCCGTAAGCCAGCACGTAGGTCGAGCGCATGGCCCGGGTGAACGCGACGTAGTACATCCGTCGCGCCTCCTCGGACATGGGTGACTCGTCCTTGTAGAGCACGACCGTGTGATCGAACTCGAGACCCTTCACGCCGTGAATCGTCGAAACCAGCAGCTTCGCATCAGACGTCATGTTCTGCTGCTTGCGGTTCTGATTCCGGTGCTTGACGACGTTCAGCTTCTCCTGGTTCTTCTGGATCTCGAAGTCGAGCATGTTGTCGCGCAGCCCGTCGAAGAAATCGTTCATCGACATCGAACCGCCCTGCACACGCGCGACCATCGAATTGATGACGGCCGCGTTGGTGACCCACCACTGGGAGACGGTCCCCATGATGGCCTTCTCGACAGCCGGCTTTCCGGCATTGCGAGTCAGCTTCGGCAGGTTGTTCTGGATGCCCTGAGTCACCGTGTACGCAGCATTGTGCGGCGGGGACTGCAGAACGTCGTTCCAGTACAGGCGGATGTACTTCGAGAAGATGTCCGTGGAGTTCATCCGATCGCTGATCAGCGACGCCACGTTCTCGTTCGGGAAGGCGGCCATGAGCGCCTTGCGCATGGTCTCGACCTCACGACGCGAGTAGGCCAGGAAGCACACCCGCTCGCCGTTGGCGATGCGAGAGGCGACCCAGTTCTTCGCGATCGTGTTGCGCACGATCAGCCCCAGCTCGTTGGCCACGAACTCCGTGAGCTTGGGTGCGAGCCGTCGATCCAGCGTGACGGCATCGGTGAAGGACTTCTCGGTCGAAGCCGTCAGCGAGTTGGCCTGGAGCCGGATGTTGGCATTCCGGTTGGTCGCCAGGTTCTGCAGCGTCAGGTTCGCGAAGTCCAGGATCTCCTGGCCCGAGCGGTAGTTCGTCGACAGCTGGTGGGTAGTGAACACGCCCGAGGACTCCAGGGTGTTCAGCGCCCGCGGGTTCGCCGAGCGGAACTCGTAGAGAGTCTGCGAGGCGTCACCGACGATGAACAGGGACTCCAGGTGCTTGGCCACGTAGCGCAGGACGTAGATGAACTCGAAGATCGAGTTGTCCTGCACCTCGTCGATGATCAGGTGGCGCGAGGCCACGCTGGCGGGCTCGATCATCGAATCGATGCGCTGGTAGCACACGATGATCTGCAGCTCGAGCGTGGTCTGCCGGATCCGATCCAGCCGGGTCATGATCGCGTCGAAGTTGTACTCGACGAAAGTGTTCAGCGCGGTCATCGCACCGACCGAGTTCCGATCGACGTTCACCAGGTGCTGGCGCAGCATCTCGGAGATGCCGTCGTTCGGGTAGAAGATCTCGAGCGCGTTGATGACCGTATCGGCCGAGGACGTCTTGTGCGTCGGGTGGTTGGCACCGTAGATGTCGATGATCATCTTCGCGATGGTCATCGAGCCGATCGCCGGGTTCTTCTCCTTGATGTTGTCGGCGGCGGCATTGGTGAAGGACAGCACGGTGATGTCATCGGCCGGCACACCGCAGGCCTCGAGGTACTTGATGCGCTCGAGGATCACGGTCGACTTGCCCGTTCCGGCTCCGGCCTGGGTCATCACCAGCGGCTCGTGTGTGGTGATCGCCGCGCGCTGCTGGGTCGAGTAGTGCGTCGGCAGGGTCACCGGAGCGGCCGGGGCCATCGGCACGGACAGCTGCGACTTGACGGCCGCCAGCTGGTTCAGCGTGTCGGACATCAGCAGGTTGAGGTTCTGCTTCGACAGCTTCGAGACCGAATCCGGGTCCAGCACGGCCGTCATGTGCGCATGGATCTCCTTGTAGGCCTCCAGCGTCACCGGGTAGTTCTCCAGGTAGCGCAGCTGCATCGCCAGCGTGTTCATCGGTGCGACGTTGCCGGCGGCGAAGGCCGTCTTCGCGAAGTCGACGACCACGTTGACGTGCTCGGCGATCTCGTCCGAGGACCAGATCTCGGCCAGGGCCTGGATGTGCTCGTAGACCGAGTAGTCCTGCAGCCAGGTGTCCAGGTCGTCGAGGTTGTTGGCGCTGAAGCGGTTGAGGCGCAGGGTGTTCTCCACGAACTCGCGGGCCGTGTGCATCGGCGAGTCGGTGAACTCGAGGACCGCCAGCGGCTCGTTGTGCAGGTGACGCAGCGCGGTGTGACGCAGCGCGGCGCTGTTGATGTCCGTGATCTCGGCGTACTGCGAGGTTGTGACGTCATCGAAGATCGTCATCTGCATGCGGTAGTGCACGACGACATCGCGAGAGGTGTCGGCACCGGACTTGTCCTCGCGGATCATGACCGACTGCGGGTGGCAGGAGAACACCAGCTTCGTGGCGGTCACCGCGGGTCGACCGACGGGCTGGAAGCTGAGCTCGAAGCGCTGGCCGTCGTCCGGGATCCGGGTCAGCGCCGGGGTGCCGGTGAGCGTATCCGAGTGGTAGGTCGAGGACAGCCGGGTGTCCACGGGGATGCGCGAGACGGTGATGTCGCTCTGCGTGTCGCGGCGCTTGCGCGGCATGTCTTCAGCGGGATTGCCCATGTCGACCGAGGTGGCCTTGATGGGCAGCAGATCCTGGTTGAGCAGACCGGCCTTCTTGCCGGATCCGGTCAGCGCCGAGGAGAAGAACTTGGGGTTGGTCTTGTCCTGGGCCGCGAAGCTCGAGTTGTCGATGTCGTCGAGAAGGATGGGCATGATGAGTCCTCAAGAGGTCGTGGGAATGCCCGGCAGAAGACTGCGGGCCTGATGGATGCGAGGGACAGCACATGGGCGTGCCGCCGAGCGAGCAGATGCTCGTCTGGTACGTCAGGGGCTCTGGAAGATGACCCAGAAAGACTACTGCGAGTCGTGTCTTGAGTCATGACTCAAGACACGAGTGCGGCAGCCGATGGCTGGCCCGGCTACTGGGCCAGCCATCGGCTGCAGGCAAGGACTCCCCCGGCAGGGACCGTCAGGTCCCTGCACGATCCGTCAGCGGGACTGCATCGGGAAGATCAGCTCAGCCGCGGTGGCCGTTCTGATCGGGGTCATCGTTGGGCTGGACGGCCACCGCGATCTGTCCGGAGGAGCTGGCTGCGGCCGCCTGGGCCTGCAGCAGCCGATCCTCGATCCATCGCTGCACGGCGGCACGAGCCGGACGAGCACCGAGGGCTGCCACGAAGCTGGTCTGGGCCAGCTCATCGAGAGCAGCGTCATCGAGGGCGACCGGCAGCCCGGCCGCGGCACTGGGGTTGTGCTCGGCGATCTGAGCGCGCAGCCGCACGAAGTGAGCAGCGCAGATCTCGCGGAACAGGCCGCGATCGATCGACTCGAAGGCCATCCGCAGCTGGAACCGGCCCAGCAGCTCCTTGTCGAAGTGCTCGGCCAGCGCCTTGGTCAGCGACTCATCGGACAGCGCCGAGGGCGCACTGGGTGCGAAGCCGATCTGCGGACGATCTCCGCTGACCTCGCGCCCGGCGTTGGTCGTCGCCACGACGATCGCCTTCGAGAAGTCGATCACCGTGCCGGAGGCGTCCGTGAGGGTGCCCGTGTCGAGCACCGAGAGGAACAGCCGCTGGATGTCGCGATGGGCCTTCTCGAACTCGTCGAGCAGGATCACGCGGTGCGGATCCGACTCGAGCGTGTCGAAGGGCTTCTCGCGCTGGGAGTCCGAGCCGATGTAGCCGGGAGGGGATCCGAGGATCTTCGTCTCGGCCGAGGCGTGCGTGTACTCGGACATGTTCAGGATGATCGGCTCACGGCCGGTCATCTGCTCAGCGAGGATCCGCACGGTCTCCGTCTTGCCGGTGCCCGAGGACCCGGCGAACAGCCAGGAGGTCGGTCGCGGGTCCTTGAACAGCGACAGGGCCTTGCGGGACAGAGCGTCGGTGACCTGATCGATCACGGCGTCCTGCCCGACCAGGGCATCCTGCAGAGCCGTCTTCAGCTGCGTCACGTCGCTGCGATGAGCCGTGGCCGTGCCCCGGCGCATCTTCTCGGCGACCTCTCGGACCTGCTTGATCAGCAGCGGGTAGGTCGTCATCGAGGACAGCATGGAGGCCAGCGACTGATCTCCGATCGCCTGGGCGTCCTGGATCATCCGGTGCTGGCGCACGATCCGATCCGCCATCGACCGATCCAGCAGGGTGAGCTGGCGATCGGGACGGTGCATGTGCGCCGGCATGAGGTCCTCGGCCACGGTGAGCAGCTCATCGAGAACCGCGTCGCTGACGGAGACCTTGTGCCCGTAGTGCGTGCTCATGGAGGCCCGGGTGTCCTGCAGGACCTCCATGGTCTGCTCCACGCTCAGCTCATCGACGATCAGACGGGAGAACCGTCGGGCCATGGCCGGATCATCGTTGATGGTGCGCGCCTCATTGGCGGTCGTGGAGGCGATCATGCGGAAGTCGCCGCGGGCCATCGCCGGCTTGAAGGGCTGGGACAGCTTGGACGCGAACAGCTGATGCGCCTCGTCGAGAAACAGGATCGCCTTGTTGGCCGGGTCCTTGATGAAGTCGACGATCGCCTGGATCCGCTGCTCGACCTGACCGACGATGCCGGCACCGGCAGAGATCGAGGCGAACTCGAGCTCGTAGATGGTGAAGCCCTTCAGCGCACGCGGCACCGAGGGATCGTCATCAGCCAGGCGACGGGCGATGTCCTCGACGATGCGGGTCTTGCCCACACCGGCCGGGCCTACCAGCAGCGCGTTCGGCTTCGCGTAGGAGATCAGCACGGACATCGCCTGATCGATGAGCCCGTCGCGGAACTTCGCCGGCACGGACCCGGAGAACTTCTCGTTGTAGTTCACGAGCAGGTCCTCGAGATCCGGCGGTGCCATCAGGCTGGGCGCGGACGGGTTGTTCGGGATGCCCGGGCCACCGGGGCCGCCGGTGTGGATGCTGCCGTTGCCGGAGCCCGTGCCGCCGGTGCCGTTGTTGGAGCTGGTGTCATCGGAGCCGTTGGAGGCGTCCGAATCGCTGGTGAAGTCGGTGAGAGGCATGACTGAATCTCCTTCGTCAGGCGCTGATGGTGCGGGGATGGAAGATCGAGAAGGCGCGGCGGGTGCCCAGCGGCCCGCAGGGTGACTGCGTGTGTGCAGCTGCCCTGCCGGCCGCTGGGCTGGGTCTGTCAGACGTAGAGTCCGACGAGTCGTCGCGCGAGGTTGGGCTCGATGTGAGCCATGGAGTCCACGTAGTTCTTCGCGGCTCGAGTGATATACGTCCAGTCCGTGTTCGAGACCGGGGCGTAGTAGAGGTTCTTCGGATGACCCGCGAACGAGGAGTGGGGTCCCCACTCGAAGTCGGTGATCATCAACGAGAGCTCCTTCTTGCGCTTGGGCGAGGCCTCGATGTAGCGCCAGATCTGCTCGAAGTCCGTGCCGCCGGTAACCTTGGGCACCTTGGTGAACTCGCGGTAGATTGCGGCCACCGACTTGCCCTTGGTCTTCAGCAGCACCGGCTGGGAGAGGACGTGCGAGAACGAGTTGAAGTACAGGTTCACGTCCATCTTCTTGGCCAGCCGGATGAGCATCATGATCGCGTCCTGGTAGTTGATCTCCGAGATCGATCCGGAGGTGTCCAGGTAGACGTGCAGATCCGGCAGGTAGGCGATCCGCGTGGAGATGCCCGGGCTGTTCAGGCCCGAGGGATCACGCCGGGAGGCCCGGGCGAAGCTGCGCGTCTGGCGCTTGTAGATGTTCTGCGAAGCGCTCACGCGACCCATCCGGCGCAGGATCTTGGTCAGACCCTTGATCAGGTCGATGCTCGTGGGCGGCTTCTTGCGGAAGACGACTCGAGCCGATCGGGCCGCATGCGAGCCGCCATTACCGCCGCTGGCCTGAGCCTTCTGCAGCATGCGATGCACAGCGGTGAGCTTGGACAGCTTCTGGTTCGAGACCATCTTCACCGGCAGGGCCAGCGACTTGTTGATCTCGTCCCACACCTTGTGGACTCGAGCACTGGAGGCCCGGGCGTGCGCCTCGACGTTGACGAAGACGATGCTGCTGGGCACCACGAGCTCCAGCGTCGAGAACGGCATCAGCCCCGCGGGGCTGTTCGTCGAACCCGTGGCAGTAGCCGGCGGATTCTGGCAGTACCGCATCACCAGGTCGATCAGCAGTCGCGGGAAGGAGCCGGGCTGGAAGGCGTCTGTGCTGTTCTTGCGCAGACGAAGCGACTCGGTGAGGCCCTTCAGGTTCAGGCCACCGAACTGCTGCATCAGCTTCAGCACCGCTGGATCCAGCGGGGTCTGGGCGTTGATGGCCTGGACCTGAAGATCAGCCCAGGTCTGGAAGTCCTTGAAGCCATCGGCATCGGGGAACCAGACGCCCAGGGTCTGCGGGTGGTACGTGTAGGCGATCGAGGCGGTCAGCTGCTCGGCACCGCGCCCTGCCAGAGCCGTCTTGGCGGCCGGGATGATGTCGGTGCCGGCGGTGTAGCGCACGTTGGCAGCCGGAGCCGGCATCTTATGCGCCACGGCGATCTGGGAGACGAAGACCTCGTGGATCGGGATCGTGGGAGCCGGATCGTAGTGCACGAGGCTCTGGCGCAGCAGACTGCGCAGGCGCTGGTAGTCGCTCGTGGTGCTCTTGATCTGCAGCAGGATGCCGACCAGCTCATCGAGCTCGTCATCGGTCATGGCCTGGTTGTTCTCCGTGATGGAGACCGGCACGTTCGCACGCAGCGGCTGCGTGATCTGGTCGGTGACCATGGTCTTGAGCACGGCCTCGGGATCGTAGTCCTTGGTGAGGTCGTCGGTGTAGTGCGGGTCCAGTACGGCCGGCTTCTGAGCCGAGACATGGATGGTCATGATCGTCCTCCTGGACGCGAGCGAGACGGATGGTGGTCGAAGCGAGAGGACGAGCAGCCCTCCTGTGCTGGCTCAGGAACAGAACCAGCACAGGAGGGCGACTCGAAGGGGACCAGGGCTCACACGAAGTTGGCGATCATGCCCTGGTAGTTCTGCGCCATCGTGGTCGACAGCGCCATGAAGGCCTCGATGTTCTGCTTGTGGGCCTTGTCCTGGCTGAGCATCTCGAACAGCAGGCGGTTGCCGTCCTTGTCGAGACCGCTCATCTGCTCTGTGAGCTTCTCGAGAAGGCGGGAGTTGTCCGCCGACTCGTAGAGCGCGTAGAGCAGCGCGCCGGACTTGTCGGCATCGCTGAGGGTCGAGACGACCTGCTCGAGGTCGGTGACCGTGCTCGCCTGCTTGAGGAAGGCGTAGCTGGACGGCTTCGGCACGGTCAGCGTGGAGGCCTGGGTGCCGACGTTGCCGGCGGTCAGGTCCCGGGTCATCACCGACAGCAGCGCGGAGGTGAAGCCGGTGGGTCCGGTGAAGCACTCGAGGGTCTGCTGCAGCTGCGAGATCTCCGCGTCGTTGGAGCCCGGGCGCATCGAGGAGGTGTCGGTGACCAGGGTGGTCAGCATCTCCAGCAGCGGGCTGGCATCGGCGTGGAAGACGTTGAGCCACTTCGAGACGGCCTCGATGGTTCGAGGCGTCGCGAACTGAACCATGGCCTCGTCGGCCTCGTAGAGATCGCCGATCTGCATGGTCTGGGCATCGTCGTCATCATCGTCGTTGGAACCGTCGACCAGCGTGCCGGTCGGCTCGGCCTTGGAGAAGACCAGGTTCGGCTGGGCGGTGAGGATCTGCTTGACCCAGGGGTTCATCGACCCGGAGGCCTCGAGGATCTGGATCAGCGTGGCCGCATCGGGCTCGACGGGCAGCAGGACGAAGCGCGAGACGGAGGCATCATCCATCGAGGTGATGTTGCCCTTGTCGTTGCCGGCCACGACGAGTCGCAGGTTGTGCGGCAGCTTCTTGCGTCCGATCTTGCGCGCGGTGACCAGGGTCAGCACGGCCGAGGTCAGGTCGGAGGCCGCACGGTTGATCTCGTCCAGGAACAGGATCGGGGTCTTCTGTGGGTGAGCCTCGGCGTAGTCGATCGCCGCGGTGATCTCCTCGTGCGGGAAGAAGGCCTGGGCGAAGTCCTTGCCGTCGGGGGTGGGCACGAGACGACCGCCGGTCAGGTCGGCCTTCTCGGCCAGCTGGTTCACGGCGATGGTGAAGCAGGTGGTGCTGTTCTTCTCGGCCAGGGCCTCCACGAAGGAGGACTTGCCGATGCCGGGCTCGCCCATCAGTGCCGGGACGGAACCGGTGGCCAGGAGCTGATCGACCAGGGTGTTGAGAGTGGCGTCGAACTTCATGATGGTGTGTCCTCACTAGCTGGTGCTGTTGTCGGAATGCACGAAGGCGTTGGAATGGAAATCAGGTCAGGGGACGGTGACGCGGATCTGCTCCGCAGAGCCGATCCGGCAGGGCGCGGGCAGCCCACCCAAGGGCTGTCCGCTGTCGCATCACCACCCGATCGCGCTGCGCGCGATCACCCCGGACGCCGGTCCGGGGTGAATCAGGCAGACTGCCGAGCTCGCTCGGCCTTCTCCTGGGCGCGTCGATCGGCGACGATGGTCGCGGCACGATCCAGCAGGTAGGGCCTGCCATGACGTGTCTCGGTGTGCTTGTCGCGAGCCGGGAGAATGCGAGTGGCCGCTTCGCAGAGCAGCCAGGTGCGATCGATGTCGCTGTAACCGCCGGAGCCGATGCCCTCGGCCTTGGCCAGCTCCGAGCGCATGGCCGTGTAGAGCTTGCCCAGGACCGAGAACTCCCAGCGCGAGAGGTCGTGATGGAAGTCGCTGGGCTCGCGCATCCGGTCATGAGCGGTGACGATCATCCCGGTGACGATCTGCTCGGACAGCGGGATCTCGGGCATCTGCTCACCGGTCTGCAGCGCCGTCGGGTCGGCAGCACTGGTGGCTGCGGCCTTGGCAGCCAGATCAGCGAAGACGTCCTCGATGCGAGAGGGGTCCGCATCGCGCTGCGGCTGAGCATGAGCACTGAGCAGCCGCTGGGTCGGGATGGGCCGGCGGGTGAAGGTCACCCAGTGCTCCATGAGCAGCTCGTACCAGCCGTGCTCCTCGCGCAGCACGGTCTTGCGCGCAGCCGTCGGGGCCGTGTGCAGGTTGGTGGGCGCGTGCATGAGCAGGTGGTAGCCGCGTCCGGACATCGAGGTCTCGGCGTAGAGGACCCGCGGCAGACGCAGCAGAGCCGAGGCGATGTCCTCAGGACAATCCGGCTCGATGTCGACCATGATCAGGCCGTCGACTTGCATGCGCAGGTAGTAGGCCGCGTTGGCTGCCTGCGGCAGCCCTGTGGTCAGTTCGTCCAGATCGACGAGGCATTGCTGGTCGCGCGCCCAGGCTCCGCGCACGCGACCGGTCTCGAGCAGGTGGCGCATGTCGATGGGGGCCTTGCGGGCCTTGGCGAAGCGCTCGGAGTCCACGGACTCCTCGAGGTCGCCGATCATCCCGGAGACGGTCCAGCGTCGAGCGTCGGCCAGGACCTTGATGCCGCGGTTGGCGTAGAAGCCGGGGAATCGAGCGCGGGCCTCCTGGGCTGTCGTGGGAATCGCGTCATGTGGGACTGACGGGGAAGGCATCGCGTCACGGTCTTTCGTCGGAGGGATCGGAAGCAGAAGGCCCCGACTCGTCGCTGATCGATGACCAGCTCGGAGTCGGGGCCTTCATCACCGGGGGCGGATGAGCCGAGCACAGCGTCAGACGCTGTGCTCGGCTCGGGCTCAGCCCTGGGTGGGCACCGAGATGCCCGGGGCGGCAGGACGCTGGCTGTTGGGCCAGGGGTTGGCGGTGATCGCCGAGTCCGGGTTGCCCGCCGGGGCCTGCGCCTGGCCGGCCTGCTGGGCCTCCAGCGCCTTCAGCTGCTCCTCGAGCTGCTCACGGGTCATCTGCGCCGGAGCGGCCGGGGCAGCCTGCGGCTGGGCCGGAGCCTGCGCCTGGGGCGCGTAGCCCACGGCGGTGTTCGGCGCTGCCGCGGGGGCCTGCTGCGCCGGAGCCTGCTGAGCCTGGTTCGGGTAGCCGGCCGCCGGGGCCGCCTGCGGCTGGGGCAGGTCGTAGCCCTGGTCATCGCTGTCGATCTCAGGCACGTCGCCGGAGGGGTTGGCCTCCGAGGCGGAGATCTTCCGCGGCTGGGTCGAGAAGGTGATCCCGCGCGCGGCCAGCGAGGACAGGTCCGGGCCGCCGGCGGAGTAGTACCGCACGGGCTCGTTGACGATGACCATCTCCAGGGCCAGGCCGCACTTGGGATGCGACTTCGGCTTGTAGACGCGCAGCAGGATGGTCACATCCAGGCCCTGGGCGAGCTCGCGCCCGGAGGTGTCCTGGGTGTAGCCGCCGTTGTCGTCGCTGATCGCAATGATCGGCAGATCGGTGCCCTTGGGGTCGATCGAATACTGCGAGCCCAGCTCGGGGTTCTTCTTGGAGGTGAAGAACCGCTCGTTGACGAAGTTGTCCTCGTAGGTGGGCTGGTTCGGATCCTCGTACTGCACGGCCGGCTCGGTGAGCGAGATGGACAGGTGCGGCTTGCCGACGGCGCTCATGCCGTTCTGGACGCGGCGGGCGTCGGAGCGCGTGAGCTCCTCGCCCTGGATCAGACGGGTGATGCGCGAGTAGCGGATCTTGCCGCGGATGTAGATCTGGCGGCCCGGGGTGAGGTTCTCGGGGATGAACTGGTAGGCGGTGGCCATGGTGGCTGACTCCCTTGTGGGTGGTTTTCGGATGGACGACGATCCAGGACGCGATGCGAGGCACCGGCGTCTTGCGGATCTGGAGCAGTCAGGTCTTCTGACTGGTCTTTCGAGCAGTGCTCTCAGTCTACCAAGTCGACTCGGTTATGAGTAGAATACGAGCACTACTCGAGTGGTTTCCTGACAAGCCGCTCACGGATTTCACCCGCGACGACGAAGGACGAGCAGATGAGCGAGCAGGACCGGAACCGCACTGCGGTGAGCTACGGACGAGGGCCGCTGCTGGCTCTGGGCGTCATGGCTGGGGCCGTGGCCGTGGCAGGAGGCGTCGGCGCTGTGGCGATGACCCTCGACGAAGAGCCGAGCGCAGTCAGTGATCAGTCGACGATCGACTCGAGTGATGAGTCGAGCAGCGATGCTTCGAGCACGGGTGCCCAGGACGGGACCTCCGCGGAGGATCCCAGCGGCACCGACTCCACCCCCGCGTCCGATCCCTCGGACGGGGCCGGACAGGCCAAGCCCAGCCAGGGCTCTGCGGCGCAGAGCCCTGACGAGGCCGGTTCGAGCGCGTCTGCCGGGACCGGTGCCGGATCTGCAGCCTCCGGGACTGCCGCCGAGGCAGCGCCTGGGGCCTCCCAGCAGGCCGGTTCCTCCTCGTCGGCGGCCGGCAGCGGTCGTCATGTGAGCGAGGCTCCCGTGGACGCTGTGCCGCCGACGGCCGGCAGCGCGAACTCCGGTCCTCGTCATGCGATGCCGGTGGACGGCTCCTACGGAGTGGCCTACGAGATCCGCTGGGGCGACACGCTCTCCGAGATCGCGATGGACGAGGGCGTGAGCACGCAGTACCTGGCGGATCTGAACGCGATCAAGGATCCGGACGTGATCTACGCCGGGGATCCGCTGATCCTGCCGGTGGACTGAGGTCGAGTTGGGGTTCGAGCCCGAGCACCCACCACCACTCCCCCGGGACCGGCTGAGCCGGTCCAGCTCGCAGAACAGGCCCCGACCCAGCGCTGCTGGGTCGGGGCCTGTGTCGTGAAGAGCTGCAGTGGCTGCCGCTCAGTCCTCGATGGGGTGCTCGAGGTCTCGCAGATCGATCTTCTGAGCGGCGAACTCGGCGAGCTGGTGCAGCACCATCTGGCGCTGGGTGGTCTGCACGTCCTCCTCGAGGTCGTAGTCGCGTACATGGGCCATGTCGACGATCCAGCCGTGGTCTTCGGCGATCGCAGCAGCCAGGTCCGAGTCGCGCAGGATGAGCATCCCGGTGATGTCGTGATCGAACTCGTCGGCCACGTGCATCTTCTGCTGGGGCTCGTCGAGGAAGAGGGTCAGTGTGTCGAGCAGCTTCCCGCGGAAGTCGTAGGCGTGCAGGATGTCGCGGTCTGCCCGGCTGAGGTGATCGACGTGCACGGCTGCCACGTTCATGTCCTTGTAGAGATGCGTGGCCTGCAGGCGCTGATAGACGGTCGAGCGCCGGCGCAGTGCCAGCAGAGCGCGCTCGGCATCATGGAAGCCCGGGAAGTGGGCGCGGGACTGCTCGTCGCTGGTCATATCGGATGTCATGAGGTGCTCCTTCATCGAGGGAGGCCAAGTGCGGGGGGAGGTCGTGCGAGGTAGTTCTTGCTCAGCCGGACTTACTAAAGCAGATTGAACAAGTGCTTGTGAAGATGTCCTGAGAGATCAGGGAGAACTTCTTGCAGCGGGGGCTGGTGCTTGGGCTGTCGGAGCGGCCCGCCAGACTCAGCTGACCATGCAGTGGTCGCTGGTCTGCGACTCGAGAACACCAGGCAGCCAGGCCTGCAGGCGCGAGCCGAGACGGGCCTGGAAGCCATCAGCGATGAGGAGGCAGCTGTGCTCTACGATGGCCAGCTCGGCATCGAGAAGTGTCTGGGCCGCTCGGCGTGTGGCCGGGTCGAGCTCACAGAGAGGGAAGCAGCGGCCCCGGGCGAGATCATGCAGAAGCCGGGACGTGTGCGGAGCGACGAGATCAGAGAAGAGAGTCAAGGCAGGCATCAGCGATCCTCATGTGGATGAAGGTTCAGCGGACACCGCCTGACGTTTGCCAACGCAGGGGTACAAGTCCCAGTACATTCGAGCTTCTACAGAGGATAGACGAAGATCCGGGATCATGCCGCATGGTTGGATACACCCGTGTCGCGAGATGCGTCACGCAACACCGAAAACAGGAGACTCGATGACGACCGTTTCAGGACAGCTCGATGTCGGAGCCTGGGGACTGCTCTGCGGTGTGGACGGCCGGCAGATCGTGATGATCGACGACACGCCGTGCGGACCGATCTCGGCTCGGAAGGCGACCAAGCGCGTGCCTCGGGAGCTGCTGCTGGACGACAACCGCGTGGCCGCGGTCTACGACAACGGCCGGAACGTCGATGAGATCGTCGAGCGCGAGGACGGCTCTTGGCGGGTGAAGCTGGTGCCGCTGTGCTCTCCGTACTCGCGCACGGTGCTGGGCGTGCAGGCGATCGTGACTCGCAGCGAGGACGACCTGCCGGCGATGCCGCTGGTGGGCATCTGGGAGTGGGTGATCGACCGCAAGGACGACGGTCAGCCCGGGGCCAGGCGCTACACGTACTGGGACGAGAACCTCTTCGCGCTCTACGACATGGACCCGTCGATCGCCCAGTACCACCAGGGCTACTGGGAGGCCGGCGAGTGGGCGAACCAGCTCATCGAGCCGACGGACCAGATGCGGGTGGGGGTCTCGATCCGCGATGGTGTCCAGGACGGTCTCAACGGCGTGGTCGAGAAGGTCCGGTGTCTGACCTACCACGTGGTCACCGGCTACGGGCAGCCCGGCTCCGAGCGCGGCCGGCGGCACCTGCGGCTGGTGGGTGTGATCCCTCGGATCCAGCCGCAGGACGAGTACATCCTGCTGCAGGGCTTCAGCTACGAGGTCTCGGAGGACTTCCACGACATCGCCTTCGAGCAGGACGCCAACGCCGCGCGTGTCGATGACGTGCTGCGCGGGGTGATGGAGCTGGCTCGAGATCCGATGGTCGTCGTGGACCCGCAGACGCTGAATGTGCTGATGACCTCGGCGGCTTGGCGCAAGCAGAGCTTCGGGTCCGTGGACTCACTGCAGCAGCTGGATCTGCTGAATATCGATGAGGTCGCCGAGGTCGTGCGCCAAGCGGCGGCCAAGACGAGCATGCCCCGGGAGATGGTGGCTCAGTGCTATGACGAGCGCGGCGAGCTGGTCACCAGCCGGATCACGGTGCTGGGCGTGCAGTCGGGTCTGCGCTCCGACAACGCCGTGATCCGACTGGACTACGACCCCTCGGGTGCTTCGGACTGCCCTGGGATCTGACCCTGCACGAAGTCGAACCACAGCTGGACCAGGCCGCGGATCTTGGTCTGGTCCAGCGAGTAGGTCACAGCCCGGCCGTGACGCTGATGGCTGGGGATCGATCCGGAGGTGATCTGCCACTTCTCCAGCTGTTGCATCGCCAGGGAGAAGGTCGGCCCGGAGATGCCGGTCTCTGCGCAAATGCTGGAGCCGGTCGAGTCGCCGTGAGTCCACAGGTGGCGCACGATCATCGACTTGGTGCGATTGCCCATGACGGCTTGGGCGATCTGCAGTGCTTGTTGAGGATCTTCATGCACTGCAGAGGCGGAGGGGTGGTTCATCGATGCCATGACCTCTGATTTCGATGGCAGTCCAGCGGGGGCAGAGCCGCTGGGACCGGTTTCCTCGCAGTCTAGTTCCACGGCTGGCGTTATGGCGGGAGGCGTCATCGTCTGGGAGACGAGACAGAAAAGGTGACGACGGTCCCCTCGACATCGAACCGGTCGATGTGATCGAAGAGGCTGTCGAGGATCTCGTGCAGCACGGCCGGATCATCATCGCGGTTGTCGAAGATGTTCAGCCGGTTGTACAGCGTCATCAGCCCGCGGCCGGCGAGATTGTGCGCTGCGTCATCGCCGAGGATGGTGGATCCGAAGAGCACGCCGTCGTCGGTGAGCATCGAGGCCATGTTCGACAGTGCCTCGAATCGCTGTCCGGGATCGCCCGGCAAGCAGTGCAGCAGGTAGTTGGCCGCGATGGAGGAGAACTGCCGATCCGGCAGCGTGGACTTCTCGAGGATGTTGCCGACCGAGGTCGTGATCTGATTCGCGCGCAGATGACGCGACCGACGCACGCGCCGCTTCGTGAGCTGCAGTGCGTTCGGATTCAGGTCCAGCAGGCTGAGCTGGATGCCCTCGGGCAGACGGGCATTGGCGAGATGCCAGCCGGTGCCGGTGCCGATCTCGAGGTGGTTCTTGCTGAGCTGGTCGTTGTAGAGCTCGAGCGTCTTGGCAGAGGGGGATCTCCAGATCCAGGAGTTGGACACACGCACGACGAGCGTGTCGTAGATCCCCAGCACGGTGTTGGAGTAGATGGCCGCGCCGCGTTCGTGCACGGGCGCGATCTGAGAGGCGAACATGCCAGGGCCTTTCACGTAAGAGCTGGTGCTGATACAGGGCTGATGCCCGCATTCATCAGGGGGCAGCCCGAGTGCGGGCATCAGCGTCGAACAGGCTTCTTCAACTGAGATCAGCAAGTCTGCGAGTTCGACCGTACTGCACGCGCGGCCGCACAGCGCATCAGATCAGGCCAGGATGACCTCGACGTTGGCCAGATCACAGGGATTGAGCTTCTCCGGGATGTAGCACTCGAGGCAGTCCTCCTGGCAGAGATCCTCGATCAGCGGGTGGTTGTTCAGGGCGGCAGCTGCAGCCTCCGGGGAATCGAAGGCGACGATCGCGTTGGGGTGGTTCTCGCGTTCGATGCACACGAAACCCATCTCGGGAGTCTCTCCGGCATGGATGCGCGCGAGGTCTCTGCGCAGGCGCAGCTGGTCGGTGAAGCTGTCGACGTCGATGCCCAGATCGGCCGAGAGCTTGTCGTAGGGCGTGGGCTCGGACTGGTCGTCGTGGCTCTGCTCGGACATGGCAGCAGGACTCCTCTCTGGTGGTGCTGGTGATGGAAGTGGTGCTCAGGCGAAGATGATGCGGCCGTAGCAGGCGTGCTGCAGCACGGCGTCGACATCATCGAGGCAGCCGTAGCCGAGCCCGCCGTCGATGATCTCGGCCGCGCAGCACAGCTTGACGCGAGAATCCTCGGTCAGGGCCGTGAACGAGGCGCGGATCTTATCCGCGGAGATGCGGTAGTCGCAGGCGCTGTCCTCGCCGTCATCCATGAGGTCCTCGGCGCTCAGGTGCAGCATCGGGGCCTGGGGATCCAGGTGCAGCTCGTGCAGCCATCCCAGCGAGTCCGCGGCATCGTAGTCAGCGATGTCCTGCAGCAGCTGGCGGTCGGGTACGTTCGGGTCGATCTCGGCGGTTTCGGTCATGGCGATCATGGAGTGCTCCTTCTGGGGCAAGTCGTTCGGGATGGATCAGGACAGAGAAGATGGCTCAGCCCCGGTGGCCTCGAGATGGATCGAGGCAGGAATCGGCCTCCTGGGTGAGCTGCCGGATGGTCTGCATCGAGGCACTGATGGTGGCCTCGTGATACGTTGTGACAATGGACACACCATTCGGAGAAGCAATCGAAACGTATGCATCGATCGATGATTTCTATGCGAAGTATCCGAAGCTGGCGGAGGGGTGGACCATCGACAAGAACATGGATGTCGGCCCTAAGGGCTGGGATCTCGTCCTCGGTCTCCACTCGGACTGGCTCGTGGTGTTCTGCGCACCGGATCGGCAGCTCCGAGGATTGACTCCGGTGGGAGACGGCACCGTTGTGGCTTTCAAGCGCCCGACGGGCGAGTACTTCGTCCTTGCCAAGGACATGTCGTTCGAGGAAGCAGATCGGAAGTACACGGAGTGATCTGCTGATCGCTGCACTGCCGGGCCCTGGGTCGTGATTCGACCCGGGGCCGATTTCAGGATGTCCTGATCGTTCTGCTGGTCGTAGACAGGGTGTTCCGGTTGTTCGGTCATGGAGATGTTCCTCGTCGGTCAGTGAATGGGACCGCAGGGACTGCTCACGAGGACGATCGGGAGGCCTCGGCCAGTGCTCGACGCAGACGCAGGATCTCGGCGATGTCGGCTTCGCGTCCGTTGGCGCTGGGGCTGTAGAAGCGTCCGGCCACCGAGCCGTCGAGATCATCGGGCAGATACTGCTGAGCGACCACGGCCCGCGGGTAGTCGTGCGGGTAGAGGTAGCCGGCACCGTGGCCTAGAGCGGCGGCACCGGGATAGTGCGCATCGCGCAGATGCACAGGCACAGTTCCGGTCGCACCGCCGGCCACGGCCTGCTGGGCCGCGTTGATGCCGGCGATCACCGCAGGGCTCTTGGGGGCCAGCGCAACGGCCAGCGCTGCATGGGCGAGGTTGATCCTGGCCTCGGGTAGTCCGATCAGCTGCACGGCCTGGGCGGCAGCCACGCACAGCGGCAGCACGGTCGGATCTGCCATGCCGACGTCCTCGGAAGCGTGGACGATCAGCCGGCGGGCGATGAAGCGCGGGTCCTCCCCCGCTTCGATCATCCGGGCCAGCCAGTAGAGCGTGGCATCGGGATCGGACCCGCGCATCGACTTGATGAACGCGGAGATGATGTCGTAGTGCTGATCGCCGTCACGGTCGTAACGCTGGGTCGCAGCGCCGGTGACCATATCCACGATCTCGACGGTGATCGCCGTGCCGGCCGCCTGGGCAGCCATTGCAGCAGTCTCCAGGCGGTTCAGCGCCTGGCGCGTGTCACCGCTGGCCAGGGTCGCGATCTTCTCCAGAGCTGGCTCCTCGATGCTGAGCTGGTCGTCCAGACCGCGCGGGTCCCGAAGCGCTGCGCGTAGCAGCTGGCGGATCGAGTGCTCATCCAGTGCCTTGAGCACCAGCAGGATGGAGCGGGAGACCAGCGCGGAGTTGACTGAGAAGCTGGGGTTCTCCGTGGTGGCTCCGATCAGCGAGATCGTGCCGGCCTCGACCGCCGGCAGCAGGATGTCCTGCTGGGCCTTCGTGAACCGGTGGATCTCGTCGAGGAAGACGAGCGTGTGCAGGTCGCGGTCGTACATGGCGTCCGAGGCCTCGGCGAGCACCCGGCGCACGTCCTTGACGGTGGCCGAGGTCGCCGAGAGCTCCACGAAGCGCGAGGAGGTCGTCGCAGCGATGACCGAGGCGATCGTGGTCTTGCCGGTGCCCGGCGGGCCGTAGAGCAGCACCGAGGTCGACAGCTTGCCGGCCACGAGTTGATGCAGCAGGGAGCCGTCGAAGGTCAGGTGGTCCTGTCCGACGATCTCGTCGAGACTTCGGGGCCGCATGCGAGCAGCCAGCGGCTGATGATCAGACATGGCGGGGTGGCTCCTTTCACAGGTGCGCGTTGCGCTGGATGTCGGCCAGCGTGTGATTCGGCAGCGCGATGATGTTGTAGGCCTTCGTGAAGGTCGTCTGCCGAGAACGTCGCCTCGAGTCATCCAAGGGATGCGTGGATCGAGCCGGCGTGCCCTTCACATGGAAGGTGGGCGTGCCGCCGACAAGCTGTCCGGTCTTGTGGTCGTAGATCTGCTCCTCGAGCAGCTGATTGCCGTCCTTGTCGTGGGTGACGATCTCGTCGACCTCCATGAAGACCATCTGCGCATAGCGGTCGCTGATGGCCACGAGCACGAGATCTCCGACGTCATAACGCTGGCCGAGCTTGTCGACGGGCATGGTGGAGTTCCTCTCAGGCTCGGACGCGGGTGCTGGGCTCGGCGGTCATGATTTGCGCGCCGGCGCTGGTGGCCGCGTTCTCGAGCTGGTCCAGCAGCGGGCCCACGAACCGGTCATAGATCCGCTGGTCGGTCTCGGCGAGCCGGATCAGAGCGGCCGCGACGGGTCGATCACGGTCCTCGAGCGCCTGGGCCAGGGCCGCGGGCAGCGACGGTGCCGCTGCGATCATGTGTCCGTACCAGCCGGCGGCCAGACGGTGCTCCATGAGGCGGTGCTCCGGGTCAGCGTCCTGGACATGGACGATGCGCGAGGTGGAAGCGAAGTCCTCCCGGCGGGTGACGAGGACGCGGTTGCGGTCCTGCGGGTGCACGCGGATCGTGTAACTGGTCATGATGACGAGCCTTTCTCTGTGAAGTTATGAAGCAGTGCTGAATGGGTGCTGCTCAGCCGAAGATCGGCAGCTTGGGCTGATCGAGCTCGGGCAGATCGTGCTGCTCGCGCCACATCCGACGGAACTCGAGCTTGCGCTCCAGGGCTGCGTCGACCTCCTCGACCGTGGCGTGGTCGTGGTTGACCATGTCGTCGAGATCGCACAGACCGCCTTGGATGATGTGGTCTTTGAGCTCGAAGCTGCCGATCTCCAGGTCGAGGTCATCGGGCCCCAGCTCCTGGAAGACGGCGTCCTGCAAGATCTGCTCGACGGCTCGAGCGATGCGCTGAGGCCGAGTCGGGTTCAGAGTGCGCACCGAGTGGCTCTGGGCTCGCAGTGCCGAGCCGGCATCCGTCCTGGCGGCCATGGTCTCGGCCATGTGCGTGCGAACTGCCTCGGGATCTGCCAGCACGACGCTGCAGTCCTCGCAGCGGGCGTAGCTCTCGCCGGGACGGGGGTCGTAGAGATCAGTGGTGGCCATGGGGATCCTCCAGAGGTGGGTGATGGGCCTGCGTCGAGACGCAGGCAGCCAGCCGGAATCGGGCTGACCTGCGTCCACTCCCCCGCGGCGGCTGCGCCGCCGGGGTCGGACCAGCATCGAGACGAGAAGTGTCGCTGCTTGATTCGTCTGGTTTCTGACGAAAAGCATGTATCTGGCTTCTCAGAGAGTCTTGCGTCGTATTTCGGTCGAGTCATTTCATGAAGGAGTTGACGCAGATCAGCCCGAACCCTTGCTGAGGATTCGGGCTGATCTGTATTGCTGCATGTTTGACGCAGAGCGTGACGGCAGGCTCTTCTGGCCTGTGCGATGAGCCGCCTCAGCAGGTCTGGCTCACAGGTCGGCACAGAGCCGCGTGAGCCGGCGCAGCAGATCCGGGCGGTGCTTGGACCAGTAGCTGACGATCGCGGTGGGATCCTCCGGCTCGGAGTGCAGCATCACGATCGGGGCTTCGCGCAGGTTCAGCTGCTGCGTGATGATCTCGTACTCGTCGGTCTCGGGCTCGAGGTCGACCTTCTGCGCGGCGATGTCCTTGGCGGCGAGCTGGTTCATCGTGCGCACGCAGTTCGGGCAGCTCGGCGGTCCGAAGACGGTGATCTGCGGGACAGCCTCGAACTTCGGCAGCTGATCGGCCATCTCGACGAGGTGGTAGCGGGTCGGGTCCTTCGACAGCCGGCACACGGACAGGTCGTCCTCGGGGTGAGCCGTCTGGGTGTCGATGCGGTGGTCGATGGTCATGGAATCGTTCCTCTCTGGGTGCTTCAGCGGGCGTCGCTGAAGTCGGTGATCGGTTCTGTCGATTGAGGTGCTGTATCGGCGCTGATGAGGCTCTGCTGCTCGCGGATGTGCTCAGCACAGGCGGTTGCGATGCGGCGCAGACGGACATCGGCCCTCTCGCGCGGGCCCAGGGCCTGCTGGGCCGTGCTGATCTGTGCATCCAGCTGCTGGGCGTGAAGGGGCAGCCGCTGGTGCAGCATCACGGCGATCGTGGCGTCGAAGGCCACACGGCGCTCCTGAGCGGCCCGACGGGACTGCTTGGCAGACAGGGCACTTCGAGACGACTGCGCCTTCACCAGCGCGCGTGCGTAGTCGAAGACCAGCGCTTGGTGGATCTTGTCGAAGGGCTTGTCGGTGTACAGCGGAATCTCGTCTTCTCGATGGTGCGGCGATCGGTGGTCAGGTCGGTGAGGATCTAGCAGCTCGGGCTGCTGCTGGATCCTGTTCTCGATGCTACGGCCTGAGGCCTCTGGCAGAGACCTTTCGAGAAGCACACCTGGTGACCTCAGTCCTGGCGAGAGCGCAGTTCGCTCAGCGCCTGACCGATCGCATCGCCGATCTGTTCCTGCAGCGCGGCATCGTCGATCTGCGTCTCATCCACGCCCGGAGCAGCTGCGCTGATCGGCCCGCCGGCGGCCTGAGCCTGGACCTGGGCCGGGCCCTGCGTGGAGACCGCGGCCAGCAGATCGTCCTGGGTCGCCGCCTTGCCGGTGAGCACGCCGGGCATCTTCGTGTCGATCGTGCCGACGGTGAGCAGACGCAGGATGTTCACCGGCAGCTTCTGGCCCGTGCGGTAGAGCCGACCGTTGGTCTGCTGGTAGTGGGCCAGCGAGTGGCTGAGCGTGTACCAGATCAGCGTCGCTCCCCCGTCCTGGAAGTTCAGGCCGTGGCCGGCCGAGGCAGGGTGCAGCAGTAGTGCCGGGATCCGACCGGCGTTCCAGTCGGCGAGCATCTTCCGGGATCCGTCGAAGGTGGTGACCCCCTTGATGCCGGTCGCGCGCAGATGCTTGACGATCCGATCGCGATCGGGCCGGAAGTAGTAGGCGATCAGCACCGGTCCGGACGTGTTCTTCACGATGTGCTCGAGCATGTGCAGCTTCTCGTTGTGGATGATCTCCACGGCCCCGGCGGTGCTGGGATCATCTGGATCCGAGGCGTGCAGCGCACCGGAGGCGAACTGCAGCAGCTTCGAGTTCAGGATGGCCCGGTTGTCGGCGATGATCGTGGCCACGACGGTTTCGAGGGTGCCCTTGGCGTCCACGTAGTCCTTGGCGATGTCGAGCACCAGCTCCTTCTCGAAGGTCTTGTACGCAGTCATCAGCTCCTCGGGCAGCACGACCGGGACGTCCTGGACGTTCAGCGGCGGCAGCTGCAGCTTCGTGGTGAACGCCGAGATGACCAGGTGCGAGATAGCGGCGTAGATCTCCTTCTCGGCTCCCGGACGCAGGATGTACTTCTTGGCCCCGGAGGCCTCGCCGACGGACTTCTCCTCGAAGTAGCGCCGGCGGTACTCGGTGATGTTGTGCCCCAGCGCTGCGCCCTGGTCCAGCAGGTAGATCTGCGACCAGAGGTCATGCAGTCCATTGGGCGCAGGCGTGCCGGTCAGCTCGATCACCCGCTGGATGGCCGGACGGACCGCGGCCAGGGCCTTGAAGCGCGCCGAGGCATGCGAGGCGAATCCCTGGGACTCATCGATGATCAGCGTGGCAAAGGGCCACACGATCTGCGGGTGCTTCGCGGTGCCGACCCGCGGCATCTGGTCCACGAGCCCGTTGCAGCAATCGGGGCAGCCATCGCCGCCGCAGGTCCGGCACGGCAGCTGCACCGACTCGAGCTCGCCGGCGCTGATCATCGAACGGATCACTGCGTTGAGACGGGCTACGGCCGGCTTCTTGGCCTTCGGCTGCTGAGCCAGGTGCTGCTGGCGCGTGGCTTCGATCAGCTCAGCCCGGGTGCGCACGGTGGCCGCAGCCTGCTCGAGGACCAGGTGCTCCAGGTACGTGTGCGCAGTGCTGGTCGGGCGATCAACCCGCACCGGCAGCACGGCAGTGATCTTCTGCGGCGACTGGGTGAGCAGCTCCTGGTTGATGAAGTACATCGTGGGCGGGTCGTCGAAGACCGCCTTGAAGCCGGCCTTGCGCGCGGCCGGGGTCAGTTCACGATCGTGCTCGTCGGTGATCAGGGACTTCATTCGGATCGGCAGGCCCCACTTCTGGATCTCGTTGATCCAGGTCGAGCGCGCGATGTTCTTGGGCGCGACCACGAGGATGTGGCCGGAGGGCTGGTAGGTCATCAGTGCGGCGAGGCTTGTCAGCGTCTTGCCGTAGCCGATGCCCAGCCAGGCAGCCGCATACGGCCGGGCCAGAAAGTCCAGGACCTGCTGCTGGTAGGGCTTCAGCGTCGGTGCGGCCGCGACAGGCGCAGGCACTGGTGCCGGGGCGATGGTTGGAGTGGTCATGGCGGATCAGGGTCCTCTCGAACGAATGGGGGAAGCAGGCAGCGTGCAGCAGACGGGACCCGGGAGCCCGGGCCCAAGAGCAGTGATGCTCTCGAGCCCGGGTGCTGGCACAGCCTCAGCCGGCCAGGGCCTCCTGGATGAGCTGGATCCGCAGGCTCTTCTCCTCGAGCTGCTTCTTCAGCTCGCCGATCTCGGCCTCGAGTTGGCGGATCCGTGGATCGGGTCCCAGTGCCGCGCGCACGGCGAGCAGCACCTTCTCGGGATCGCGATCATCGGGAGCTACCGAGCCGGAGTGCGCTGCAGCAGCAGCCAGCGGCGTGGGGGTCGGCAGCTGCAGCGGCAGATTCGCGTTAGCCGGAACAGACTGGTCGTCATCATCAGCTGCCACGGGGTCAGCCTCCTTCGGGGAATCGGTGGAGTGGTCATGCGGGCCGGTGAGCGCTGGCTCCATGGGCGGTCGCGTCGAGAACCGCTTCGGCACCGGCGGAGCCTTCAGCCCGGCGGCCTCGAGATCCTCCGGCGTGATGTCCGGGAACGATCCGTCGGTGTGCACGCCGGCCTGGATCAGCGTCTGCAGCAGACGAGCCGTGGAGGTCTCGTTGAACCGCGCGATGTTGGCCACCGAGTAGGCGTTGGTGCGCAGTCGGCGGTGGATCCGCTGGTGCATGGTCAACGAGACCTGCTGGCGGTACACGCGCTGGCAGATCGGGCACACGAAGGAGCCGTCAGCCTGTTCGACAGGCTCATCAGCGTTCTCGTCGTCATCAGCCGGCTCAGGCTCAGCGGCGTCGTTGTCGGGCGTGACGATCTGCTCGACCTCGGGGACATCAGAGGCCTCAGAGGCCCCAGGGGTCTCTGCGACCACTGCGGTCTCTTCTTCTTCGGCGGTCTCTTCCTCCGCGGGCACCGACTTGTCGTCGATCATCGTGAAGGTGCGCTGACCGGGCTTGCCGCTGGCCTCCAGCACAGCATCCGGAGGCAGCGGCCTGGGCAGGCTGTCGAAGTAGCGCATGAAGTCCTGCCCGCCCTCGAGGAAGCCGTCCTTGACGGTCATCTGGACGGTCTGATCGGCCTGCTCTTCTTCAGCCTCGGTGACGCTCTTCTTGGCCAGGATCCGCTTGCGCGCAGCCCGGTGTTGCTGCAGGAACCGCTTCATCGCCGCCTGCGCGTTCTTGGTGCCGCGGTTGTAGGGCTCGTCCTTGTTCTGCAGCGACATCGTGAGACGCGCATCGTTGATCAGCAGCAGGTGCCGGTTGCTGGTGATCCTGGCCGTGCAGCCAGCTCGGATCGCCCGCAGCGCGAGCTCGCGGATCTGCGGGTCGAACCCGCGCAGCTGCTTGCCGCTCAGCTGCGTGAAGCCGGCCGAGGACTCGGTGAGCGGCTCGAGCGTGCTGCTCATGAGCCCAGCCCGGTCTCGTGCAAGGTGGGGCAGTTCTCGTTGAAGCTGACCAGCTCGTCGACGAGGGCTTCGACCTCCGCCACCGTGGAGGCGTTGGCCACCACGGCTCCGGCGCGGCGCATCTTCTTCTGCATCTCCTCCTGCTGCCGACGCGGAGTCTGGCCCGGGCGCTTGAGCTCCACGAAGACGGTCGCCGCCTTGGTGATCAGAGCGCGGTCCGGCACGCCGGAACGGGCGGGTGAGGTGAACTTCAGGCACAGGAAGCCCGCCTGGCGGCATGCAGCGAGCAGGTGCTTCTCGACGTCGGACTCGACGGTGGTATTACGGCGCACCCATGCGCTCATCAGGAGTCGTCCTCCTCGGCGTCGTCGGCCTCCTCGGGCTTCAGGCCGTCCGCATCGGCAGCGACCTGATGAGCCGCAGCGATCACGACATCGTCGTCGACGGCCATCCACAGCACGGCTGCGTTGCCGTAGGCCGACTTGCCGAGGCCCGGGGCCTTGTAGACCAGCCCGGCGGCGACGAGCTCCTTGAGGCGGGTGCGGACCCCGGAATCGGAGGCCCGCGGCGTGTCCGGCGTGGTGACGATGCGGAAGCGGTAGGCAGCGATGATCTCGTCGTGGGTCATCGGTTCATCGGCCTGGCGCAGGATGTCGAGGATGACCGGGCGGATCTTGGAAGCGCCCATGGTCGCGCGGATGGCGGCCGCGTAGGAGGTATCCGGATCGTCGGCGCGCACCGGCAGCTGTGTGGTGGACATGGGGATCGAGCTCACTCTCTGTTCTGTGGATGGGGTGGGTACATCGGGACGTGCCAGCAGATCTGCCTCGTCCTGGGAGATCTGCCTCGTCCTGGGACGCACGGGGCATCCCAGGACGAGGCCGGCTCAGCTGTTGCGCCAGTTCTTCGTGAACGTGGCCTCGAGCATCTGCGTGTAGATCTCCAGGTCGAGCGAGTCGATGAGCTCGGCTGCGGCCTGGTCGGAGAGGCAGTACAGGTCGTCGTTGACGATCCGCATCGGCCACCGGGGGTCGATGCTGTTGATCTTGCGGACCGCGATGTCGCGGTCCTCGGGGATCAGCTGCAGCGACGGGTTCTCGATGAGGTCGGCGCGGGTCGTGGCCCAGCCGTGGTGAGCGAGGATCCGCTGTGCCACGGGGTCGTGCCGGCTTCCGGGCTGACCGTTCTTCGCTCGGGACTGCTGCGAGGCGGCCGAGACCTTGGGGGCCGCGGCCATGTGCAGGTTCACCGCGCCAGGGGTGCCCTCACGGACGACGAAGACGCGGTTGTACATCTGCAGTGCTCGGGGCTCGACCAGCTCATCGCCGGCCGTGCCGCCGTCCGCCTGTTCGGCTGCGATCTGCGCTCCCATGTGCGTGGCCGCGAACGGGTACGTGATCGAACCGCGCGAAGCGGCCAGCACGTTCTGGAACATCCGCAGGGTCTGCACGGGATCGCTGTGGTCGATCGCCTCCTCGATGACCTGCCGACCCAGCTCCGGATCGAAGGCATCTCGCAGGCGATCCTGACCGCCGGTCGTGAGTCGCTTCAGGTAGTGCGCCAGACCTCGGTCCAGCACAGCAGGGTGCGACAGCGACTTGGTGGCCAGCGGACCGGTGAAGCAGGCCAGGGATCCCCCGCCGGCGGCGGTGATCTCCAGGTCCTGGATCTCGAACCCGCCGTCGTCGCGCAGCAGCCGCTGCGGCTGGACGGCATCCTCGAGCTCGGGCACCCCGCGCGGAGGCATCAGCTCCATGCGGTTGTTCGAGTCCTTGCTGATCAGGAACATCAGCTCGGGCTCGATGTCGACGCCGATGGCCGCCTGCTGCTCCTGGAGCACGCGGTTGTTGGTGGCGACGTCGAAGGTGCCGTCGTGGTCGATGACCGAGTAGAGGCCATCGGTGTTCGTCGAGATGATCCGACCGCCGGCCAGCGTCTGGGCCTGACCGATCCGCCACGTCAACAGCTGACCGATGATCCGCATCGCGATGATCGTGTTGTTCATCCGGATCGGGGTCTTGTGCGAGGCGTCGCCGGCACCGGAGGCCGAGTTGAGGATCAGCTTCGTCCCGTTGCGGGCGTTGGTCAGCGCGGTGCGCTGCTCCTTCGTCAGGCTCGGGTCCTTCAGCTGCTTGCCGAGCTCCTCCTTCTGGAAGTAGATGCTGGCGTAGCGATCCTCCCCGAGCTGCTTGTTGTAGAACGCGCGCATGTTGCGCAGCAGGTTCGGGTAGTAGCTGGTGAAGTCCTCGTGCACGACGAGCCCGGCCGAGGTGAACGTGAACCTCTTGTCCAGGACGTTGGAGCCATCGTCCTTGTCCTGGAACATGGTCGGGGCTGCGATGCCGGGGGCCTCGCGGAACTCCTTGCGGTTGCTGGTGAGCACCGTCTTGGCCTCGAGCACCAGCCCATCGGCGAGCACGACGTCGTACTGCATCGTCGCCTCGCGCTGGGTCGCCAGCAGATCGGCCGGATCCGGCAGCTGCGCCTGGGCGGCCGCCAGCTGCTCGCGCTGGAGACTGGCCTCATCCGTGACGCCGGCCTTCGGCTTGCGGTAGCGGACCTTCTCGGGGTCCGAGCCGATGAGCACCAGGCGCTTGTCGACCCGACGGCCATCGGGCAGGGTCAGCACGTTGTGCTGGTCCTTGGCGAGCTCGAGGAACTTCTGCGCATCAGCAGCGAACAGCCCCCGGGCCATCCGGATCTGCTGAGCCTGCTCGGCGTACTGCTCCTGCTGATCCTTCACGGCCTGGGCGTTGATCTCCGCTCCGTGGATGCCTCCGGTGGAGAACGTCACGAAGCAGGAGTCGGGCGAGCCGTCGGCGCGGAAGTACGGCACGTTCAGCGCGCGCTTGGTGATCTCCTTGAGCTCATGCGGCGTGTGCGTCGGACCGTGCCTCTGCTGGTACTCGGGCGAGTCGTTGAAGTTCTTGCCCTCGATCTCGCGGTAGAAGGCCAGCACCTGGCTGAATCGAGCCCAGGCCTGCTTCTGCAGCGTCGTGATCCTCGGATCATCCGGGTCCGCGATGTTCTGACGGAAGTACCTCTCGGTGTCGTCCAGGACGTTGGTCACCGGCACACCGCGCTGGGCAGCCACCTCAGGGTGCGGGTAGTTGAAGCTGACGACCGGGGCATCATCGAGGTGCCCGTATGGCGAGAGGATCCGACCGACCAGCTTCGCCGAGGAGCTGTCGATGCTCAGGCGATCCTTGCGCACCGTGCCGTCGGAGAGACGCCGCGTCTCGTCGTACCGGGCGACCAGGCCGGCCTTCAGGTCGAAGGCGTTGCTGTAGGTCGGGTCGTCGAACAGATGCGACAGACCCACGCAGTCCGAGACGTTGTAGGCCAGCAGATCGTAGAGATGCTCGATCGACTCGATCACCGTGTTTTGCGAGAGCTTCTCGGACTCCAGGATCTGGCGGCCGAGCATGCCGAGCTGACGCTTCAGCGCGACCTTGACCTGAGCCTCGTTGAGACGAGCCACATCCAGATGCCGACCGCTGGCCAGCATGTTCTTGCGCAGGACTGCAGCCGGGCTGTCGTAGCCCAGTGACTTCGGCATGTAGTCGATGTAGGTCGAGTAGAGCAGGTCATTGTGCCGGCGCAGCTCTGCGGCCGAGGCCGGCTGGAAGACCGGGCCGTTCTGCTGAGTGGGATCGACCGGGAACGACTCGGCCAGGAACTGCGCCAGCATCACCGTGTCGTAGTTCTGCGAGTTGTAGCCGGCCAGGAACGGGCTGGTCATCGGGTTGTAGTCGGTGTCCGTGTCGCAGACGGGACGGAACTGGACCGGCAGCCGGGACAGATCCGTGGGATCGCAGACCTGATCGGCCGTGGAGGCACCGACCAGCTGAGCCAGCCGGGACGCACCGGGCTGCGTGGCCAGGTTCCAGGGCACGAAGCTGGTGGGGCCCATTGCTGGGTTGGCGGCCACGACGCGGTCGTAGAGCACTGCGAAGTCGATCTGGGCGACGAGGCTCGGGTCATCGATCAGGTAGAAGATCTCGAGCAGGTGCACCTTGGGCTCGTCGCGCACGGGCATGTAGGCGCAGATGGTGAAGGCATTGGACAGGGACTCGATGTCGTAGAAGGTGAACATCGAGCCGTCGGCGGTGACGGGTTCACGGCGCATGATGGGCACCTTTCGTGAGCAGGGAAGGGACACGCGGGCCTGGCCTGTCCGAACCGGACAGCCAGACCCGCCAAATCGAGACAGCACCCGGCCCGGCCTCGCCGGGCGATGCCTCAGGCATCCGTGTCATCGGGATCAGCACCGGTCGCATCGGGATCGTCCTGATCGAGCCCGGCAGCGACGCCGTAGGCCGAGGCGGTGCGCACCAGGCCGCGGTAGCTGGTCTGCAGCGCGGGCTGGCAGATCTTGTCGAGGTTGGTGCCGCGGTAGTGCGGGTTCATCCACGCGGTCAGCGAGTAGTGGTGGATCAGGTGCTCGGGCGCACTCATCATCTGACCGGGACGGATCTTGCGAGAGCGGTCCGGGCAGCCCCACATCGAGTCCTTGCGCACGGCCGAGAGCAGATCCTTGATGAAGGTCCGGTCCGCCAGCACGATGCCGGCCGGGTAGTGCCGCGCCATCCAGGCCTTGTAGTGGTCGTAGAGGAACGTGAAGGGCAGTAGGTCCCAGACGTACTCCTCGCGGAAGTCCTCCCAGAAGGCGCGCACCGGGTCGTTGGACTTCTTGTACTCGTTCAGCTCGTCGAGGGTGGCCTTCGGCTCGGAGAACTCGTAGTAGCTGCCCGGGGTCTCAGCACCGGCTCGATGCAGGCAGTACCAGAGCACGTACTCGAGGACCTCGGTGCGCATCAGGTAGTCGTTCTTGATGTAGCGGCGCTCGTGGCCGGTGAAGGACTTGTCGAAGGGCACGAAGAGCTGCCGGCGGTAGAACGACTCGGACTTGTCCTTCACGCGCGGGTGCTCGTTGAGGCACTGGACCATCAGCCCGAAGAACTGGTGGGCGATCGGCATCCGGTGCTTGCGGTTGATCTGGATGACGTCGTTGGTGACGATCGCCTTCAGGTTCGCGGCCTTGTCGATGTAGGTGCCGACGTCGTTCTCGTCGACGATGATCGCCGAGGCCCGCACCAGCGGCTCGAGCGCGAAGTCCTTGCCGAAGTCCGACAGCGGGATCGAGGTGTGAGCCCGGGGCCCGCAGAGGTTGCGCATCAGGGCGCACAGGGTGCCCTTGCCGTTGTTGCCGACCTCGGAGTAGAACCAGGCGGTCTTGCCCCAGCGCACGCGCGGTCGGATGATCGCGCCGATGATCTCCCAGAGCAGCTCCGGGACGCCCTCATGATCCGAGAGGTCCTGGATCCATGACTCGATGTCCCAGACCGTGCCGTCCTGCGGATGGGTGATCATCGGGCAGACCGCATCGGCCACGTAGTCGATGTGGCACTTGGTCAGGAAGACGATGCGCGGGTCGAACGGGTGCAGCGACTTGGCCTGAAAGGTCTGGATGGTGCCGTCGATCTCGAGCTCGGCGTCCTCGGTGCCGTAGTGGAAGATCCCGTTGTTCACGGCGATCAGGTCACGGTGCCGGCACTGGGTGACACGTGGGGCGTCCTCGCGCAGCACGGCCGTGACCTCCTTGAAGTCGTTGAGCGACAGGCGCGTGGAGTAGCGACGAGCACAGGTGCGCAGGTCGTCCTCACTGGAGGTGTAGGTGCCGGCCGAGGGTCCCTCGGGCTGGTACATGGCCAGCAGGTCGTACTCGCGATCGGTGTCCTTGTCCGAGGGCGCGACGCGGATGATCCGGTGCAGCGTGAGCATGATCTGGGCGATCTGCCAGGGCCACAGGGCTCGCAGTCTCGACTGCTTCTCGGCGTTGCTCGAGGTCTTGGTGCGGTTGTCCCGGTCGATGACCGTGTTGACCAGATTGAGCAGTCGCTGCTCGATGATCTCAGCGTCCGGCGCGCGCTGCGGATCCAGGCGCGAGAGGTAGGCGTCTGTCGCTCGGCGCACGACGGCATCGATGGAGGCCTGAGTGCTGGAGCTGAAGTGCTTCTCGAGCTCCTGGGATGCTTCGAGCCCGGGATCGATCACGGAGCCGGGGCCGGCTGCAGTCGTGAGATCCGTGTCCGGCTCATCGGAGTCCGGGCCGTCGAAGGGGTCGAGGTCGTCGCTGTAAACGGGGTCGTCGGAAGCCATGGGCTGTCTCTTTCACGATGTCGCGAAGACCGAAGCAGCCTGGCAGTGGGAAGGCCGTTTCCGTCTCGTAATCGAATGGAATGTGGAATGACTCTACTTCACGAGAGGCCTCTCGCACAAGGCTGTCGAGTCCGTGACGGCCTCGTCAGTCGCGCATCATGCACAAGAGGCAGTGCGGCACAGGGCACCTGAGGCGGGAAGCGCGAGTCGGCATGTCGAGGGCGCACCCGCGGCCGGCGTCAGCCGGCAGGACGTCGAGAGGACCTGGAGACAGGACAGCGAGGACTCGAGCGGATGGTCAGCTCAGGACGCAGGCTGCAGGTCGGCAGTCGGCGGATCAGCCCGGACCGAGGCAGGTGTACCACCAGTGGTGGTACACACGTCGTGCCTGGTCAGCCAGGGAATGGGGCCGATGAGGAGGGGGCCCTGTACCACTTCCCGATCGTACATGGTACGGGCATCGCCCCTAGTCAGAAGGGCTTTATGGGGGCTTGTACCACTTGTACCACCTAATCTGAAGTTATATATGGGCGGTACACCCTCCTTGCCTCATGCACGCATGTGGCCATATAAAAATGTCGGGATTTGGTGGTACAGGTGGTACATCTGCTGCAATCGCGCTCTGACCAGGTACGATGTCGTACCGCGACGCGATCGGCAGGTGGTACAGCTTCTCGTCGGGCCGTCCTCTCGACAACCTGTCGTGCCTAGTCAGAAGGCCTTTCTCGGGTCCTGTACCGCTGTACCACCACTGCTGGTACACCTCGGCAGTCGAGAGCAACTGCGACAGGTCTGTCGACTTAATCGCTCGACGCGCGAACAAGAGATCGAGGAACGGATCAGAAGTTCCTCTCTGATAGTCCTTGCGCACGTTCTCGTGTGTGCTATTGTTTTTCCCAGGTGGTTGAGCCAGTCCGCTGTCGTCACCTGTACGTTGTCGCTTTGGAATGCGAAACTGAGAAGCCGGAGAGCTTGAACCCCCGTGGGAAGGGGTCCTGCTCTCCGGCTTCTCGCATTTCAGATCGGCAGCGCACGCTCACCCGTCATAGGCTGCGTGCGCTGGACCCGCACTCAGGCGGATCCGGGAATGTGGGCCGCGTCGAGAAGGCTCTCGACGCGGGAGGCACTGCGCAGGCGCAGTGCAGGAATCACTCGATCGCGTAGATGAGCGTGTAGGACATCTTGATCCGGCGATCGCGCCCGACGGTGCCCGTGCTGGGCGTACGGCGGATCGCACGGTAGCGGCCCTTGGAGCTGCCCATGTCGATGAAGCGCTCGAGCTTGGCGTCCAGGCGATCACGGGCTGCGTCCGGGCTCGCATCGATCACATCGATGACGAAGCGGTGGTAGAACCCGCGGTCGAAGGTCGCGTGGCTGGTGTCCTCGAAGATGGCCTCATCCAGAGCACGATCAGCAGCCGCATCGATATCAGCGCGCCGCGGCACGAGCAGCTGGCCGGCAGAGTTGTAGCGGCAGGGAGAAATGATGGTCATGACGAGCGCACCTCCTTCGGCGAACAGATCAGCGTCATCGACTTCTGGGGATCATACGAGATGAACGGCTTGCCCGTTCGCCGATCCCTTCAAGACCGACCCCGTGACCGGGATGCCCGGTCACCGACGCACGATGGCCTGGGACGCCTGCGCCTTGCAGCGCCGGCGTCCCAGGCCAGGAGATCTTCGCTGAATCCGCGACCGCGGGACATTTCAGCTGTGCTCGATCTCGCGCTCGTGGGCGCAGTGCCAGTCCACTTGCCGCAGCAGCACCATGGCGCAGATGAACAGCACGGTCAGCACGACGCCGACCACCGGGTTGGTCAGCGCACCGATCAGTCCTGCAGGCACCGTCAGAGCCGCGACGTTGAACAGGAAGTGCCCGGCCATGCAGGCAGCCAGCGAGTTCGTGCGCTCGTAGATCCAGCACAGCAGCACCGACAGCGGGGCCACCGCCAGCATCTGCACCGCGTTCATGTGCATGACCGCGAAGGTGGCCAGCGTCAGGATCACGGAGACCACGATCGAGAGCCGACGACGCAGCAGCGGGTAGACCAGCCCGCGCATCAGAGCCTCCTCGGCGACCGGGGCGATCAGCAGAGAGAGCAGCAGTGCCGGCAGCACTCCGCCGGCCTCGCGATCCGCCACAGAGTGCTCGAAGCCAGCACCGCCGGTGCTGGTCAGCACGAGCACCCCCAGGACCTGGCCTGCCAGGAAGGCCAGTCCCAGCGCGAGGATCATCGGCAGCCACATGTTCCGGGGAAGCCGCCCGCGAGCTGCAACCTCTCCCCCAGCGCGTGCTGCAGGATCGAACAGCGGCGGCTTGCGAGCACGCAGCACCAGCACGCAGGCCGCGGCGATCACTCCGGTGACGATCGTGGCCCACACCGGCGACAGGCCCAGGCTCAGCGCCAGGATCGCGACGACGCAGTAGCCCAGCAGCGTGCCTAGCGGCACATACAGCGCCCACCAGGTACGAGAGAGCACAGACGACTGATCGGCGGGGCTCACAGGTAGTCATCCTCGAGGCGATCCTGGATCACGGCCTGCACCCGCTCGACGCCGCGGAACTCGTTGAGCTGCAGGGCCGCCGTGAAGCGCAGGGTCCGGAACCGGTGGCCGGCATCGATCACCTGGCGCAGCGCCTCGTAGTGCTGCTCGGCGGCATTCCACCACAGCAGCTTCATTCCGCCGGCGGTGATCATCTGCAGATGCTGGGACTCCGAGCCGATCCGGCGCAGGGCCAGATGGTTCGTCGACACGACGAGCTCGACGCTGGGGGCCTCGAAGCGGTGCCCGAAGGGCTTCATCGAGGCGATGCGACGGATGAAAGTCTGCATCGCCTCGACGTCCTCCAGATCCGTGTCGCAGTCGTGGCTGACACCGATGCGCAGATCAGCCGCTCGAGTCTGCGTCTGCTGCGCGGCAGCCGAGGCCAGAGCAGCGTTCTCACGCAGGGCATCGACCAGTTCGGGCAGCAGATCCGCGCGCTGCAGCTTCACACCGCAGGCCTGCTGGTGGCCCACGGCGTGCATGCCCATCACCGGGGCCAGCACGTCGATCACCGGGAACCACTGCGGGGCCCGGGCCGAACCGCCGATCGGAGCCGAGGCGCTGCCCGGAGCCGACATGACCACGGCCGGCAGACCGGTGCGGTGCATGATCTGGTTGGCCAGCAGACCCTGCATGCCCGTGGGAGCCGGCGAGAACCAGACCCACGGGGCCAGCGGCTGCGCGTGGGCCTTCTCATCGTCGAGCATCTGCTCGAGGTACTCGCCGGTGCGCTGCTTGCGGATCGCTGAATACTCGATGACCGTCTGGGCCGCGGCGTGCATCTCGTCGATCGTCTTGGAGGTGAAGATCTCGAAGCAGGGCGCGATGTCTGTCTCGATCCGCCGCGGGCTGTTCATCGCCGGAGCCAGGTAGAAGCCGAAGAACTCCTCGGTCAGCTCGGTGTCCGCGCGCAGCTTGTCCGCCTGAGCGAAGGCCTTGAGCAGCGTGGCGAATCCGAGGAAGGCACGACGGTAGACCGGGTGCAGGTCCGAGGCCGGCATCAGCTGGATCATCGTGGCCTGGCGGGGATCCATCAGGTCATAGTCCGGGACGAGCTGGTTCCACGCATCGCGCTTCGTGCGCGGGGCGGGAGCTCGTAGCAGACGGGCGATCGAGACTGCGTTGCGCACGAGCTGACGGTTCTCGTAGAGCAGCGGCATCACATCCGAGACCGTGCCGAGCCCGGCGAACAGCGACAGCATCCGGATCTGCCACTTCTTCTCGGGCGCGAACCGGGCCGCGTAGGCCTCCAGGACCTGATGCAGCACGGCGGCCCCGCAGATCCCGGGATGGGCGTAGGTCTCATCCAGCCGGCAGGGATCCACGGTGATGTCGGCCGGGCAGCCCGGCTCCAGCTCCTGGTGGTGATCCGTGACCAGGGTGATCCAGCCCCGGGTGCGTGCAGCATGCAGACCGGCGTAGGAGTTCACGCCGCTGTCGCAGGTCAGCAGCACGTCGGTGTCCGGGAAGAGGCGATCGATCTCCTCGATGTCGGCGCGCGTGAGCTCGTGGCCGCGGCGGTAGTCGGGGATCTGCAGGTTCACGTCGAAGCCGAGCTCGCTGAGACCGGCATAGCCGAGCACGCCCGAGGCGATGCCATCCATGTCGAAGTCCGGCGCGATGGTGATCTGCAGACCCTTCGCCCGGATCTGGTCCAGGCACTCGATCATCGGCTCGAGGTCCTTGAGGGGCTCGTGGGAGGGGTCCTCGATCTGGGCGAGGTACTCGTCGGTCCAGCCGCGACGCTGGCGCAGCAGGGCGAAGAGATCGACCGTGGGGTCGTTGTCTAAGGGGACGGAATCGAACACGCGATCCTCGTCAGAGGCCATGAGAGTCATGAGTGGAACTCCTGCAAGTGGGCAGTTGAGTGGACAGCGTTTCGGGTGTCCTTGTTTATTAGTGCTATTCTAGCAGTACCGACTGATAGATCTGCGGATTCTGCAGGAATAGAGGATCCGGCTGGCCTTCAGAGCTGCCATAAGGCACGACTCGAGTGCATATATGGGTGACCTCTCAGCCGGAATGGATTACTTTGTGGCCCATGGCTATCCGACAGATCGTAGAATCCGACCTCAGTGGCAGCACGAACGCCTCGACTGTGACCTTCGGCCTGGAAGGCACGTGGTACGAAGTCGACCTCACTCCGGAAGAGCGGGATCAGCTGATCCAGGCTCTGAACTCGTATCTCGAGATCGCGCGCAAGGCCGGGCCTCGCCCGAACCCGAAGCGCTTCGTGCCGGACACGACGCCCGAGCAGCGCGACATCGTGCGCCAGTGGGCCAAGGACGAGGGTTTCGAGATCGCCGACCGCGGTGTGATCCCCAAGCACATCTACGCCGCCTACAAGCAGGAGCACGGCGGACTCCCCCAGGTCTGAGGCCCGACCCATCCAGCTCTGATCCGACACGACACAGCCCCGAGTCGAGTGCACCACGCACAGCGACTCGGGGCTGGCTCATGCTCAGAACGGCGGCAGGGTCGGATGCACGATCGTGCGCACGTCCAGACCTGCGTCCAGAGCCGCACGACGAGCGTGCATCGTTCCGTGCGAGAAGTGCCCGGGTGTCCAGTGGTCTGTCTCGCGCAGATCCTGCTGGGCCGCCTGCGGGCAGTCCGGCTTCTTGCACAGATCCGCGAAGGCGATCACATTCACGACCGCGCCGGCGTCCCGGGCGATGACGGCCTGGTCGACCATCTCCTGGTTGCGCACGAACCCGGCACGACGACCGTGGGCGTCCCAGTCGGCCGGCATGCGGTGGATCGGGAAGCGCGGCTGCGACCAGACCTGCTCGGCGAGCTGATCAGCGCCGGTCGGGCAGGCACCGGAGATCAGCACCGGGATCGTGACCGGCACCGGACCGGCCAGCCACTCGTCGAACAGGGCCGAGATCGTATCGGTCACTGCTGCTTGGCTGTCCCAGTCGCGGGATCCAGTGACCATCAGGACGTGAGATGCCTGGCTCATGGGTCCGAGCCTCCTTCTGCAGTAGGTGTCATGGGGTCGAGAAGTCTCAGCACAACGTTGTGCGCAAAGTTTCTGGAAACGTTTCACGAAAAGTTTCGGTGGTGACGCGAGCCGCTCTCCGGCTCGATCCAGCACATGGCCGACAGGGCGGATCTGCCCTGTGATCGCGACCGCCGGTCAGCTCAGAACGAGAGGATCAACGACTTCATCGCAGGGCTCGTCCCAGTTCGGCCGAAGCTGATCCGTGGAGGACGGGCCGGTCATCGAAGCCGCACGGAATGTCACATCGAGACAGCTCGCGGCAGTCGATGTGACAGTCGATCGCAGCACAGCAGGATCACCGAGCCCGAGCCGAACTGATGACTCTGGACTCGATGCTCTCTTCTCATCGACACATCACTGCTCTCGAGCCAGCCTGCGCTGGCCATTCCTGCCGACGGCAGGATCGCTGTCTCCTTGGCAGCTCGAGCTCTGCGCTGCATGCACCGCCCGCGGTGCGCTCGAGCTGTCGCCGCCGGCGGCGGCCTCACACTCCCGGAGCCTGAGCGACGCACGTGGGACACCGGTGCCGCGCCAGCGGCAGATCCCGGGCATCCACGTGCGCCGCACAGGCTCATCACCTCGGGCCTCGCTCTCCTGGCGGCGAATCCACTTGTGGATACATGCCGCGAGAGCCCGAGGTGGGTCATCCTCTCTGAGCGCAGCGATGGGCATAGGCCCGCAGGGAGCGCCAGCGACCGGAGGGATCAACCGAGCGCCAGCGAGGGTAGGAACCCGTCGGCTATGCCGACTCACACGTCCCGAAGCGAAGCGAGGGGCCGGGCGCAGCCCGGGTGCGCAGCACCGTGTGATCAGGTTCCCTTATGCCCTTTCTCTCCCCTTGCCGCTCCTTCTCTGTTTCAGCGCCGGAGCGTCAGCGGAGGCCTGAAACATCAGGGGAAACGATCCGTACACCCTCGACCCGTACGGGTGTCTCTCTCTGCCCGTAGGGCGTACGGGTCGGTTCGTTTCGCCTGGTCAGCAGCTTGTTAGGCGTACGGTCTGCTCTGTGTGCCTGATACAGGCGTACGGGTGGCCTGTTGATGCTCCAGCGAGGCACGAGCGCTCATCCGTACGGGTGTCTCTGCCGGTTGTGCGGCTCGTGGTGAGCATCAGTTCCGGAGCCGGTGGATCCTGCTCTTCTGGCTGAGTCGCTGCCGTCGGCAGAGCACCGCCTGCAGGACGTCCTGAACATCCCGGCGGAGCCGGTGCAGGCTGTGGATAACTCTGGGTCGTCCGTGCGTGAGACTGATCAGTCTCCGGCTTTGTTCACGAGGTGCAACCCCCAGCGCCGGCTGGCTGGTCAAGCACCGGCAGACCTTGCCTCTGGTGCTTGGTGCACAGGAGAGGAGCCTCTTTGGGCGAGTGGTTGCCTCCAGGCTCCTCTCCTGTGCGCCAAGTCACGCTGGGCCCGTAAGGCCCCTGCAGTTCCTGCGACGGGCATCTCTGGCTGTTTTCCCGGGCCCGATCTCCAGCTCTCTGCGACGACCAGCCAGCTGGCGCGCCCCGCACTGCCCCGGTGATGCACCGGCACTGCCCCAGTGCTCCTCCGGTGCCGGCAGCATCTGCCTCCACCAGCTCGCAGCTCGAGGTGGGTGCACCTCAAGCAGACGGGGCGCGCCAGCGGCACGGCTGCGTGTGACTGCGCGGACTGGCTGAGCGCCCTGCCGGAGCCGCATCGCCAACTGCGTTCTCGAGGCCCGGTCCCGTCCGTGGATCGCACCCTGCGGCCTCCCACCTCGAGCTGCGAGCCCGCCCTGTTTCACCGCCGTGCAGCAGCTCTGAAGAGAGGCCTTCTGAAGGCCTTCGGCAGGACTTTCATCGGCCTTCGACTGGCCTCGATGAGACCAGATAGTGGCCTCCCATTGGCCAGCAATGACCACTGCAGGGCCAGTGAAAGTCCTCAGGGTCCTCTGGCCGGGCTGGATGAGCTTCTCGAGGGGTCTTCAGGCACCAAAACGGCCTTTGAACGGTCGCGCCGAGGCCACTGGGAGGCCGATGAAAGTCCCCCGCAGCCGGAGAGAGCCGGAGGGGACTTCCGGTGGCCTCTAGGAGACCTCCAGCTGGTCTCGCCGAGGCCGATGAAAGTCCTCAGCACCGTGTGTGGACTTCGAGTGGCCTCCGAGAGGACTTTGAAAGGTCTTGTCGAGGCCACCGAAAGGCCATAGACTGTCTCTCGACAGGGTTTCTCGAGTCGATGGCGGACACAAGCACGGCATGCCATCGACCTGACAGGAAGGAGGGCTGCCTCCATGGAACATGCTCAGCATCAGCGTCAGCTCGCCGGGAAGCGCGCGGGCAAGACCTCGTTCTACGCCCGGGTGATCGCGGACGCGGCCTCGGAGAAGAAGAGTCGCGAGGCGACTCGTGAAGACGAGGATGAGGTGTCCGGCGCATGAGCACTCGCGATGCCTCTGCAGCTGCATCGGTCGTCGAGACAGAGGAGGTGTACGAGCCGCGGCGACTGCGCTGGACGGTTTCGGCCGCCGATGTCTCCACGCAGGCCTGGGTGAAGGCTCAGGAGGACGTCCCGGCGTCGCTGCGTGTGCTGGTCCGGGAGTCGATCGAGCGCGAGGGCTACACGGACGTCTACAACCGCCCGGTGGACCAGAAGCCGCGGCAGGGTCGACCGCCTGCGGCCCCGACGCCGGCGGTCGCGCCCAGCCGGGATCTGCCGATCGATGCAGCGCAGGCTCAGGAGCCTGCGCTGCTCGACGAGCCGGATGAGACAGAGCAGCCTGCGCAGCTCGAGCCTGAGGCTGAGCCGGTGCAGCCGCGGCGGGTCTCCACGATCAAGCGCCGCGCCTCGGATCCGCAGTCCGATGACGCCGGATCGGCCGCCGGCAGTGTGCCGCAGACCGTCTCGTCGGCGGATGGCGACAGCGCAGAGGCACCGGTGCCTCGACAGGTCGACATGAACGAGATCATGCGCTCGACGCGGCGTTAGATCGAGATCACTGAATTAGATGCTCTCTCATACTCCTGAGCAGAGCGGGCAGCATTTCCATTCTTCATCATGAAAGCGGGACGAGAACCATGAACAAGCACGATCGCATCAGCCTCACCGGCGGCATCGACGTCGGCAACGGATATGTGAAGGGCGTGATCCGCAATACCGAGCTGGATACCATCGATGACATCGATCTGCCCTCCGGTGTGATCAGCACGTCGCGCTCCACGCCGAAGGTTCCGGTGCCGGATTCCAAGGCGGCAGAGATCACCGGCGGGGATTTCTACAACGTCCTCGACTGCTCGATGGTCACGCCGCTGGTGACTGCTTCGGATCGCCGGATCTTCGGTCGGGCGGCCCTGTCCGTGCGCGGCTCCAAGTTCACCGAGTTCGAGGTGCTGGGCCGTCACTCGAAGGCCGATCAGGAGCTGTCGGCAGTGCTGGTGCTCGGCGTCTTCGCCGCCAAGGCCGTGCGCGACTACGTGTCGGTCCACGATGAGCTGCCCGATCACGAGCTGACGGTGGATGTGCGCGCCGGGCTCGCGCTGCCGATCTCCGAGTTCGTGGCCAAGCGCCATGGCTTCGCCGCGCAGTTCATGGGTCAGCCCGGGGAGCCGGCCACGCACATCGTGACCGTGAAGAACTTCTCGACGCCGGTCGCGGTGCGTCTGCGCTTCCTGGACGTGCAGGTGGTGGCTGAGGGCGCATCGGCTCAGTACGCGATCTCGGACAAGGGCGAGACCCTGGCGGCTGCCCTGCTGGAGGATCTGCGCAGCCGCGACCCGCAGCTGGTCGAGGGTGTGACGGCCCAGGATCTCGTGGCCGTGCGCAACACGGTCGGCGTCGACGTCGGAGAAGGGACCGTGAACTTCCCGGTCTTCACCGACGGGGCCTTCAACGCCGAGGCCTCCGACACGCTCGAGTCCGGCTACGGCACGGCCCTGTCCAACGGCATGGACCGGATGGTGGAGAGCGATTCGTCTCTGCAGTTCTCCTCGCGCAAGCAGCTGGCCGACTTCCTGCAGACGGTTCCCTCGGCCTTCCAGCGCGGGCGGCACTCCCGGGCTGCCGGTTTCGTCGCAGACGAGGCCGAGTACCTGGTCCAGGAGATCGCCGGCATGTTCCAGAACGTGCTCGCCCAGGCTGGGGCTGCCACCGAGGTGGTCTACGTCTACGGCGGCGGCTCGGGACCGCTCAAGGAGCAGCTCTACCCCGCTCTGCACGCGGTGGCCGGCGACGTGCCGGTGCTCTACCTGGACAGCAGCTACTCCCGGCATCTGAACCGCGAGGGCCTCTACCTGGCCGCCCGTGTCGCCGAGCTGAACCTGCTCATGTCCTCCAGCGAGGGCGACGCCGAGGTCCCGGCCGCCGAGCAGGCTCAGATCGCGGAGGCCGCGCGATGAGCACGGCCGTGACGACTCCTGAGCAGCAGGCCGGACACGTGGTGATCCCGGTCCGCGATGATCCCGAGCGCGAGCCGGATCATCGCAGCCAGCGCTCGTGGCCGATGCGCCACCGCCGCCTGCGCCGACTCGGCAAGGTGAGCGCGCACCTGATCACGCTGATGCTGCAGGCCAGCAGCGCGGCCGTGGAGGGTCTGTTCCTCGGGCTGCTCTACAGCGGCGCAGGCGTGCTGCTGCTGATGCTGTTCGCGGCCATCGTCGGCGGACCGCCGCAGAGCCTCTTCAGCACCCTGCCCGTGGAGTTTGTGCTGAATCTGCTGCTGCTGTCGATGATCATCGGAGCCGCGATCACGACCGTGCGCTGGTGCCTGCGCCGGGCGCATGATGCACGAGCCCGGAAGGAGAAGATCGGCGACGCCGGAGAGGGCACTGACCGTGCTGCCGATCGTCTTGTGGCTGCTGATCTGATCGGCCAGTCGATGATCAGCTGGCAGCAGGGTCGGGTCGGCCAGCGCATCGAGATGTTGGATCTGCTGGCGGATCAGGGTGCGAGGGTCACAGCCTCGATCATCCCGGGTGATCCGGCCAGCCGCGGGGATCACTTCGTGCCCCTGCTGGTGTCTGAGCACGATGACCGGATGGTGTGCATGGCCGGCATCGAGGCCATGGTCCGCCAGATGCAGGCACATCGTGCAGTCGAGGGCCGCCATGATCGGCGACAGCGAGCTCACCTGGATTACGACTTCCGCTGGGATCTGCGCGACGGACCGTCCTGGCTGACGGCTTCGGAGGAGAAGCTGGATCAGCTGATCAGCAACCAGCGACGACTGCGTCTGCTCGAGGGCGAACCCACGAATCTGCTGGGCCCGCTGCTGCTGGATCGAGCTCAGGTCGATGCGGCGAACATGCTGGATCGTGTGCCGTCGGAGGCCATCGAGGAGCTCATCGATCAGCTGCTGAAGGATCGCGTGCTTGACAGCCAGGACATCGGCGAAGCGCTGGCTCGTCATGGCGGACTGTGCGTCCAGTCTTCGGAAAGGACTGCTGCGCCCTGGCAGCGTGATCTGCCATGAGCCGCTGGATCACCGAGCAGGTGCGGCCCCTGCAGACGAGCCTCACTGAGTCGTGGCGCGAACAGGCAGCCTGCACCAGCGCTGATCCGGACCTGTTCTACGCCGGCGGGGCCTCGACCGTGAAGGCCAAGAAGCTGTGCGTGAGCTGCCCGGTGCGCCAGCAGTGTCTCGACACGGCGCTGGCTGCGACCGAGCGCTTCGGGATCTGGGGCGGGATGACGCCGATCCAGCGCCGGGTCTACGAGCTCGAGCACTCCAGCCATCGGGTGCCGCAGGCCTCGCTGGAGAGGGCACGCCAGGAGGCCGCCTACGAGCGGCAGATGGAGGAGCAGTCCTAGGTGTAATGACCGGAGACGTTGATTGAGCCTGCCGGGTTGTGAGCTTGCATCAGTTGGTGGGCGAGGTCATGGACGCGCTGCACGGCTTCAGGTGGGTCGAGGACTTTGATGTGGTCCCCGAATTGGAGGAGCTGGCGAACCGACTCGATGTCGGGATAGGCCACGGTGATGGTGAGCCACTCGTCGACGGGATTGGACACGTCGACCAGACGGCTCCCCAGGATCCTGGCGGCGAGGTCCAGCCGGTTGGCCCGCAGGTGAGCGTTAATCTCCACGCTCGCGTCGGTGGTGAACGTGCCGACCAACTGATCCCAGACTTTCTCCAAGGGCTGGCCGGGCCGCAACACGGCCGGTTCGTCCATAGCCTTGTGTGTCACCAGGCGATTGGTGTTGAACATACGCGGCGTGCCGTCCACGTCACCAACCAGATACCAGGCGGCCTGCTTGCTGACCAGTCCGTAGGGGTCGACCTGGTAGGTGTCGGCAGTGGCGTGTCCGCTGTGGCGGTAGGTGACGACGAGCCGGCGGCCCTGCCGGGCCGCAGCCAGCAAACTCGACAGGTCCCGGGTCGTGGCAGGCGTGAACCATCCGGCAGGGTCGATCAATAGGACATCGGTCAGAGGCGGTTCGCCTGTGCCCCAGCGACGGGTGGCTGCCGTGAGCTTGGCGCGGGCGTGTTCACCTACCTCTCCCAGGCCGATCTGTGCGAGCTGGTCGGGGCAGAGGCCGACTGCCGCGAGGAGCTGCAGCTCGGAGGGATCGAGCCGTGACAGGTCCAGACGGGAACGCGCGTCGAGCACGATCGCGCCATGACGGCCGCGTTCTGCATGGACTGGGACACCGGCAGCGGACAGGGCTTCAACGTCGCGCAGGACCGTCCGGGTAGACACCTCAAAGCGGTCAGCGAGCTGCTGGGTGGTCATCCGTCCGTGCACTTGGAGCAGCAGGACGATCGACAGCAGACGAGAAGCCTTCATGTCCTCATTCTCACAAAAAATATGACAGGAACTGTCGTGTATCGGCGATGTGCTGGGGGACGTTTACACGCCAGCCCAACCCTTGGAGGCCCGCCATGACGGCACCCAACCTGTTCCTGACCTACGTGACCGACGCTCAGCGTTCTACCTCGTTCTACAGCGACCTGTTCGACATCGAGCCCACCTTCACCAGCCCCCGCTATGTCGCTTTCGAGGTCGCGCCCGGCGTCCTGTTCGCGATCTGGACCGGCCACAACGAACACACCACCCTGGAGACGCCGCGCACCAGCGAGCTCGGACTGATGCTGCCTGGCGGGGGCGACGCCATCGACGAGGTCTATCAGCAGTGGGTCGCCAAGGGCATCCGGGTGGTCGAGGAGCCCCACGACGACGTGTTCGGCCGCACCTTCGTGATCGCCGACCCAGACGGCAACCTCATCCGCGTCAGCCCCGTCGACTGACATCCCACCCCATCCCCTACGTGGCGGCGAGCAGCAGCTCGCCGCCATGAATCGCCCCGGGTTTGTTAGAGGCTGAGTAATGCCGTCTCGGCGGATGCCGCGAGGGTCTGCTGCACGGATAGGTGACACTCTGACCTGACCTATGGTCTGGTTTCCACTCTTGGTCGCTTGCTTCCGGTAGTGGTGAGTGTCCGCGGGGTGCGGGCGAGGTCGTAGTCGTGGGGTGTCGCGTACTCGAGGGAGGAGTGTCGGCGGCGACGGTTGTAGAACACCTCGATGTACTCGAAGATCGCGTTCGCGAGCTCGACCCGGGTCTTCCACTTCTTCCGGTTGAGCAGTTCGATCTGCATGCTCGACCAGAACGATTCCATCATCGCATTGTCGAGGCCATCGCCGACGGTGCCGAACGAGGGCAACAGGCCCGCGGAGCGGATCTTCTGGGTGAAGACCCACGAGGTGAACTGCACTCCATGGTCTGCATGCACGACCCCTCCGGGGGCCGGTTGGCGTGCTCGGATGGCCATGTCCAGGGCGTTCACCACCAGGGTGGAGTCCTGCTTAGAGTCGATGGCCCAGCCGATGATCTTGCGACTGCAGGCATCCAGGACCGCGGCGCAGTAGACATTGCCCTCTCGAGTGGGATGCTCGGTAATGTCAGTGACCCACACCTGGTCAGTTTCGAGCGCGGAGCTTCGTGCACGCCCTGAACCGCCATCACCTCATCGGATCGATGGGCAAAGTCGGTGCTGCCGGGGACAACGCCGCGATGGAGTCCTTCTTCGCCCTGCTGCAGAAGAACGTCCTGGACCGCAAGCGGTGGCGGACCCGCGACGAGCTGCGGATCGCGATCACCACCTGGATCGAGCGGACCTACCATCGACGCCGCCGGCAGGCCCGTCTGGGTCGATTGACCCCCATCGAATACGAGACCATCATGAACCCGACCGTCAGCCTGGCGGCCTAACCCCAGCTGACACCTGATCGCGCATCAGTCCCACCAGGGTTTTTCAGAGTTCACCGGTTCCTCCTTCCAGCCGGTTCATCTGCCCGGCTGAGTCCGGGCGAGGACGGTGACATTTCCAGACGGTTCGGGACTCAGAGGAACTGACGCAGGAACTGGACGAGCTCGCGGGCTGCGGCTCCGACAGCTGCATCCGCCCGGGGCAGCGACGGGTCGCGACGGGCCGCGCGCGTCATGACGCACAGGATGACAGGGGGTTCATCGCGGTGCTGCACTGCGCCCGCCTCGTGGCGCAGGGGGCCAAGGCTGCCCGTCTTGGCGGCGATGGAGACTCCTGGATAGGAGAACGCGCCGGCGAAACGGTGAGCCCATACCTGCTGGGACAGCACCTCTCGCACGAAAGCGCACCCAGGCGCGGAGGCCGCCTGGTCCATCCAGACCTGTTCCACGAGACGAACCATGTCCGCGGGGGTCGTGCTGCTGACGCGCTTCGGATCGAGCGCATGAGAATCCTGGCCGATGTTGATGTCAGCTGGCTTCACCACCTCATGGCCGTGCTGCTCGGCGAGCAGATCGAGGGTCAGGGCAGCCCCTCCACGGACATTTGTGCATTCGGCACCCAACGTACTGAGCATCGCGCCGATGTCGGCTTCCCCGAGCAGATGCAGCAGCGCGTCCCCGGCGGCATTGTCACTGACGGTCACTGCCATCCGGGCTAAGTCCCGCCAGCTCATGGTGACCGGGTCCAACAGCACAGACAGCCCGGTCCCACCCCGTGTGCGCTGCGACGGCTCGAGCCGCACCTGCTCCCGTGGGTCCACGAGACCTTCCTCGCAGGCCCGGACGAAGGCGATGATCAGTGGCAACTTGTACAACGACGCCGTCGGATAGATGCGGTCGGCATCGACCCTCACCTCGACGACTTCCGGACGACCCAGGACCTTTGCGCAGACAGCCCCCTCTATTCCTGCGTCTGCGAAGATCGCTTCAACCGCGGCGACGACATCATGGGTCAGCGTTGACTTCATGCCATTCCTTGAAGGTCGGAGGTGATCTCACGCGCGGCGTCCTGCAGCAATCCCCGGTCGATTCCGCCTCCTCCGGCCGCGATGACGACGCGCAGCCGCAGCGGAAGACACCCTGCCGGCAGAGTCAGCGCCGATACGCCGGGTGGCGTATCGGCAGATGCGCTGAGCATGAATGCCCGCCCCGAGACGGTTTCCGCCAGCCCTGCTGTGCGATCGGGAATCTCAACTACGAGAGGGTGCGCCCGAGACCCTGCCGAACGCAGCTCGTCCGCCAGGAGGTCATAGGCGGAGGGCTGCCAACGCCGCGGGGCGGAAGCTATGGGCAGAGCCAGTAGGCGACGCAGGCCGGCGGGATCGAGGGGTCGACTGCTGCATCCGTCCGCTGTCATGGGCAGATGCCGGTCGGCGCAGATGAGACGCTGAGGCGTCGCGACAATGGGGCCAGGCTCGTGTGCTCCGATGACCGACGGCGCGACCACCACCGCCAAGTGAACGGCGGCTTGGCGGCTGTCGCCGCCGTCGACCTCTGCCAGGTCCTGGATCGCCTGCTGCGATGGGCTGCGGCGCACTGTCAAATCTCTCGAGGAGGCCCAGCGCAGGACCCATTCGTCCGGAACCTCAGGGGCCACAGAAATGACAGGACGGTCACGCTCCATCGGCTCAGCAATAGAGGAGCGCAGCGCTGTCTCGGCCTCCACCAGGGCCCTTGCCGCGGGCACTGCCCTCCGACCAGCGGCAGTAAGGGTGACCCCCTTGGGATGACGCGCGAGTAACTGCACACCGAGCAGTTCCTCGAAGCGGCGCAATGACTGGGAGAGCGGCGGTTGGGCGATCCCGAGTCGGTCTGCTGCCCGCCCGACATGCCCTTCCTCGGCGACTGTCAGGAAGTAGGCGGCCAGTCGCACGGGGTTCGAGCTGCGGCGGCCGCCTCTGCTTGTTCCCTGACCTAATGGCATATCCGCTGACATATGGTCTTCCGTATCTCGAGGTATTGGACATATCTAGAAGGCCGATCATAGCCTGCAAGCCACCGGAGGCGACCCGTTCAGGCAGCCTCGTTTCAGCAGAGGAGAGCCATGTCCGAGATGCCCGTTCACCGTCGCTCAATGGGCGGGCCCCGCCCGGCCCGTGGGCCCGCAGGCCTGCGTCTCACCGCATGCCTGGTCAGCACCGGGTTGATCTTGGCTGGGTGCAGTGGTCCCGGGGCCTCGAATGACCGAGCCCGAGACACGGCCGAGTCGCTGGCGCAAGCTCTTCACGTCGGGGATGTCTCGGGGCTGCCGGTGGCTGCAGCTGATGATCAGGCCCTGGACGCCTCGTCCGTCGAGGAGGATCGCGCCGAGGCTCTGAGCGGCATGGGGGGCATCTCACCCGCCGAAGTAACTGTCGAGGGCCTCTCCGAGGAGTCGGAAGACGGTTCCCGGACCGCGACCCTGGGGTGGCGCTGGGATCTGCCGGCCACCGATGAAGACTGGACCTACGAGACCTCGGCGCTCCTGGTGCCCACCGGCGAGCAATGGGCCGTCCAATGGGAGCGATCCGTCGTGGAGCCCTCCCTGGAGGCGGACGAGCAGCTCAGGCTCTCGACCGTGCCTGCCTCCCGCGGGGACATCACCGGAGCGGGCGGTGCCCCCATCGTCACCGAACGCCCCGTGCACCGGGTAGGACTGGACCGGTCTCAAATTCCTGATGATCAGGAGGAGGACGCCGCCCGAGATCTCGCTGCGGCCGTCGACATCGACGCTGACTCCTATGCCCAGACCGTGGCGGCGGCAGGCGACGAGGCCTTCGTCGAGGCCATCACCCTGCGGGAGAGCGATTTCCGAGCATTGGACAACGAGCAGATGCAGCGGATCCCCGGGTTGCTGGTCCGTGACGACGAGATGCCTCTGCCGCCGACCTCGCAGTTCGCCCGCGACATTCTTGGATCGGTCGGACCGGCCGATCAGGGGGACATCGACGCGTCCGGTGGAACTCTGACGGCAGCGGATCAGGTCGGGCGCGGGGGCCTGCAGGAAGCGCACGACGACACCCTGCGCGGGCAAGGCGGCGTGGTCGTCGAGAGCGTCTCCCTCAATGCCGACGGAACCGCCCGCCCGCAGACCGCCGAGACGCTCGTGGAGCACACACCGCGGGACGGTGAGGACCTCTCCGTGACACTTGACCCGCAGCTGCAGCTGCGGGCCGAGGAGGCTCTCTCGGACGTCGAATCCCCGTCGGCCATCGTCGCCATCCGCCCCTCCAGCGGCGAGGTGCTTGCCGCTGCGAACGGTCCCGACAGCGAGGGCTATTCAACGGCTCTGCTCGGCCAGTACGCGCCCGGCTCCACCTTCAAGGTGGCCGCCTCCCTCGCTCTGTTGCGCGATGGCGCGACCCCGGATACTCGTATCGATTGCCCGTCCCGGATCACAGTCGACGGCGCAGAGTTCTCCAATGCTCCTACCTACCCCGAGGGGTCCCTGGGTGAGATACCGCTGCGGGAATCGGTGGCCCAGTCGTGCAACACGAGCTTCATCTCGCAGTACGAGGCCGTGGATCAGGCGCAGCTTGCCGATGCCGCGCAGGCCTTGGGGGTCGGTCAGCCGCTGCATCTGGGCGTGCCCGCCTTTGAGGGCAGCATCCCGGATGATGAACCGACGACCCAGCACGCGGCGGCCATGATCGGGCAAGGTCGCACCTTGGTCTCGCCTCTGGTCATGGCTGTCATGGCTGCTTCTGTGGCCGAAGGGGAGCTCGTATCCCCGTCGCTGGTCAACCAGGAGTCAGAGCCGGGAGATGAAGGTTCGACCCCTCCCGGACCTGAGCAGCCGTTGACGCAGGGCGAGGCTGAGGATCTGCAAGACATGACGCGAGCCGTCGTCACTGACGGGCATCTCGGGGACTTGCGAGCTTTGGACCCGGATACCGCGATGGGTAAGACCGGCACCGCGGAATACGGGACGGAGAACCCGCCGAAAACCCACTCGTGGGTCATCGCCTCGCACGGTGATCTCGCGGTGGCAGTCTTCGTCGAAGATGGAAGCTATGGATCAGTGACCGGCACACCGCTCATGGAGAAGATGCTAGAAGAAACGCCGTCAACGTGACGTTCAGCAGCGGCAGGACTGCCGTCCAGGTCAAGCCGCGTCATCGCGGGGGGGGGGGGGCGGGATGTTCTTGGCAGGTACCGGGGCCCTGTGAACCCGGTCCGGTGGTTGCTACGTTGATGATGCGACACAGCGTTGCAGCGCCTCTCCTGACCGTCCGGGGGACAGGCGAATCATGTTCGTCAGGGCGGCCTGAGGGTCGCCTTGCATTCGCCATGCCATCGCTTTAGCTCTGTCCGTCTCTGGACCGTTTTCTTCATCAACTGGACCGTCCTCTCCAGCTGGGCACCGCGCATCCCCGAGGTCAAAGACCTCCTGGGCCTCAGCGACAGCGAACTGGGCATCGCCCTCTTCGGTATCGCCGCCGGCTCCGTTCCCGCTCTGCTGCTCACCGCGCGGCTGCTCGATCACCTCAGATCCGGGCCGGTCTGCGTCGTGACCGCTGCGATCTTCGGCGCGGCGCTTCCGCTGATCGGCACGACCGGCAGTCTCTGGCAGCTGGCCGGGGTGCTCATCGTCCTCGGGGCCGCCAGCGGCGTCCTGGACATCGCAATGAACACGGCTGGAATCGCCTACCAGCAGCACACGGGTCACCGGCTGCTGTCACGGCTGCACGGCGGCTACAGTTTCGGTGTGCTCGCCGGGGCCGGCGGCGGAGTCGTCGCCACGCACTTTCGCATCAGCGTCACTGAGCACTTCCTCACCGTCGCTGCGGTACTGGTGATCCTCGCTCTGGTGTGCGTCCCCGTGCTGTGGACTCAGCCCTGGGACCGCGCTGAGCGCACCACCGAGAAAGCCCCGGCCACCCAGCGCACGCGGCTGTTCACCCTGCCGCTGGCGATCGCCGCTCTGGCAGTTTCCGGGTTGCTCGTCGAGGGGCTGATCACCGACTGGTCTGCGCTGCTGATCACCCGTGACCTCCAGGCACCGGCCCCGCTGGGAGCCACCGCGCTGACCTTGTTCAGCCTCGCCATGTTCGTCTCTCGCTCCGCCGGCGACGCAGTGCTCAACCGCATCCCGGAAAGTACCGTGCTGATCGCTGTCGCCCTCGTGGTGGTGAGCCTGGTGATCACAGGCACCCTGATCGCCCAGCCCCTGGTCATGGTCGTAGCGATCGGCCTGATCGGGCTGATGCTGGGCCCGGTCTTCCCGCTGGCTGTCTCCCGTGCCAGCCGCTCCAACCCAGACCGCGCCGCTGCAATGACCGCACAAGTCAGCGCTTTCGGCTACTTCGCCTATCTGGCTGGCCCGACCGTGATCGGTTTCCTTGCCGAGGGCCTGGGGCTGCCGATCGCTTTCGCGGCCGTGGTGATTCTCAGCTGCTTGGGCATCGGCGCGGCTGGACGCCGCCCGGGTGAAGCTACTTCACCAAACGCAGCCCTGCACGCCACATCTTCACCGGGAGGCTCACCGTCGGCCTAGGGGACAGCCGCTGCCGCCATGGCCGCGATGAGGAGCATCCCGGCAATCGACTGACGAATTCCATCGGGCACGCGACCTGGTCTTCCCGAGCACTGGTTACATCGGCGCGCGGTGAGGTACCAGGCATCCCACCCTGGCTTGTCGGATGCGGATGCGAAACTGATCGAGTGATCGAGAACTTCGTGACCGGCCTGGTGGCATCCGCCATCGTGAGCATCGGCTTGTGGTTGCTCCTACCCCGCGGCGTGGTGATCACCCGAAACAAGCCTGCGCGTGATGTTCGCGGGGAACCGATCCCGGACTCGTGGGTGCTGCGGAACCAATCCCCCCTGACGGTGCAGATCCTCGACGTCCGCTACACGGGGATCAGCACCTACGCCAACATGCGGCCGGCGTGGAAGTCCCTCACCCCATCGGAACTCGCAAGCGAGCCCTTCGGTGTCAGTTTGGACTCCGACGTCGGAGGCGGGGCGATGTCGAATGACAGCAGTTGGAGCACCGTGCAGCTGGCCCCTGGAGACGGTCTGGTTTTGCAGATGCCCCTCAACCACGAGCTCGAGATGCGATACCGCCGTGCCGGGTGGACAGGAGTCTTTGAGCGACGCGTCGTCACGATCCAGGGATTCGCCTGACCGCCACCCCTACCCCACGAACACCATCATCGGCGCTGGCATTGCATTGGTCTTGTGAGACTCATGAGCGATCACGAAGCTGGCTCCCGGCGAGCTTCGTAACGGGGCCGAAGGGCTTCACGGCGGGATCTTCTCCGAAAATCTCGACCTGAGCTAGCTGTTCGTGCTCCGTCCAGGAGTAGCAGCTGGCCGAGGGTCAAACCAGTGCAGGAAAAGCAGACCCCCTGCGACGGCGTGATGCTGTGCCAGGGAAGCCTCTGTCGTCATAGTTGATGAAAACGCCACTGATATTTCTGACGGACGCCCGGTGGCGATCGTCGCCGAGTACGCTGTTGACAACGACAGAGGGGTGATGATGGTGGCGAACTACGACGTCTTCAAACAGGGTGATAAGTGGGTCGGCAAGCGCGAGGATGGTAGCCGCGCTTCGGTGAGCTCAGACACTCAGCAAGAGGCCTACAACGAGACGCGAGATCTCATGGCGCGCAGCGGCGGTGGAGAGCTGAAGCTCCATGGCACTGACGGCAAGATCCGGGAAAAGAACACGATCGCGCCGGCGAAAGACCCCCGCAACTCCAAGGGCTGACCGACGAGGGAACTGATGCACGCACAGGGGTCACGTGAACGCGCACCGGTCCCGATCGTTCAGGAGCTGAAATGACATACGAACGGATCGACCGCGAGGGCAGAAGCATCAGAGAACCGTCTCAGCGCCCCGGACTCAGCAAAGCCACCATTGCGCGTCACACGTCGCGCACTCGTACTGAGTGGCTTCAAGAATTGGCCGCTGAACGCGAAGCCATCCGAACCTTCCACGACGACGGAGGGCACTCCTGGCCGCAGACGGCCAAGCACTTCCGCCTGGACATCGCAACCGTGAATCATCGTACCTACCGAGCGCGCAAGGAACGTGCTCAACAGACAGCAGACCGACCACAGCCACCGCTGCCGCTCGCCACTGAGGCAGGCTCTTGATGGGTTCGCTGATTCCTGTATTCGTAGCAGTGGTCGGCGCTGCCCTGACCTATATATTCACTCAGCGTCACGAGCGGAAACGGCGCTCTGAGCAGTACCAGCTAGAGCAGATCGAACACGCGCTCAAGACCATGGTCCTCAACGCAGAAACCAGTGGCGCAGGCGAGGACAGCCCAGGTCGGGCGAAGATCCTTGCGGAGAGCAAAGTGTGCATGGCCCTATTGGAAATCTACGGGGACGAAGACGTCCTTAAGATCGTCTCCAGCGCTCCAGACGGACGGGTAACCGGTGAACGGGCCAACCAACTGGCAGAAGCCTTGCAGGCCCAGGGAAGACGCTTAGCTTACCCCAAGAAGTGGCGGTGGTAGCAGGCCCTCAGAACTCAGCGCCTGAAGCACCCTGGGCTTCGTTCCGAGTCTCCTTGCCGAAATTCGGAACGAAACTCAGGGCGCTTCACATCCTTCCGGGCTCAATCATCAACGGCACCAAACTAGGTGTACGAGGGCAGGACGTTGGTGACGCCAGCACGGAGCTGAGATGCTGGGGGATGTCCGCCCACTCCGCTGTGGGGGCGGTGGTAGTTGTAGTGGATGTTCCAGATTCCGATCGCCGTGTCGCGGGCGTCTTCACTCTCGAACTCTCGGGCGTACAGCAGTTCTTCGGCCAGGATTCTCTGGTAGCGCTCCACCTTCCCGTTGTGTCGGGGCGTGTAGGGCCTGGTCTTCTGGTGGCGCGTGCGGTTGCCGACGATTCGCACGAAGTCGCCTGAGCGGTAGCACGCGCCGTTGTCGGTGATGATGCGATGGATGTGCGAGATCCCGTGAGCGGCAAACCAGGCCTTAGCTCGGGCGAGGAACGCTGCCGCGGTGGTTCCCTTCTCGTCGGTTAGCGGCTCGGTGTACGAGAGTCGGGAGAATCCGTCGATGGCGGAGTGCAGGTACGTGTAACCCCGCTTCGACCCAGCTGACTTCGCGCGACCAGCGGTCTTGGCCTGGTCGCTGTCGCGCCCATGAATGCGCCAGCCGCCGCCGTCAGGGATTCGGCCGACCTTCTTCACATCGAGGTGCACCATATGACCGGGCCAGCGGGCGGTAATCTTCCCTGGCTTGCGATTGGTATCGCCGCCGGGGTCGATGAATCTGCGTCGGCCAAGGCCGAGCCGCCTCAGGTGTCGGGTGACGGTACGCCGGTTGATCCTGACGTCCAGCTCGGCGAGCTCGTAGGTGATGCGCTGGGCAGACCACTTGTGTTCGCGCCGCCAGAAATCGATCCGTTGGATGACCCAGGCTGCTGTCGCGGTACGGCTGTGGTGGGGCGTCGAGGCACGGTCGTGGAGACCGGCTTCGCCATGCTGTCTCCACCGGTTGACCCACTTCGAAGCGCACGCGCGTGAGATGCCCATCTCGGCAGCTACGTGCGCGATTGGACGGGTCAGGCACCGATTCACGAGCCGGCGTCGGCCTTCAAGGCTCAGCGGAGCATTGGCGTGCGTCACTTGTCAGCCTCCACATTCCGTACCCGCGGGGCGATCATGCGCAGCGTGGGCAGCATGACGAGGAGTGCGAGAGCGGTCAGCGCGGTCGCTGCCCACACGGGCCCAAGGTTGCTCGAGCTCTCGAGCGATACCGCTCCGAGCGCCGGACCAGCAGCGGCCCCGATGTTGAGAGCGGCGGTCGCGTAGGAACCACCCATAGTGGGCGCTTTTGATGCTGCGTAGAGCACTCGAGCGATCAAGGTGCTTCCCACGGCAAATGCCAGCATTCCCAGCAGGAACACCAGGACGAGCAGCGACACGGAATGCCCAGCAAGCACCGCGAGCAACAGCCACCCGACCAACAAGAGCGGCGCGGCCACAACGAGGACCATTCGCGGGTACTGGTCAGACAGTCGCCCAGCAATGCTGACTCCCATGAAGGACCCGATACCGAACAGCACCAGAGCCACCGATACCCACACCTGGCCCAGACCCGCTGTCCCGGTCACGACCGGCGCGAGGAATGTGAACGCGGCGAACGTCCCGCCATTGACCAGCGCAGCGAGCAGCATCGCCGTGAATAGACGGGGCACGCAGAGCTGCGCCAACTCGACGGCGAGAGTCGGGCCATCGTCGGCTTCGTTCTGCGTGTCTCTCGGCTGTGGACGGACGCCGGTGAGGATGCCGATTGCAGCAGGAACGCACAAGAAGGCGACCGCCCAGAACGTGGCCCGCCATCCCAGCGCTGTACCCAGGAGAGCCCCCGCGGGAACACCGGCGACCATGGCGATCGTGGTGCCCGAGAGGAGGATGGCAAGAGCGCGGCCTTTCCGGCTGGGGGCCACGAGGCGGGTCGCGGTGCTGAGAGCGACGGCCAGAAAACCGGCGTTGGCGACCGCAGCCACCACACGAGTTGCGAACAGCACGGAGAAGGTCTCGGCAGTGGCGGCAATGACGTGACAGGCAGCGAAAATTACCACACACCCGAGCAAGGTGCTCCGGGCGGGCCACCGACGGGTGAGAGCTGCCATGGCGGGCGCACCGAGAATCATTCCAACCGCAAAGGCAGAGGTGAGTAGCCCAGCGGTTCCGACCGAGATACCGACGCTGGCGGCGATGTCTGGCACGAGGCCAGCAAGCATGAACTCAGATGTGCCCATGGCGAAGACAGCCAGGGCAAGCAGGTAGAGGGCGAAGGGCATGGAGGACTCCGAGAAACGAGAACGAAAAAGGGGGAACGTCTCGTCATCACGGCCAGCGCCCAGGGTTCCGCCTAAGAGCCCGCATGGCGCACAAGCGCACGCAGCGGGTTAAGGACTCAGTAGGCCTGGGGGCTGACGGTGTGACCGAAAGCCCCCTGAGTGTCTGATTTAGGGCACGCCATGCTCCTCACCCTACCGATGCTCCCTCGATAGCGCACATCCTTTGCACGAGCCGCGTACAAAGGATGTCGAGTGGAGGTTCGGCCTCGCGTCCGGTGTGGGTGCTCTGGGTCCGACGGGGTTGCTGCGGCGCTGTATGCAGCTGCATTCACCGGCATGTAGCTGTCGCGACGTGAGCTCGATCGACTCCTGCACCCCGGCGTTGGTTCGTTACAGTGTCGGTGCGGGCATCGCTTCCGACGGCCATCTGGCCGGGGGCCTTCTCCTACAGGTTGCAGTCCTCTGGATCGAACCCTCTGGATCGAACGGCCGGAAGCCATACAACGCAGGCCAGATACTGAGTCTGTCGTATGGCATGCTGTACGCCGGAACTAACGGTGTTGCGGGCCCTGAATTCGAAAGTGGACTACGTCTAGCAGCGCGTCGGTTGGCATCGACGGGTAGTAGTTCTCCCGTAATTGCCGCACGTACTCGGCCATGTCGGTGTTTTCCGGAGCACGCACAGCAGCAGCTGTGAGTTTGTTGAGTGGAAACCGCTGAATTTTGAGTACGACGCCATCTAGCATCTCTCGTCCGGCGGGATCAAAAGCCAACCACGCCGCACCCACGGTGATTGCCTCGTTCCACCGCACGGTCAGAGTCTTAGTGCCATTTAGCACCGCGGCCCTGTGGCGCGGATGGAATTCGATGACCTGTTGCTGAACGGGCATGACACCAGTCTACGGGAACGGCCTAGAGGGTCTGACGGTTCGGGACCCACTGCCCTCTGCACGGGGGAGCGCCTGGCACTGGAAATCGGGAACTGCCGAAGCTCGCCAGTCTCAGACAGACCCTCCAGCGTCGACAAGTCGACGCCCTGCCCCACTTCGATTGTCCAGGCACGAGCGACGGGTCGACCGAGGCGATCCATGGTCGCCATGAGCATCTCCGTGCCTCTGCTCTGGGCTTCCGCAGCCTCACTCACTACATCGCCCGCTGGCTCCTGGAAACCGGAGGCTTCAGATCCTACCCATGCCCTCTCATGCGATGAGCCCCTCACCTGCCGACCTGTCGCCACAGGTAACACCCACCCGAGCCTCCGTTGCATGTAAACAACGTCCTGACCCGCAACAGCTAGTCCGGTAGAGGTCCGCCCATTGCCTGGCAGAGAGGTCCTTTGGTAGGGCGCGTGGGTCCAAGCCCGCGTTGGTTGCCCATTTCGCCGCGGAACGAGCTCGGTCGAAGAACCCTGCTCGGGCGGTGATCTCGGCGATACCTCGCCCTCGGCCGGTGAAGACCTGATGTGCCATGGCTTGGAAGGACTTGCGCTCCCGCCTCGGCAGTAGAGGTGTCTCCCGGCGCGTGATCGTCAGAACACCACCGTCAATGCTCGGAGCAGGAGTGAAAGCACGTGCTGGTATACGTTGTCCGAGCTCGAAGGTGAACCAGGGCGACCATTGGGCGGTCATCAGTGTGGCACCGCCGACCCCGGCGCGGCGACGGGCCACTTCCCACTGGACGATCAGGACGGCGTGGGTCCATCCCGGTGCGCGAAGGATATGACGCAGCATCGCCGTCGTCAGGTGGAAGGGCAGATTCCCCACAAGGACGTGAGCGGTCGCCGGCAGCCGGTGGCGAAGGAAGTCGCCGTGCACGACCTCGATCCGGGGGTGCAGTTGCTGTTCGAGGGAACGGGCGAGTCTGCTGTCGATCTCGACCGCGGTCAGTGGGCGTTCCAAGGAGGCTAAGGGCTTGGTCAGAGCGCCTGCGCCGGAGCCGATCTCGACGATCGGCCCGGTGGTGGCCTGGACGCGCTCTACGATGATCTTCTGGATGGTTTTGTCGTGCAGGAAGTTCTGGCCGTGCTCGTGACGGCCATGACGGTAAGTAGGCACTGGGTAGCTCCGTGAATCCGTGGACGGAGCCGGGCATGCAGAAACGCGCCGCCCGGCAGGACCGGCAGGACGGCGGAACTCACTGATCGAATGTGGGGACCGCCGTCAGCGACGGCGCAACCTCATCGACGCGATACCACCGCAACACATGCCGTCCAGCGTAGCACCGTGCCAGCTGCTGGCTGTGACCGGCGTAGCAATGGCGGAGACAGCGCCGCAGATGCGGTACCGTGATAACCATGTCTGCTTCTGCAGCGGCTGCGGCCGCCGTGACGAGGACGCTCCGCTAGCGGCGGAGCACTCCTCTTTTCACCTCTCCTGATGCTTCGTCGCTCCACGGCCAGTCCGGAGCGGCTCTTAGTGCTGCCCGGAGTTCTACGTCTGAACGATGGAGCACGACTTGGTTCAAACCACTACTTCTTCCCGGCGCGGCAACACGCCGGTACGAGCATGGGTCACGCTTGCCTGCCTGTCCATGCTGCAATTCCTGATCGCGGTCGACGTGACCGTAGTCAACGTCGCCCTCCCGTCCATCGGTGACGAGTTCGGGGCCGACGCCCGGCAGCTGACATGGGTCGTCGTGGGATACACGATCACCGGCGGCGGACTGCTGATGCTCGGGGGCCGACTCGGCGACGTGCTCGGTCAGCGACGGCTATTGTTGGCTGGCACGACAGTGTTCGGCCTCGCCTCACTGCTGGCAGGGCTCGCCCCGACATTCCACCTGTTGGTAGCAGCAAGGCTGCTCCAAGGCGTCGGAGAAGCGCTTGCTCTGCCTGCCGCGATGGCCGTGATCGTTCTCTTGTTCGCCGAAGGCCAGGGCCGATCACGGGCGTTGAGCGTGTGGGCGGCCGTGGCCAGCTGCGGCCTGGTGCTCGGATTCATCCTTTCCGGAATCATCACGGAGCTTCTGGGGTGGCGGTGGATCTTCCTCGTATCGGTGCCGTTCATCGTGTTCGTGCTCATCGCCACGAGCATTCTCGTACCGGCCGACCGTCCGAGAGCCCGCACCGCACTCGATCTCCCGGGCTCGCTGTTGCTGACCGGGGCACCGCTCCTGTTCACCTTCGGCATCGTCGAACTAGGAGAGACCGACGGTATCCCCCGGTGGGTGGCCGTGGCCGTGTTGGTCGGGTCTGTGGTCGCAGCCGTCTTGTTTGTCGCAGTCGAGAGACGCGCTGCGAACCCGCTGGTGCCGCTGGAGTTCTTCCGCAACCGGTCACGCGTGATGGCCAATCTTGCCACTGCTCTACTCAGCGCTGCATTGTCCACGTCGTTCCTGCTGTTCACGTTCTATCTGCAGAACAGGCTGGGACTGAGCCCGCTGACCACGGGGCTGACACTGGTGCCGCTGGCGGTCGCGCTGGTTGCGGCGGCCACGGTTGTTCCGCGGTTCCTCGGACGCTGGGGTGCACGGTTCTGCGCCCTGGCCGGTATCGGATCCACCGCCCTCGGGATGGCAGCGATCGCGTTCGCAACCCACGTTGAGGCACCGGCTCCCGCGATGATCCCAGCCATGGTCCTCATCGCCGCCGGGATGGGCTTCGGCCTAGTCGGACTCCAGTACGCGGCCGTCACCGGGGTGACTGAGGACGACGCAGGGACCGCGTCCGGAGTCCAGCGCGCGGCAGACCAGCTCGGCGGGTCTACCGGCATCACCGTCTACATCGGTGTCGGCTTCTCTGCAGCTCTTGCGGGAGGAGACCCGTTCCTGATCAGCAGTGCTCTCGCCGTCGCGGGACTGATAGGCGCTGGACTGATCGCCATGCGCATCACGATGCCGGCACAAGGAGCTGAGGACGTAGCGTAGATGCGGCTCCCTCCTCGGTCTCCGGGCTTTAGTCGAACGGTCACACCGTGGTCGTCGAGCCCCGAGATCGAGGGCCACCGGGCGGCCGCAGCTATCTCATCGATCGACCTTGCGAGGCAACAACCGTCGGTTGCGCCAGCCACGCTGACCCCTTGAGAGACGCGAGATTGCGGCGAGTCCCGGGGCAAGATACGATGTTCCCATCACGACCGGTTCCGCCTACTTCGGTAGGTCCAGGGCCGGTCCTCATTTTTCTCAGGTGGTGTTCTTGGACGACGGGGTCAAGGAGTACAAGTCCTACGACGAGCAGATTGAGTTGCTGTCCGCGCGCGGGATGGACGTCGGGGATCGCGACACCGCCCGGTCTACCTTGCGACGCGTCAACTACTACCGACTGAGCGGGTATTGGTATCCGTTCCGAAAGCAGTCCAAGACGGGGCGTGGGGACGACTTCTACCCCGGGACCCGGCTCAACGACGTCATCGCGCTGTATGACTTCGACGCAAGGCTGCGCACGGCGACCTTCTCCGTCCTAACCCCCATCGAACTGGCGATCCGCGCGCTGCTCGGTCACGAGCTCGGGCGCGTCGACCCCTGCGCGCATCTAGATCCCAGCATGCTCGGTCCGACGGCCCGCCGTGGTGACGCCTACATCAACTGGCTCGCGGGATACAGGTTCGAGCTCGAGCAGTCTCGCGAGGACTTCGTCGCGCACCATCACGCGAAGTACGGTGGGGTCCTGCCGGTCTGGGCGGCCGTCGAGCTGCTCGGCTGGGGCGGCCTCACGCGCCTGTACGGCTTCGCGCCGCGTGCCGTCCAGGATGCTGTCGCTGACGTATGCGGCCTGAGCGCACCGCAGCTGACGAGCTGGCTCAAGGCGCTGAACATCGTCCGCAATATCTGCGCGCACCATGGCCGGCTGTTCAACCGCGTTCATGCGCTCTCACCGAAGCTGCCGCCGGTGGGCCGGCAACCGGACCTTGATGCAGCCGCCACCGACTGGTCTCGGACCTTTGGCCAGCTGACTGTTGCTGGCCAGGAGGTTGTTGACGTTGCTCGCGGGTGGCTGGTCGCACAGCTACACTTGTGTCATGCGGATGCAGCAGCGATTTCAAGACCCCCGGCCGGGATATGGCCGCGGGGTCTTCGACGCGCAGTCGTAGCGCAGTAGGTCTCCGCGGGTACGGCCGGGGGAAGTTTCTCGTCCTTCACCTACCTGCCATCTTCTTGGAGACCTTCTCATGTCGCACGCCGACTACCTGACTTCCGACCAGCTCTATCGTGCTCTCAATACGCGCGACCTTACCGATCCCGACCAGGGACGTCACGCCATCCAGTCTCTCCTGCAATTAGTAATTGACCGTCTGCTGCCCGAGTGGGACAGCTCGATCCGGTATGTGCGCGGCTCGCCAGTCGTTCCTGTTCGGGACAACTACGACCGCCTCGGTTACGACCCAAGTGATGTGACTAGGGCTCGCCGGTACACCCGGTACATCAGCCCCGTCGTAATGCTTCGCAGTCACATGAGCGCCGAACTCCCGCGCGTCCTTGAGGACTATGCGGGAATGTCCGAGGTGGATGAGTTACTCGTGGTACCCGGTCTCGTCTACCGTCGCGACGCCGTCGATCGCACCCACGTGGGGGAACCCCACCAGGTGGACCTGTGGCGCATCCGTAGCACTCCGGATACCGGTGACGAGGACATGCTCAGGATGATCGGCCACTTGGTCGAGGCAGTCCTTCCGGATGCGCAGTGGAGAACAACAGACGTGGCGCACCCATACACCGTCGGTGGTAGGCAGATCGACGTGCTCCACGACGGCGAATGGCTTGAACTCGCCGAGTGCGGCCGCATCCATCCCGAGGTGCTGCGCGGATCGGGCCTCGACCCCGAGCGATGGTCAGGTCTGGCTCTCGGTATGGGCCTTGAACGTGCACTTATGCTGCGCAAGGGCATCCCTGACATCCGCTATCTCCGGGCAGAAGACTCTCGCATAGCAACCCAGATGCTCACCCTGAATCCATGGCAGCACGTTTCACTTCTGCCTGCGGCCCGGCGCGACATCTCAGTCGTCGTGGATGCACAAGAGGACGAGGAGACGCTTGGTGACCGCATCCGCGTCGCCCTCGGAGACAACGCCGACGTCATCGAGTCTCTCGAGGTTCTCAGCCGCACACCCCACGAGGGACTGCCCGAGGCTGCGCGCTCGAGGCTCGGCACTCTGGAAGGACAAGTCAATCTCCTGCTGCGAATCATGCTGCGCCCCATCGACCGCACCCTGACCTCGGAAGAGGCCAACGTGATCCGCAACGTGATCTACGAGGCCGTGCATGAGGGCCCGGTGATGGAGCTGATCTGAGATCACTGAGAACAGTCATGACCTCGCCTACACATGCCAACGCTCCCCTCTCACCCGAAGGCCGACGCCGCCTGATCGAACGCTGCCGCACCCGCCCTATTTCCCACGTGGCCGCCGAGATGGGGATCTCCCGTGCGACCGCCTCGAAATGGGTCAACAGATACAAGCGATTCGGGAAGACCGGCCTTCTAGACCGCTCGTCGTCTCCTATCCGACAGCCATCTGCAACGCCTGGCTGCCTCGTGCAGCAGATCGAGTCGATGCGGCGTGGACACAAATGGTCGGCGTCCCGTATTGCGTTCGAGCTTGAGCAGGCAGGAACGCCGGTGAGCCGTCGCACCATCACCCGGCTTTTCGCGCAGCTGGGCCTGAACCGGCGGAAGTTCATCGATCCGAACGGCGAGACGAACCGGGAGCCGCAAAGCATCAACGCCAAACGTCCCGGCCACATGGTGCATCTGGACGTGAAGAAGGTTGGGCGCATCCCTGACGGCGGCGGGTGGCGTGTGCACGGCAAAGGCAGCGAGAGAGCCAAAGCTGTCGCCCGCACGAAGGCCCGCGGTATGAGGACCGGGTACATCTACCTGCATTCCGCCATCGACGGACACACCCGATTCGCTTACACAGAAGCGCTACCGGATGAGAGGGCCGTCACTGCCGTCGCGTTCCTCGGGCGGGCCAGAGCCTGGTTCGCCGCGCACGGGATCACCCGGATGGAGCACGTCGTGACTGACAACGGTTCCTGCTACCGATCTGCAGCCTTCCGCGAGGCGGTCGGGACCAGCCGACACCAGCGCATCACGCCATATACGCCTCGACACAACGGCAAAGTCGAGCGCTACAACCGGATCCTCGCCGAAGAGTTCCTCTACGCTCGCATTTGGCGCTCGGAAACTGAACGCGCTGCTGCGTTGGAAACGTGGAACCGGCACTACAACTATCACCGTCCACACGGCGCTCACGACGGGCAACCGCCTGCATCTGCAACACCGGTGCGCGTCAACAACGTCATGGCCTCATACACCTAGGCGGCCCGGATCAGACGCCGGCGCTGAGCTGGTCAGAAAAAAGAAGACCCCGCGCTGCCGGTCAAGGCAGTGCGGGGCCTTCTCATGTGCGCAGGAAAGAAGAGACCCGTCAGCGTGTGAGCTCGGTGGCTCAGCTCCGTTGACGGGTGCGGTCGCAGCGACAGTGCATGCGCTGTCGCTGTACCGGTGCGTCGAGACGATCGAGGCGCAGCGATGTCCTGCGGCTTCTCGGTGTCGTCTCCTGGAACCGCGGCACGTGGGCGCATCGGGTCCAGCTCTTCGTCACGCATCTCCGTGCTCGCGGGGCTGACGGGCAGCCGCTGTCACGAGCACAGCAGGGGAACACGTGTAATGACCCAGGGTGTCAATGACCGGCTGAGCCTTCTTCGTGCATGAACTCCCCCGCCTCAGCTCCGCTGAGGCGCTGTGACGCAGAGTCCTCCTTCAGATCACGGGATCAGCGATCCCATCCTGGGAATCACACTCTTACGTCAAGATGTTGGAAAGTCTTCTTCTTCAGCGAATGCCTCGATAGCGGCTCTGCAGCTGTCTGCTGTTCTGCAGAGAGAAAGACCCCTGCAATCCCTCGGCGCACCGGGAATCGCAGGGGTCTTCGAGAAGATGATCAGCCCTGGCCCGTGGCCATGAACCAGAGCCCGATCGGGAATCCGATGCACAGCGCGCCGAAGCCGATCGCACGCACGACGTCGTAGCTGAGACCGTGGTAGTGCACGCGCCACGTCAGCGGGTGCTGCTCCTGCAGGAACTGCCGCCGAGCGCGATCATTCAGCAGGACGTTGCGCGTGGCGTTGCTGTTCTGGACCATGCGCTGGATGTCCGGATCTCGGAACTGTGCCGGATCGATGTACTTGGGGATCTGCGACATCAGGCGTTCTCCATCCGGGCGATCTGCAGGGAGGGCCGGTTGTAGCCCCGACCGGTCACCGCGTCGAACCAGCCGGCGTACCCGGGCACGCGCACGAGCTGGGCCGCCTCACGGCCACCAGGGCCCGGCACGGCCGGCACGAAGCGCTCCTCGCGCACGGTGGCCAGATTGTTGGTCCCGTTGCCGTCGGTGACCAGATCGCCGACGTGCAGCGGCGCAGTGGAAGTGTTCTCGGTGGTCATGACAGGTTCCTTCTTTCCTCAGGAATGGTGCGGGTCAGTAAGAGATAGAGAGCTCAGAGCTCGATGGCCTCGTCGGCCTCGAGGAGCACGGGCTCGTTGTCGACGTCGCGGTACTGCAGCGTGATGCTGGCACTACGGCGATCGGGGAAGAAGCGGGAACGGGGCACACGCAGCGTCTGGATCCAGAGGCCGGGCTCGTCGAAGAGCACGTTGCCGCCCTCGTAGGTCCAGCCGGTCTGGTCGTAGAGCTTCTCGCGCATCGTCTGCGTCTCGACCATGGTCGAGGCGAGCGAACGGCGCTCATCGGAGTCGGGCTGCGCGGCGAAGAATCGCTGCGAGACGGACTGGTGCTTCTGGGAGAGGCTCTTGGCGAGCTCGAGAGCTTCAATGGTGGACATGGATGTCACTCCTGATCTGGTGAAGGGGATGTTTCAGGTCTTCTGGTTCAGCAGCGGCCGTAGAGGCCGCGCTGGTCGGCAGCTGCGCTCTGGGCGAGCTGCTCGTAGTGATCGAGGCGGTCCGGGCGCGGCTCGCTGTCCGGGACCCAGGCCTCGGCCAGGCCGTGGGTGACCATCTGCTCAGCCACGTCGGCGTCGGCCTCCGTGCTGAGGTAGCCCAGCGCCCGGCCGTACTTGTCGTAGGTGTCAGCCGAGTTGTCGAAGCTCAGCGTCACCTCGGTGCCGACCGGCAGCAGCGCCTCGAGGCGATCGGTGGCGTGCTGGGCCATGCACTCCGGCCCAGCCGTCGGGTCCTGGTAGTTCATCTCCGGAGCCTGGATGCCCAGCAGCCGCACGGAGGTCTCCGACATGTCGTCGTCGGTGGAGGCAAGCTCGCCGTTGACCGGAGCCAGGGCCACCGTGTCGCCGTCGATGACGCGCACGACGGTGGTCTGGATCGACTGCGTTCGGTCAGCGCTGACCGGCTCGGCGTTGTGGTGCTGATCCTGCAGGGTCTTCACGGTGGTGTTGGAGCAAGCGGTGATGATGAGCATCGAAGTGATCATCAGCACGAGCAGCAGGACGTGGAAGATCGAGCTGCGCGAGGAGGCGCGAGCGGCGAGGCGGTTCATGAGAGCTCTCCTGATCAGGTGTGGGAAGAGATGCAGCGGCAGATGAGCCGCCGGGGTGTGCGAAGCGAGAGGGCGCTCAGAAGTCAGGCGCGAGAAGGAGGCGAGTGCCTCTCAGACTAGCCTCAGGTACGAGGCTGAGCGAGTCGTGCAGCAGCGGCTTCGAACTCAGCGAAGCTGATGGGAGCCGCCGGAGCCGCAGCGCGCTGCTCGGAGGTCATGCCGAAGGAGCCGGTCCATGCACCGAAGTAGCGCTGGCACAGGGCGCGATCGCGGATGCGGTCGGCCTCGGAGTAGATCTCGGCTGTCTTCTCGGCAACCGGTGCGGTGACGGTGGAAGCGCTCATGATGGGTCTCCTGACCTGCTCGTACGCGGATGGTCTGTTTGTTCAGAACCTCTTCCGGCTCAGCTCCGCTGAGCCGCCGGCAAGCGATCTGAAAGATCCGCGAGAAGGCAAGAGAAAGCCCCGTCGGGTGTGCGCGACGGGGCGTGAAGTGTCTTCTCTAATTAGCCGATGAGACCGGCGATGAAAGAGCTGAGCAGACGAGCTGTCTGCAGAGTCGTCTTGAGCACTTGGTCGAGGGTGTTCTCTGCAGCCCAGCCGATGAGGATCATCGCGAACTGGTCGATGATCTCGGGCTGAGGCTGGGGCTTGTTGTCTGGGCTGTCGTGAGGCCTTTCTGTGTGACGCATGATGGATCTCCTGTTAGAACTGAGGATCTCCCCGACCCAACTGTGCTGGGCTCTGGCGTCTCGCCTCTGGAATCAGCATCACCAGCAGACGACGCAGAGAAGAAGAGACCCCCGCTTGCCGCACATGGCAAGTGGGGGTCTTGAGCTTCTTCGGAGGTCAGCGCAGCGTCTGACTCAGGACTCAGCTGTGCTGGTCCAGCCACTCCAGGTTGTGATCGCGCAGGCGGGCCTGGCGGATCGCAAGGTACTCAGCCTCACGGCGATCGCGCAGCGCAGCAGCCCGACGGGCGGCCTTGCGCTCGGCGCGAGCCTGGGCGGTCGCGATGCGCACCAGAACGGCGCTGAAGAGCAGCGCGGCGATCAGGATGATGATGGCGTCGATGGGGTTCATGTCCGTCACTGCTCCTTTCAGCAGTAGTAGGTCTCGAGGAGATCATAACCACGATTCATCCAAACCACCGGCTCAGCTGTGCTGAGCAGCGTCAGGTCGTGACCGAGAACCCTGTTGCCAAGCCGGTCCGAGATCACGAGAACGGCCAAGACCAGCTGAACCCGCGGAAAAAAAGAACGCACCCCGCGCTGATCAATGAGCCAGTGGCCCATCGAATCAGTGCGGGGTGCGCGACGCATCCGGCATCCATCAGAAGGAGGGTGTGACGATCCCTCTCTAGGAAGGCGTGTTCCAGCCCTCCGCACTCTCCCCCGGGGCCGGCTGCGCCGGACCAGGCTGTGCGTGGGAACTCTGTCTTGTCTCAGCCCAGATCCACCGTCCGGCTTCAGGTCGGCTGCGGTAGCGGAGCGGGCGGGGTCGCGGATGTGAGGGCGCGGTCGGCCTGCCAGCCTGTGCTGGCCTTTCCACGAGAGTCTCCGGTCGCGCCCGTCAGGGCTGGCTGGTCAGGTGGTGGCGGGGCTCGGTGGTCCGGTCGCGGTGGCCCAGAGTCTGGCCCAGGCGTGTCGCCAGGGCCAGTTCGTGGGCAGGTGCATGATCGTTCGTCGCGCACGCGAGGCGAGTCGTGCGGGTACGGCGATCGTGGTGGCCAGGACGGTCGCCATCCGTGCGGTGGGGGTGCCGGCGGCGATCGCCGCCGCGCGGGAGACGTTGAAGGCCATGGTCGCGAACCCCAGCCAGGCGGCGTTGGCGTGGAAGCGGCCCAATGGCAGGTGCGCCAGCGGCCCGTTCTTCAGCTCCGCGATCACCTGCTCGACGATCGCGTGCCGGCGGTGGGTCGCGTCCGCCTCGACCGCGGAGAGGGTGCTGTTGGTGATGAACGCGTGATACCGGTAGGTGTCGAACAGCGGCTCCTGGCCGGTCTTACCGCCGGTGTTCAGCCGCTTCACCCGCCGCACCACCAGCCGGCAGCTGATGCGCTCGCTCTTGCGGCGGGAGACGAACGCGGTGAACGTGGTCTCGGCGACCTCGGCGTCGCTGATCAGCTCGCCCGTGTCGGGGTCGGCGACCGCGTGCGGATACTCGATCGGCGTCCAGGCGTCCTCGGCGATCGCGTCGATCGCGGACGTCACCGTCGGCCACTTGGGGATCGTGAACGAATACCAGGCACCCGCCCGGATGGCCGCTTGCACGTGGTCGTGGCTGCAGAACGCGCTGTCGCCGCGTACCAGCGCCCGCCGGCCAGGCGCGACCCGCGCGACCGTCGCCAACGCCCGCGCCGCGAACCAGTGCGCGCCCGACCCGGAGCGGGCATTGCCGCGCCGCAGCGAGAACTCGCCGATCACCGGCGCGGTCGTGGGCGTGCTGATCGTCGCCAGCAGCGCGTTCAGGCCGCGTACCCCGGAATAGCCGAACGCCGCGGCCTGCTTCGCGTAGCCGTGGACCTCGCCGATCGTGTCGTCCAGATCGACCAGCACCAGCGACCCGTCGTCGCCGCCGACCAGGCCGGGGACCATGTCCGCCAGCCCGTGCAGCAGCCGCCGGTTCACCGCACCCAGCTGCAGCACGTGCCCGTGCGTGAACGAGCGCAGGAACGTGCCCATCGTCGACGGCGCACGCACCTCGCCGATCACCCGTGCGGTCGAGCCCGCGCGCAGCACGTCCAGATCATCGATGCTGTCCGCGCCCGCCAGCATCCCGGCGATCACCGTGCGAGCCTTCACATCCCGAGACGCCGACGGCACGCTCGAGTGCTCCCTCACCAGCTCCGACAGGCCCGCCCGCTCGGCCAGCGCCAGCACCGGCACCAGACCGGTATGCGATACGAGATTGTCCTCATCGAACACGGGCTGGATTCCATGGAATGATTGCACCTACGAGGTGTCCTTCCGGCTCGGCGTGAATCTGGCTTCAACACCCCCATTCTCCCCGGTCAGAAGGACATTTGGCTGCTCCCACACCCACGCGAAAGCGGACCCGCTCGGTGGATCAGGGCTCAGGCGCTGTGCACGGTGCGGCCGGCGACCAGGTTCTTCTTCGAGATTGCCAGGACGGGATCCGGAACCAGTCTGGTCATGCTCTCGAGCGCGGCGTCACCGTGTGTGACCATGGTCGCAGAGTAGAGCGAGGAGTCCTTGGTCGCCGAGCCGGCGAACATGGGTCCTTCCACGGTTACGACGGTGCCGTTGGTGAGCTCGACGACGGCACCGGGCTTCAGGTTCTCGTGCAGGGTCTGTGCGGACATGATGGGCTTCTTTCTCTGTCAGTCAGGTCAGGGGTGCGTAGAGCGATCTCCAGTCCCGGCAGACCACGTCGGTCTGCTGGTCGTGGGAGTAGACGCTGCGATCAGGGGCAGCCTCGTAGGCCGCGCAGTCGGTGAGGATCTCGTCGCCATCGGCGCTGCCGTAGTAGTCGGCCGCGCGCTGATCGAAGGCCGCGTGCTCGTATTCGCCCGGGAAGAGCTGCTCGGCGCGCACGTGGTGCCACTCGTGAGCGGCCACGTGATGCTGCAGCTCGACATCAGCCTCGAGCAGATCCAAGTCCAGGAAGATGCCGTCCGTCGTGCGCACCCGGTCCGAGCGGCCGATCCGCGTCTGGTAGTACGGCTGGACCATCCCGAGCATCGGATCGTCGAGGTCTGTGATCTCGACGTCGTAGAACAGGCAGTCCAGCGGACCGAGCACCTGGCGGCACTCCTGGACGGCGATCTCGGTCAGCTCCTGGCGCTCTTGTCGATCCGCGGCTGTGCCCGGGCCGGCCTGCAGCCGCGGCACCGCCGCGCTGAGTGCAACCAGCACAGCCAGCAGCACCATCCCGATCCGGACTCGAGTCCTGCGTCGCATCGCGGGGTCCATCTCCTTGAGCGGGACGCGCGGGAAAGCCAGAGCGGCCATGATGTCCTCCTGGGAAGTCGTGTGCCGGATGTGCACGGGGGCTGTTGGTGCATGAACTCCCCCGGATCAGCCCTGCTGATCTGCTCTCGAACAGAGAAAGAGCCCGAGTCGATCCGTGGATCGACTCGGGCTCTTCGTGGTCCTGGCGTTCTTGTCGGCCCGCGGCTGTTGCGGGCGAGGATGGGCGAGCTCAGGCCAGAAGCTGGATCAGCTGCTGGATCTCGCCGAGATCCTGAGGCATGAGCCCGAGCTCGGGGCTGGGGCTGATCAGGTGAAGCCGCGGGTCGGCGATCACGAGATCCGAGATCTCGCCGTTCTCACGAGCATCGCTGATGTCGTCGTCGATCCAGATCAGGTGATCATCGGCTGTGGCCGTGTGCCTGAGCCAGTGGACGACGGCCGCCAGCTTCCACCACATGAAGCCCGGCACGGGACGCAGGAACTGCTCATCCGTGGCGAAGTGGTCGATCGCCGGCATCTGCAGCGCCTCGGTCAGATCATCCGTGTACGGGCTGCGCCAGGTCGTATGCCACAGCAGTCGCACGCCGGGGGCACGCTGCCACTCACGCAGAGCATCAGCAGCGTGCTGCGTCAGGATCGTGCCGTGCTGGACGTCCGGCAGCTTGATCAGCGAGCTGAGATGCCGGGTCTGCAGCGGGTCCATCGGCTGGAGCACACCGTCGATGTCGCAGGCGATGGTCAGCATGGGGGCTCCTCCTTCTCGTTCGGGTTCTCGGTCGTCGTCGGGGTTTTCTCGAATCCGAGTCGCCGGCGCGTGCCGGATGTGCACGGGGGCTGTTGGTGCATGAACTCCCCCGGATCAGCCCTGCTGATCTGCTCTCGAGCAGAGAAAGAGCCCGAGCCGATCCGTGGATCGACTCGGGCTCTTCGTGGGTCAGAGAGACCGTCTCACTGCGGGGTCGCGCCGGCCTTCTGTGCTGCGTAGTAGGCCTCACGGATCTCCTCGTGGATCCGGCCTCGGTCGGCCACCGGGTAGCCGTTGGCCTTGGCCCATTCGCGGATCTGCTTCGTGTCGCTGTTGGTGCCCTGGCCTGAACCGGTGCCGCGGCGACGACGAGATCCGCCCGTGCTGTTGGTGCGCGCGCTGGTCACGAACGGCTCGAGCGCGTCTCGCAGCTTCGAGCTGTTGGACTTGGACAGGTCGATCTCGTAGTTCTTGCCGTCCAGACCGAATCGCACGGTCTCATCAGCAATACCGCCGTCGAGATCGTCTTCGAGGATGATCTCCACCTTCTGTGCCATGTGTGCAGCCCTTCTTCCTGTGCTTTGTCGGGGCTTTCAGAATAGCACGGCAGATCGCTCTCGAACGAGATTCCATAGCCATTCTCGAAATCGAGCGAGAGAGAGCGATATCCCTGTCGCACTGAGGTGTCTCATAAAGTCCGGCGTAGGACTTTATGAGACACCGGCATCGAGTTCAGACTCACCGTCCGAGGTAGACCAGCAGATACTCGTGGTGCTCCTCGGCCAGATCGACGACCGTGGTGTCGGCCTGGCTGTTGATCCACTGCGCCAGCAGAATGCCTCGTCGACGACGGCCGTCACCGCCGGAGGAGCCGTGACGATCCTTGATGCCGGTGATGACCTCGTGGATGTAGGTGCTGGTCGTGCGGGAGAAGACCTCTTGGATCAGGGCCGTGTCCGGGGTGGACTGCGCGTTGAGCTGGATCCAGATCATGCTGGCCAGCGCATCCTTGCTGAAGACCTTGTTGGCGGCCTCGCCCTTGGCCAGCAGCGGCAGCCCGGTCTCGATGGTCCGGCGCAGGATCGTGGAGCCGTAGGCCAGCTGCTGATCGGTGATCGGAGCCCACGAGGTCTTGCCTCGAGGACCCCAGGCGTCGCGCATCGAGCGCACGGCGGTGATCGCATGGACGGTGCCGGTGTGCATGCCGGTCAGGTCGTAGTCGCGCAGCACGTCCTCGCAGGCCACGGTCATGGGCTCGCCGGAGCGGTAGTTGGCCTTGTAGAGCTGCAGCGCGTTGAGCTTCTTCTGGTTGTTGTCGAACTGCACGAACAGCCAGGCCTCGTGCTCGACGTCGCGGGAATGGATGACCGAGCACCAGACGTGCGTGGCCTTGATGTCCTCGGTGCGGATGGCCGCGATCCGCTGCTGGCCGTCGACGACCCACAGGGATCCGTCGAGACGACGTACGACGATCGGAGCGGTGAACAGATCCTGATCGAAGTTCTTGGTGATGCGCGCGATGTGGGCTTCCTGCAGTGGGCGCTGGTAGCTCTCATCGATGTGCAGATCCTTCAGCGGGATCAGCTGATTCTGCCGGCCGATGTGATTCGGCAGAACAGGCGTCTTGGGATTCGCCGGCGGATTCGCAGACGTGCTGGTCATATCGACAGCCTTGTCGAGCTTGGCGCGAGAGGCGGTCTTGGTAGTCTTGGCCATGGCGGGAACATCTTTCTCTGGATGAAGCGGATGGTGTTCTTGCTGAAGCGGCTCACAGGGGGTGCATCCCTTGTGAGCCGCAGTCTTATCGGGGAAACGACAAGACCCCGGCTCCCTGCCGGGAACCGGGGTCTTTTCGTCAGCCGGTTCAGTTGTTGAACGGCGGGTACTGCTGCTCGTACTGCTGGATCGCAGCAGCGAACTGGGCCTGATCCGAGGCCGGGGTCGCCGACTGGGCGGCCGCGAACTGGGGAACCGCCACCGGAGCAGCCGCCGGAGCCTCAGCGACCGCCGGAGCAGCCGCGGGGGCAGCCATCGGGAACTGGGGCACAGCCGCAGCCGCGGGCACCTCGGCAGCAGCCGGAGCCGCCGCCGGCACCTGGGCCTGGTTCTGAGCTGCGACCTGGGCCTGCGCCTCGGCGAGGCGGTCGGACAGGCGCTGGGTGGTCGCGGCCTTGGACTCGAGGAACTTGATGTCCTCGGAGATGATCTTCAGCTTGAAGACCTTGCGGCCGGTGGCCTCGTCGGTGTAGTTGTCCATGCGCAGCACGGAGCTCACAGCGACCAGGTCGCCCTTGTGGACGTTGGCGTAGGGGCCGATGCCGGAGACCTTGGCGGGCACGAAGGCCTCGAAGGGCAGGGCATCCGAGCCGCGCTTGCCGTTGCGGTCGGTGTAGTTGCGATCGGCGTAGACCGTGAAGAGGATCTTCTTGGAGCCGTCCTCGTTCTCGAAGACCTTCGGGTCCGAGGCGAGGCGACCGATGGTGCCGGCGTTGTTGGCGGGGTTCGTCATGATGAACTCACTCTCTGCGCTGGGACTCAGCGCTCTCTGATGCTGGATGCGTGTGGTCTTGGGGGTCTGCAGGCGCAGTGCCTGTGACCTTCGTCTTCACCTCCGGGCCAGCCTCCGGCTGTGCCCTGCTGTGTTGACGATCTGAACTGCTCGTCGTCGTTCTTACGACCGTGATCTGTTCCGGATCAGCCTCCGGCTGATCCCTGCTGTGTTCTCGTGAAGCCCTGGCTTCAAAGCCTCTTCCGACTCAGCTGTGCTGAGTCACCCTGTGCCTGCGCCTGCTGCAGACACAGACCGAGCCGGTGAGCTGTGCGCTCACTGGCTCGGTGGGTCCTGCTGTTCGGGGGATCTGCTCCCCTGCTGATCTGCGCTGAGCGGCTCAGCGCCGCTGCTGGTGGATGGACTCGAGATCGCGCAGGTGGGCCTCGAGCTGATCCAGACGCGAGATGTCGCCGCAGGCGCGGGCCCGGGCGGCCTCATCGGTCAGGTCATGGTTGAGCTGGTCGATGAGATCCTCCTCGTAGGGCTCCGGCATCCGGGCGTGGCGCTTGAGGCTGTAGACCGTGGACGTGTCGACGATCCTGCAGGTGCGCCACACGATCGAGGCGGCCAGCACGATGTTGAAGATGAAGACGAGCCCGGCCAGCAGCAGCACCGCCGATCCGAAGATTTGCAGCGCGGTGTTCACAGTGCCACCTCGGTCGCGCGGGTGGATTCAGTCATGGTGGTTCTCCTCCGATGCAGGGTGGGACTCCCCGGAGTCATCCCGGGACGTGTGGGAATCCCGGGAATCACGGGAGTTGTCGTCAGGTGTCGTGGTGCCTCGCAGGGCACGGCGCAGCAGCTGCTGCGGGATGGCATCGCGGAAGAGCCCGGACACGCACAGCGCCAGGGTCGTCACGCTCATCACGAAGAGGGATGCCATCGGTGGTTGTCGCGTCTGAAGCTGCCGGCTCAGATCCAGGAGACGATCTGGTGACCGCAGGACAGCCGGATGCGAGTCATGGTGTCCTGGCGGCTGATCTCGGTGATGGACTGAGCCATCCCGGTCTCATCGCCGGGCTCGAGCGCGCAGTTCAGGCAGAGGTCGGTCGTGGCAGCCGTGTCGTCGGAGTCGGGCTCGGGCTGAGCAGCGATCGGCTCGGGAGCCAGGCGCGCCAGCAGCGCATCGGGCAGCCCGGGGTGCAGGGCAAGGGACATGTCGGGGTCTTCTTTCGGATCGAGGTCAGCCGGCCAGGCGCAGTGCCAAGGCGAGACCCAGCAGCACGAAGCCGCCGAGGTAGCCGCCGAGCAGACCCAGCAGGTAGTTGCGCAGGCGGGGGCTGTGGTTGACCACAGCGGTGTCGCTGGTGGTCTGCAGACACAGTGCGGCCAGCAGGCACACGGCCGAGGCCAGCAGGAAGTAGGCCGCCAGCAGGGAGGCGGCCATGGCCTGGGTGAGCACCAGCGGCAGGACCACCGGCATCAGCAGGCACACGGCCACAGCCATCACGACCGGCGGCACCAGGGCGCGATGGATCGAGATCTTCTCGGCCTCAGCGGTGGTGCGGAAGTCGTGGGCGATGGCCGCGGCACGACGGGCTCTCTCGGAGCCGCCGTGGGTGTGCATCGGACGCTCGGACAGCGCGCGGTGCATCAGAACCGCTCCTTGACGGCCGCGCGCAGTGCCGCCTTGGCACCGGCACGACCGCCGCGGCCCAGGCCGTTGCGCGCAGCAGCGCGGCGGTCCTTGTGCGGGGTGGCCCGGGAGGACCGGTAGATCTCGGCGACGGCTGCGGCCATCGCGGGATTGGCGGCACGCAGCTCACGAGCGCGCTGGCGCTCGGCAGCCGTGGGGTGGAACTTCTGCATGGCGATCGTGGTCCTCTCTGGGATGGATGACGGAACGGAACGGGCCAGAGCCGACTCAGCGGCTGAGCACGATGTCGAAGGTCTTCGGCAGCGCGGACCAGCAGACGTCGGTCTCGGACAGGTCGATGGACAGGTGCGGGTGCCGGTTCAGGTAGGCGGCCACTCGGGCGTCCAGCCACGCCGGGGACTCCCCGGTGAAGCGCACCCACCTGCGGTGCCCGGCTTGGGAGGTGACCAGCAGATCCAGCTGGGTCAGCTCGATGGATCCGGCGACGGCCTGGGTCTCGTTCAGCACTGCGGTCATGGGTCTCACGGTCCTTCTTCTCTGATGGAGGCAGGTGCTGAACCAGCACCTGCCGGACACGTCTGTCGTGTCCTGAATCCGCCAGGATCAACTCCGTTGATCCGCGCAGCGCCAGCTGCGCGCTGAGCACCTGACACCGGATGACTGACCCGCATGAGAGCCCTCTCCCAGAGTCGTTGTCGAGTAGTCTAGTCTCGAAAGCCAGGAGAAAACGACGTGAGAGGCCTCTAGCGGATACGCGCGAAGACGCCGAGACAAGAGGGGACTGCACGATGACCCGCACGATGACGAGACCAGGGCTGCGACTGGGCGCAATGGCCCTGCTGGGGGCTGTGCTGCTGACCGGCTGCGGCTCTGGTCAGGACGACACGGCAGCCGATGGATCCACGGAGACGGCCACGCAGGAGCCGGTCACGATGGCGCAGGCTCTGGCGCAGCTCTACGTGCCGGCCGGCGATGATCCGCAGAATCAGCCGGAGGTCGGCCAGTGCCTCGAGCAGGCCGTCAACGACGCGCAGATCAGCGAGAAGGCCCAGCAGCTGATCCTGGACACGGATGGCTCGCAGGATCTTGGCTCCGTGATCCAGTCGATGCCCGACGAGGATCGCTACACGATGCTCTCCAGCGACCTGCGCCAGTCCACCGACGACTGCCTCTTGGAGATCACCTCCGGGGCCGATGCTTCAGCTGCGCCTTCAGCTGCCGGCGCTTCCTCGACTGCTGATGATGAGCCGGCCGACGACGAGACGGCGGCGAAGAAGCCGAACACGAAGCCGGTCGTGGAGATTGATGAGGATCAGAAGATCCAGGACTCCGGCGCGCTGCGCCGCGGGGTGATCTCGATGTTCGGCTCCTTTGCCGTGGACGAGCACCAGAAGAAGGTCTACGAACGCAGCGCGGACTGCTTCTCGCAGACGATCTTCGGAGCCGGTCTCTCCGACGACGGCCTGCGCTTCATCGCCGGCGGCGCGCCGCTGGGCACCGGTTCGATCGCGGATCACCTCAACGACGGCGACCGGGCCATCTGGGAGTCGGACGGCTTCACGGACCAGATGGTGTCCTGCACGGATGCGGCCGAGACGGAGCTGGCGGCGGCTCCGGATGATGCCGCGACGGCCTCTGCCTCAGCGAGTTCGAACGACTGAGGCTTGGGCGAAGAGAAAGCCGGCGATGACTCTGCACCTCGAGTGCGAGTCATCGCCGGCCGCGCATCCGGCTCGGCACAGATCCGGGATGCGGTCTTTCTTCATCAGCGGCAGCGTCGGCTGGGCAGACCGACACGTGCCCTTCCAGCAGACCGAGCCAGGGTGAGAACAGGGGATCCACTCGGGCTGCCGGTCCTGCGAGTCGGCCGATCCAGTCTCCTGGGGGGACGATCCTGCCGACTCGCTCTGGATCCTATGCGGGATCAGGACGGATCCACCAGCAGCCAGAGGGCTTTCGAGCGTGTCTCGCAGAGGTCTTTTGCCTCATAATTCGATAGAGCATCGTAGGATGTACTTGAACATGAGTCGAAAGCGCATATCAGCGCCGAATGCGGGAAGAAGGTGTCATCTCAGATGACGATCGAGACGAAGACCAGGGGCGGATCCGGGGGCGGCCCGTCCACTGGTCCGGTGACGGGGCCGAACCGACGAGTGGTCTCGCAGCGACCGGGGGTCTTCGTGCGCCTGGCCGATCACGACAAGGCCCGCGCGCAGTATTGGGCGGACAAACGCGGTTTCAACTCTCTGGGCGAGTACGTCTCCGAGGCGGTGCTCGAGAAGATCAAGCGCGAGAACCAGGATTACGACCTGCCGACCCTGGAGCAGGCCCGGCTGCTGCAGCTGATGGATCTCGTGAAGGCCAATACCGAGGGCTTGGCGAACCTGGAGCGGCTGGTCCTGCAGATGATCGAGATGTTCACGGGCATGACCCGCGGCTCCTCGGACCTGCTGGATGCTCCGGAGGACGGTGAGCTGCGTGTCTGATCTGGATCTGGACGGGCTCGACTTCGATGCCGAGGACGAGGCCGACTCGGCGCTCAACGATCTGCTCAGCGCGCATCGCACCGGCGGCTCCGCCTCGACGGCTGCTTACCCGGCTGCGGCCTCGAGCACTGCCTCGGATGCAGCCGAGCAGGAGCACGAGTGGGCTCTGAAGGCCGCGCTGTCGGTGTCCCAGGACGCTGAAGCCGAGACGGATGAGCAGCAGCAGGCCGCTCAAGGGGCCGGTTGGGACGATGAGGGCGACGACCTTCCGGATGACGAGCCGGCGGAGGCTGGCTCCGAGTCGGCCGAGGAGGACTTCAGCGCTGAAGCCGTCGCTGCGGATCCTGAGGACCAGGACGTCGACACGGCGGTCGAGGAGGCGCTGGCAGCCGCCCAGGACGCGGCCGCCGGGCGCTCGTCGCTGCTGCCGGTCACCGGCTTCAAGGTCGCCGGCCACAGCGGATCGCAGATGCAGGTCCGGGCGATGCCGGAGGTGTTCTCGCAGGCGCTGCGCACCACGATCACCGAGGCCGCGATCTCGGCCGGACATCGCCGCGGCGAGGCTGAGCTGTTCGCAACCAAGCTGTCCCAGGCGGCTCTGGTCACCGCGCTGCTGTTCGCCCGGTTGCAGGTCAACGACCTGAAGCTCGAGGACCTGGATGACTCCACGGCGATGGCGGTGCAGCTGTTCCGTCGCACGGACCCGCTGCAGGCGGCCCTGGTGAGCGCCTTCGAGCACATGGCCACTCGCGAGACGGTGCGCGACCGCCGGCTGGCCCGGCTGGAGTCGAACCAGCGTCGGATCATCTCCACGACGGCGACCATCGAGCACATGCAGGCGTTCGCGATCGTCGACAAGCAGGACAACCTGCTGCGCGGTCAGCACAGCTCGATGGACATCGACGTCTCCGAGCAGTCGGTCATCGGGCTGCGCGATCGATCGCGGCACCAGGTCAAGACCCAGCTGCAGCGCGAGAAGGACCGAGAGGGGCGCAAGCGATGAGCACCGGGACGAAGCTGGTCTACCCGCAGCGCCGCCGCTGCGCGAGCTGTCGAGGAGGCCTGGGCGTGCATGTCACGGATCCGGTGCTGGACGGGCTCTACTGCAGTGCGCGCTGTGCCGGTGTGCCGGCACCGGCGGATCGGCCGGACGAGGCACCGCGGGAGTGCAGGACCCAGCGCGACGGGACCTGGGTCTTCAAGCGCCGATATCGCTGCGGGCAGGAGATCCCGGACCGGATCCGGGATGACCCCTCGACGAACTGGTATCGGTGCAGCCACTGCCGGCATCTGCACATCGGTCACTCCCGGATCGGAGAGGCCGAGCAGCTGCGGGTGCTGCAGGACCCGCAGGCACTGGCCGACTTCCTGGTGAAGCGTCGAGGTGCGGCCACTCGCAAGCAGGTCGCCGCGGCCGCTGGCATCCGCCCGATCCGGCTCAAGGAGCTCGAGGAGCCGGTCAAGGATCAGCGCGTGGACCTCGAGGCGCTGTTCGCTGTGCTGGCCGTGCTGCAGGCCCGGGCTGCCGTGACGATCGGAGGCTGAGTCTCGATGGTCGGGTCATATGCTGAGGCTCATGAGCGGCCAGGAGGAAGTGCAGGGCAAGGGGCGGTGGCAGAAGCCCGTGTCCCGCAAGCTCCTATCTCGCATGTTCGGCAGGAGCCGCAGCAGCAGAGGGGACGTCTACGAGGTGAAGCTTTCTTCGGGCAAGACCATCTACACGACATCTCTGACCGACAAACGGGCGTTGGAGGCGGCGACGCAGACGGCGCGGGAGGCTGATGCGCTTGCGGCGGATCTGAGTTCTGCCAAGAGCAGCTGATGAACCGCTGCTGACGTGGACGACCAAGGCCCGCCAGGATCGTTCCTGGCGGGCCTTGGCCATGCTCAGAGCTTCTGACCCGGCAGCAGCTCGTCGATCTCCTCGAGGTCAGCCTCTCCCCCGGGCTGCATGTTCGCGCCCTGCCACGGCTGGGACAGCTGCAGTTTCGTGGCATCGAGGTGAAGCTGATCGTCGGCGCGCTGCCAGTCTCGGCGCACGATGCCCACTCGCCCGGTGCGCTCATCGTCGCGGATCTCGTAGGCGATCAGCGTGCCAGCCGGCGCGGACTGCGTGTACTGGAAGGTCAGCAGCCAGCCGCCGTCGCGACCGCCGGGCATGCCGTGGCCGCGCAGACGGTAGCCCCAGTCAGCTTCGTGGATCTCGCTGCTGCCGGGGGTGCCGCTGGGGCGGATCTGCAGGCTCTCGGCCTCGTTAGCGGTCTCGATCGAGTCATAGATGAGCATGGTGGTCCTGCCTTTCGGTGGTCGTGGGGCCACCGTAGCGCGAGACCGGCTCCAATCAGGGCTTCTGCTGGCTGCGGCAGCGCGGGCCTGGCCACCGGGACCGACAAGCGGGCGATGGAGGCTGCGAGGAAGACAGCACAGGAGGCTGATGCGCTTGCCGCATCCCTGACTCCTGTCACGAACAGCTGACGGGATGCTGCTGATCTGTGCGACCGAGGCCCGCCAGGAGTGATCCTGGCGGGCCTCGGTCATGTTCAGAGTCTCTGCTGTTCAGTCCTGGCTGCCGATGTGCAGCTGCGAGTCCGGATGCCTCACGGCGGACCCCTCGCAGACCTGATAGGAGCGCACGTGCGCGACAGCCCGGCCCAGGTCCTGGGCGATCATCGGCAGTGCGAAGCGCAGGGACAGCTGCTCGTCGCCGATGGGCACCAGGAACGGATCAGTGCCCGAGCGCCGATCACTGCTGGTCTGTGTCAGCACAGCGCCGTCGGCGCACACGAGCACGCCGACGGCGCGCTCATCGCGAGGATGCTGCGCGACTTGATCTGCTGCCCACTGCGCCAGCGGCTGCGGGTCGGCCTCGCTGAGCCCGGCTTCCAGCAGAGCGTTCTCGGCGCGGATCAGGAAGATCGCAGGGACTGGGTTCGAGGGCTCGTGCGGATCTGAGGAGCTCGTCATCGGACGAGTCTCCCACGAGAGCCTCTTCTCGTGGGCTCGCAGTCCGGCGGTGACAGGGCCGCCGCCTGCTGGTCCCAGCGCTGCACGGGCTCCGGATCCGTCTCGGGCAGCTCGAGCCAATCCAGGACGTCGAGGACACGCGCCTCAGCAGCAGGATCGGCGTCATCAGCAGGAGCAGGCGGCGGAGCATGGGTCATGACTCGATTATGTCATGGAATGCTGGGCTCGACTCGCCTCTCCGAGTCGTCTCTCGGATAGACTCTCGTTCATAAACGAGTCGACTACTGAGAGGACGGCATCATGACCGTCGGCATTCTGACCGAGAAGCCCTCCGCGGCGCGCAAGTTCGCGACCGCCCTGGGCGGCACCTCGGGCAACTTCGAGGGCACGGACTACAAGATCGTCTCGGCCCGGGGTCACCTCTACGAGTTCGCCGAGCCGCACGAGATGGTCAAGGACCCGTCTCTGGAGTCCAAGTACAAGCTGTGGGACCTGCAGAACCTGCCGTGGGATCCCCAGGAGCTGGACTGGCATCTGGTGCCGATCAAGGACACCAAGGACCTGCTGATCTCGCTGCGACGGGATCTGGGCAGCTGCGACGAGATCGTCATCGCTACTGACGTGGACCCGACCGGCGAGGGCGGGATGATCGCCGGCAACATCATCAGCGAGCTCGGCCTGGAGTCGAAGCAGCTCTCGCGCATGTACTTCACCGACGAGGAGGCTTCCTCGCTGCAGAAGGCCTTCCGCTCGCGCATGCAGATCGCCTCGCTGGCCTCCTTCGACGAGTACCAGAAGGCGCGCTACCGGGCGATGCTGGACATGCTCACGATCCAGTTCACCCGCGTGGCCACGACGATGGCTCGAGAGTCCGGTCGGGATCTCGTGCTGCGCAACGGCCGGCTCAAGTCCGCGGATGTGAAGCTGGTCGGCGATCAGCTCAAGGCTCACAACGACTACGTGCGCAAGCCGTTCTTCCAGAACCGCTTCAAGGATGAGAACGGCGTCGTCTACACGAACCCGGAGGAGCCGCGCTTCGACGCGGCTGATCAGGTGCCCTCCAGCTACTCGAGCTCGCCGGTCGTGAAGGACTCGGCGACCATGAAGTCCACCGCTCCCCCGAAGCTGCTGGATCTGGCGAGCCTGTCGACGCAGCTGCAGGGCAAGGGTGTGAAGGCCAAGCTCGTGCTCTCGACGTACCAGAAGATGTACGAAGCTGGTGTTGTCAGCTACCCGCGCACGGACGACAAGACGATCACCCCGGCCCAGTTCGACGAGCTCGCCCCGAAGGTGGACCAGATTGCGGCCCTGGTCGGAGTGGATCCGGCCCTGCTGACGCATCGCACGGCCCGGACTACGCACGTGAAGTCCCAGGGTGCCCACGGCGCGAACCGCCCGGGCCCGAATGTCCCCGATTCGCTGCAGAGCCTCGAGTCGACGTACGGGGTCACCGGCCGGCTGATCTACGAGACGCTGGGTCGCAACTACCTGGCGATGCTGGCCGAGGACTACACCTACGAGCAGCAGAAGGGCCACCTGGAGACCTACCCGGCGTTCCTGGGCCAGACCAACGTGCCCAAGGAGCAGGGCTGGAAGCTGGTCTTCGATCCCGACGCCGGTGAGGAGCCCGAGGAGGACGCCGAGCAGGAGGCCGCCTCCGGGCTGGGCACCAGCGCCGATCCGTTCGTGCACGAGGGCGCGAACGTGCGCCCGGAGCATCCCTCGATGCGCTGGCTGATGAAGCAGCTGGCCAAGCGCGACGTGGGCACCGGTGCCACGCGGACCTCGACGTACGCGGAGATCACCAACGAGAAGGCGAAGTACCCGCTGCTGATCGAGAAGGGCCGCAAGTTGACCCTGGCCGAGGCTGGGGACCTGAACTGGCGGCTGCTGCCGGACACACACATCGGGAATCTCACGCTGACCGAGCAGGTCTACGCGAACATGCGCGCGGTCGCCGACGGCTCGGCCTCGGCGGATCAGCTGCTGGGCGACGTCGCCGGTTGGGTGCGCGAGGACATCGAGACCATGCAGCGCAATGCGGACACCCTGCGCAGCGAGCTCGGGCTGACCAGGACGCCGGTCACGGCCCGGGCCACCGGTGTGTGGCAGGCGCATCCGGAGGGCCCGCAGAAGGTGAGCTTCAAGCGGATCTACTCCAGCCACGAGTTCACCGACGAGGAGATCCAGAAGCTGCTGGCCGGCGAGGAGATCACCTTCGATGCCGTCTCGAAGCAGGACAAGCCCTACGTGGCCACCGGTTCGCTGGGGCTGAACACCTTCAAGGGCCGGGTCTACGTGGGCTTCGTGCGCAAGATGCCGGACAAGCCGACGCAGTGGTGCAGTCACACGTTCACCGACGACGAGGTGACGGCCCTGCTGGCCGGGCAGAAGCTGAAGATCGACGATTTCGTGTCGGCCCGGACGAAGAAGACCTTCTCGGCCGAGGTCACCTGGGATGCCGATCAGCACAAGATCATCCCGGACTTCGGCAATCCGGACGCTCCGCCCAAGTCGTGGTGCAATCACGAGTTCTCGGATGCCGAGTACAAGAAGCTGGTCGCCGGGCAGAAGGTCAAGGCCAGCGATTTCGTCTCGAGCAAGACGAAGAAGCGCTTCGAGGCGACGGTGCAGTGGAAGCAGGAGAAGGGACGCAAGAAGCTGGTCCCGACCTTCGGCAAGTGATCCCTGATCAGAACTGACCTGCGATGACGAGTCGATCCGGCTCGTGAGATCGTCACACGGCGAAGGCCTCTGCCGCATCGGCAGAGGCCTTCGTGCGCGTCTTGGACATCTCACCCGTCAAGGCCTCTCGAGTCTCGTCTCGAGAGGCCTTTGTGCGGTAGTCTTCTCTACAAGTGCCCTCATCTCTGAGGGAGATTTCGGTGAGAACGAGAAGCGCAGAAGGGCGGCGACATGGCGAAGGAACGCTATGGCATTCCGGCAAGTCTGAACCGGTCCCCGCTGGACCATGGGATCCACGTCAATCCGTCGCTGCCGGAGACCCCGGTCAAGCAGCTGCTGTTCATCTTCTTGGGAGCCATGGCGCTGGTCTGGATCGTGCGGGTGACCTTCGTGGGCAGCGCGGCCACCTGGCTGGTGGTCCTCTTCGTGATCTGGGGCGTGCTCGTGCTGCTCTACATGGGCCGGGTCACCAAGACGAAGGACCTGGTGATCTCGCAGGTTCCCTCAATCCTGGCCTACCTGCCGCACAAGGCCCGGCACGTGATCACGCGCACGACCTCCTCGCCGACGCCGTTCTACTCGGTCTCCGGCGGCATCGACGGGATCGATGAGGACGGCACGATCAGCTTCTACGGCGGGGCCAAGGCCGTGATCTACCGCGTCGTCGGCTCGGCGTCCTACCTGCTCTTCGACGACGACCGGATCGAGATCATCGACCGCAACGACTCGTACTGGCGCAAGGCCGACGTGTCCAGCGAGTGGCTGACGATCACGACCAAGGAGCCCCAGCGGATCCATCACCAGCTGGCGAACCTCGAGCGCCGCAACCGCGAGCTGGTCAACCGGGATCCGGATCTGATCGGGCTGCAGAACGAGAGCTACGACATCCTCGTCGATCACGTCGGCACGAAGTTCAGCTCCCTGCACCAGTACATGCTCGTGCGCGGCGACTCGGCGGACGCGCTGCTGCGGGCCCAGAAGGTCTTCGAGTCCGAGGCCCAGGCCTCCACGCTGATGCTGCGCGACATCCAGCTGCAGGATCGCACCGAGGTCGTGCCCCTGCTGCAGACCTTCTTCCAGGGCTCCGGCGGCGGATCGGTCTTCAACAGCTACGGCTATGGGCGCACCCCGGCCGAGCGTGCCAAGAGCCAGCTGCAGAACGAGCTGGCCCGCAGCGAGATGGCCCAGCCGCCGGCCAGCTGAGCGATCACCACAGACACCAGAACGGACAGGACGAAAGCGATATGGCACTGATCACGAGCTCCGGCCCGAAGACCACGGGCTCGGTCGGCACCGGGGACGAGACCGAGGCGACGACCAACCGCACGACCTACGACGAGGTGGACGCCTCGATCGACGCGCTCTTCAAGGACAGCGTGGACGCCTCGGAGATCGAGGAGACCATCGGTACCTCGAACCGGGGCGGGTCGCTGCGAGATCGCATGGCCCGGGTGACCGGCATGCGTCGCAAGGCCCGGGCCGCGAAGGAGAAGACCACCGCGGGTGCGGGTGAGACCTCCGGCGGCTCCACGGCTGTCGGTGCTGAGGCCGGTTCCGAGGACGAGGAGACGCCGGCGACCGAGCTGAAGGGCCTGCGCGGCTGGCGGGCTCGTCGCGCCCGTGAGCGAGAGCTGACCGGGGCGTTCGAGAACTACCCGCACCTGCTGGCGATCAAGCCGAAGGAGGGCTACGTCTTCCACTCGGACTACTACAAGGTCGACGACAGCTTCGCCTGCGTGCTGGCCTTCTTCCACCGCGAGGCGGCCGACGACGGCTTCGCCAGCTTCTGGGGCGTGGATCGCGTGCCGGACGGGCTGCACCACGACGTGACCGCTGTGGTCTTCGAGCAGACCCGGCGCATGGACGAGTCCTGGGTCAAGCAGCACGAGAAGATGGCCGAGCGCCTGGACGTGCTCGACGCCAAGGAGCAGGCCGACGCCGGCACCCGGTCCTCCAAGCAGAAGACCTCGAAGGTCGCTCAGGACATGGAGGTCATCGCCTCCGAGCTGCGCAACGGAGCGACGTATCTGCACGTGCACAACCGGATCATGCTCAAGGCCCCGACCCTGGAGATCCTCGAGGAGTCGCTGGAGCGGCTGAGCCAGCTCTACACCGAGCGCTTCGCCACGATCACCACGGCGGCCTACACGGGCCTGCAGCGCGATGAGCTCGGCGGACTGCTCAAGCCCAACGACAAGAAGCGCGGCCGCGGCTTCCACTTCACCTCCACGGAGCTGGCCGGGTCGTACTCGCTGGTGACCAACGGCATCAACGACAAGGCCGGCGAGTTCGTCGGCGAGATGGTCGGCGACCTGAACAACTCCGCCGTGCTGTTCGAGGTCGACGGCTTCGATCACCACACGGTGATCGCCGACGAGGCCATGAGCCTCTACCTCGAGCGCCAGCGCGTGTCGAACATGTGGTGCTCGAAGATCTCGCAGGCCGCGCTGCTGAACAATCACCGCGTTGTGCACCTGGTGCTGGACGGAGCCGATCTCGACAAGCTCGGGCCGAAGTTCTCCCGGCTGACCTCGCGCGTGGACATGTCCACCGGCGACGTGAACATGTTCGAGATGTTCGGCGACAAGGAGGAGGAGCTGGCGATCTTCTCGGTCCAGATGGAGAAGCTCAAGCTGATGTACGAGCAGCTCCACGAGGACACCGACGGCTCGGTGCGCACGATCATCCGCGGCGCGCTCGAGGAGTCGCTGACCGACTTCTACGTCGACCAGGGCATGTGGCGCTACAACGCGCAGGAGAACCGCCACAAGCTGCGCGTGGTCGGGATCCCGCACCAGGACGTGCCGCGCCTGGAGATGTTCATCTCGTACCTGAACGTGGCCCGCAAGCGACTGATGGCCGCTTCGGACAACGACCCGGACCAGCTGCGCGCTTACAACGTGCTGATCTCGATCTCGAACATGATGCTCAACTCCAACGGCGAGCTGTTCAACAAGCCGACGACAGCGGCGATCGATGGGGTCAATGACGCCCAGCGCGTGATCTACGAGTTCTCCAAGCTGATCCGCCGCGGCAAGGGTCTGGCGATGGCGCAGTTCGTCAACGTCCTGGGCTTCGCGGTCTCCACGCTGGGCGAGGGCGACGTGGTGATCATCCACGGCGCAGAGCACATCGACGACGGCGTGAAGAAGTACGTGGGCGACCAGCTGGCGCACCTGTACAGCCGGGGCGGGCGCGTGGTCTACAGCTACAACGATGTCGGCAAGATGCTCGACGACCAGGACTTCAACACCTTCGACGCGGCCGACTACACGGTTCTGGGCCCGATGCGCGAGCCGATCGTGGAGAAGTACCAGAAGCTGCTGCACCAGGTGCTGCCCCCGGATCTGCACAACCTCGTCGTGCGTCGCGGTGAGGGCCTGACCTTCCTGCGCCGCGGCAAGCAGAACATCGTCTTCCACACCGACCTCGCGCTGGGCATCAACCCGCACCGCGAGGCGGATCGGCGGAAGCTGGCGCGTCAGGCGCAGGAGGCGATGGAGAAGGCCCGCGCCGAGGCGGCCCTGGATCAGCACATGGAGCCCGGAGCCCGACGCAGCTCGGTCATGAACGAGTCCATGGCGGATCCGACGTACGTGGCGGCCCGAGAGCGTCAGGCCGCTGTGCGCGCGGCTCGGCGCAAGTCGCTGCTGCGCAAGGACGAGAAGGCGGCCGCAGCTGTGGCGCAGGACTCGAGTCAGCAGAAGAACCGGCCCGGACAGAGCTCTGGGCGAGGCCTGGGTCTGAACCGGGCCGACAAGGCCAGGCAGGGCAGCTCCTCGCAGCCGGCCACCACTTCGGCAGCGCGGTCGGCTGCCTCGCACGGGTCCACCGTGAACTGAGATGTCCACCACTACTCGAGAGACTGCGATGACTGAGATGATCGCCCGGAGCCCGCTGAGCGGACTCGGATTGAAGACGCGAGACGGGGCCACGAGGCCCCTTCTCGTGCGTGTGCTTGTGGTGCTGCTCATGGCGCTGCTGATCGTGCCGATGGTGTTGTCGATCACACCGGCTTCGGCCGCCAAGGATGACGAGGAGGCCGACAACTACTCGCTCTACCAGCTGGCCTCAAACGCCTCGAGCTACTTCGCTCAGGAGAACAGCCCGGTCGGCAAGGGCGATCTGGCCAAGAACTGGGGCGAGGTCACCGACTCGGCGGCCGACGGCGGTTCGATGCTCGGCTATGCCGACCCGGACTTCAGCCTCGGCGATGCCGTCGGCTGGGCCTTCAACGAGGTCTCCGGCTCCTCGCAGTCGGTGCGCTACGAGACCTTCGTGACCCCGGCTGAGGCGAACTCGGACGCCAACTACTCCGGCATGCTGGACTACGCCCACTTCGGTGCGGCCAACAACTCCCTGGGCCTGGACAGCATGTCCAGCGGCATCGGCGGCAGCATGATGGCGATGATCTCCGGATCGATCGTGTGGATCCTCTACGCCCTGGCGCTGGCGATCAGCACGACGTTCTGGGTCGTCATCCAGCTCCTGAAGCTGCTCAATCCGTTCGGCTGGTTCTACACCGGGATCATGAGTGCTGGCGACGGCTCGGCGGACTCGATCGAGGCCCAGAAGGAGATGGCTCTGGGCATGATGGACGGTGCCCCGCAGAGCTCGCAGTCGATCCTGGGTCACATCCAGATCTGGGTCGGCAGCTGGTACGGGCTGCTCAACGACATGGCCTGGCAGCTGATGGTGCCGCTGTTCGTGGCGGTGCTGATCTTCTCGCTGGTCGTGCTCAAGAAGTCGAACCGCGGGTCGCTGCTCAAGAAGCTGGCCATCCGCCTGCTGTTCATCGGGCTGGGTCTGCCGCTGATCGGCTCGCTCTATACGTCGGTGCTGAACCAGTTCGACGACTCGATGTTCGGTCAGCACTCCGGGCCCACGCGCGTGGTGCTCTCGACCTACGTGGACTTCGAGGACTGGGCGATGAATCAGCGCCTGGCGATCCCCGAGAATGCAGACATCTCCTGGTCCGGTCAGGAGGCCGGGGCCTCGTCGATGATGAACGCGCGCACGACGGCCCTGGCCATCAACGCGGCCTCGAACTCGGAGTTCTCGCAGATCCAGGTCGGCGAGTCCGGCACGTCTGCCGATGAGGCCTGGAACTCCGGCACCGGCGACTTCAGCGGTGCTGTGGCCGAGGACGATGCCACGCAGGGCTCTGACGCCGGTTCGATCCTGGCGGTGCTGGGGCTTCTGAACAACTACATCAGCGGCACCGAGGTCTCGGCCGCCGACTTCGAGTCGGGCGTGAAGTCCGAGATCACCCGCACCGATACCGTCAAGGACAAGGACAAGCAGGCCTGGTTCGACGACTCCGGCAGCTACGGCGACGTCAAGGACCTGGGCAAGAAGGGTGATCCGGTCAAGCCGAACGAGCACCCGGTGATCTCCGTGGCTCCGGGCGAGGGACTGCAGGCCGAGCTGGTCGAGGCTGATGACGGCAGCTCGTCCGTCTACGAGTTCACGACCTCGGACGCTGCGCGTCGGTCCTGCCACTTCCAGGTGGTCGATGAGGACGGCAACGCGGCCGCGTGCAACCTCGCGCCGCTGGCCATGTACAACTACCTGAACACCGGCTTCGGTCCGGATGCGATGACGATGTACAGCTCCAACAACGCGACCAGCGGGTTCACCCGTGAGAACCACATGGCGGTCTCGCAGGTCGGCACCGGTCCGGTCAAGGTGACCTTCTGGTCCAACACCGTGGTGATCCTCGGCGTCATCGTCCTGCTGGGCTTCTCCTACGCCTTCGGGATGCTCTTCGGAGCGATCAAGCGCGTGATCGGGCTGGTGGGCGCGATTCCGCTCGCGACGTTGGGCTCGCTGGGCCAGATCGCCAAGCTGGTCATCTACGCGACCGTGCTGATCCTCGAGGTCCTGGTGACGCTGTTCCTGTACCAGTTCGTCTCCGAGATCATCCTGGTGCTGCCCTCGCTGATCACGGGGCCGATGTCCAGCTTCCTGGGCAACGGGTCGCTGCTGGGCAGCCGGATCCTGGGCACTGTGGCGATCGTCGTGCTGACGCTGCTCTCGACGCTTTTCATCCTGGTGATCGCCTTCGCGCTGATGCGGGCTCGCAAGGTGGTGCTCACGGTCATCGATGAGCAGGTCACCAAGTATGTCAACCGCTTCATGGAGACTGAGGCCGCACCCACCGGGGCTGGTCAGCTCGGCGGCGGCACGGGCATCCCGCAGGCCGTGGGCAGCGGTCTGGGTGCTGCCGGTGCGGCAGCTGCCGGTTCGCGTCTCAACGGCGGCGGCTCGGGTCGCTCCGGCGGCGGTCGCCCCAGCGGCGGCGGCTCCACCCGCATGGGCGGCGTCGGCGGCGGATCCAACACCGGCGGCCTCAACGGCGGCGGTCGTGGACTGGGTTCCGCCGGTGCGGCCGGCGCTCTCACTGGCGGTGCAGCTGGTGGTCTGGGCGGCGGTTCGAAGGGTTCGCCCGGCGCTGCCGGTGGTGCCATCGAGGGCGGCACCGGACCCGGCGGCCCCGGCGGCGGCAAGGGCCCCGGTGGTCGTGCCCTGACGGGTGCTTCTTCCGATGGGGCTGATGGTGCCGGTGCCGAGGGCACCCAGGGTGCACAGGGCGACTCGCCGGCTGCCGATCGTGCGGCCGCGGATCGTCTGCAGTCCCAGGGCGGCCTGACGAACTACGGCTTCGGGCCGAACCACGTCGGCGCTGACGGCGAGGCCGGCTCCGAGGGCGGCTCGGGCTCCTCCGGTGCTTCCGGAAGCTCCACGAGCGGTCCTCGCGGTCAGGCCGGCATGGGCGTCGACGGTGCAGGCACCGAGGGCGCAGCCGGTACGGGTCAGAGCGCTGAGGGCACCGAGGGTGCCTCCGGCGGCTCCGGCGCTGCTGGTGCTGCCGGTGAGCGTGCGCACGGTTCGGCCGGTGCAGGCTTCGCTGTGGGCGGTGCCGACGGCACCGCTGGCATGGGTCGCGACGGTGCCTCGGCTGAGGCCTCCGGCGTCGGCGGTGCTGATGGTTTGGATGCCACCGGCGAGTCCGGTTCGGCGCTGAGCTCCAAGGATCGTGCGGCCGGCGGCTCTGTGGCCGTCAACGGCGGTGCTGGTGCTGGCGCTGGTGCTGAAGGTGCTGCCGGGTCCAACAACGGCTCCCGCAACGGCGGGCGCTTCGGCATGGACGTCGATCGCGGCAACGGGGCTCCCGGTGCTGCGAGCACGGCAGGGCTGGGCGTGGGAACCGGGATCAACACCGGCTCCAAGCCCGGTGCTGGTATCGGTGCCGGTGCCGGTGCCGGTGCTGCCGCGGCTGCAGGTGTCGGGGCTGCTGCAGGTGTCGGGGCGGCGGCCGGCAAGGCTGCTGGTTCCACCGGTCGCGGCAGTGCAAAGGGCGCTTCGAGCCAGCCGACCAACGGTGCTGCCAGCGACTCTGGGAAGCACCGGGTCTCCCAGCCGGGCGTGAAGGGAGCCGCGACGGGTGTGGAGAACTACACCGCCGATGGATCCCGCTTGGGCCGCAGCGTCAAGGGAACGCCTCGAGGTCAGGTTTCGACCCCGGTCGCTCCGCGCTCGGGTTCGGCTCCGGCACCGAAGGCTGCACCGCAGCGCTCGGGATCGGCACCAGCACGTCCTCAGGCACCGGCCCCGCGCACGGGTGGTGCGACTCCGGCTCCGCGCCAGGCACCGGCACGTCCTCAGGCACCGGCTCCGCGCACCAGCGGATCGGCACCGCGCACGGGTGGCGCGACTCCGGCCCCGCGGCAGTCCCCGGCTCCGCGCACCGGTGGTGCTGCCGGTGGTGCGACTCAGCCGAAGAACGGCGGTCGTCGTCCCGGTCAGATGCGTCGTCGCTGATCGGTGAGAAAGCAAGAGCCCCGTGGGATCTCCCACGGGGCTCTTGTCGTGCGCGCTGAGGATCTCAGCGCAGGCTCAGTCGTTGAGCTGCTCGTCGCGCTGGGCCTTGGCCTGGTCCGAGTCGAAGGGCAGCATCGGATCGTCGTCGAGCACGGCCATGCTGTCGTCGAGGCTCAGCGTCGAATCGTCGCCGCTCTGCCAGACGATGGCGGTCTGATCGTCGTTGATGGTCCCGATGTCGTCGATGTAGTCGGCGTTCTGATCGAACTCGCCGGCCTCGGCAGCCTCGGTCGTCTCGTAGGGATCCTCGTCCTGCAGCGCCGAGCGCGTGAGGATCGCCTGATCACCGTCGATCTGCAGGTAGATCGGCTCGGAACGGTCCTCGCCCTGGAAGATGCCCTGGACGGGGCCGGCCTGCGAGCTGGTGTCAGAGCTGGAGCCGCTGGCCTCGGTGGTGCTCGAGCCGCCGCAGGCAGCCAGAGACATGAGTGCACCGCCCAGGACGAGACCAGCGGCGGTGCGGCGGATCCGCTGGGTCGCGGTCCTGGTGGTGTTCATGATGTGCTCTTTCTATCGGTTGATGATGTTCGTGAATCGAAACTGCGGATCGTGTAATCGGATCAGGACCTCGCCGCTGTTTCCAGCGTCCCGGCCCCATCTCCAGCAGACTCCCCCGACCCGAGCAGAGTCCTCTCGCGAGGACACCCGGGGGCCGGAGCTGGCCTGATCGATCCATAGTTGTCCTGCCACTTCAGGAACATTCAACCAGAGAACTGCGGAATACGCAGACAGATTCTCTTCCTGCGCATTCTCGAGCGAGTCTCAGCCGCGGCCGGAGAGGACTTCGATCTGGTGCTCGAGCACCCGCAGACCGCGCTCCGTCTCGTCGAAGAGCAGCTCCAGTTCCGGCACGAGCTGCTGGAGATAGGCCACCCGGGCGACATCGAGCTCGTCCTCGTGCACGACCGCCAGATCCTGGAGCTCATCGCGGGCCGCCTCGAGCTGGTCCTCCACGTGATCCCAGCGGATCCGCAGCCGGAAGCGCTTGTCCTGATACCAGGCCAGGCGCGTGGGCTGATCCAAGCTGGTCTCCCCGCGCAGCCACTGCTGGAACTCGAGGTAGCTCAGGTCCTCCGGCAGCCCGGATCCCAGCGGCTGCTCCGGACCCGGCGTGTTGATCGGCAGGTGGCCCAGCAGCACCGTGGGCGTCACGTCGAGCGCGAAGCTCAGCGCCACGAGGTCATCGACGGTGGCAGGGACCTCGGCATCTTCGATCTGGCGCAGACGCCGGGGGCTGATCGGGTGGTCGTAGGAGGCCATCTGGCCGGAGAGCTCATCGCGGCTGAGCTGCAGGGTGCGCCGGTACTGGCGCACGGCATCGGCCACAGCCAGCGTCGTGGCCTCGACCGGCGAAGAAGACGGGACCGGCTGCTCGGACTGGACATCGGCCGTCGTGGTCTTCACGGACTTCGCCGGCTTGCGCGCAGGGGTCCGTGATGCAGGTTTCGAGGTGTCCGGGGTGTGGGAAGAGGTGGAACGCATGCTCCGGATCGTAGAGCAGAGCGCACGACGTTTCGCCTGATCTGTCAGGACTGCACGAACGAAGCAGCCCGTCTGCGGAATCCGCAGACGGGCCGATGAGGTGCTTCAAGTCGGGCTGCTGTTCAGCGCGAGGAGACCAGGTGCGCGCGCAGCCAGGCGTCGAGGTCCTTGACGCGGTAGACGATCGAGGAGCCGTGCTGGACGTAGTTGGGCCCGACTCCCTCAGCGCGCCAGCGACGCATGGTCGAGACCCCGAAGCCGATGTACTCAGCGGCCTCAGCGGCCGACAGCGCGGCCTTGGTCGGTGCCCCCGAGGCCTGCTGGTCGAGTCGAGCCATGATCTCGTCGAGCTGCTCGGAGATCCCGCGCCGCGGGTCGATCTGCGTCTGGGGCGATCGGGTCATGACTGCTCACCTTCGGGTTCTCAACAGCCTGTCCCGATGACTCGAGAGGCCTGTGCGTTGCGACGCGACCGGCTGTGCGCGTGCAGGACAAGCATAGGTCTCTCATGCCCTCTCGACAAGCAACTCGCGAGAGGTTCTGAGAGCATTAGGGCGCTCACGGGCGACATGAGGCGCTGACGATGGCTAGGATCGAGCGACGCTGATGCCGGCACCGGCTCAGCAGGACTGGCGGCACGACGAGAAGAGGCGGGCTGACGTGGCAGGACTCAGCGAGGGCGAGACGACGATCAACCGCGTGCAGGCGGTCAAGAACGCCGATGGCGTGTGGATGCTGTCCTGGTACATCAAGATGCCGGATGGACAGCTGATCAAGAAGCGCTCTCAGGGAAAGACGAAAGGCGCGGCTCGTCGCAATGCCCAGCAGAAGGCCGAGAAGATGATCCGTGACTTCTCGACAGGGCACTGGTCGACCTCGGATCTGATGGTCGATTACCTCGATCTGGTGGCCAAGCCGGCGATAATGCGGGCCCGTCGGAGAAAGCGGACAGAGGATCGATATCTGCAGGTGCTCCGTTACATGAAAGGCGAGTGCGCTGCTGACCACGGCACGCAGCACAGCTTCAAGGGACAGACGATCGGCACGGCTCGCGAGTTTCGCAGCGTGGAGAAGATGCTCGATGAGATGGAGGTGCTGCATGGTCGCGAGACTCGGCACCAGACGCGCACGGTCGTCTCGCTCTACGTGCTCGAGCAGATGATGCGCGACAACCTCATCACGGCGAATCCTCTGCTGGGTCGACGGCTGAACACGGTGACTGAAGTCGAGGAGCGGCCCCTGCTGGTGCTGGACTTCCAGCAGTGGAACCAGGTGCTGGACCACCTGCTGAGCATCGACCCGGCCGAGGGCATCGAGGCACCCAAGCGCGGGATGTACACGCTGGCGGATCGGATCGCGCGTCGCGCCACGGTGATCGACCTGACGCTGCTGCAGGCCACGACGGCGCTGCGCGTGAACGAGGCCTCGCGGCTGCGTTGGGGCAAAGAGATGGTCGCGGACAGCCACGGCCGGCTGATCATCAACGTGACCAAGGAGATCTCGAAGACGAAGAAGCCTCGTTCGATCGGTGTCGGGGATGCTCGGGTCGAGCAGCGCCTGCTGGAGCGCGGCTCAGCGATCCCGTACGGCTGGCCTGTCTTCGGCTCGCCGGCTCGACCGGAGGGTCTCTGGGACAAGCGCCAGCGCGACGAAGCGATCCGCAACCTCTACGACGAGCTCGCCGAGCAGCTGGATCTGCCCTACCTGCACGAGCGACGCACGCACATCTGGCGGGGCACGCTGAACACGATGCTCCAGGAGCTGCCAGTGGCGATGCGCGCTGCGCACCTGGGTCACAGCGTGGCGGTCAACCGGTCGTCGTACACGTCGCTGGCCGATGCCACCGTGCTGACCGAGCACCTGCGCACGCTGCGCGAGGTCGGGCTGATGGACGATGATGAGGACGAGGCTGAGCCGGATCCTCAGGACGAGTGAGCCCGGCAGGGCAGGCACAGAACTGACCCATAAACTGACCCACAGCATCGAGCTTTTCCGAGAGTTGCTGAGCTCATTTGAGCAAGTCTGAAGCAGCGTTGTCGCAGGTCAGCCCGGTGAATGGGCAGGTCAGGGGCACAATGGCGGGGCTCAACGAGCCTAATCTCTTGGTCGGGGGTTCGAATCCCTCCCGGGGCACTTCTGTCCTGAGTCGCGACATCGTTGACAGACGATGTCGCGGCTCAGCCTCTTCTCGCGGCGAGTCGGCGAGCAGGCGGTTGGTGACAGATATGCACGCCATCCGCGCTGATGGCGTGCATATCCGTCACCAACCGGAGCTGCCGTAGGCTCACGCGCTCACGGCGGACGTTCAGGCGCGGGGACCCTGCCGGTCGCACATGGATCGTCTCGCGCACTGTCAGGGACTCCATGCCCCTGGGCGTCCCCGTCGTCGATCCCTGGGACGCGCAGAACGGTTCCTGAGCCCTCAGATCACCACGGGCTGATTCGGGTCGATGCTGCGCGTCCGCCGGCTGCGTCGGGTGGAGGGGTCCAGGAACCAGAGGTACGCCCCGTACGCCACGCCGATCACCGCGGCGATGGTGCGGCCGGATCCCAGGTCGATGTCGAGGTACGGGAAGACGTCGAGCTGGTCCGAGATCGCGTAGATCATGAAGAACACGGTCAGGAAGAGCAGGACGTCGGCCTGCCAGTCCGGGCGGATGCCGGTCACCGCGAAGAACGGGATCAGCCACACCACGTACCAGGCCTGGATCATGGGTGAGAACACGACGATCGCCGCGAAGGCCAGCGTCATGCGCCGCACCACCCGCTCGTCGCGGCCCGTGAACATCAGCCACAGGATGATCGGCACCGCCAGCGCCTGACCGGCCGAGTGCACGAAGCCCCTGGCGGCCCCCGCGTCGCCGCCGAACAGCCCGGCGATTCCCCCGATCACCACGCCCAGCAGGCCGATCGGGGCGTACCAGATGAACGAGGTACCTGTAGTCGACAGGCCCTCGATCCAGCCCCAGCCGAAGCCGGACATCCAGCCCAGCGCAGCCATCACGGCGATGGCCCAGGCCAGCGTCAGGAACCAGATGAGGAACTTCCGCGGCCACGACGCCCCGCGCCCGGCCCACAGGAGCCCGATGAACGGCAGCAGCACCACCGTGATCGGCTTGATGCCGATCGACAGGACCACCAGGGCCGTGCCTGCCAGTCCCCCGCGCCAGTCGCGCCACGTGGCCGCGACCAGCACGCCGAGAAGCGCCAGCGCGGTCATGATGGCGTCGTTGTGCACGGCCAGGATGAAGTTCACCAGCAGCAGCGGATTGGCCGTCGACAGCCACAGGGCGCGCGTGGGATCGACCCCGTGGCGCTGCGCCAGCCGGGGAACGGTCCAGGCCAGCAGCATCACGGACAGCACGCACAGGATGCGGAACAGGAACACCGACGAGTCCGGCTCCGCGCCGGTGATCCCGACGATCGCCCGCTCCATCATGATGAACAGCGGCCCGTACGGCGGAGGGGACTCGCTCCACAGCTGATCCGCACCGAGCTGGAAGAAGTTCTCGATCGTGGAGACGCCGGCCTCGTAGGGGCTCAGCCCGGCAGCCGCCACCCGGCCCTGCCCGATGTACGAGTAGACGTCGCGGCTGAAGATCGGCACCGAGAAGACCATGGGCACCGACCAGGCGATGGTCGCGGCGGTGACCCACCTGCGGGATCCGGGCCCCCACCCCTGCAGCTTCTGGCCCAGGCGGAACCACTCGCGCACCAGCATCATGGATCCGATCGCCACCAGGATGATCGACAGGATCGCGCCCGGTGTGGTGAAGCGCAGCTCGATCACCAGGGGGCTGCGCCGCAGCTCGGAGACCCCTGCCAGCCAGCCGACCCCGTAGGAGCCGATCATCAGCAGCACGGATCCGAGAGTCCCGAAGACGACGGAGCGCAGGATCGACCGCTCTGCGCGCGCGGAGCGCGGCGGGGTCGTCGCGGTGTCGGCCGCCGGCTCGGGCGGCTGCTCGGTGGTCGTCTCTGGCACGGATCCCCTCACGGCGGTCTGCGGGCGGTCGGCCAGGCGCCCCGGTCATGCTGCGGGCGCCTGGCGCGGTGGCCGTCATCCTACCGCCGCGCCATGAGTGAGGACTTCTCACGACGGAGGCGCTGGGCTGTCCGTCGCCGCGGCTACAGTGGCCGACGTGGCTCTCTCTAATGAACGAATGGTGTGGATCGACTGCGAGATGACGGGTCTGTCCCTGACGGACGATGCCCTCATCGAGGTCGCGGTGCTCGTCACCGATGATCAGCTCAACGTGCTCGGCGACGGCGTGGACGTCGTCATCCGGCCGCCGGAGGGCGCGCTCGAGCAGATGGGCGACTTCGTGCGGAACATGCACGTCGAGTCCGGCCTGCTGGAAGAGCTGCCGTCGGGGACCTCGATGGAGGAGGCCCAGCAGCAGGTCCTCGACTACATCAGGACATGGGTTCCGGAGCCGGGAAAGGCACCGCTGGCCGGCAACTCCGTGGGCACCGACCGCACGTTCCTGGTCCGGGACATGCCGGAGGTCGTGGAGCACCTGCACTACCGGATCATCGACGTCTCCACGATCAAGGAGCTGTCCAGGCGCTGGTTCCCCCGGGCCTACTTCCAGTCCCCGGAGAAGACCGGCAACCACCGCGCCCTGGGCGATATCAAGGACTCGATCGACGAGCTGCGCTACTTCCGCGAGGCCGTGTTCGTGGACGACCCCGGCCCCTCCTCCGAGCAGGCCAAGGAAGCCGCCTCCCGTGTGGTGGCGGCCCGGCGCCTGGCCGAGCAGAGCGGCTCCCAGGACGAGCCGCAGGCCTGAGGTCCCGCGCCGCCCCTGCGGCTGTGCGATCTGCCCGTGACGAGATCGACATCGTGCGCGCGGAAGACTCAGGAATGGGTTACAGTAGTCCGCGTTGCTCAGCGGCTGACAACGTCTCCCCTGCGGAGACGGCCCGGCCGTGGCGAGCAGCTTGGTGGGCGTAGCTCAGTCGGCAGAGCGCCTGGTTGTGGTCCAGGAGGTCGCGGGTTCAACCCCCGTCGCTCACCCCAAACGGGTCAGGTGTGAACTTTCGACCAAGGGTCCGCTCTTGGTCGAGGTTCTCACCTGGCCCATTTTCTTCGCTTCGGCGGTCCAGCTCAGCCCGTCGTACGGGTTCCGGCAGCCGACGCGCACGTCGTTGTCCTCGTCGATGTAGAGCGCCTTGAACAGCACTTGATTGATGAGCCGCCGGTTCGCGTCGTCGGCGTACTCGTAGATGTCGGCGGCGTTGGACAACAGCTTCAGCGAGTCGTCGAAGTTCTCTCGCGCAGCGGCGTAGTTGCCGTGGTGCGCGGTGATCCGGTGCTCGATGGTCTCCAACGACGCGGTGTGTATCGCCCCGGGTTTGTGAGAGGCTCGCAAGTGCCGTGTCGGCGGCCGCCGGCACGGTCTGGTGGTGATGGTCGTTCTCCTCGAGCTCGCCGATGCCCGTCCAGGGCGAGGTCGGCCCGGCAGCGACGTCGACAGCTGTCAGCCGAGCACACGGCGGGAGAACACATCGATGACGAACACGGCATAGACCCAGCCCGCGAAGGTGCGCCAGCAGGTGATGTCCGCGACCCGCAGCTGGTTCGGGGCGCTCGCGGTGAAGTCCCGTTCGACCAGGTCAAGGCCAGTGTCCGGGCCATCGCCGGCAAGCGTGATCCGCGGGCCCTTCTCTCGAGTGATCCCGCGAAGTCCTTCCGCCGGCATCAGTCGTTGCCCGGTGCAGCGCGCGACCATGACGCCTTCTCGGCGCAGCTCGCGCACTTCTTTCTCCAGCTCAGCGAGCCGCTGCGCATCGCTGGTCGTGGTCCCGGACCGGTGGCCCTCGTCGATCTCAGCCTGCCGGACCCATGTCCGCAGCGTCTCCGGATGGATCCCGAGCTGCTCGCCCACACGGCGGAACGCACCCGACCTCGTCGCTGGATCCAGCCGCACGGCCACAGCCATCCTCGTGGCCCTTCCCGGAGCTCGTCGGGGTACTTCCTCGGTGCTGCCACGGTGCTCATCCACCCGTGGGATCACAGCCTCCACCAGACCCAGGGCGATACAACCTGTCCTCCGTCGCCGCGAAAACCGGATCTCCCGGGGAATACGTCTGGTATGCGGCAGCGAAGGCCGGGGTGAACGCGCTCACTGTGGGGTTGGCCGTAGAAGCCGCATCTCACGGAATCCAGGTGAATGCAGTGAGTCCGGGCACGACGGCCACGACGATCCATGCGCGGGCGATCGCGCCCCGACCGCGCAACCGAAGTCGGGGCGCGATCGCCGATGGGGCGACCCGCTCAACCAGAGGAGATCGCTGTTGCTGTCGAGTGGCTCGTCGGCCCCGAGGCCAGTTACGTCAACGGTGCGATTCTCGACGTCGCCGGAGAAACGCGATGAGCCAAGAATTTCCCCGTGAAGCGACCTCAGCGGTGAGCTGGGCTGTTCCGCCGGGCAAACCCGACCCGATCTTCGACACCGGCGCAACCCGCGCCGAGAAAGGTCTCGCGAACATTGTCGGCCTGGTCGGAGCGATCGGAATCACCGCACTCACCCTGCGAACGAACGCGTCTTGGAGCTGGGCACAGTATGTTCTTGCCGTCATCATCTCGTTCGATGTGGTCGGCGGCGTCGTCGCCAACGGCCTGAACTCCGCAAAACGTGACCACTTCGGTTCGCACGGAGAGAGACCGGAATCCTTCGGGATGAAACTCGTGCGGCGACCGGTCCTCTTCTCGGCGCTGCACTTGCATCCCATACTCATTGCCCTGGTGTTCGCTCCGACACTCTGGTGGTGGGGCGCGCTCTGGTATCTCTTCACCCTCGCGGGTACCATCACTGTCCGACGTTCAACGCTGTATCTCCAGCGACCGGTCGCCTCGGCGTTCTGCGCACTCGCGGGCATCGCAGCATTCTTCACCCCCGCCCCTGATCTCTGGGCGTGGTTGCCCGTCCTGCTCACCATGAAACTCGTGCTCGCCCACGGTGTGCAGGAAGAACCTTATCGACCAGAGAGCGTCGGCTCACGAGAGTAGCTGAGGGCAGATCGTGTGAGAACGAGAGGCACTCGGAATCGAAAGGAGATGTCGGGTGATCGAATCCGAATATGAGTACGAGGACGTCGCGATTACCTGCGCCGACGGCGAGACGATCCAGGCTCGGTATTTCTCCTCCACAGCACCGGCCCGTGACATCGAGCATGTTGTGATCATCGCCCCGGCAACCGGTGTGCAGGGCCGATACTACTGGCGATTCGCGAGTTACCTGGCTGAGAACGGAGTCACTACCCTGGTGCCCGACTATCGAGGTATCGGCCGCTCGGCACCGAACACTCTCAAGGAGTACCGGAAAGCGAAGATTCGATGGCACTACTGGGGTACGCGTGACCTTGAAGCCTGCATTCTCTGGATACGCAAACGCCACGGAGCGCAGGCGCGCCTAAGCGCCGTCGGCCACAGCTTCGGAGGCTACGCGGCAATCCTCGCGGAGCACGCGTCTGAGATCGACCGGCTACTGATGGTGGGCGCCCAGCACGCACACTGGCCGGATTACGACAAGAAGCACAGGCTCAGCCTATTTATCAAGTGGCACGTCTGCATGCCGGTGATTGCTCGAGCACTGGGCTACTTCCCGGGAAAGAAGCTCGGATGGCTGGAAAATCTGCCACAGGGCGTCGCCCTCGACTGGGCGCGCGGAGCATCGGACTACTCGAAGACGATCGGCCCCGAGGGAGAGGCGATACTGCGCCGAAGCGCTCAGCTGACGCTCCCGGTATTGGCGGTGAATCCAACTGACGACCCATATGCCACACCAGCAGCGGTGCGAAGAACACTGAACTATCTCCCTCAAGCCGAATGCGAGGAGATCTACCTGCACCCCCGGAACCTCGATGTAGACGAGATCGGGCACTTCGCACTTTTCCGCCAACGCTTCCAAAAAACCTTCTGGACAGCAGCCTTCAGCTGGTTAACTGGCTCTTCAGAGTTGAGTGTGGGGTGAGGCGTCGAGGCCGCCGGTGATGAGGAGCATGCGGAGGCGGTAGTGCTCGACGTTCCGGAACCCGGCGGCGATGCGGCGGCCGAGCTCGATGATTCCGTTGGTGGGGACCGACGCCTGAAGAGTCCCGGGAGCCCCCGGAATGCCTCCGGTGGTGCGGGCTCAGGCCCGCGGAGGATGGTGGACGCGCATCGCAGGGCGCTTCTTGATCATGTGCTTCCCGGAACGCCTCGTGGGCGCCTCACCCACTTTTAGCGGGTGAGGCGCCCACGAGGCGTTCTCTCCCCCGGAGACAGCTGATCTTCTCCATGGGGAGGTAATTTCCGGGTAGGAAGACGGTGGCAGGCCGGGGTCAGGAGCTGACCGAGGAGCTCTTCTTGGTCTTGACGATCTCCAGGGCGCGCTTGAGGTAGCTGCCGAACACGGGGTAGTTCTCGCTCATCGGGAAGTGGCCGATCTCCTTCATCTCGATGAACTCCGCGTTGCGGATCTGCGAGGCCGTCCGCTCACCGTCTTCGGGAGTGGTGAGGTAGTCATACTCCCCGGTCATCAGCACCACCGCGCACTGATCGGTGTCGATCTCTCCCAGCTTGCCGCGCAAGTCATGGTCGACCGAGTAGTAGTGCAAATCCCCCTTGAAGGACTCCGAGCCCTGGGTGTAGTAGAACCAGGTCTTCCACCGGTCGGCATCCGGGGACTGCGGGGCCATCAGGTCCCAGGTACCGGAGGCGCAGACCTGGGCGGCGTTGGCGTGCGGGTGCTGCCACCAGTCCAGGTAGAAGCCCGGGGAGTAGTCCGCACCCTCGACCGGGATGACCGCATCGAAGCGGTCCGGGCGCCGGTAGGCCAGCTGCAGGGCGATGTTGCCGCCGAAGGAGGAGCCCATGAAGATCGGGTTCTCCAGCTCCAGGGCATCGCACAAGGCGATGATGAAGTTGGCGAAGTGGTCGGCGGTGAGCTTGTACTCCTCGGTCCACCAGGCGGTGTTCTCGGGCGGGTCGGACTTCCCGTGGCGGGGCAGGTCGTAGGCGATGACCCGGTAGTTGGCGGTGATCTCCTCGTCCTCGAGCAGGTCCCGCCACTGGTGGTTGTGGCAGCCGGCGGTGTGCTGGCAGACCAACGGCTGGCCGGTGCCGTTTTCGAGGTAGAAGACCTTGTACTCCAGTCCGTCGACGTCGACGGTGACGTAGTGGCCGGTGACGGGTGAGATGCGAGCCATGAGAGTTCTCCTTGTTCAGGCGGTTCAGACGGGGACGCCGACGGTGCGCAGCAGTTCGATCTGGCGTGTGAGGCAGCGCAGGTTCTGCATCAGCACCAGCACGTCGCCCTCCAGGGCCATGTCGCGCTGGAAGGATGCCGACCAGATGCCGTGGAACATCGGGGCGGGCATCTCGGTGCCGAACTCTCGCCAGGTGGCCGCACTCGCGCGGATGGCGAACTGGTACGGGGCGTCGAGGGGTCCGGGGTCGACGCTGATTTCAGCGACCTTCCCCGCGTTCATTCGCACTACGAAGGAGTGCTCGTCCATGTCCAGCAGGTAGGAGCAGGTGAAGTACTTCCCATGGGCCAGGAGCTCGGGGTCCTGGTCGTTGGCCACCGTGAAGGCGTCAACCCACTGCTGGGTCGAGGTGGTGGAGGTGGTGGTAGTCATGTTGTGGTCCTTCCCGCCTGACGTGCTCTGTCCGTGGCGTCTGCCTCCTTCATTGGAGCGTGACCTGTCTCACAAATCCATTACTCCTCTTCGATGGGGCGATAGGCCACGACTATTGCCAGCCAACGGGGCGGTCACTACCGTTGAGTCATGCAGCCCTCCTTCGAGCTGCGCGTTCTGCGCTACTTCGTCACTGTTGCTGAAGAGCTGCACTTCGGACGCGCCGCCACCCGGCTCCACATCGCCCAGCCGTCACTGAGCGTGCAGATCCGCAATCTCGAACGCTCCCTCGACACCCCCTTGCTCAACCGCACCAGCCGCGGGGTGACCCTGACCCCGGCCGGGGAGGTCCTGCTGGTCCACGCCCGGGACCTGCTGGCGGCCGCTGAGGCGGCCGTTTCCTTGACCCGGCGGGCAGCCCGGGAACCGGGCCGAAAACTGGTGGTAGGTTTCCAGGCCAATGCTGCCGCCGAACTCACCCGGGCCGTCTTGGAGGCCTATCGCCACAGCAACCCGGCGGTCCAGGTCGAAATGCGCTCCTACCCCTTCGGCGATCCCACCGCTGGGTTGGCCGATGGCAGCGCCGACGTCGCCTTGGTTCGCCCACCCTTGCCGCAGTTCAAAGAGCTGCGGATGGCCACCCTGTTCACCGAACCCCGGGTTCTAGCGGTCTCAGAGGCCTCCGAGCTGGCTACCCGATCCTCGGTCCGAGTAGAAGAACTCCTCGATGAACCCTTCATCGCCCGCAACGCCCCGGATCTGTGGCGGGACTTCTGGCTGGCCACCGACGCCCGTCACAACCACTCCCCGGTCATCGGCTCCGAGGTCAACACCGTCGACGAGTGTTTCGAGGCCATCCTGAGTCTCCAAGGCGTCGCCTTCACGCAAGCCTCCACCCAACGTTTCTACAGTCGCCCCGGCCTGGCTTTCGTCCCCGTGGCCGAGCTGTCTCCCTCCACAGTCAGTGTGGCCTGGCGCCAGGACAACGAAGACTGGGCAGCGCGCGCCTTCGTCGAAACCGCCCAGTTCACCGCCCTGAGCACCACACTCCCCCGGACGACACAGACGATCTGAGCGATCCGCTCGAAGCGGGGCCCATCCGCCGTGCGTCACCGAGGGCCGCGCCTGACGGCGGGCCATACCCACCGTGATGCTTGTCCTCGCCGTCCTGACACCCATTGCCGTGGCCGCCCGTTAGACAGGCGCCCAGGAGCGGAGCACTGAACAGCCGGGGAAAGGACTACGGCGACGTCGTTCTTGTGAAAAATGGCCGGTAGCCAGCCATATGTAAAGCAGTAAATACTTCATTTGCGCTCTACGCGCTCCGTGAGGTTCCGGGCAGCAGCTCCGGTGCCCTCTCAAGGCCGCCTGACCTCGTCCGATTACCCTCGTGCAGTGCGATGCCGTGGCACGCATGGCATGAAGAGGGATCGCCTGCGGCCTGGGCCAGGACGGGCTGGACCTGGGACCAGAGCGTGTTCCAGGTGGTGCCGAGCTGCCGGGCCAGGCCCTGGATCGTTGCTCCCTCGGCCCGGACCTGGCCGCTCGCCCACCGGATCCGCACCGGCCGCCCGGCCCAGGGCGCATCGATCATCTCGACCATCACACGGCCGTGACCAGTCGCGATGACTCCGCAGCCGGGGCAGCCCGTGACCGGATCGCAGGACTCCACCTCGAGTACCAGGCCCGTTGGAGCCTGCGTCACCGCGACCAGGTGGAGGCTTGGGAAGTCGAGGAGAACATCGCATCGATCGAGCGCGTCAGGGCATACACAACTATGGCTGGGCATCGTCGAGGTCCTTGAGATCAGCGGGGGCAGAAGTCCGCTGATCATCGGGGACCTCGACGTCTACACCCCGCTACCCGACCCAACCGACGCGCCCACACTCAACCCTGAAGAGCCCCTTTGTCTGGTTCTGCTCAGGCGAACAGCGTCATGACGTAGAGCACGAAGACCATCACGTGCCCGGCACCGTGCAGCGCGGTGACCCGGCCGCCGAAGAACGTGGTCACGCTCAGCAGCAGCGAGATCCCCAGCAGCACCAGATGCGCCGGGGAAGCTGCCAGGACCACGTCCTGACCCGTGAGCAGACCGATGACCAGCACGGCCGGGATCGTCACGCCCACGGTGGAGACCAGGGCGCCGTGGCACAGGTTCGAGACCCGCTGCATCTCGCCGGCCAGGGCCGCCCGCAGCGCGGTGATCGTCTCCGGCAGGAACACGATGGCGGCGATCACCAGCCCGGACAGCTCCGCCGGGGCCTGCAGGCGCGCGAGCGCCTCGTCCAGCAGGGCTGCCATGTGGTGCGAGAGCAGCACGATCGGCACGACGGCGGCCACGAGCACCAGCGCTCGGAGCATGATCTCGGCGCGATGCGCCCGCAGCACCTCTGTGATCGCAGCGCCCGAGGAAGCTGCGGCGGGGAGCTCCGGGTCCGAGGAAGCGCCCGGCTCCTGGAAGTCAGCGCGCTGGGGTCCCATCTGCCGCTGTAGGAAGTACGCATAGAGCACGATGGTCATGGCCGCCACGAGCACCGCCTGCGCGCCGGTGTACGCGCCCTCGTCGCCGATCAGTCCCGGAAGGGCGAAGGCCGTGGCCGCCAGCACGATCAGCAGCGTCAGGTAGGCGGAGACCCCGGCGCGGTTGGATCGCAGACCCCCGTGGCGTGCACCGCCGACGATCAGGCACGCACCGATCACGAGGTCGAGGATGATCATGGACACCGCCATGACCGAGTCGCGGGCGATGCTCGCGTGCTCGCCGGGGCCGAGCATGACCGCCGAGATGAGGATGACCTCGATCAGCACGACCGACAGCGTCAGCACAAGCGTCCCGTAGGGATCCCCCAGCCGGTGGGCCAGGTGCTCTGCCTGCTCGACGACGCCTGAGGCGCAGACCAGGATCACGACGATGATGCCCGTCAGCAGCGCGGTCAGTGCGGCCGCGGAAAGGTGCCCCGTCAGAAGGGGCTGGGCCAGAATCAGCGCGAAATAGAAGCCCCAGCCCAGCAGCAGGCGCAGGATGACGGCTGGGTGCAGCACGGTGCACAGGGCCGAAGACGGTGAATTCATGAGGACCAGGTCTCCTGTGCGGGGCCGTCCCCGCTGCAGGCCGCTGGTGAGGCGGGTCGTCCCGCGGGCGTCTGTCGATTCCGAGCATCGATCCTAGTCGTCGATCGCCCGGGAGGCTGTCAGCGGGGTGCCCGCCCGCAGTCGCCCCCGCGGTCGGACCCGCTCACTGCCGATCGATGTCATCGGGCTCCCATCCGTGGGCCGTGCGCACCGCATTGGCCGCCAGCGGGATCTGGTGCGAGGCGGATTCCAGGATGTGCATGAGGTAGCCGCCGGTGTTCGGCAGCGCGATGACGTCCCCCACCGCCACTCCGTGGGGGAAGACGATGCGCCGCTTGAGGATCAGCTCGGCCTCCACGCAGTAGGCGCCCACCAGGAAGGCCTCGATCGGCCCCGCCCAGGGGTCGACGGGCGACTCCGATCCTGCGGCATCGGATGCGAGTGCGCCGTCGTCGCGCTGCGGACCGGGCACGAGCAGCGGGTCCACCAGGAAGTCGGCGGAGGTCGAGCGGCACTGCGTGCGGTTCATCTCCAGACCGACGATCGGCACGCCGTCGCTGGTGCGCTTGCGGAAGGCCACTCGGGCCAGGGTCATGCCGCAGCCGTCGAGCATCGCTCGGCCGGGCTCGCAGCGCAGCTGCAGGCCGCGGGCGCGCAGGGCATCGGCCACCGTGGCCTGCGCGCCGAGGCCGACGTGCTCCGCCCCGACGACGCCGTCATCGTCCCTGCCGGGGGCGAAGTCCGCGTCGAGGACCTCGCCCAGCCAGGGCCCGCGCGTGAGCTTCTGGTGATAGGGGTACAGCTCGCGCGCTCCGCCCAGCCGCGGACCGTCGGGGCCCTCCTCCCGACGCAGTCCCAGGCCGTCACCGCGCCAGGTCAGCGATTCGTCGCTGCTGAGGACGGCCTGCTCGTGGGCCCGCCAGAACGACTCCCACGGCTCGGGGTCCTCGAGATAGGACATGGGCACGCCGCCGCCCATGTCGATCCAGGCCGGCTTCTGTCCGCGCTGGCGAAGGGCATCGACCAGCGACACGGCCTGGCGCAGGCCCTCGCTGCGATCGCCCGGATCGTAGCCGTGCAGGTGGAAGTGCACGCCGGTGACCGCCAGCCCCGACTCGCTCACCGACTCCCCTGCGCCGCCGAGCTCGGCCAGCCACGTGCTCGCCGACTCCCCGAACCGGGTCGGCGCGATCCCCCGCCCCGGCTCCGGCGCCAGCCGCAGACCGATCCCGACGGGCGCGGCCCCGGCCGGACGCCCCGCGACGACTCGGCGCAGCAGGGCCAGCTCATCCCGGTTGTCCACGACCACGGTCGCACCGGAGTCCACGGCCAGCCGCAGCAGCGGCTCCGGCTTGATCGCCGCCGTCACCACGATGTCCTCTCCCGGCACCCCGCGCTCGAGGACCTGGCGCAGCTCTCGCTGACTGCCCACGTCGATCCCGTGGCCGAGCTCCCGCGCCCGGTCCACCACCGCGAGCATCTTGTTCGCCTTGCGCGCCACGAACACGCGCAGCTCGACCCCGCGCTGGTCCGCCGCACGGATCAGCTCCTGCGCGTTGGCCTCCAGCGGGCCCGGGTCCAGCAGGTTCACGGGGCTGCCGTGCTCGGCCAGCAGGTCCTGGCACGCGACGGGATCGCCCACCAGCTCCTGCATCCAGGGCTCGAGGCGGCCCGGCAGCGCGGGGCTGCCGTGCGCGCGAGAGCGAAGGGGGTCGTCGATCGGCGGGGTGGCGGTCATGGCTCTCCTGGGAGGGGTCTCGATCATCCGCTGTGCCCACAGCTGCGGCTGGGGATGCAGGGCTCGGTTCAGCGTGTCATGGCCCAGCACGACGTCCTCGGTGGGCCGCCCGAGCACCGACAGCCCGGGGACGAGGCGACCGGCGACATCCACAGCGGCCGCCTCGCGCGTGATGCGGCAGCCGCGGCGCCCCGGCGGGATGCTGAGCACACCGCGCTCCACGAGCCCGTGCAGCAGCGGATCCGTCGCCGAAATGCCCGGCGGGGCCAGCACGGCATCGACGACGACGTCCGGGCCCGGGGACGACGGCCCGCCGGGGGCCCGCAGCCGGCCGTCGGCACCGATCTGCGCACCCGCATCCAGGCTGGACAGATCCACGATCCCGGCCTCGACGAGGGCTTCGAGCCGCCGCGCGCTGCGCAGCGGCGGTCCGAAGGCCCACCGCTCGAAGCGCACTGCCGCCGCGCGGAGCTCTGCCCACTGCTGCGGCGGGATCTGCGCGAAGCTGATCCGCTGCACGATGGCCGGGTACAGCAGCGACCACGCGCGCCCCAGCACCCACGCCGGGCCGCCCGGCTCGCGGCCCTGGGCCACGGCGATCCCGCGGCGCAGACCCCGTGCTGCAGCACCGTGTCCAGCCGGGGCCGATCCCGCCGCGGGCTTCGCCGCTCTTCCCCAGGACCGCTCCGGCTCGCTGCCGCGGCGCAGGGTCTCCCCCACCGCCGCGATGATGCCCTCCGGGATCGGCGAGCGCAGAGGGTCGCGGCTGTTCTCGGACTCCTGCCCCTGCTCGCACAGCAGGAGCCGCTGCGCCGTGCGCTGCACGGCCCCCAGCAGCTCCGACACGTCCGAGGCATCGAGGACCTCTCGGCGGCCCGCTGCGAGGATCTCGGCGCGCTCGCCCTCCTGCAGCGCTCTCGCCGGTGCGGAATCGGGATCCGGCTTGGCATCGAGCAGCGCTCCGCTGCGTCCCGTCGGGAGAATGACCGCGGGCTCCCGGCCGCTGGGGCGGTAACGCAGACGGCCGTCGGAGCCCTCCTCGAAGCGGCCGCCGCGTCCCTCGCTCAGGCTCAGCGCCGCGTCGATGAAGGTCAGCGCAGCACCGCGCACCACCACGCCGGATCCCGGGGGCACGGCCTCCTCGCTCAGCCGCTGCTGGGCGGGATACACACCGCCGATCAGCGGCACGGGAGCGACCCATCCGTGCGCCAGGGCGGCAGGGTGATCCGATGCGTGGCCCGTGGCCAGCAGCACCTCGTCGTACGGGCCGTGCCAGAGCGGGCCGGAGCCCCCTGCGCGCCGCGCGGGCTCGATCCGCACCTCCCACGCGCGCGGCTCCAGCGCAGGGCGGCGCAGCTGCTCGGCGCGGCCGCGGAGCACCCGCACCCGGGTCCGCTCGGGCAGTGCCGCGATCACCTGCGACCACGCGTGCTCCAGGTAGTCGCCGATCAGCGCCCGGGGCGGGTAGTCCTCGGCGGCATCGTCCCGGCCCTGTTCGAGCGCCCACTGCCGGAAGGGCTGCACCACGCGGTCCTCGGCCCCCGGCTCATGGGCGTCGACGATCCCCGCCGTGACGTTCAGGCGCAGATGCCGGGGCTGTCGCGGGTGGTAGGCCGCGCCCGTGCCGGGCCGCTCGGAGGGGTCCACGATGTCGATCCGGATCTCCCGCGGACCGTCGCCGCGGCCGGCTGCTCGCAGCCGTCTGCCCAGGGAATCGAGTGCGTTCAGTGCCTTGGGACCGGCTCCGATCACCGCCAGCCGCAGGATGCCCTCAGCCACGCGTCCGCTCCTGCAGAGCCTGCACGGCCTCCTCGACCTGCTGCGGGGAGGCTCCCAGGACGGTGCGCACCCACTCGTCGTCGTAGATGGTGTCCAGGTAGGGCATGCCGCCGTCGTGCACGACCATGGCGATCCGGGCATCGTCCGGGCGCTGCGGCAGCAGCGAGGCCACGGCGTGCACGACCGCCCCGGTCGAGGCCCCGGCCAGGATGCCCTCGCGCCTGGCCAGCAGACGCGCGCCGGCCACGCACTCGAGCTCGCTGACCCGCAGCACCTGATCGGGCTGGACCCGGCGCGACAGGTCGGTCACGAATCCGGCGCCCATCCCCGGCAGGCGTCGTGCCCCGGCCGTCCCGCCGAACAGCACGCTGCCCTGCGCGTCCACGGCGATCACGCGGGTGCGCATCCCGTGCTCCTGGATGTAGGAGGCGCAGCCGCCGATCGTGCCGGTCGTGGAGCAGGCCGCGACCACGTCGTCGACGCGGTGCTCCATGGCCTCGGCGATCTCGCGCATGGTCCCCTCGCGGTGGGCCCCCGCATTCGCCGGATTGCCGTACTGGTGCAGGTTCACCGCCCCGGGGATCTCCCGCAGCAGCTGCTGAACGCGGGCCAGCCTGGCGGTCAGCAGGTCGCCCGTGGCCGGATCCGGATGCTCCACGAGCTCGATCCGTCCGCCCAGCGCCCGGATCGCCGCGATCGTCGAGCGGTTGGCCCGGGTGTCCACGACGCACACGAACTGCACGTCGTGCGCCGAGCACGCGCGTGCCAGGGCCATCCCCAGATTCCCGGAGCTGGACTCGATCACGGTCCCGCCGGGGGCCAGTCGCCCGGAGTCCAGCGCATCGCGCAGCATGGCCAGTGCCGGACGGTCCTTGGCGCTGGCCCCGGGATTCAGGGACTCGACCTTGGCGAGCACCTCGGCCGGATGGCCGTCGAACAGCCGGGACATGCGCACCAGCGGGGTGCCGCCCACGGCCTGGGCGATGTCATCGAGGATGGGGGCAGGCTCAGAGGTCATGGCCCTAATCTGGCACACGGACCTGGGAACAGACAGCAGGCTGATGGACGGAGCCGGACCGTGCCCGAGCCGGTCGGCCCCCGGTTCCGGTGGGCGACCGGCTCCCCAGGTAGGATCGGGGCCGCCGCCGCGCACGGCCGCCCCACCGTCCCGCCAGCTCCAGGAGCCCCTGCATGTCCGTCCGCCCCGTCGTGATCACCGGCGATCCCGTCCTGCACCGCCCGGCCGCCAAGGTCACGGAGTTCGACGACTCGCTGCGCGAGCTGATCGCCGACATGCACGAGACCATGGACGCAGCCCACGGCGTCGGCCTGGCCGCCCCGCAGATCGGTGTCGGACTGCGGATCTTCACCTTCGTGTTCGACAACGACGACGACGCCCCGAACCGCGGCGAGATCATCAACCCTGTGCTCACGGTCGGCAAGATCTCCGAGCAGCGTCCGGACCCCGATGAGGAGGCCGAGGGCTGCCTGTCCGTGCCCGGCTACAGCTTCCCGCTCAAGCGCGCCGAGTGGGTGCGCATCGCCGGCTTCGATCCGCACGGCCAGCCCATCGCCTGGGAGGCCACCGGCTGGTTCGCCCGCGTGATGCAGCACGAGTACGACCACCTGGACGGCAAGCTCTACGTCGACCGCCTGGATGAGAAGTGGTCGCGCAAGGCCAAGAAGGCGCTGAAGGGCGAGGGCTGGCGCGAGGCCGGGAACACCTGGACCCCCGGCGTGGATGAAGACCCCTTCGGACACTGATCCGGCCTCGGGCCCTCGGTCTGCCCGGCAGCAGCCGCGAGGCGACGACCGCACACCGCGATGGCACGGGCCCGGCGCTCAGACCTGGCGCGCTCCGCGCCTCAACAGCAGCGCCGCCCCGGTGAAGATCACCGCGAACAGCACCAGCACCACCACGCCGGACCAGTCCAGCGACAGAGCATCGGTCCAAGTGAAGGCGGTGAGTCCCAGCCCGAAAAGGCGCCGCCGAGATCCCCCAGGCCCCAAGCAGCCGCGACGCCCACGACGAGCAACAGGTGGAGAGCGGCATTCACTCTGATGACCGGACGCGAAACCTCCTGCGCGGGGGCAGCTGCAGGCACAGTCGGCGTGGAGGCAGTCAGCAGGTCCGACATCCTAGACCCGGAACCGTAGCCCGCCCGCTGCCCGGTCCTGCTGATCGGCCGGGCAGGGCTCGGCTCAGGCGGGCAGCACGACGGTCAGCTGACCGGGCCGTCGACCGCTCGGCTCCTCCAGCTCGACGCGCCATCGCTGGCTCGCCGCTTCGGCCAGCTCCTGGGCCGTCTCGACGCGGCGCCCCAGGGCGAGCTGCTCCAGCACGTGACGCGCCAGTTCGCCGCGCGTGTGCTTGGCGAAGTGCGAGACGACCTTGCGCTGGCCGTCGTCGTCCTCGGTGACGGCGCGGACGGCCACGGTGGTCTCTGACGGGGCGGCGAAGGCCGCCGAATAGGCGGAGGAGCGGCAGTCGATGATCAGCTGGCCCTCGGTCTGCGTGCCCAGCGCCTCCCCTAGCCGCGGCTTCCAGAAAGACGACAGCTTCACCGGCTCGCGCTTGCCCAGCCCTCGCAGGGCCGTGCCCATCGACAGCCGGTAGGCGGGGATCCGGTCGACGGGGCGCACCGCGCCCCACAGGGCCGAGATCACCACCACGGAGTGCTCCGCGACCCGGCGCTGCTCGGCGGTGAGCGTCTCGGTCCCGAGCGCGTCGTAGAGCACCCCGGTGTAGATCTGCAGCGCCGGTGCCGCCGGTGCGGTCCGCAGCGACAGGTTGCGCTGCACCTCCGGTGCGAGCGAGGCCCCCACGCCCAGTGCCTCGAGCGCATTGCGCTGCCCGCTGACCTTCTCCAGCGCCTTCAGCACCCGGAGGCGGTCGTCGTTCAGCTGCGGCAGCGACAGCTCCTGCAGCTGCGCCGGATCCCCGGAGGCGGGTTGGGTCTTGGTCTCGGAGGGCGGCAGCAGGATCAGCATCCGAGCATGCTATCGGCCGCAGACGGGTACAGTGGTCGGCTGGACAGGACGGCCGGGTGATCGCGCGGCGCCATGTGCGCCTCGAGGAAAGTCCGGGCTCCGCAGAGCAGAACGGTGGCTAACGGCCACTCGGGGAGACCCGCAGGAAAGTGCCACAGAGAGCAGACCGCCCACGGCCCGCCGTGCGGTGAGGGTGAAAGGGTGGTGTAAGAGACCACCAGCGCGCCGGGCGACCGGTGCGGCTAGGCAAACCCCGTTCGGAGCAAGGTCAGACAGGGTGCGACAGGGCTGCTCGTCCTGCATCCGGGTAGGCCGCTCGAGCCCATCGGCAACGATGGGCCTAGATGGATGATCACCGCCGTGCCCCGGGCGACCGGGCGCGTGCACAGAACCCGGCTCACAGGCCGTCCTGTCCCTCGACATCGCCGCTCCGGCACCTCCGCAAGCGCTCTCAGGGCACCAGGATCGCGCCGCAGTCGGAGCAGGCGGCCACCGTCTGCGGATCGGCTTCCAGGGCCGAGACCTCCGCGGGGCTCATGGGGCTGCCGCAGGCTCCGCAGGCCGAGGCCTGACGACGCGCCGCCGCGATCTTCTCCCGTCCCGTGCCGCCGCCGCGGATCCGCTCGTAGCGCGCCACCAGCTGATCGTTGCCCACGGCGAGCACTGCGTCCTGCCGGCCCTGATCCAGCCGCATCTGCTTGCCGGACTCCTGGGCCGCACCCACGCGCGCGCGGGCATCGGCATCTGCGGCCTTGAGCCGCGGCATCAGCTCGTCGCGCTGGGATTGGAAGGCGGCCAGCTCCTGATCGGCGCGCTCGGCCCCGGCACGGGCCTTCTCGGCCTGCCCGGTCAGCGATTCGATCTGCCGGGTCTGGGCCGAGACCTGCTTGGCGGATCCGCCGGCATCGCGCCGGGCGCGCTCCGTCTCGAGCCGGGCGAGGAGGTCATCGACCTTCTGATGGGCGGCGTCTCGGGCGCCCACCAGCTCAGCGCCCCGGGCCTGCAGCTCCTTGGCCTTGGCGACGGCGGCGCGCTGGCGCTTGAGGGACTCCACGAGCTCGGGCTCCTTCTGAAGCACCGTGAGCCGCTCGCGCAGGGTCGCAGCGCGAGAGTCGCGGGACTGCAGCGCCAGCAGCGCCTCGAACTGCTCAGGGGCGGCGGTGGTCATGATGCGGCTCCTGTCGATCGGCTCGGCTCCCACACGTCCTGCGGGGGCTCGTGCGGGCTGGGCACCCGGAAGTCCCAGGGGTCGCTGCGACGCCGCGAGACCCGGACCTCGGCCTGGAACCCGCGCGCGGAGAGCTCCTCCTGCAGCGCGGCCGCGCCCGCGGGCAGCCACAACCACTCGCTGGCCGCGTGCGAGAGGTCGATCAGCGCCGGTGAGCCGTCGCCGGTCAGTGCGGTCTCGCGCGCCTCCGAAGCCGGGTGATGGCGCAGATCGGCGGTGACGTAGACATCCGCCTCGGCACGCCGCACGGTCTCGAACAGAGAGTCCCCCGAGCCGCCGCACACCGCCACGCGGCGGATCATCCGGTCGGGATCCCCTGCCACGCGCACGCCCTGGGCGGTCGGCGGGATCACGGCGGCCAGCCGCTGGGAGAGCTCGACGAGGCGCACGGGCTCGTCCAGGTCGCCCACACGGCCGATCCCGATCTCCGGATCCTCCGACGACGGCTCGAGGGGCTGCATCCGCTCCACGCCGCAGGCGCGCAGCAGGACATCGGAGACGCCGTCGCGCGCGGCGTCGGCATTGGTGTGGCAAGCCAGCAGCCCGATCCGGCGCTCGATCAGCTCGTGGAGCACCCGTCCCTTGTAGGTGTCAGCGGCCACCGTGGACACCCCGCGCATCAGCAGCGGATGGTGCGTCAGCAGCAGATCCGCCTCCGTCTCCACGGCCTCCTGGACGGTGGGCGTCACCGCGTCCACGGCCATCAGGATCCGGCGCACGGGGGCCTCCGGTCGCCCCGCGATCAGCCCCGAGGCATCCCAGGACTGCTGCGTGCGCAGCGGCCACAGCCGATCCGCGGCGTCGACGACCTCTGCCAGCGTGGGGATCTCGCTCATGGCACCGAGTCTAGGAGGAGACGACGACAGCGCGCCCGGCCGGTCGGGACCTCACCGCTGGGACCCTCCCGAGGCCGGATCGGCAGGAGGTCGAGCGCAGGAATACCGAGGCCGCGAGGAAGGTTCCACCGACCATGACCACCACGACCTACGTCCTGGGCGCCGGCTGCTTCTGGTGCCTCGACGCCATCTACCGCAAGACCCGCGGCGTGAGCGACGTCGTCTCCGTCTACACCGGCGGCCATGTGAGCCACCCGACCTACGAGCAGGTCTGCTCCGGTCAGACCGGCCATGCCGAGGCGGTGGCGGTGAGCTTCGACCAGGAGGTCGTCTCCCCCGAGATCATCCTGGATCTGTTCTTCACCTCGCACGATCCCACGAGTCTGAACCGCCAGGGAGCGGATGAGGGCCCGCAGTACCGCTCGTCGATGTTCTACGCCGACGAGCAGCAGAAGCAGCTCTTCCAGCAGGCCATTGAGCGGATGGCCCCGAACTTCGAGCGCCCGATCGTGACCACGCTCGAGCCGCTGGGCACCGTCTGGGAGGCCGAGCCGGTCCACCAGGACTTCTACGCCCGCCAGCCCTATAACGGGTACTGCCAGTTCGTCATCAATCCCAAGCTGGCCAAGGTCCGGCAAGGTTACGCAGAGTTTCTGACCACCTCGTGACTCGCAGGCGCCGCGGCATCGGCCGTTAGGCTCGAGCAGAGTCCGATCGCCCCGCACACGGATGCCGTCTCACCGCGGCTGCCAGGGCACCGCAGATCCCCTTCGGAAGGAATCATCATGGGCAAGATCCACGACAACGTCACCCAGCTCATCGGCGGCACCCCGCTGGTGCGACTCAACGAGCTCGACAAGGACCTCCCCGGCAACATCGCCGTGAAGCTCGAGTTCTACTCCCCCGCACACTCCGTCAAGGACCGCATCGGCCGCGCGATCGTCGACGCCGCCGAGGCCTCCGGCGAGCTGCGCCCCGGCGGCACCATCGTGGAGGGCACTTCCGGCAACACCGGCATCGCCCTGGCCATGGTCGGGGCGGCCCGCGGCTACAAGGTCATCCTGACCATGCCGGAGACCATGTCCACCGAGCGCCGCGCCATGCTGCGCGCCTACGGTGCCGAGATCGTCCTGACCCCGGGTGCCGACGGCATGCGCGGGGCGGTCGAGAAGGCCCGCGAGCTCGTCGAGTCCTCGGACAACGCCATCCTGGCCCGCCAGTTCGAGAACGAGGCCAACCCTAAGGTCCACCGCGAGACCACCGGCCCGGAGATCTGGGAGGACACCGACGGCCAGGTCGCCGTCTTCGTCGCCGGCATCGGCACCGGCGGCACCATCACGGGCGCCGGCTCCTACCTCAAGTCGCAGAACTCGGATGTGCGCGTGGTCGCCGTCGAGCCGGCCGACTCCCCGATCCTCACGCAGGGCAAGGCCGGCCCGCACAAGATCCAGGGCCTGGGCGCCAACTTCGTCCCGGACGTCCTGGACCGCGAGGTCTTCGACGACGTCTACGACGTCGAGGTCGACGACGCCGTCCGCGTGGCGCGTGAGCTCGGCACCAAGGAGGGCATCCTCGGCGGCATCTCCACCGGCGCGAACGTCTTCGCGGCGCTGGAGGAGGCCAAGAAGGAGGAGAACCGCGACAAGCTGATCGTCACGGTGGTCTGCGACTTCGGCGAGCGCTACATCTCCACCGTCCTGTACGAGGACATCCGGGGCTGATCCCCGCAGCGACCTCTGACCGCGCCGAGCACCGGCGCGGTACGGTCCCGACGGACCCGCGTGCTCCCCTCCCTGCCTTCGACGGGGTCGACGAGCGGCGGGTCCGTCGCCTTCCCCGACCTCCTGCGATCTCCCCTCGGTCCCTAGCCGGCCGGGACGGATGCCGCTGGACCCACCGCCCCGCCGGGCTCCGCCCGCCCGGTGACGCTTCGATGAGGAGATCCGTGAGCTTTCTCAGCAGACTGCGCGAGGACATCGACACCGCGCGCGCCTTCGACCCCGCCGCCCGCTCGGACGTCGAGATCGTCGTGAACTACTCGGGGCTGCATGCCATCTGGCTGCATCGCCTCTCGCATCGACTCTGGGAGCGGGAGCAGACCAAGGGCGTGGCCCGCACGGTCTCCCAGCTCGGGCGCTTCCTGACCGGCGTGGAGATCCACCCGGGCGCCACCATCGGGCACCGGTTTTTCATCGACCACGGCATGGGGATCGTGATCGGCGAGACCGCAGAGATCGGCGATGACGTCATGCTGTATCAGGGCGTGACCCTGGGCGGCACGTCGCTGGCCAAGGTCAAGCGCCACCCCACGATCGGCGACGGCGTGACCGTGGGCGCCGGCGCCAAGGTCCTGGGCGACATCGAGATCGGCAGCGGCTCGGCCGTGGGCGCCAACTCGGTGGTCGTCAAGGACGTCCCGGAGGACTCGGTGGTCACCGGCATTCCCGGCAAGGCCCGAGCCCGCACCCCGGACAAGCAGGAGCCGCTGGTGGATCCGGCCGCCTACATCGATCCGGCCATGTGGATCTGAAGTCTTCCGGTTCACGACGACGGCCCCGGACTCTCGTTCACGAGAGTCCGGGGCCGTCGTCGATCCGGCTGCCGGAGCCCGAGGGCCCCGACGGCTCGGGTCAGCTGTCGATCTCGGAGCGGTCGCCGCTCCACAGCGTGTGGAAGGCACCTTCGGAGTCGGTGCGCAGGTAGGTGTGCGCACCGAAGTAGTCTCGCAGTCCCTGGGTCAGGGCGGCGTTGGAGCGGGGGCGGCGCAGGCCGTCGTAGTACGACAGCGACGAGGCGAAGACCGGGGCCGGGATGCCGCGGTTGGTGGCCTCCACGACCACGCGGCGCCACGACGGCAGGTATTCGGCGATGACGTCGCGGAAGGCCGGTGCGAACAGGAGGTTGCGCGGGGCGGTCTCCTTGTCCTTGTAGGCGGCCATGATGTCCTCGAGCAGCTCGGCGCGGATGATGCAGCCGGCGCGCCACAGCGAGGCGATGACGTCGAGCTGCAGGTCCCAGTCGTGCTCGGCCGAGGCCGCATCCAGCATCTCCAGGCCCTGGGCGTAGGCCACGAGCTTGGAGCAGTACAGAGCGCGGCGGACGTCCTCGATGAAGGCTGCGTCATCCACGGTGCCGGGCTCGGGAACGCCTGCGGCCAGGACCTCCTGGGCCTCCAGGCGGGTCTCGCGAGCGGTGGAGGACAGGGCGCGGGCGAAGACGGACTCGGCGATGCCGGTGACCGGCGAGCCCAGCTCGAGGGCGGCCTGCACGGTCCAGGTGCCGGTGCCCTTCATGGCTGCGGCATCCACGATGACGTCGACCAGGGGCTTGCCGGTGCGGGAGTCCACCTGCTTGAGGACCTCGGCGGTGATCTCGATCAGGTAGGAGGACAGCTCGGTGCTGTTCCACTGCGTGAAGATCTCGGCCTGCTGAGCCGGCTCGATGCCGCCGACCTGGCGCAGCAGCTCATAGGCCTCGCCGATGACCTGCATGTCGGCGTACTCGATGCCGTTGTGGACCATCTTCACGAAGTGCCCGGCGCCGTCGGTGCCGATCCAGGCGCAGCAGGGCTTGCCGTCCCCGGGGGCGTCCGCGGCGATGGACTCGAGCATGGGGCCCAGGGAGTCGTAGGACTTCTGCGAGCCGCCCGGCATGATCGACGGGCCGTTGAGCGCGCCCTCCTCGCCGCCGGAGACGCCGACGCCCACGAAGTGCAGGCCCTTCTCCGCAAGCGCCTGCTCGCGGCGGATGGTGTCCGGGTAGTGCGAGTTGCCGCCGTCGATGATGATGTCGTCCTCGTCCAGCAGCGGGACGAGCTGTTCGATCACGGAGTCCACAGGGGCGCCGGCCTTGACCATGATGAGGATGCGGCGCGGCTTCTCGAGCGAGTCCACGAGCTCCTGCACGGTCTCGGTGCGGATGAACTCGCCCTCGTCGCCGTGCTCGGCGATCAGGGCATCAGTCTTGCCGACCGAGCGGTTGTGCAGGGCCACTGTGTAGCCGTGGTGCGCGAAGTTGCGGGCGAGGTTGGCGCCCATCACCGCGAGTCCGGTGACGCCGATCTGAGCTTTCTTCTCTGAAGTCATGGGCCTCAGCCTAGTCCGGGGGCCGGACAGCCCTCCATGGGTACTGCTTGTTGCCCCGGCAGTGCTCGAGCAGGCCATGGTCGGGCCGGTGGCATGGGAGAATCTGCTCGTGGAGCAGACCATCGTGATGACGGGCGCGAGCCGCGGAATCGGCTGGATCGCGGCGCAGCGGCTGCTGGCCGAACGGCCCGGAGCGCATCTGGTGATCTTCAGCCGCGGCCCTTCCCGTGAGCTCGTCGACCAACCAGCGGTGCTCGATGGAAGGCTGTCGAGCATCGGCTGCGACCTGTCCTCGCTGCCCAGCACGCGGGATGCCGCGGACGCCGTGCTCCAGAAGCTGAGCGCGGGCGGCCTCCCGCCGCTGGGAGCCCTGGTCTGCAACGCCGGCGTCCAGCACACGAACGCGTGCACGCAGACCGACGACGGCTTCGAATCGACATTCGCGGTCAACGTGCTGGCGCACCACGTCCTCATCCGGCGGCTGCAGAGCGCCCTGTCCCCGCAGGGCAGGATCGTGGTGACCGTCAGCGACACCCACTTCGGCGATCTGCGGCACAACCTCGGCATGGTGCCGGGCCCGCGCTGGCAGCCGGTCGAGGCTCTGGCCCGCCCGGGGGCCTTCGACAGGCCGAGCAGCACGGCTGCTGGTCGCAGGGCCTACTCGACCAGCAAGCTCGCGTCGATCCACCTCATCCATGAGTTCGCGCGCCGCTTCCCCTCCGGGCCGACCATCGTGGGGTTCAACCCTGGCTTCGTCCCCGACACCGACCTTGCCCGCGAGGCCGATGTCGCATCTCGCCTCGTCATGCGACGAATCATGCCGCTGCTGGCCGTCACCCCGCTGGCGAGCACTCCGGAGCAGGCCGGCAGCTGGCTCGCCTCCGTCGTCACCGGAGACCTGGAGGCGCCCACGGGCGCCTACATCGACCGCGACACCGTGCAGAGGTCCTCGGCGCAGTCGTACGACGCCCGGCGCGAGCTCGAGGCCTGGGACGCCGTGGAACGGCTGACTCAGAGCCGACTCTGATCCCTACTCGTCGCAGCATGTCCGCCGCACATGGGCGGATGGATGAGACGCAGGCCCTGCGAGTGCTGGAAGGCCCTTGCGTTCGATGCCTGATCATGGAGCTTGTCAGAGAGCTGTCCGAGGAGCCGAGACCGCAGACTTGGGAGCTGGCCTCCGAGCATGACCTGCATCGCGGGGACAAGCTCGCGGCAGCCCCTGTCGACCGGACCGGTCTCCTTGCCTGGGCCCAGCGGACGCGGGCGGCGGAAACCCGCAAGCGACGTCGCCGGCACCGGCCGTGGAAGCCCTGGTCCTCCGAGCGCGGCGACTTGTCCGCGTGCACCGCGCGACGACGCGTGGGTCATCCCGGGCGGGAGCGCTGAGGTGCGCGGCCGCCAGACCGCCGCCGGCGCTGGCGCTGGCACCAGCGATCATCAGCCGCTGCGGATCGATGCCGAGCTGGGCCGCGTTGGCCGCGGTCCACACCAGCCCGGCATGGCAGTCCTCGACGGGGCAGGGATCGGGGAATTCCGGGGCCAGGCGATATTCGACGCTCACGGCCACGGCGTCGTGCTCGGCGAGCAGCTCCTCGGAGAAGGACACCGGCAGCGGCACCTCGCGCAGCGAAGCGATCATCTCCGGGGTGATCACCGGCAGCTGCTCGGCGATCGCGTTCATCGAGGCCTCGGTCTCGGCGTCGAAGGGCGGACGGTGCGTGATGCTGGACATCAGGGTTCCTCATTCCTCGCCGCGGCGTCGGAATCACGCTCCCACCAGCCGGGGATGTTGCGGAACCGCCGGATGCGGCAGGTTGCGGGCAATCGCTCCGCCATGCGCGCACCATGGGGCGCATGATCTGCACCAGCACCCAGGTTGTCGCTGATAGTTTCTCGGATGTGATCGATCCGATCTGGACCCTGCGCCGCCCGACGCCGTCCGATGCCCACGAGCTCGCCCGGGTGCACACCCAGTGCTGGCGCGAGACCTATGGGATGCGCCTTCCCACCGACCCCACTGAGGCCTCGGCACTGGAGCGACGGCAGGAGCTGTGGTCCGGCCTGGTGCGAGACGAACCAGATGGTCAGCGGCTCATGCTGGCCGAGGCGGGCGACGAGGTCATCGGCTTCGCCATGGCAGTCCCGACGGATCACGACAACCCACCGAGCACGCAGCTGCGCATGCTCTATGTGCTGCGCAGACACCACGGTTCGGGAGCGGGACAGGCGCTCCTGGACGCCGTCGTCGGCTCCGAGCCCTGTCAGCTGTGGGTCGCCCGGGAGAATCCGCGCGCCCACCGCTTCTATCGGCGCAACGGCTTCGTGCCCGATGGGACCGAGAAGCAGGACGAGCGTGCCGGCGGCCTGTGGGTGATGCACTGGGTCCGACAGCAGATGCCCGCTGTGGTGGGCCCTGCCGGGATCGAACCGACGACACCTGCGGTGTAAACGCAGTGCTCTGCCAGCTGAGCTAAAGGCCCTGGATGTGGCGGCATCGGGTGGACGACTTCTGCAGCCGTCAGCACCCGATGCCGACGCAGATGTTACCCCCGAGTCGGCTCTTATGTGACGCTCCGACAACGATTCCTGATGCGGAAGCTGGTGTCTTCCATCACGTCGGCTGTGAAGACGTCCTCCTGGCCCTGGGCCCCTCAGGGTCGACGGCCGCGTGCGCGCTCGCTCAGCGGGGCTTCTGCTGCGGCCAGGAACTCCGCGACCTGCGCGTCGATCTTGACCGAGGCATCGGCATCCGAGCGGGTCTGGCCGTGGTTGACGATCACCACGGGGATGCCCGCTCGCACAGCCCCGCGCACGAATCGCCGCGCCGAGTGCACGGTCAGCGAGGTCCCCAGCACCAGCAGGGCCTGAGCGAGCTCGGTCTGATGCCAGGCGGCGGCGACGTCGTCGGGATCAGCGCTCTCGCCGAAGAACACCACGTCCGGCTTGACCACGCCCCCGCAGACCGGGCAGTCCGGCACGCGGTAGGCGTCGCCGGCATAGGCGACCTCGGCATCGGCGTCCGGGGCGAAGTCGATGTCGGCGGGATCCGCCGAGGCCGCTGCGGCCTCGGGGTTCAGCGCGTCGAGCCGATCCGACCAGACAGTCCGTGGGATGAGCGTTGCGCAGTCCATGCAGCGCACGCGGTCGTAGCGCCCGTGCAGGTCGATCACGCAGCGCGAGCCGGCGCGCTCGTGCAGCCGGTCGATGTTCTGTGTGATGACCGCCCGCACTGCTCCGGCGGCTTCGAGCCGGGCAAGGCTGCGGTGCGCGGCGTTCGGCTCGGCGCGCTGCAGGTTCCGCCACCCGATCTGGTTGCGCGACCAGTAGTGCGCTCGGCGCTCGGGCGAGCCCGTGAACTCCTGGAAGCTCATGGGCTGGCGCGGCTGGGCGTCAGGTCCGCGGTAGTCCGGGATCCCGGAGGCCGTGGACATGCCCGCGCCCGAGATGACGAGGGCCTCCCGCCCGGCCAGCTGCTCGAGGGCGGCCGGAAGCCCGGCTTCGAGGCTCAGAGCCTGCGGATCGGGGAACAGGTCCGGCTCATCGCGGGGGCCGTATCCGGCCCGCAGGATGCGGACAGGAGGGCTCACGCGGTGGGTGCCGGCAGCTTGGCCAGCGCCTCGCGATAGCGCTCGACGGGCCTCTGCGAGGTGATCTCCGAGGTGAAGCGGTCGAGCACGATGCCGTCGGCATCGATCAGGAAGGTCGTGCGGCTGGCCATGCCGGTGGTCTCGTCGAACACGCCGAAGGCGCGTGCGGTCTCGCCGTGGGGCCAGAAGTCGGAGAGGAGGTCGAACTCCAGGGACTCCTCGCGACTGAAGGCTTTGAGGACGTACTGGGAGTCCGTGGAGACCGCCAGCAGGAGGGCATCGGCCTCCTGGACCTCATCCATCATGTCCTGCAGCTGGCACATCTCCCCCGTGCACACTGAGGAGAAGGCGAACGGATAGAAGACCAGCGCCACGGGCCGGCCGAGGTGCTCAGCGAGCGTCACGGCCTCCCCGTACTGGTTGTTCAGCGTGAAGTCGGGCGCGAACTGGCCGATCTCGATCATGGGTCTCACCTCGCCGCGTCCGGGATCGGCCGAGACGGCCGACTCCGGTGCAGATCATCGTGGGTCTGGGGGTCCGTGCAGCGGCGCGGAGGCCGCCTGCTCGTCAGTGATTGCGCTTGGGCGCCAAGCGCAGCGCGGTCCAGTCCTCGCTCACGCCTGCACGCGAGGTGGTGTGCAGTCCGGCCGTGGAGCTCGAGGACTCGACGTCCGCGGGGCTGACATGGCCGTCGCGACCGGGCTTGGGCGTGAGGAGCCAGACGGCTCCGCCCGTGTCGAGCTGCGTCTGAGCGTCGACCAGCGCGTCGATGAGGTCGCCGTCTCCGTCGCGCCACCACAGCAGCACGGCATCCACGACGTCCTGATCGTCCTCGTCGAGCATCTGCGACCCGATCAGGTCCTCGATGCGATCCCGCAGATCGAAGTCGACGTCGTCGTCGTAGCCGAACTCCTGCACGATGGCGTCCTCAGGCAGCTTGAGCTCGCTCATCGCGTCGTCTGCGGCGGCCTTGGCCTCGCCCACGTCACTCTCCTTCACCGGGCCCTCCCGCCGGGAGGTGCACCGAAAGACATGCCGCTCAGTCGCGGCCAGTTGTGCTGCCGGATCGCAGGACGCGGTCCGGCCCTCGACGCAACACAACACCTGTTGGCCGCTGCGTGCAAGGCGACTGGCAACCAGAGCCCGTCATTGGCGCTGCCAGCGAACCCGTGACGACGGCTTCGACTCCACCCGGCCCGACTGTGACCAGAGACGCATGGCAAGTCCCATGACAGGAGGTCAAGGCGTGGACGCACGAGACGGCAGAATGTTGGATGATGGTCTGAGGACTTCCGGCGGGGCGCGCCCCAACATGCGGCGCAGCTGCCGCCAGGACCGCCGCCGCACTCGACGAAGAGAGGTTGATCGTGGCATCCGAGAGCAACAATCACATCCTGAGCGGGCTCACCAGCCAGCTGACCGACTCCAACACGGAGGAGACGGAGGAGTGGGTCGAGTCCCTGAGGGACCTCGTGAAGACCCAGGGCACCGAGCGCGCGCAGTACATCATGCGCGCCCTCCTGCAGGATGCGGGCGCCCAGGGCGTCGGCGTCCCCATGGTCACCACCACCGACTACATCAACACGGTGCCCGTCGACCAGGAGCCGGACTACCCCGGCGACGAGGAGATCGAGCGCCGCTACCGCGCCTACATGCGCTGGAACGCCGCGATGATGGTCCAGCGCGCCCAGAAGCCGGAGATCGGCGTGGGCGGGCACATCTCGTCCTTCGCCGGCGTGGCCACGCTCTACGAGGTCGGCCAGAACCACTTCTTCCGCGGCCCGGATCATCCCGGCGGCGGCGACCAGATCTTCTGGCAGGGCCACTCCTCCCCCGGCAACTACGCCCGCTCCTACCTCGAGGGCCGTCTCAGCGAGGAGGACCTGGACGGCTTCCGCCAGGAGAAGACCAAGGAGGGCCATGCGCTGTCCTCCTACCCGCACCCGCGCATGATGCCGGACTACTGGCAGTTCCCGACCGTCTCCATGGGCAACGGCCCCATGGACGCGATCTACCAGGCCCAGTTCAACCGGTACCTCGAGAACCGCGGCATCAAGGACACCTCCGAACAGCACGTCTGGGCCTTCCTGGGCGACGGCGAGATGGACGAGCCCGAGTCGCGCGGCGTGCTGCAGGCCGCCGCCAACGACAAGCTCGACAACCTGACCTTCGTGGTGAACTGCAACCTGCAGCGCCTGGACGGCCCGGTGCGCGGCAACGGCAAGATCATCCAGGAGCTCGAGGCGTTCTTCCGCGGCGCCGGCTGGCACGTCATCAAGGTCATCTGGGGCCGCGAGTGGGACGAGCTGCTGAAGAAGGACAAGACCGGCAAGCTCGTCCAGATCATGAACCAGACCCTGGACGGCGACTACCAGACCTACAAGGGCGAGTCGGGCGCGTTCATCCGCGACCACTTCTTCGGCCAGACCCCGGAGACCAAGGAGCTCGTCGCGGACCTGTCCGACGACGACCTCTGGAACCTCAAGCGCGGCGCGCACGACTACTTCAAGATCCATGCCGCCTACAAGGCCGCCATGGAGTTCAAGGGCCAGCCGACCGTCATCCTGGCGCAGGGCGTCAAGGGCTACGGCCTGGGCCCGCACTTCGAGGCCCGCAACGCCACGCACCAGATGAAGAAGCTGACCGTGGAGGACCTCAAGGCCTTCCGCGATCACCTGCGCATCCCCATCGAGGACGAGCAGCTCGAGGACCCGTACAACGCCCCGTACTACCACCCGGGCATGGACTCCCCCGAGATCCAGTACATGCTGGAGCGCCGCAAGGAGCTCGGCGGGTTCCTGCCCGAGCGCCGCCACGAGCAGAAGGAGATCACCCTTCCCTCGGACAAGGCCTACGCCTCGGCCAAGAAGGGCTCCGGCAAGCAGCTGGCCGCCACCACCATGGCGCTGGTCCGCACGCTCAAGGACCTCATGCGCGAGAAGGACTTCGGGCACCGCATCGTGCCGATCGTCCCGGATGAGGCCCGTACGTTCGGCATGGACTCGTTCTTCCCCACGGCCAAGATCTACAACCCCAACGGGCAGAACTACATGTCGGTGGACCGCGAGCTGATGCTGTCCTACAAGGAGTCCTCACAGGGCGTGATCCTGCACCCGGGCATCAATGAGGACGGCGCCACGGCGCAGTTCCTGAACGCGGGCACCTCCTACGCCACTCACGGCGAGGCGATGATCCCGTTCTACCTCTTCTACTCGATGTTCGGCTTCCAGCGCTCCGGCGACGTCTTCTGGGCGGCCGCCGACCAGCGGGCGCGCGGATTCATCATCGGCGCGACCGCAGGGCGCACCACGCTGACCGGCGAGGGCACCCAGCACGCGGACGGCCACTCCCCGATCCTGGCGAACACCAACCCGGCTGTGATCACCTACGACCCGGCCTACGGCTACGAGATCGCCCACATCGTCAAGCGCGGCATCGAGCAGATGTACGGCACCGCCGATGAGGATCACGACGTCATGTACTACCTCACGGTGTACAACGAGCCGATCCAGCAGCCGGCCGAGCCGGAGGACGTCGATGTCGAGGGCATCCTCAAGGGCATCTACCACCTGAAGGCCTCCGAGCAGGAGGGCCCCCGCGCCCAGCTGCTGGCCTCCGGCGTGGCCGTGCCCTGGGCGCTCGAGGCCCAGAAGCTGCTGGCCGAAGACTGGGGCGTGTCCGCCGACGTCTGGTCGGTGACCTCCTGGACCGAGCTGCGCCGCGATGCCATGGCCGCGGAGAAGGACGCGTTCCTGAACCCGTCGGAGGGCGTGCGCACGCCGTACGTCACCCAGGCGCTGGCCGGTGCCGAGGGCCCGATCATCGCCTCGACGGACTACGCCTCCGAGGTCCCGGACATGATCCGCCAGTACGTCCCGAACGATTTCGCCACACTGGGCGCGGACGACTTCGGCTTCGCGGACACGCGTGCCGGTGCCCGTCGCTGGTTCCACATCGACTCGCACTCGATGGTGGTGCGCGCTCTGCAGATGCTGGCCAAGCAGGGCGAGGTCGACTCGGACGCCCCTCAGAAGGCGATCGAGAAGTACGACCTGCTCAACCCGAACGCCGGCACCTCCGGCAACGCGGGCGGCGACGCCTGATCAGCTCAGGCGACGGCAGTCGGCAGGAGGTCCGGGGCGCTCGCCCCGGGCCTCCTGTCGTATCCTGGCCGTCATGGCGAAGGACACCTCGACGGACTCCGATTCCCGCTCCGGCGGCGCGCTGCTCGGCGGGAGCCGGTGGATCCGCGGCGCCAAGTCGACCGGCGGCAGGTCTGCGCGCTCGTCCCGACGCAGCGCGTGGCGCGCTGAGCCCATGCCGGGACGCAAGACCCTCGACCGGGTCCGAGCCAACGTGGCGCCGCTGTCGGATGTGGCGATCGACCGGCTGGGCGAGGACCTGCCCTGGTTCGCCGAGCTGCAGCCCAAGGACCGCTCCGAGCTCGGGCTGATGGCCCAGCGCGGCATCGCCGGCTTCGTGACGTGGTGCGAGGATCCGGAGGACGAGAAGTTCCTCCTCACGATGTTCCGCGAAGCGCCCACGGATCTCACCACCGCGATCTCCCTGCACCAGGCCCTGCAGGTGCTGCGCGTAGTGGTCGACGTCGTCGAGGACCGGGTCCCCGAGCTGGCCACGGGAAGCGACGCCGCCGTCCTGCGCGACGGCGTCCTGCGCTTCTCCCGCGACATCGCCTTCGCCGCCGCCGACATCTACGCCCGTGCCGCCGAGAACCGCGGCTCCTGGGATGCTCGCATGGAGTCCGTCGTCGTCGACGGCCTGCTCAGCGGCGAGCGCAGCGAGACCCTGCGCTCCCGCGTGGCTGCCCTGGGCTGGGACTCCAAGGGCCCGGTCACGGCTGTGGTCGGCAGCAGCCCCGAGCAGACCAGCCCGGCCGTGGTGGCCCGCATCCGACGCGTGGCCACCCGGCACGCCTCGGATGCGCTCGTGTCCATCCAGGGCGATCGCCTCCTGCTGATGCTCGCGGACATGCAGCGCACCGACCGCGCCCTGGCCCGGCTCGCCGCCCTGTTCGGCCCCGGCCCGGTCGTCTACGGGCCGGAGGCCGACTCGCTGTTCTCGGTGGTCGCCTCCTCCGAGCCGGCTTCCGCCGGGCTCGAGGCAGCCCATGCCTGGCCCGCCGCCCCGCGCCCGGTGCACTCCGAGGAGCTGTGGCCAGAGCGCCTGATGACCGGGGACCTGCTGGCCCGCGCGGCGATCGTGGAGCAGATCCACGCGCCGCTGGCGGCCTCGACCACCGGGCTCGAGGAGACCCTGTCGACCTACATCTCCGTGGGCCACTCCCTCGAGGCCACCTCGCGCGAGCTCTACGTCCACGCCAACACCGTGCGCTACCGCCTGCGGCGGATCACTGACCTCACCGGCTGGGATCCGCTCGTGCCCCGCGACGCGTTCGTGCTGCACTGCGCGCTGGTGGCCGGCCGGCTCGCCTCCAGCTCCGCCGCACGCAGCGGCCCCGGCGCAGCTGGAGGCCCCGCACAGCTGCCCCGACCGGCGCGCCGGAGCCCGGGCGAGGCGCCGTCGCAGGCCTTGTAGGGAGTCGACAAAGCTCCGACGGGGCCTTCGTGCGAGCCGCAGGTCGCTGCGCGTCCCCCGATCTGGTGGAATTCACGGGTGATTGCGATCCTCTGCCCAGGACAGGGCGCCCAGAAGCCAGGAATGCTCGCCGAGTGGCTGCCGCTGCCCGGCGTGCGGGAGCACCTCGAGCGGCTCTCCCGCGGTGCCGACCTCGACCTCATCCACTACGGGACCGAGGCCGATGCCGAGACCATCAAGGACACTGCGGTCGCCCAGCCGCTGATCGTGGCGGCCGGGCTGGTGGCCGCGCGCCTGCTGCGCAGCGAGCTCGACGGCCGCGACGACCTCCTGTTCGCCGGCCACTCTGTCGGCGAGATCACCGCCTCCGCCCTGGCCGGCGCGCTGAGCGAGGACGACGCCATGAGCTTCGTGCGCACCCGAGCCACCGCCATGGCCCAGGCCGCTGCCGCCGCGCCCACCGGCATGTCCGCGGTCCTCTCCCCGCAGGAGGACGTCATCCGCGAGGCCATCGAGGCCGCCGGACTGACCCCGGCCAATGCCAACGGCTCCGGGCAGATCGTCGCCGCCGGCTCGCTCGAGGCCCTCGAGGCCTTCGCCGCGAACCCGCCGGAGCGCTCGCGCGTGGTCCCGCTGAAGGTCGCCGGCGCTTTCCACACCGACTACATGGCTCCTGCCCTGGAGCCGCTGCGCGAGCTCGCCGGGTCGCTGTCTCCGCAGGACCCCGCCTCGGTCCTGCTCTCCAACCGCGACGGCCGGGCCGTCGCCTCCGGGCAGGCGAACCTGGAGTCCCTCATCGAGCAGGTCTGCCGCCCCGTGCGCTGGGACCTGTGCATGGAGGAGATGAAGCGCCGCGAGGTCACCCAGCTCATCGAGCTGCCGCCCGCGGGTACGCTCGTCGGACTGGCCAAGCGCGCCATGCGCGGCGTGCCGGCCGTGGCCGTGACCTCGGCCGAGGCCCTCGAGGACGCGCGCAGTGCGCTGTCCTGAGCCCGCTGCCGCGCATCGGTCCATCCACTACTTCCAGGAGACGTCCGCATGGTGACGCTGAACCAGTACACCCCGACCGCCCACTCCCGCATCCTGGGCCTGGGCGCCTCCCGACCGGATGTCACCGTCACGAACGACGACATCTGCCAGTGGATCGAGTCCTCGGACGAGTGGATCCGACAGCGCACCGGCATCGTCACCCGCCACCGCGCCGATGAGTCCACCAGCGCTCTGGACATGGCCCTGGAGGCCTCGCGCGAGGCGCTCGAGGCGGCCGGGATCCAGGGCTCGCACCTCTCCGCGGTGATCGTCGCCTCGATCTCGCATCCGTACCAGACCCCGTCCATGGCTGCCGTGCTCGCCGATCAGCTGGGCGCCACGCCCGCTGCGGCGTTCGACGTCTCGGCGGCCTGCGCCGGATACTGCTACGGCATTGCCCAGGCCGACGCCCTGATCCGCTCGGGCATGTCCGAGCACGTGCTGGTCGTGGGCGTGGAGAAGCTCTCCGACGTCATCGACAACGGCGAGCGCTCGATCAGCTTCCTGCTCGGCGACGGCGCCGGCGCGGCCGTCGTGGGCCCCTCGCAGACGCCCGGGATCGCCCCCACCGTGTGGGGCTCGGACGGCTCCAAGGCCGAGGCCATCCGCATGACGCACCCGCTGACGGATCTGCGCCTGATCGATCAGGGGCAGCCGCGGCCCTTCCGCGCCGATCTGGCGGACAAGGAGACCGGCGAGATGCCGGCCGACGCCCCGCTGTCGCCGACCCTGCGCCAGGACGGGCAGACCGTGTTCCGCTGGGCCTCCTTCGAGGTCGCCAAGCGGGTCACGCAGGCGCTCGAAGCTGCCGGGATCGGACCCGAGGATCTGGGCGCCTTCATCCCGCACCAGGCCAACATGCGGATCATCGACCAGATGGCCAAGGTGCTGAAGCTGCCCGAGTCGGTCGTCATCGCCCGCGACATCGCCGATGCCGGCAACACGTCGGCGGCCTCCGTGCCGCTGGCCGCCCACCGCCTGCTCAAGGAGCACCCGGAGCTGTCCGGCAAGCCCGCCCTGCAGGTCGGATTCGGCGCCGGACTCGTGTTCGCCGCCCAGGTGGTGATCCTGCCCTGAGCCCTCCGCTGCAGGCCTCGTGCCTGCAGCCAGCGGCTCCCCCGCCTTCCGATCCGCAAGCGGCCGACGACCTCCTCCCGATGAGGCAGTCGTTCGAGGATCGGGCTCCACGCTCAGCGGCCGGCCCGCCCGTAGAGTTGAGACCGCAGTGACAACGTAGATCGCCGGGTTCGCACCGCGAGCCGGAGATCACCGGTCGGCGACCGCCGACCGACGCGATTGGGAACGGCCCTCTCGAGGGCCAGACGAAAGGAAGACAGCATGGCGAGCAAGGAAGAGATCCTGGCAGGTCTGGCCGAGATCGTGAACGAGGAGACCGGCCTGGAGACCGAGGCCGTCCAGCTCGACAAGAACTTCACCGAGGACCTGGACATCGACTCCATCTCGATGATGACCATCGTCGTGAACTGCGAGGAGAAGTTCGAGGTGACCATCCCGGACGAGGAGGTCAAGAACCTCAAGACCGTTCAGGACGCCGTCGACTTCATCGACAACGCCCAGGGCTGATCGGCCCACCGGAACCGCAGGCCGAGCGCGCCGCCGCCCCGTCGTGCCACGGCACGGCGCAGGCGGCGCGCCGGCCGCGGACTACCGGCCCCTCCACCCCTGAGATCAGGAAGCAGCAGCGCACATGACCCGTAAAGCAGTAGTCACCGGACTCGGAGCCACCACGCCCATCGGCGGCACCGTCCCCGAGCTGTGGCGCAACGCCCTGGCCGGAGTCTCCGGTGTCTCCGCGATCGACGCCGAGTGGCTCGAGCTCTACCCCACGAGCTCGCGCATCGCCGCCTCCGTCTCGACCCCCGCCTCCGAGGCGCTCTCCCGCGTGGAGGCCAAGCGCCTGGATCCGTCGGGGCAGCTGTCCCTGATCTCCGCCCGCGAGGCCTGGGCCGACGCCGGCTTCTCCGGCGCCGACGCCGAGCTCTCCGATGAGGTCGACCCCGAGCGCCTGGCCGTCGTGTTCGGCACGGGCATCGGCGGCGCCTGGACCCTGCTCGATGCCTGGGACACCATGCGCGAGCGCGGCGTCCGACGCGTCATGCCCATGACCGTCCCCATGCTCATGCCCAACGGCAACTCCGCCACGATCGGCATGGCTCTGAAGGCCCGCGCAGCCGCCATCACCAGCGTCTCCGCCTGCGCCTCCGGCACTGAGTCCTTCTACCAGGGGCTCATGCTCATCCAGACCGGCAAGGCCGACGTCGTCGTGGTCGGCGGCGCCGAATCTGCCAACCACCCCGTGAACTTCGCGGCTTTCGGCGCCATGCAGGCGCTGTCCACCCGCAACGACGAGCCCGAGCGCGCCTCCCGTCCGTACGATATCGACCGCGACGGCTTCGTCATGGCCGAGGGCGCCGGTGCGGTGGTCATCGAGTCCGAGGAGTTCGCCAAGGCCCGCGGCGCCCGCATCTACTGCGAGCTCGCAGGCGCTGGCCTCAGCGCCGACGCCCACCACATCACGGCCCCCGACGACACCGGAGCCGGTGCGGCCCGCGCCCTGCGCGAGGCGCTGCGCGAGGGGGATATCGCCCCCGAGGACGTCATCCACGTCAACGCGCACGCGACCTCCACCCCCAAGGGCGACCTCCCGGAGGCCACCGCCATGCGGGCGGCGCTGGGCGATGCGATCGACGGCATCCCCGTCTCGGCGACCAAGTCCATGACCGGGCACATGCTCGGCGGCTCCGGCGCCGTGGAGGCGATCCTCACGATCAAGGCGCTCACCGAGCGCACCGCGCCGCGGACCATCAACCTGGACAACCAGGATCCCGCGATCGATCTCGACGTCGTGACCGAGCCGCGCGAGCTGCGCTCCGGCGACGCGACGGCCCTGTCCAACTCGTTCGGCTTCGGCGGTCACAACGCCGTGGTGGCCTTCCGCTCCGTCTGAGTCGGCTTCTGCTGCCGGGACGATGCCCGGAAAGCATCGACGGCCCCGCACCTCGAGGTGCGGGGCCGCAGTCGTTCCGGGCCGCAGTCGTCGAGTGGCCTTGCAGCGCGATTCAGCGGTGCTCACTCATTCGAGTGGTGCGGCAGTGTGCGTCCGACGCCCCGAACGCACATTCCGACGCCCCTCGATTCGGGTCCTCACACGCAGGCCCCACTCGATAGTGGGGAGGCGGAGGGGCTGCTCGTTCCGGGTGAGGGATCAGCGGCCAGGCGTCAGGTCCCGCAGAACAGGCCCGCGAGGCCCGGGACTCTCAGGAGACCCGGTGGAGCCAGCGGACGGGGGCGCCCTCGGCGGCGAGGCGGAACGGCTCGAGCTCCTCGTCCCATGCCTCGCCCAGAGCCAGCGAGAGCTCGTTGACCACCAGGGCGGGGTTGCCATGGGAGTTCTCGAAGGCGTAGCGGATGCGGTCCTCGCAGACCACCACGTTGCCGGCGGCGTCGGTGGTGGCGTGGAAGACGCCCAGGTCAGGGGTGAAGGACCAGCGGGATCCGTCGCCTCCGGGCGAGGGCTCCTCGGTGATCTCGAAGCGGATCTTCCCGAGCGTGCGCAGGGCAGAGGCCATCAGCGCGCCGGTCCCGGCCGGTCCGGCCCAGGTGAGCTCGGCGCGCAGAGTACCGGGCTCCGCCTCCTGGGCGGTCCAGTCCAGTGCGGTGCGTCCCCGCGCGAGCGCCTCGAGCGCCCACTGGATATGAGGGCACAGCGCCTGCGGGGCGGAGTGGATGTGAAGCACTCCCCGCGTGATCGTGGTCGACATGACGTGTCCCTCCGACGTGTAGGTGCGTCTTCCCCAACGACCTTCACGAGTTCCAGAAGCGACAAGGACCCTTCAGCCCGCGTCTGCCGATGCGGTCCGATCGGAGAGGATTCGAGGCCTCCGGGATCGTCCCGCGATGAAATTTTCTGTCCTGCGGCGCCCCACCGAGCTGATGGATTCGAGGTCATCAGACAGAGGAGCAGTCTCATCCTTCTCGATCGATGACTCTGCCGTCAACTCGGCGGCGAAGTGTACGACGGACTCCGACGTCATAAGGACGTCGATGACACCGCGCTTCGGCTCCGCGAGGGGCTCAGGCCCGGGGATGCGCCTGCTGGAAGGCGGCCCCCAGCCGGTCGACCGAGACGTGCGTGTAGATCTGGGTGGTCGACACGGACTCGTGGCCGAGCAGCTCCTGGACGCTGCGCAGGTCGGCGCCGCCGTCGAGCAAGTGGGTGGCCGCTGAATGCCGCAGCGCGTGGGGGCCCCGGGCGGCAACGTCCGGGCGGGCCGCGAGCTCCCGATCGACGACCTCGCGGATCTGCCGGGTGCCCAGACGACCTCCTCGGGAGCCGAGCAGCAGAGCAGGGCCGCTGGCCGGGGAGCTCAGCTCAGCGCGCCGGCTCAGCCATCGCTCGAGCGCGGCATCGGCCGGCGCGCCGTACGGGACGACGCGCTGCTTGTCGCCCTTGCCGGTCACTCGCAGGGTCCGGCGCTGCCGATCCAGGTCATCGACATCCAGCCCGGACAGTTCCGCGACGCGGACGCCGGTGGCCCACAGCAGCTCGACGATCACCAGGTCGCGGGAGGCCAGCGCCCGGTCCCGCTCCGAGGACTTCGCGTCCTGGGCTCGGGCGGCGAGATCGTCGAGGATCGCCTGCAGGTCGCCGGCGCCCACGACCTCGGGCAGGTGGGAGCCGCGCCGAGGCGCCTTGAGGCGCAGGGTCGGATCTGAAGGCGTGCGCCCGGTCGCGGTGGTCCACCCGAAGAAGGTGCGCAGGGCGGAGGTGCGACGAGCCAGCGTCGACGCCGAGGCCCCGCGCGCATGCAGCTCGGCCAGCCAGCCGCGCAGCACGCTCAGGTCGATCTGCTCCACCGCAGCTTCCCGACGACGGGCCCACGCCAGCAGGAGCTCGAGATCGGCCGTGTACGCCGTGATGGTGGCCTCGCTGCGCGAGCGCTCGAGGCGCAGGTGCTCGCCGAACTGCGCGAGCAGCCGGGACTCGGCCTCGGTGGAGTCGTCAGCCGCTGAGTCGTGCGGTGCGGCGGGGGGCGGACCGGCGTGGGACATGCCTCCGATCCTATGACGGTGCAGGCCGGCCTATCGGATCCTCGGCCTGCGCCACAGGCCGTCGCGCTCCAGGGCCAGGCCGTCGCGCTCGAGGCGGCGCAGGGCACCGAGCAGGAGGCGCACCGGCAGCCCGGTGGCGGAGACCAGGGCGTCGATGCTCGCACCGCTGCGCACGGGCAGGGCATCGGCGAGCATGCGGTCCTGCTGGCTGAGCCCGTCGAAGATCTGCAGCTGCTCGGCCGGTGCGGACTCGGCGACTGCCCCCAGGGGTTCCAGCAGGGACAGGACCTCCTCGACGTCGCTGACCAGGACCGCCGCGCCCTCTCGGATGAGGCGATGGCACCCGGCCGAGGCGGCCGAGTGGATGCTTCCGGGCACGGCACCGACCGGTTTGGAGAGCTGGTCCGCGTGATGCGCGGTGTTCTGCGCCCCGGAGCGCCATCGCGACTCCGTCAGCACGGTCGCCGCCGACAGCGCCGCGATCAGCCTATTGCGGTCCAGGAACCGGTAGCGCGCCGGCATGGTCCCCGGTGGCGACTCGGAGACCACCGTGCCCTCCGCGCACACCCGCTCGAGCAGCTCCTGGTTCCCGCGCGGGTACAGCCGGTCGACGCCGCCGGCCATCACGGCGACCGTGGGGACGGGACCGACCCCGGTGGCCAGAGCAGCTCGGTGCGCCGCCTCATCCACCCCATAGGCTCCGCCGGAGACGATCGTGCGACCGCGCGCGGCCAGGGCCCCCGCCAGATCGAAGGTGATGCTGCGCCCGTAGCTGGTGACGTCGCGGGAGCCGACGATGGCCACAGCATCGCGCGGCCATCGGCCCAGCGCGGTGCGTCTCCCTCGGCCCCACAGAGCCACCGGCGACTGCAGGCCGAGCTGGTCGAGCTGCGCCGGCCAGTCGTCGTCCTCGGGAACGCACAGCCACCCGCCGACGTCCTCCAGGGCGCGCCGATCGGCATCCGTGTCCACGACCGAGGCCCGTGCCTTCCAGCGCTGCGCTGCCGTGGCCATGCTCCCGCCCACCGCTTCCGGGACGCGCTGCATCGCCTGAGTCAGGGCGAGGCTCTCCTCGGCGCTCAGGCGGCGTCCGCTGGACACGATCTCCCAGGAGACGACGGGTCCCAGGGCCTTGATCAGCACATGGCCGATCGCATCCCGCGGCTCGATCACGCGGGACAGGCCCGCCCGCGCTCGGCGGATGAGCTGCTGGTCCTCGAGGGTCATGGCGATCTCCTGATCCGGTGCATGGAGGGGCGGTTCACGCCAGGGAGCTGGCGCGGAAGTGCAGGGCGGTGTCGACGTCGTCGGCGGTGGGGCCGTCGCGAGCCTCCAGGTCGGCCAGCGTCCAGGCCACGCGCAGCACCCGGTGCATGCCGCGGGCGGTCAGCGCACCGCGCTCCATCTCCCGCTCGAGACCCGCCATCACGGACGCGGCGCTGCGCAGGGGCCCGCTGAGCAGGGAGGACGTGAGCTCCGCATTGGTGCGCAGCCCGTGAGGTCGCAGCCGCTCGGCCTGGACGGCACGAGCTGCGGCCACTCGGCGCGCCACGTCTGCGCTGGACTCCCCCGTCTGCCCGGCCGTGAGCTCGGCATAGCTGAGCGCCGGAACCTGCAGCCGCAGATCCACCCGGTCCAGCAGCGGACCCGACAGCTTCCCGAAGTACGCCCGGCGCTGAGCCGGCGTGCACCGGCAGTCCTCGCCCTTGCCGCTCGAGCGTCCGCACGGACACGGGTTGGCCGCCAGGACGAGCTGGAAGCGCGCGGGATAGGTGGCGCTGGCGCTCGAGCGGTCGATCCGCACGTCACCGGTCTCCAGGGGCTGGCGCAGGGCGTCGAGCACGCCGCGGTCGAACTCGGGCGCCTCGTCCAGGAACAGCACCCCGCGATGCGCCCGGGACACCGCCCCGGGCCGGGGAATGCCAGAGCCTCCGCCCAGCAGTGCTGCGGCCGAGGTCGAGTGGTGCGGAGCCTCGAACGGCGGGCGGCGGATCAGCCGCCGCCTGGGCCCCACCAGCGTCTCCAGCGACCGCACGGCGGTCACCTCGGTGGCCGCCTCATCGTCCAGCTCCGGCAGGATGCTCGGCAGACGGGAGGCCAGCATGGACTTGCCCGCCCCCGGCGGTCCGGTCAGCAGCAGGTGCAGGGATCCGGCCGCTGCGATCTCCAGTGCCATGCGTGCTTCCGCCTGACCGGCCACATCGCACAGGTCGGGAAGCGGTGCCTCCTCCTCGTCTGCGACGCCGACCGAGGTGGCGGACTGGCTGGCTGGCCTGCGAAGCGGCCGCGGATCCGCGCCGAACTCGGCGGCGGCATCGGCCAGGCAGTCATAGGCGCGCACCTGGGCCCCGGTCACGAGCGCGGCCTCCTCCGCGTTGGCCGTGGCGACGACGATCCGGTCATAGCCGGCGCGCACCGCTGCCAGCACGGCGGGAAGCACCCCGCGCACGGGTCGCAGCGCTCCGTCCAGGGAGACCTCCGCCAGGTAGACCACACCGGGCGGGGCTGCGAGCTGTCCGTCGGCCTGCAGCGCGGCCATGGCGATCGCCAGGTCGAAGCCGCTGCCGCGCTTGGGCAGCGTGGCAGGGGAGAGGTTCACGGTGATGCGCCGCGGGCTCAGGGGGATCCCGGCATTCCGGGCGGCCGAGCGCACGCGGTCGCGGGATTCCTGGACCGAGGCATCTGGCAGTCCCAGGATGGTGAACGCCGGGATCTGCGAGCCGATGTCCGCCTCGACCTCCACGACCGTGCCCTCCAGCCCGATCAGCGCCACCGACAGGCTGCGCGCGTAGCCCGGACCGCTCATGCTGACCCCCTCCGATGCCCCGGACCTCCCGGGTGGCCTCAGGGTGGATCACTGACCGGCTCGTCGGATCTCTACCGAGCCGATGCAGGAGGGCTCGTCCCGGAGGCGGCAGAAGCAGCAGCCTGTGGAGCCGCGACGCCCGCGCGGTTCCACCTCCGGCATCCGGCCGGGTCTCCGGCCTCCGGTCGCCGGCATCCGGTGCCCGGCCGCGGCGGCGAGGCTCCTCCCCGGCTCGTCGCCGGCAGCTCGGGCTCCGCAGATGCTGGTCGCGCCCGAGTGCCGCGGCTCAGTGCAGCCCCGCGCGGTGCTCCAGCCGGACCCGCTCGTGTTCCGGGCCGCCGAGCAGCAGCACGGCGATCACATCCACTCGCCGAGCGGCCGTCCAGCCCCGCTCGCCCGCCCAGGCCGCAAGCAGAAGGTGCAGCCGCCGCAGCCTGATCTCATCGACCGCCTCGAACGGATGGCCGTAGTAGGTGCCGCGCCGCGTCTTGACCTCCACGCCCACGAGCACGGCCTCACACTGCACGATCAGGTCCAGCTCCCCGCGCACGCCGTGGTGCGTCGGCCGGGCACGCCAGTTGCGCTCCAGCACCTGGGCCCCGCGACGCACCAGGAAGGCCTCGGCCAGCCGCTCCCCCTGCTCCCCCAGCTGCAGCCTCGATCCGCTGCCCTCCTTCGGCATGAGCTCCCCCGTCCGTCGTCGTCCCTTGGGGCCCAGGATGACGACACCCGCACGGGCGGACCAGAGCCGCCCTGCGTCTGTGGACGAGGTTCAGCTCGGAAGACCGAGCTTCCAGCTGCGCCGGTGGTGCTCGGTGACCCCGCGCTCGAGCAGGGCCGCTCGGTGCGCGGCGGCGCCGTAGCCCTTGTTGCGCGCCCATCTGTAGGCCGGGTGCTCGGCATCCAGAGCCTGCATCAGGGCGTCCCGCTCGACCTTGGCCAGCACGGAGGCACCGGCGATCGAGGCGCAGGTCATATCGCCCTTGACCTGTGTGCGCACCGGACCGTCCCATGCAGGGGCCGCATCGGAGTCTGCGGCCAGCGCCAGCAGGTCGCTCGGCGGGCTGAGCCAGTCATGGGAGCCGTCGAGCAGCACAAGGTCCGGCTGCGCCGTCGGGTCCAGGTCCTCCAGCGCCCGTCGTCCGGCCAGGCGAAGAGCCCCGACGATCCCCAGCGCGTCGATCTCCGACGGCGAGGCCATGCCCACCGCCGAGCCGACGGCCCACGAGCGGATCTGCGGCACCAGCTCCTGGCGCACGGCCGGGCGCAGCAGCTTGGAGTCGCGCACGGCGCTCGGCGCCCCGGGCGTCGAAGCGGAGACGACCGCCACGCCGACGGCCACCGGACCGGCCAGCGCCCCGCGACCCACCTCGTCCATGCCCGCGATCCGTGCGCCGGCGGGAAGAGCCTCGAGCAGGGAGCGCTCGAGCTCGAGTGTGGGGGCCGCGCTCACCGCCACGGCGGCTGGGGGCCGAGAGCTGCGGCCCGGGACTCGTCGTAGACCCAGGTGCCGTCCGGCAGCGGCCCCATGCGATCCAGCGGCCAGCCGACGACGAACGCGGTTCCCTCGACCCGGTCGTGGCTCACGAAACCCTGATCGGTGTTGAGCACATCGCGGGAGTCGTGCGAGACGGAGCGGTAGTCGCCCAGCACGAAGTACTGATCATCCGGGACGATGACGTCGAACTCGATGTCGGAGGCGATCTCACCGGGGTGCAGGTAGGCCTCGGCCTCGTCGATCGGGACCTCGTTGACCATGATCCGCCCCTGGGCGTCGCAGCAGGAGACCCGGTCGCCGCCGACCCCGACCACCCGCTTGACGTCGTGGTCCAGCGAGCGATCTGGGGACAGCCCGAAGAAGGACAGGGTCTGCTGCACGGGATTGGCCTCGCGTCGGTCCACGGGGCTCGCCGGGTCGCCGTCGAGGCGCCGGAACACGATGACCTCACCGCGATCAGCACCGGAGACCGTCAGATCCAGCACGTTGGCGAACACCCGGTCCCCTGGCCGCAGCGTCGGCTCCATGGCCTCATCGGTGACCAGATATCCGCTGACCAGCACGTGCTGGGACACGAACGTCATCAGCAGGCCGGCCATCACCACAGTCGCGACATCGCGGGCCGACTGCATGCCGCGGCTGCGCTCGGGCTGCGACGCATCCGCGCCTCGCACGCGGCGACCGGTGCGCCTGCGGCGCATGGGCACGCCGTCCGAGCGCACCGCAGGAGCGTCCCTCAGGCCCTCCCACTGGGCGGGCGCCGAGACCTCCGCCTTCTCCTGCTCGGGAGGCGATGACTGCGACGACGGCGAGCCGGTCATCAGGACGGGTCGGGGACGTCGGCGAAGGTGTCGGAGGGGTTCGACAGCCAGGTCCACCGATCGATAGGCCACAGGATCGAGAAGGCCGAGCCCACCACGTCGTCGTGGCTGACGAACTCGGTGCCCTGCTCGATGTGGTACCGGGAATCGGCGGAGGCCGAGCGGTGATCGCCGAGCACGAAGTAGCTGTCCTCCGGGACGGTGACCTCGAACGGGATCTCCGAGGGCTCGTCCCCCTCGTACAGGTAGGGCTCGTCCAGCTCCTGCCCGTTGACCGTGATCCTGCCGTCCGCGGAGCAGCAGGTGACGGTGTCGCCCTCGGTGCCGATGACGCGCTTGATCAGGTACTGCTTGGAGCGATCGGGCGCCAGCCCCACGAACTCGAGGCCCTGGCGCACGGGGTTCGAGGAGGTCTCGGCGGCCGGCAGCCAGCCCTGGGTGTCCTCGAAGACGGCGATGTCCCCGCGCTCGAGCGGTCCCGCCCACGGCTCGGCGACGTTCACGCCGATCTTGTCCTGCAGCTGCAGCGTGTTCTCCATGGACCCGGAGGGGATGTAGAAGAGCCGGAACAGGAACGTCTTGAGCAGGAAGGAGATGATCAGGACCACCAGGATCGTGATCAGGATCTCCTTGAGCATGCCGCCCGACGATCCGCTCTTCTGCGCCTTCTCGGGGGTGCTCGACGCGGGCTGATCGCTCACAGGCAGTGCTTCCTTCCGGACAGGGGGCCGCAGCGCGGTTCGCCGCGCGTCGGTCGATGGATCAAGGGAGGTCCCGACCGGGCGGCCAGACGACGGCCACCGGTGTCCCGAGCACTCTATCCGCCCGGACCAGGCCTCCGCCCGGTGCGCCGAGCAGTGACCGGGAATCCACGGAGACCGATCGGTGATCGCCCAGCAGCCACAGGCGTCCGTCCGGCACGACGACCTCGAACTCGGTCTCGCTGGGGGCATCGCCCGGGAACAGGTAGGGCTCCTCGAGCGGCTCCCCGTTGACCGTGAGACGGCCGTCGGCAGCGCAGCAGGCCACGGTGTCGCCGGGCACCCCGATCACTCGCTTGACGAAGATGTCGTCCGTCGGTCGGATCCCCGCCCAGCTGGCCAGCCGCTGACCCGCCTCCACCAGGGGCGGGTCAGCGTCGACGGGGGCGAACGATCCGCGTCCGTCGAAGATCACGAGGTCCCCGCGCTGCAGCTGCGAGGCATCGACCATCTGATCGGAGAGGATCCGGTCCCCCGGCTCGATCGTGGGCTGCATGGACTGCGAGCCGACGTAGTAGATGTCGAGCACCCACGTGCGCACGCCGATCAGCACGACGAGCGCGGCGATCACCGCCACGAGCACCAGCCGCCAGCCGCGGCTCCAGCGCTCGAGCAGGGACGTCCGCTGCGGATCGGAAGGACCCTGAGACGACGAGGACCCGGCCGGAGCCGGGTCCTCGTGCGTGCTGCGCTCAGCCAATCGATCGGCTCCCCGCGACGGCCCCGCCCCGAGGGGCGCGGCATGCCATGGGGAGGGTGATCAACGCTTCTCGCGGATGCGAGCAGCCTTGCCGTGGCGATCGCGCATGTAGTACAGCTTGGCCCGGCGGACGTCGCCGCGGGTCAGGACCTCGATCTTGTCGATCACCGGCGAGTGCACCGGGAAGGTGCGCTCCACGCCGACGCCGAAGGAGACCTTGCGGACCGTGAAGGTCTCGCGGACGCCCTGGCCCTGACGGCCCACGACGAAGCCCTTGAACACCTGCACACGAGAGCGATTGCCCTCGATGATGTTGACGTGCACGTTCAGGGTGTCGCCCGGCCAGAACTCGGGGATGTCGCTGCGCAGCGACTTGGCATCGAGATCATCAAGGATGTTCATGGTGCTTCTCCTGGCGGACACCGCAGGTCGCCCGCGTGAGGTCTTCGGCACAGCGCTGGCCCTGGCGGATGTCCGTGGGCTTCGCGTGCCGCGAGTCGTGTGCTTGCCGCCGATCTCCATGGAGGAATCAGGCGGTGCGTGCGCTGTTGAGGTCGCTCTTCCCCCTGCGGCAGGGGCGTGCCCAGCGCACACGCGAGCGACCATTATGCCACAGCGGGCCGCCGAACTCACGCTGCGCGGCCCAGGGATTCACTGCGCGGCTCCCGGCTCCCAGCCCAGCTCCTGGAGCACCGCGCGGTCGTGCTTGTCGAGGGTCTCCGGGTCCAGCTGCTCGAGAAGGTCGGGACGCCGAGCGGCCGTGCGCCGCAGCTGCTCGTCCCGTCGCCAGCGCGAGATCTTGGCGTGATGGCCCGAGAGCAGGACCTCGGGGATGGGCCGATCCCGCCACAGGGCTGGCTTGGTGTAGACGGGGTACTCGAGCAGCCCGTCCGAGTGCGACTCCTCCACGAGGGACTCCGGGTTGCCGATCACCCCGGGCACCAGGCGGGCGATGGCCTCGACCATGGCCAGCACGGCGACCTCTCCCCCGTTCAGGACGTAGTCGCCCAGGGACATCGGCCGGACCTCGAAGCGCTCGTGCGCCCAGTCGAGCACGCGCTCGTCGATCCCCTCGTAGCGTCCGCACGCGAAGACCAGGTGCTCGCGTCCGGCCAGCTCGTAGGCGGTCGACTGTCGGAAGACCTCCCCCGCCGGAGACGGCACGACCAGAACGGGACGCGGCCGCTCGACCTCGCCCGCGTCCGATGACTCCAGGACGCCCTCGAGCGCGCGCGCCCACGGCTCGGGCTGCATGACCATGCCCGCCCCGCCGCCGTAGGGCGTGTCATCGACGGTGCGGTGCCGGTCGGTGGTGACCTCCCGCAGGTCGTTGACCGTCAGGTCCAGGAGGCCGTCGCGCCGGGCCTTGCCGATCAGCGACAGGTCGAGCGCGGCCAGGTACTCCGGGAAGATGCTGATGACGTCGAGCTTCACGAGCGCTGGCCCTGGGTCTGCCCGGGAAGCTCGACACCGCTGAGATCGGCCGGCTCGCCGGTCTCGGCAGCGCGTTCGGCGGCCTCGCCCTCGGTGCCCTGCGATGCCTCCAGATCCAGCAGACCGGGCGGCGGGTCGATGACCACGCGCGCCGCGTCGGGGTCGACCTCGAGCACGATCTGCTCCACGAAGGGCACCATGCCCTCCTGCCCGTCCGCCAGCTCGAGCTCGAGCAGGTCCTGGGCCGGCAGAGTCCGCAGCCCGGTGACCCTGCCGACCGCGGCGGGCTCGCGCCCCTCGGCCTCGGCGCGCTCCAGCTCGGCGGCCAGCACGACGTCCAGTCCGAGCAGCTCGTGCTCGTACCAGGCGTCGTCGTCCTGGTCGTCGTCCTCGGACTCGGCCCACAGGCGGGACTCGCGCAGCAGCTCCGCGGCATTGCGGTCCTTCACGGAGGTGAAGCCGAGCACCATGACCGACTTGTTCCACCGGGCCGAGGAGATCTCGAGGGTCCCGGTCGGCGCGAGTCGGGCCGCCTGGTCGGTGGCGGCCTCGAGCTGCAGGACGGCGCCGGGCGCGCAGCGCCCCTGGGGATCGTCGGTGAACAGCTGGACGGTGACTTCGCCGCGGATGCCGTGCGGCTTGCCGATGCGGGCGACCTGGACCTTCACGCAGTGCTCCTTGCGCACGGGATGCCCGTGCTGATGGTTCGTGGCCCCTCGCTGAGGAGGGGGGGCGGGATGACGACGGCCCCCGCGCCCTTGCGGGACACGGGGGCCGTGTTCGGTGCACGATCGCTCGTGCCGGATCCGTGCGGACCCTCTCGCCTCAGCGTCGGCGGTCAGTGTCGACCACGTCGACCCGCACTCCCTCGGACTCGGACAGGGCGCTGATCACGGTGCGCAGCGAAGCCGCCGTGCGGCCGTGGCGCCCGATCACGCGACCGAGGTCATCCGGATGCACGCGCACCTCGAGGGACTCGCCGCGTCGACCGTTCTTGGCGGTGACGTCGACGTCCTCGGGGTTGTCCACGATGCCGCGGACCAGGTGCTCCAACGCGTCGGCGAGCATGATCACTCGGCCTTCTCGGCCTCAGCCTCGGCGGTCTCAGCCGGAGCATCCTCGGACTCGGCGGAGTCCTCGATCTTCTCGGCCTTGGGGGTGATCGCCTCGGGGATGATCACGGAGCCCTTGTCCTCGGCCACGAAGGCGGCCTTGGACTCCGGCTGCTGCAAGGTGCCCTCGGCGCCCGGCAGGCCCTTGAACTTCTGCCAGTCGCCGGTCACCTTGAGCAGGGCCAGGACGGTCTCCGACGGCTGAGCGCCGACGCCGAGCCAGTACTGCACTCGCTCAGAGGTGATGCGGATGAGCGAGGGGTTCTCGGTCGGCTGGTAGATGCCGACCTCCTCGATCACGCGACCATCGCGCTTCTTGCGGGAATCCACGACGACCACGCGGTAGCGGGGATCGCGGATCTTGCCCATGCGCTTCAGACGAATCTTGACTGCCACTTGTGCAATCTCTCCTTGGTATTCAGGTACGGGTGCACCGGTCACGCTCCCGTGGGGCGGGCCGATCTTGAGGTGCACCCTGTGGACGCGAATCCGGGCGGAGAGAGGGTCCGCTCGTTTCGGGTACCCGGCTATTGTGCCAGATCTGTCAAGGCTGCAGGCGATGACGCCCCGGTACCCGGTGCGAGTCCGCTCACGCTTGCCGGAGGCGCCGTCTCAGTCCTCGAGCCGCATCGCCTGGCGCCAGGACAGCGAGCGCCCGCCCTGGAACACCGCGCGCTGGTAGACCCGCTCTCCGATCCGCAGCATGGCCCAGCCGAAGGCGCCGCACACGGCCAGGGCCGCGAAGGGCTCCCACACGGCCGCCTCGCCCTCCAGGAGGCGCACCGGCATGGCGATCGACGAGATGATCGGGACGTAGGAGGCGACCGTCAGCCAGGTGCCGGTGCCCATGAGCCCCGCCAACATGGCGACGACGAGCACTGTCATGATCGGCGTCATGGACGTGTTCAGGTCCTCGCTGCGCGAGGCCAGTGCGCCGAGGGCCGCCCAGATCGTCGCCTGCGCGGCGAAGCCCACGACGAAGAACGCGATGAACCAGCCGGAGGCCGACAGCGCCCAGCCGAGGTCGTCCGTGAGCCCGAGCAGCGAGGCCGTGAGGAGACCTGCGCCTGCGAACAGACCCATCTGCGCGAACGCCATCACGCAGTTGCCGAGCACCTTGCCGTAGAGGATCTGGCGCACCGGGATGGCCGTGGCCAGGATCTCGACCACGCGGTTCTGCTTCTCCTCCAGGACGGAGTTGGCGATCGCCGTCCCGAACATGATCGCCGCCATGTAGAACAGCATCGCGAAGACGTAGCGCAGCACGACCGAGGCCGCGGTATCCCTGCTGTCCGACCCCTCGCCTATCTGCTCGACCCGCACCTCGGAGCCCTGCGCGAGCTGATCCATCGAGGTGCCCGCGCTGGCCGCGTTCGCGGCGATGGTCGCGCTGGAGACCGACTGCGTCACGGCCTGCTCGAGGACCGGATTGAGGGAGCCGTCGCCGAGCAGCACCCACGAGCCGTCCTCGTGGACCAGAGCCGCGTCCACGTCGCCGTCGTCGAGCAGCTGCTCGGCCTCCTGACGCGTCGCCTTCCGCGGACTCGCCGAGTCGTCGTCCGACAGGCTGTCATCGACGGCCTCGACCATCTCGACCGAGCCGGCGCCCACCGCCGCGATCTCGTGCTCGCTGCCCGAATCCGTGCCGGAGAGCAGCGAGGAGGCGACGAGGCCCCCGACAATCAGCACGAGCGTGACCGCCGTGGAGATCAGCACGGAGCGGTTGCGGACCTTCACGGCCAGCTCCCGCATCATCACGGTCAGCCACGGACGCTCGACGGTGCGACCGGGGCCGCCGGCCTCCTCGGAAGCACCGGGTGCGGAGGCATCGGGTCCGTCGGATCGGGTCGCAGAGCTCATCGGGTCACCTCGCGGTAGATCTCGGACAGGGTGGGCGCCAGGTCGGTGAACTCCTGCAGGCCGCGGTCCAGCGCTCGGCGCAGCAGCTCGGCGCGTGCGGCGTCGTCGTCCAGGCGCACGACGGCCCGGCAGCCGTCGAGGTCCTCGACCTGCACGCCGCGGACATCGCGCACCCATCCGACGTCCTCGCTGCATCGCAGGCGATGTGACAGCGGGCGGGCGGCGCGCAGCTCGTCGGCGGTGCCGTGCTCCAGCACGCGGCCGCCGGAGAGGATCACCATGGAGTCGCACAGCCGGTCCACGAGGTCGAGCTGGTGGGAGGAGAAGAGGACGGGGACGCCGCGGGCCATGTGTTCGCGCAGCAGCTCGACCATCGAGTCCACGGCCACCGGGTCCAGCCCGGAGAAGGGCTCGTCGAGGATCAGGGCGGACGGGCTGTGCAGCAGGGAGGCCGCCACCTGGACGCGCTGCTGATTGCCGAGCGAGAGGGTCTCGAGCTTGTCCTTGGGCCGATCGGCCAGATCGAAGCGCTCGAGCAGGCGCTGGGCCTCGCGCAGAGCCTGGGCGCGCTCCATGCCGTGCAGCTGACCGAGGTAGCCGAGCTGGTCCAGGATCCCCTGCTTGGGATACAGCCCGCGCTCCTCCGGCATGTACCCGAACCCCGCGCGGTCGGCGGCGGTGATCGGGCGGCCGTCCCAGAGCACCTGCCCGGAATGGATCCGCAGCACGCCCATCATCATGCGCATGGTCGTGGTCTTCCCGGCGCCGTTGGCCCCGATGAACCCGGTCATGCCCCCGGGCTCCACGGTGAAGGAGACGTCGTCGACGGCGGTCTTCTCGCCGAACGTGCGGGTCAGGCCGCGGACCTCGAGCCGATGGCCCCGGCTGGGCGGCGAGTAGGTGGTGCTGCGGCTCGTGGCGCCGTCGGAGGGCGTCTCCTGCGCTGTCTGCGTGCTGCTCACGTGGGCTCCTGAGCTCTCGGCCTCAGCGCCGGGGCAGCTCCCCCAGCGCAACTGGGACCAGCCTAGGGACGGGCTTCGCCGCGGTCCTCCGCCGTGCGACGGAACCTCCGGGACAGCCCAGCGGCTGGGCATGGACGACGCCTCCGCCGCGAGGCGGAGCGGCCCGAGATCGTGCGCTTCAGGGCCCGACGACGCCGGCCCGGTGCGCCAGTACGACGGCCTGGACCCGATCGCGACTGCCGGTCTTGGCCAGCACGTTCGACACATGGGTCTTCACGGTGGCCGAGCCCACGAACAGGCGCTGGGCGATCTCGGCGTTGGACAGCCCCTCGGCCATGAGCCGAAGGATCTCGGACTCCCGCTCGGTCAGGCCCTCCAGCAGACGGCGATGCTCCTCGGACGGACGCCCCGGGCCCGATGCGCCGACTTCGGTGGTTGGGCCGGCGGAGGGATTGGTCGCGGTCGTCCCGGTCGTGCGCTGCGCAGCGGCTGCCGACGTCGGCGCGGCTGCGCCGTGGGGGGCGGAAGCGCCCGGACCCGCTGCGTCCGCGGCGACCCACCGCTGGATCACCCGCACCGTGGCCTCCGGAGCCAGCAGCGCGTGACCGTCGGCCACCGAGCGCACGGCGTCGACCAGATCATCCGGGTCGGCGTTCTTGAGCAGGAAGCCCGAAGCCCCGGCGCGCAGCGCCTCGAACAGGTAGTCCTCCCGGTCGAAGGTCGTGAGGATGATGACCTTGGCTCCGCCTGCGGCCACGATGCGCCGGGTGGCCTCGAGCCCGTCCATGTCCGGCATCTGCACGTCCATCAGCACGACGTCGACACCGCCCTGGGCGACCCTCTCCACGGCCTGGCGACCATCGGCGGCCTGGCCCACGACCTCGAGGTCGTCCTCGACGGAGAGCACCATGGCGAAGCCTGAGCGCACGAGAGCATGGTCATCGGCCAGCAGCACAGAGGTCATGGCTGTGATCCTCTCATTCCGAGTCGGGCGCCTCGGGACCGATCCTCTCGAGCGGGAACCTCGCCCGCACGCGCCAGCCGGGCCCCGGATCCCGGCTGCCGATCTCCGCTGTCCCGCCGTGGAGCTGGACCCGTTCGCGCAGTCCTCGCAGTCCGAAGCCGGTGCCGGCGCTGCCCGCACGGGGCCTTCCCCCGTCCAGCACCTCGAGCTCGATCGCCTGCGCTGCCCCGGAGCCATGGTCGTCCCGGCGGATGCTGCGGATCACGACCTCGGCGCTGGTGGCGGTGGAATGGCGCACCACGTTCGACATCGCCTCCTGGACGCAGCGGTACATGGACAGCGCGAGGGCCGGCGGCAGCTCAGCGGCCTCTGCACCGTCGACCCAGGTCACCGTCACCGACAGGCCGCGCTGGGCGTGCTCGCGTGCGAGCTGCTCGATCTCCTCCAGCCGGGGCCCGGGTCTCGTCGCCGGCGCCGTCTCCGCTCGCGGCTGTCCATCGGCGGCCTCCGCGTCCGAGTCCGCTCGCAGGACGCCCAGCAGCTGCCGGGTCTCGCTCACGGCCTGGCGGCTGGATCCCTCGATCGAGCGCAGCGCCTCGGCCGCCAGCTCGGAATCTCGGTGCAGGACCTTCCGGGCGGCCCCGGCCTGGATCCCGATGGCCGAGACGTGGTGGGCGATCACGTCGTGCAGCTCGCGGGCGATCCGCAGGCGCTCTTCGACGACCGCCTGCCGGGCCAGGCGCTGCGACTGGCTGCGCAGCTGCTCGGCCTGCGCGCGGTTCTGATGGTCCCGCAGCGCCGAGCGCCACGAGGTCCACCCCAGGAAGATCGTGATGCCGAAGCCCAGGATGTTGAGCAGGAAGGAGTAGGCCGAATAGGCGGACATGGGCTCGAAGGGCCCGGCCTGGGAGTCGAGCTCCTCGACCATCTCCGCGTACGAGCCCGTGATGGCCAGGTCGATGCCCACCCACAGCAGCAGAAGGACCAGGAACAGGGCCACGATGATGCGCACGACCTGCCGCAACGGCCCCCAGGCCACGAGCGTGTAGACCGCGACGTACAGCCCGAGCACCGTCCCAGACTGACCCGCCGCCATGGGTGTCAGGTAGTAGCCGATCACGTAGACCGCCGTGGAGACCACCATGACCGCAGCGGGCCAGCGGCGGCGCCCGGCCAGCGGCAGGATCTGCAGCGCGACCATGAGATAGCCCAGCCAGCGGGGCCGGTCCTCGCTCGTGCCGGCGAAGCTCTCGAGCAGGGCCAGGATGAGGGCGGCCACCGCGAACAGGGCCAGGGCCCCCAGGACATCGCGGCGCAGCCCCGTGGCACCGGGCCCGGGACGGCGCCAGTCCGGATCCGAGGGGTCGGAGAGGACCCCGATCAGGCGCTCGGCGGTCGTGGGCCGGGACTCGGGTCGCGGAGCCGTCCGGGCGGGAGCAGACGGGGCGACATCCTGGCGGGGGTCCTGGCTGAGCTGCGACACCCCAGCACGCTATCGCCTCCCGCGTCCTGGCGGATCCGTCGCGCGACGGATCCGCCGGCAGCGGCCGCTCAGTCGTGCGATCGGCCGGGCCGCCTGCCGTCTCGACGGCGGCGCTGCCTGCGAAGCACGGCGTAGAGCCCCGAAAGCGAGGCCGCATCCGTGAACGCGAGTCCGGACAGCGTGCCGAGCACCAGGCTGCCGCGTCCCCCGCGACGACCCAGGGCGGCGAGCCCGATGCCCACGGCGGTCTGCGCCCCGGCGGCGGCCAGCAGGATCTCCGGGCGCTCGGCCAGCCTGGCCTGCAGGCGGGAGAAGGTGCTGTCGTCCGTGGGCTCCATCCCCAGGCCCTGCATGACGGCCTCACGCATGCTGGTGGGCTCGAACCGCTCCAGGCCCTCGATCTCCGACAGCGGCTTCTGCCCCTCGACGATCTTGGCGGCCAGCACCGGCAGCTCGAGCAGCTGCAGCACGGACTCGAGGACCAGCGAGGAGGTCTCCCCGTCGACGTAGTTGCGCAGGCGCACGGTCTGCACCGGGTCCAGGTCGAAGACCGAGGCCACCGACTCGACGTGCATCTGGGTGGTCTCGCCATCGCACAGCTCGAGGACCTCGCGGGTCAGCCGTGCGGCGGGGGTTCCGTCGTCGTCGATCGAGACCGCAGACCAGGCCGGGCCCCAGGACAGCCCGCAGGCGGCTCGGTCGCCGGAGGACTCGGCCGAGATCCGAGTGGGGTCGGGCCGGGCAGTCTCCGGATGGCGGCCCACGCCGTCAGCGCCGTCGAGCAGGACCTCCAGGGAGCGGGCGGCGCCGTCCGAGGCCAGCGCCACGGCCGTGCCGGAGACTCCGGTGCGCAGAGCCCACCACGAGGCGTCGTCGTCGGGCACGAGCACGGACCAGCCGTCGCGGCTGACAGCCCGGAAGGCGGCGCCGGCGCTGCTGGCCAGCAGGGGCAGCTCGGGAGCATCCAGGTGCAGGATCAGCGCCCGCTGCAGGCGGGGGTGCTGCGGCTCGAGGGTCTGACCGGTGATGCGGTGGACGGAGGCGGCGATCTCCTCGACGCCCTGGCCCGGCACGACCGCTCCGTGCTCGCCCACGGTGGCCGTTCGGCCCTGGTCGTCGACGAGGACCGCGATCTGCAGGTAGTCGGAGCCCTCGGCGGCGGCGGCCACGGCGCGGTGGTGGCCCAGGACCTTGCGGATGCCCTGCGCGGTGGGCACGAAGCCCACGATCTCGGCGGCATCTGCGGTGTTCGGGCCCAGCAGGTCGGAGCCGTCGACGTCCGGCACGGAGCTGCGGCTGCTGATCCGCACCGCCAGAGGCAGCACCGACCAGCCGTCCAGGGCGGAGGTCTTGCGATCCACCGGGGATTCCGCGCGTCGGCGGCCGTGCCGGGCGCCGTCTGCTCCGCCTGCGCCGTCCGCGCCGGAGGACGACGGATGCTGGGGTCCGGAAGAGGGGGTGGTCATGCGCGCCATGCTACCCGCGGGCACTGGACGACCCCGGGGTGCGGGCAGCAGATTCCGCTGAGAGCCTGCGCCGGGGCGTCCTTCAGCCTCCGATCACGAACTCGGACACGCCGCCGGTCTCGAGCTGCTCGAGGCCGCTGAGGATCATCCGTCCCATGCGATCGCCCACGTACCCCAGGATCTCGCCGGGCTCCGCCCAGCGGTGGCTGTCCAGCTCCTCCTCCTGCAAGGTGATCTCGGTGTCCTCGGGGATCACGCCGCCGTCGTAGAGGAACGCGACCGAATCGCCCCAGATGCCGGCGGCGAGCCCGTGGGCCACCACGAGAAGCCGTCCCTCCGGCAGCTGCAGCCCGACCTCCTCGAGCACCTCGCGGAAGCATCCGGTGCGGGGATCCTCCCCGGCCTCGACCGTTCCGCCGGGCAGGGTCCAGCCGTCGCGGTAGTTCGGCTCGACGATCAGCACCCGGCCGTGCGGGTCGCGGATCAGCGCCGAGGACGCCAGGCGGCGGGTCGGCAGAGAGGCGATGAATTCCTTGAGCTCGTTCTCGGGGAGGTACGACGACATGGTGGCGCCTTTCGCTCAGCGGCGCGGGGGCAGCTGCGGGGTCACTTGAGGAACTTCTCGAAGCCCTTGGGGAGGTCCTTGAGGTTCTGCTCGGGCTGCTGGGGCTGGCCGAACGACGAGCCCGTGGGTGCCTTGGAGCGGTTCTGCGCGGCGGCGGCCTCCTGCGCGCGCTTGGCCGGATTGCCGGAGCGCGAGCCCTTCTTCTTGGCCTTGGACTTGGAGGACTTGCCGCCGCCCGCGCCAGGCAGCCCCTGCATGCCCTGCATCCCCTGCATGCCGGCCATGGGGTTGCCGCCCTGCGGTCCCATGCCCGGAGCGCCGCCGCCCATGCCCGGGAGGTTCGGAATGCCCTTGCCCTGGGACATCTTGCGCATCATCTTCTGCGCCTGCCCGAAGCGCTCCATGAGCTGGTTGACCTCCTGCACCGTGGCCCCGGAGCCCTTGGCGATGCGCGCTCGGCGCGAGCCGTTCATGATCTTGGGCGCCACCCGCTCGTGCGGGGTCATGGACTGGATGATGGCCTCGATGCGGGTCAGCGCGGACTCGTCGAAGTTCTCGAGCTGCTCGCGCATTCCGGCCATGCCCGGCATCATGCCGAGCAGCTTCTTCATGGAGCCCATCTTCTTGAGCTGCTGCATCTGGGCCAGGAAGTCCTCGAAGGTGAAGTCCTCCTGGTCGGCGAACTTCTTGGCCATCTTCTGGGCCTCGGCCTGATCCCAGGTCTTCTCGGCCTGCTCGATCAGGGTCATGACATCGCCCATGTCGAGGATGCGCGAGGCCATGCGATCCGGGTGGAACTGCTCGAAGTCCTTCACGCCCTCGCCGGTGGAGGCGAACATGATGGGCTTGCCGGTCACCGAGGCCACCGACAGGGCGGCGCCGCCGCGGGCGTCGCCGTCGAGCTTGGAGAGCACCACGCCGGTGAAGTCCACACCCTCGTTGAAGGCCTGGGCGGTCTGGACGGCGTCCTGGCCGATCATGGCGTCGATGACGAACAGGACCTCGTCCGGCTGGACGGCGTCGCGGATGTCGCGGGCCTGGTGCATCAGGGGCTGGTCGACGCCCAGGCGGCCGGCGGTGTCCACGATGACGACGTCGTAGAGCTTGGAGCGGGCGTGCTCCACGCCCTCGCGGGCCACCTCGACCGGATCGCCGGTGGGGTCGTCGAACTCGGAGGTGGTGCCCGGGTGCGAAGCCCACACCGGCACGCCCGCGCGCTCTCCCACGACCTTCAGCTGGGTCACGGCGTTGGGGCGCTGGAGGTCGGAGGCCACGAGCAGCGGGCGGTGGCCCTGGTTCTTGAGCCAGTACGCGAGCTTGCCGGCCAGCGTGGTCTTGCCGGCGCCCTGCAGGCCCGCCAGCATGATGATCGTGGGCCCGGTCTTGGCCATGCGGATGCGCCGGGTCTGACCGCCCAGGATCTCCTGGAGCTGGTCGTTGACGATCTTCACGACCTGCTGGCCCGGGTTCAGCGCCTCGTTGACCTCGGCCGACAGCGCGCGCTCCTTGACGGCGGCGGTGAACTCGCGGACCACGGGCACGGCGACGTCGGCGTCGAGCAGCGCGCGGCGGATCTCGCGCACGGTGGCATCGACATCCGCCTCGGAGAGCTTGCCCTTCCCGCGCAGGTTCTTGAACGTCGCGGTCAAGCGGTCGGAGAGGGAGTTGAACACGTGGTCCTCGCTGTGGATCTTCGATGGTCTGGGGCGGCGGGCCGGCCTGGACGCGCGTCGACGGCGCGACCAGGTGGCCGCGCCGTCGTCGCCCCTGGGGGTGCGCAGTGCGCACCGGATCAGTGCTCCAGGGTAGCAATGCCCGCCGTCAGCACATGCTCGGCTCCTGACGCCGTGCGCTGAAGCGCCTGCGGGACGTGTTCAGACAGCGGACTCGCCGCCCTCCCCCGTGCGCAGCCGCACGACCTCCTCCACGGGGGTGACCCAGACCTTGCCGTCGCCCGCCCGGCCCGTGGTGGCGGCAGCGGCGATCGCGTCGACGACCTCGTGGGCCTGCTGGTCCGTGACGACCAGCTCCAGGCGGGTCTTCTCGATGAGGTCCACCGAGTACTCCGCACCGCGGTAGACCTCGGAGTGCCCTCGCTGGCGGCCGTAGCCGTGGACGTTGGTGACGGTCATGCCCTGGATCCCGAACGCGGCCAGCGCGTCCTTGACGTCGGCGAACTTCTCCTGCCGGATGACGGCGACGACGAGCTTCATGCGCGCTGCTCCTTCTTCTGACGCTCGATGACGTCCTCGAGGCTGCCCGGGACCGGGCGACGGGGGCGGAACGAGCCGGAGGCATCGCCCGCGAGGTTGTAGCCGGACTCCGCGTGCTCGGTGATGTCGATGCCCTCGATCTCCGCATCCGCCGTGATCCGCAGGCCGACGAACGCGCGGATGACCAGGGCGATGACGAGAGTCACGACGGCGCAGTAGATGACCGAGACGACCGTGGCGATGACCTGCGTGCCCAGCAGCCCCAGCCCGCCGCCGTAGAACAGCCCGCCTGCCGACTCCGCGCTCGGGATCGCGATGAAGCCCAGGGCCACGGTCCCCACGATGCCGGAGACCAGGTGCACGCCGATCACGTCCAGGGAGTCGTCCATCCCGATCCGGTACTTCAGCGCGACCGCGACCGCGGAGCACATGCCGGCGACCAGGCCCAGGACCATGGCCCAGAACGGGGAGACATCGGCGCAGGCGGGGGTGATGGCGACCAGACCGGCCACCGCGCCGGAGGCGGCGCCCAGGGAGGTCGGGTGGCCGTCGCGGACCCGCTCGACCAGCAGCCAGCCCAGCATCGCGGTGGCCGGGGCGGCCATGGTGTTGACCAGGATCAGGCCGGCCTGCTCGGGGGTGGCCGCAGCACCGACGTTGAAGCCGAACCAGCCGAACCACAGCAGGGCCGCGCCGAGCATGACCAGGGGGAGGTTGTGCGGGCGCTGGCCCGAGTCCTTCCCGAATCCCTGTCGCGGGCCGATCAGCAGGATCAGGATCAGCGCCGCCACGCCGGCGTTGATGTGCACCACCAGCCCGCCCGCGAAGTCGATCGCCTCGCCGAAGCGGGAGCCGATCGCCCCATCGGCGCCCAGCAGGCCCCCGCCCCAGACCATGAACGCCAGCGGCGCGTAGACCAGGGTGGTCCACACCGGCACGAACAGCAGCCAGGCGCTGAAGCGCATGCGGTCTGCCACGGCTCCGGAGATCAGCGCGACCGAGATGATCGCGAACGTGCAGGAGAACGCGACGCCCAGCAGATCGCTGGTGCCGATCAGGTCCTCCAGCCCCGGCGCCTGCAGAGGGCTGCCCGCCAGGCCTCCCAGGATGGGCTCGCCGCCGGAGATCGACCACCCCCACAGGATCCACACCGGGATCACCAGACCCAGGGCGGCAAAGGACATCATCATCATGTTCAGCACGCCCTTGGCACGGGTCATGCCCCCGTAGAACAGGGCCAGTCCCGGCGTCATCAGCAGCACCATGGCGCTGGCGACCACGGTCCACACATCGACCGCGCTCAGCGTCGTCTCGTCCATCGTCAGTCTCTCCTCGCGTCTCGGGCCCTCTCGGGCGCTGCACATGAGTCAAGCGAGGTCATGAGTCACCGGCGTCGCACCGTCGTTTCCGGCGTGTGACAACACGCGCTCGTTCGTGTCGGGCATGTGAACGGGGCTGCGGTCATCGAGCAGCGTCCGCGCGTCCTGAGTACGGCGGAGACAAGACGAGTGGCCCCGCAGTGTGCGTCTGAGCTGCTGGACGAACACTGCGAGGCCACTCGATCTGTGGGATCACACCAGGGGGCCTACTCGAGCAGGGCGTCCACGAACTGCTCGGCGTCGAACGGGGCGAGGTCATCGGCGCCCTCGCCCAGGCCGATGAGCTTGACCGGGGCGCCCAGCGCACGCTGGATCGCCACGACGATGCCGCCCTTGGCGGTGCCGTCGAGCTTGGTGAGCACGATGCCGGTCACGTTCACGGCCTCGGAGAAGACCTTGGCCTGCGTCATGCCGTTCTGCCCGGTCGTGGCGTCGATGACCAGCAGGACCTCGTCGACCTCGGCGGCCTTCTGGACCACGCGCTTGATCTTGCCGAGCTGGTCCATGAGCCCTGCCTTGTTCTGCAGGCGCCCGGCCGTGTCGATCATGACGACGTCGACCTCCGAGTCGATACCGGTCTTCACGGCATCGAAGGCCACGGAGGCGGGATCGGCGCCCTCCACGTCGGAGCGCACGGTCGGCACGCCCACGCGGTTGCCCCAGGTCTGCAGCTGATCCGCGGCCGCGGCGCGGAACGTGTCGGCCGCACCGAGCATGACGTCCTTGTCCTCGGCCACGAGCACGCGCGCCAGCTTGCCCACGGTCGTGGTCTTGCCCACGCCGTTGACGCCCACCACGAGCATCACGGCCGGAGTGTCGCCCTTGCGGGTCACGGCCAGGGAGCGGTCCATCGACGGGTCGACGAGCTTGAGCAGCTCCTCGCGCAGCATGGCCCGCACGTGGTTCGGGTCCTGCGTGCCCTCGGCCTTGACCCGCACCTGCAGGTTCTCGACGAGCTCCATCGAGGCGTCGGTGCCGAGGTCCGCCATGAGCAGCGTCTCCTCGATCTCATCCCAGACGTCCTGGTCGATGTGATCGCGGGACAGCAGCGCCAGGAGGCCGCGGCCGAACACGTTGTTGGACTTGGCCAGGCGCCCGCGCAGGCGCGCCATGCGGGAGCCGGCGGATTCGGGGGTGTCCAGCGACGGCGCCTTGGCCTCGGTCGCGGCTGCCCCTCCGGCCCGGGCATGCTCACCCGAGCCGTCGCCGGCAGCGCTCGGCGCCGGGTCATCGGCGTCTCGGGTCGAGTCGTAACCGCCGGGAGGCGCCTTGGGCCCGCGCAGCAGCACGAAGCCCAGCAGCGCCAGCACCACCACGGCGATCAGCACGTACACGAAGACAGGGATCTGAGCGAGTATCTGGTCCACGTCCCCCATTGCACCACGATTCGGCGGGGGCCGCCGAGGGGCGGTGCCCGCACGCGCCTGCGGCGTTAGCGCCATACTCCTAGACTGCGCTGGTGATGGCCTCCTCCTCTTCCTCCCCGGACCCCGCTGCGCGCAGGTCCTCCGACCGGTCGTCGCGATCGAAGTCTCCTGCCCGGACCCCGGTGCCGCGGGAGATCCTGGTGCTGATCGCCGCGGCCTTCGCGATCGCGGTCGGCTACGGCCTGGTGGCCCCGGTGCTGCCCCAGTACGCCTCGAGCTTCGGCGTGGGGGTGGCCGCCGCCTCAGCCGTCGTCTCGGCCTTCGCATTTTGCAGACTGATGTTCGCCCCGGCCGGCGGTCGCATCCTGGATGCCATCGGCGAACGCCGGACCTATCTCATCGGCCTGGTGATCGTGGCGCTGTCGTCGTTCGCCACGGCGTTCGCCGGCTCCTACTGGCAGCTGCTGCTCTTCCGCGGCCTGGGCGGACTCGGCTCCACCATGTTCACCATCTCCGCCATGGGCCTGATCGTGCGCCTGGCGCCGCCGGATTCGCGCGGGCGGATCTCGGGCATGTACGCCTCCACATTCCTGATCGGTGGGATCCTGGGGCCGGTGATCGGCGGGCTGCTGGCGGGATTCGGCATGCAGGCGCCGTTTCTCATCTACGGGGCCGCGATCCTGCTGGCCGCCGGTGTGGTCTTCTGGCAGATCCCCCCGCAGTCGCTGCAGGATCGGGCGGCCGCCAAGGCCCAGGTGCGTATGAGCTTCCGCGAGGCCTGGCAGTTCGGGGCGTATCGGGCTTCGCTGGTCTCGGGCTTCGCCAACGGATGGACCTCCATGGGGATCCGCGTGGCGCTGATCCCGCTGATCGCCTCCGCCGTCTTCGGCGCCGGACCTGCCCTGTCCGGCGTCGCACTGACGGTGTTCGCCGCCGGCTCCGCCGTGGCGCTGTCGTTCTCGGGCCGGATCTCCGACTCCGTGGGCCGCAAGCCGCTGGTGATCACCGGACTGGTGCTGGCCGGCGTGATGACAGCGGTGATCGGGTTCACGGACAGCGTGTGGATCTTCGCGGTGGCCTCCTTCCTCTCCGGAGTGGGCTCCGGAACCCTCAATCCGGGGCAGCAGGCGGCCGTGGCCGATGTCATCGGCCCGCAGCGCTCCGGCGGCACCGTGCTCTCGCGATTCCAGATGAGCCAGGACGCCGGGCAGATCCTGGGCCCGATCCTGGCCGGGGCCCTCGTGGATGCCGCCGGCTTCGGCCCGGCCTTCCTGGTCTCCGGCGTGCTGATGGGTGTGGCCGCGCTGGCCTGGACCCCGGTGATGGACACCCTCAAGCGCCCCGACGTCGACGCCGTCCCCACCGGCTCCGTCCCCCGTGTGTCCGACGAGGAGCGCGAGGACTCCTGACCCCGAGCTCCCCTCGGGAACTTCCATCGAGTGGCCCCGCAGCGTGCCCTCACCATCGAGTGGCCCGGAAGTGTCCGTTTCGCGGTTGAGAAGCACACGCCCAGGCCATTCGACGTGGAAGAGCGGGTCTACCGCATCTCCTTGAGGCGCTGGCCCAGGACGGTGGTGACGCCGTCGCGCATGCTCACGCCGTAGACGGCGTCGGCGATCTCCATGGTGCGCTTCTGGTGGGTGATCACGATCAGCTGCGAGGTCTCCTGCAGCTGCTGGAAGATCGTCAGCAGCCGGCCCAGGTTGCGGTCATCCAGGGCGGCCTCGACCTCGTCCATGATGTAGAACGGCGAGGGCCGGGCGCGGAAGATCGCCACGAGCATCGCGATCGCCGTCAGCGACCGCTCGCCGCCGGACAGCAGCGACAGCCGCTTGATCTTCTTGCCCGCCGGGCGCGCCTCCACGTCGATGCCCGTGTTGAGCATGTCCGCAGGATCGGTCAGCCTCAGTCGCCCCTCACCGCCGGGGAACAGCGTCCCGAACACGGTGATGAACTCGCGCTCGACGTCGTGCCAGGCCTCGGTGAAGACCTGCTCCACGTGCTCGTCGACGTCGCGGATGATCTGCCGCAGATCGGCCCGGGAGCGGTGCAGGTCCTCGAGCTGCTCGGAGAGGAACGCGTGGCGCTCCTCCAGGGCCGCGAACTCCTCGAGCGCCAGCGGATTGACCTTGCCGAGCTTGGCCAGATCACGCTCCGCCGACGCCAGCCGCTTCTCCTGCTGCTCGCGCACGAACGGGATGCCCACCGGTTCGTCGTAGAGGTCCTCCTCCGGCTCCTCCCCGTCCGAAGTGTCCGGGGTCCCCGACGACGGCACCGACTCCCCCTGCTTCTCCGCCAGCTCCTCCGGGGTGATCCCGTGCTGCTCGGCCTCGAGCTCGCGACGCGCAGCTGCGGCGGCGGCGCGCTCATCGCGGCGCTGCGAGGCCTCCAGGATGGCGTCGGCATCAGGGATGGGCAGGTGCGGGCCATAGTTGTCGATCAGGGCGTCGGGGGTCAGCCCGAGCTCGTCCAGCGAGCGCTGCTCGAGGGTCTCGATGCGGGCCCGCTTCTGGGTGCGGGCGACCTCGTCGCGGTGGACCTCGTCGGTGAGCTGGGCCAGTCGAGAGGCAAGGCCGTCGTTGGCGGTGCGCACCTCCTGCAGCTCGGCGTCCAGGGCCTGGCGGACCTGCTCGGCATGCTGCCGCTCGGCCTCGGCCCGCTCCACGGAGGCGTCGATGCGCACCAGGATCTGGCGCACCGCGGCCAGCACGGCCTCGGCGCTGCGCGCCTGCTGCCGCCGCCTCTCGGCACGGCGGGCCGCCTCCTCCCGGGCGCGGCGCTCGGCGGCGGCGGCCCGCTCCTGCGAATGCGCGCGGTTGCCCAGTGCTCGGGCCTGCTCCTCGAGCGACCGCAGCGCCAGCCGGGCTTCCGTCTCTGCCTGCCGTGCCTGGGTCGCCTCGCGCTGCGAGGAGTCGCGGCGCGCCACGGCCTCCAGGTGGGCGCGCTCGGACTCGTCGTCGTCGTGGTCCTCCTGGGCGGCCTCCAGGCGCGAAAGCGCCTCGTCCAGAGCGCGCTGATGCGCGGCCACCTGGTCCTGGGTCTCGGCGACCTGGCGCTGGAAGCGATCCGACTCAGCCTGAGCGGAGTCCAGCACGGCCTCGGTCCGCGAGGACGCTCCGGCGGCATCCCGCTCGGCCTTCTCGGCCTCCTGCGCCGCCTTGCGCGCAGCTTCGGCCTGGGGGCGCAGGCGGTCCCGCTCCGCAGCAGCCGACTGGGCGGCCTCCGTCGCCTGATCCAGCGTCTGCCGCAGTTGACTCAGCTCGGCCTCCGCGGCCTCGGCCTGCGCGCGGATCTCCAGGGAGCCGGCCGCCTCCCGCGCTCCGCCCCAGGCGCTGTGCGGGGCGAAGACGTCTCCGTCGCGGGTCACGGCGCGCACCTGCGGGTGATCGCCGGTCAGGCGCACCGCGGTGGCCGCGTCCGAGACCAGCACGGTCCCGGCCAGCTCCGCGCGCACGCGCTGCACGACGGCCTCCGCAGCATCCCCCGCTCCCGCCGCCGCCTCGACGGCCTCGGCCGCCGGCACGACGCCCGCGTAGCCCCGGATCTCGTCCGGCAGCTCTGAGACGGGCGCCGCAGATCCGCCCGCCACGAGCATGTGCACGCGCCCGGCATCCGCCTGGCGCAGAGATTCGAAGATGCCCGCCGCCGCCGCGTGCGAGCGCACCGCGAGCGCCTCGGCCAGCGGACCTAGGGCCGCCGTCAGCGCACGCTCCCAGCCGGCGGAGATCGTCAGGACCTCGGCCACTGCAGCCACCACAGCATCGGCGGACTGCGCCTTGACGGCCTCGGTGCCGTCGGGCTGGCGGACCGAGGCCCGCAGCGTCTCGGCGCGGGCGGCCTGGGCGTCGTGGGCGCGCACCGCCTCGGTGCGAGCGGCCTCGGCCTGGCGGTGCAGCTCCCGGGCGGCGTCGAAGGCCTCGACCGCTTCGTCGCGCTCGGAGGCCGCCCGGCGCGAGGCCTCGGCGGCGTCCTCGGCGGCTGCGCGCAGCGTCTCCACCTGGCTCAGCGCACCCATCCGGCGCTGGGCGGCCTGCTGCTCGGTGCCGCGCAGCCGCTCGAGCTCGTTCTCGGCGGCCTCGACCCGCGAGCGCGCAGCGCCCACGCCGCCGGAGAGCTTGGCCACGCCCTCGCGGCGATCGGCGGCGGCCTGCAGGATCGCGGTGACCGCCTTGTCGGCCTCGCGCGCCTGCGCCTCGCTGTCCTCGCGGTCCTGGATGGCCTCGGCCAGGGTGTCCACGGCTTCTTCGACCTGCTCCAGCGCCGACTTCTCCTCCTCGCGGGTGCGCGCGGCCTGCCCGGCCAGCCGGTCCGGGTCGCGGTCCGAGGAGGGCTGCTCCTCCGTGGCTCCGAGCAGTCTCCGCCGCTCCCCTGCCAGCTGCTCGAGCGAGCGGTGCCGCTCGCGCACCGAGGTCAGCTCGTACCAGGTCTCGCGCGCCGCCGTCACCGCCGGTGTGGCCTGCGCGGCGCGGGTCTCCAGCTCGTTCTGGCGGGTGCGGCCCGCCCCCAGACGCCGCTCGGCGTCCTCCTTCTCCTCGCGCAGCCGCTGCTCGGTCTCGACGTCGACGGCCAGCGCGGACTGCGCCTGCACCAGGTCATCGGCGAGCAGGCGCGAGCGGGCGTCGCGGACGTCGAACTGGATGCGCTGGGCGCGGCGGGCGACCTTGGCCTGACGGCCCAGCGGCGTGAGCTGACGCCGGATCTCGGAGAGCAGGTCGTCCAGGCGGTCCAGGTTGGCCTGCATGCCCTCGAGCTTGCGGATCGTGCGCTCCTTGCGCCGCCGGTGCTTGAGGATCCCGGAGGCCTCCTCGATGAAGCCGCGGCGCTCCTCCGGCGTGGCATGCAGGATCCGGTCGAGCTGGCCCTGCCCGACGACCACGTGCATCTCCCGGCCCAGACCCGAGTCCGAGAGCAGCTCCTGGATGTCCAGCAGGCGGCAGGACTGGCCGTTGATCGCGTACTCGGAGCCGCCGGTGCGGAACAGGGTGCGCGAGATCGTGACCTCGGTGTACTCGATCGGCAGGGCGCCGTCGGTGTTGTCGATCGTCAGGGCCACGTGCGCTCGCCCCAGGGCCGCCCGGCCCGAGGTGCCGGCGAAGATCACGTCCTCCATCTTCCCGCCGCGCAGCGACTTGGCGCCCTGCTCGCCCATGACCCAGGACAGGGCATCGACCACGTTCGACTTGCCCGACCCGTTCGGGCCGACGACGCAGGTCACCCCGGGCTCGAACTCGAAGCTCGTGGCCGAGGCGAACGACTTGAAGCCGCGCACGGAGAGGGTCTTGAGATGCACCCGGCGAGCCTACCGGGAGGGGGCCGACGACGCCGTCAGCCCGCCCCCGGGTGAGCTCGGCAATGAGATCGCCGGTCAGGAGCCGACCGAGAACACCCTCTGAACCTGCCTCACTCGGCTGGGCGCCCCTCCGGTCGGGTGCTGTCGCCGACGACCGGCGTGGAGCCGGTGGTCGGCGTGCGGCTGGCCTCCGGTCGGCCGATCGGCTCGTCGCCGTCGCTGCGCACCGGCTGCTGGCCCTGCTCCTGCTCCCCGCCCCGACCGCTCGAAGGGGCGTGCGCGTCCGAGTGACGCTGTCCCGACGGCCCGCCCGGAACATGGCTGCCGCCCGAAGAGGCCAGCGAGCTGCCGGCGCCGACAGTCGCCATCATCCCGGTCTGCGTGGCCATCTCGTCGTTCCAGTGGGGCCCGTCCTCGTCCAAGAAGCCGAGCGGGGCGTGCTCGCCGAAGTGATCGGCGTCGGCCTCGGCCCAGTCCGCGGCCCAGCCGCGCGGGGGCTGCTCGAGCAGCTCGCCCTCCCGCAGCCAGTTGTAGATCGAGGCGTAGGAGCGGGTGTTGAGGTGATCCACCCGACGGCGCAGCATCCGCGCGTTGAGCTGCGACGGGGCCTCCACGCCCATGGAGGCCATGATCTGCACGGCCTCGCGGACGGTGAGCTTCTGGTAGTTGTGCACCCGCTTGGCCTTGTCCTCCACGTCCAGTGCGCGCATGAGGCGGGCGTCCTGGGTGGCCACGCCCACGGGGCAGTGGTTCGTGTGGCACTTCTGCGCCTGGATGCAGCCGGTGGCCATCATCATCCCGCGGGCGGACATGGTGAAGTCCGCGCCCTGGATCATGCGCTTGACGATGTCCGAGCCGGAGACCACCTTGCCTGCGGCGCCGATGCGGATCATGTGCCGCAGTCCGGTGCCCACCAGGGCGTTGTGCACGAGCATGAGCCCCTCGGTCAGCGGAGTGCCCACGTGATCGGAGTACTCGAGCGGGGCGGCGCCGGTTCCGCCCTCGGAGCCGTCCACGATGATGTAGTCGGGCGCGATCCGCTCCTCCCACATGGCCTTGCACATGGCCAGGACGTCGGTGCGCGAGCCCACGCAGAACTTGATGCCGATCGGCTTGCCGCCCGAGAGCTCGCGCAGCTGCCCGATGAACCGGACCATCTCGCGCGGGGTCGTGAACGCGGAGTGCGAGGCCGGGGAGATGCAGTCCACGCCCTCGGGGACCTCGCGGGCCTCAGCAATCTCGGCGGTGACCTTGGAGCCCGGCAGCACGCCGCCCAGGCCGGGCTTGGCGCCCTGGGACAGCTTGATCGTGATGCCCTTGACCTCGTCGTAGCGGGCCTTCTCGGCGAAGCGCTCGGGGTTGAAGCGCCCGTCGTCGTACCGGCAGCCGAAGTACCCGGAGCCGATCTCCCAGAACAGGTCGGCGCCGCTGCCGAGGTGATACTCGGTCAGCCCGCCCTCGCCGGTCTCGTGCACGAACCCGCCCATGGCCGCGCCCTTGTTCATGGCCAGCACGGCGTTCTTGGACAGCGAGCCGAAGGACATCGAGGAGATGCTCATCAGGGGCATCTCGTAGGGCTGAGCGCAGTCCGGCCCGCCCACGCGCACCGTCGGCGGCTCCGCGGCCGGGGCTACCGGGGCGGTGGTGTGCAGCAGGAACTCGTAGCCGATCTCGTCGGTGGCCTTCTCCGTGCCGAAGGCCTTGTGATCGTCCTGGCCCTTGGCGCGGGCGTAGACGATCGAGCGCTGGTCGCGGCTGAACGGCTTGCCCTCGGTGTTCTTCTCGATGAAGTACTGCTGGATCTCGGGGCGGATGGACTCCAGCAGGTAGCGGGCGTGCCCGAGCACGGGGAAGTTGCGCAGGATCGCATGGCGCGGCTGGACCAGGTCCCAGATGCCCAGCCCCAGCAGCAGCAGGGCCACCACGCCCAAGAAGATCCAGGCCCACATGCCCACGAGATAGGCGACGAGGAGGACGAGGGCGAGGGTGACGACGGCCCCGGCCATGAGGAAGCGATTGTTCATGCGCCCATCGTCTCGCATCGGCCCCGGGACGACGAAGCGGCGGACATGGACGCGCTGCCGTCAGGTGATGTCCAGGCGCGTCGATAGACTTCAGGACAGACTCCTCACACCTTCGTCGAAAGCAGTGCCTTGCCAGGGAACTCCATCATCCGCCACAGCAGCGCCTCGCTGCTGTCGATCCAGAAGGTCGAAGCCGACGTCGTCGTCTCCTCCGAGCGCGCAGACGAGCAGCTGCAGGAGACGTTCGAGCGCCTCAAGCTGCCGAAGGGCCTGCTGGAGCGCTTGGCCGGCGTCAAGGAGCACCGCGAGTGGTCCGAAGGCCGCCACTACACCGACGGCGCGATCGAGGCGGCGCAGGCCGCCATGGACCAGGCCGGCATCAGCCCGGATCAAGTGGGCCTGCTGATCAACTGCTCGGTGACCCGCGACGGCTACGAGCCGGCCCTGGCCTCCGGGGAGCACGCCCGGCTGGGCCTGCCCAGCTCGGCGCTGAGCTTCGACATCACCAATGCCTGCCTGGGCTTCATCAACGGGATGACCGTGGCCTCGTCCATGATCGACTCCGGCGCCATCGACTACGCCCTGGTCGTGGCCGGCGAGGATCCCACCCGCTGGCACCGCGAGGCCTTCCGCCGCCTCAGCGGACCGGACGTCACCCGCGCCGAGGTCATCCGGGAGTTCGCCACGCTCACGCTGGGCTGCGGCGCCGCGGCTGCCGTCGTGGGACGGGCGGACAACCACCCCGACGGCCATCGGATCCGCACCTCTGTGACGCGTTCGGCCACCGAGCACTTCGAGCTGTGCGTGGGCGGCTTCGACGGCATGTTCACGGATGCGGGCGGGTTGCTCAAGCACGGCGTCGGCCTGCTCACGGACACGTGGGAGGAGGCCCGCACCCAGGGCTTCGAGTGGGATGACTTCGACTGGGTGGTCGCCCACCAGGTCTCCACCTCCCACACGGACAAGACGGAGGCGGACATCGGGATCCCCGCGCACAAGCTGCCGCGCACCTTCCCGTTCTGGGGCAACGTGGCCTCAGCCGCCCTGCCGATGACCCTGGCGCTGCAGGCCGAGAACGGCTCGTTCCAGAAGGGCGAGCGCGTGCTGGCCATGGGCGTGGGATCCGGACTGAACGCGACCTTCATGGAGGTCGACTGGTGAGCATGCAGACCGAGACCCCCCGGATCGACTGGGCCGGCTTCCCCGGTGTGGACCCCCGCTGGTCCCGCACCGTGGAGGCCCCCTCCCACGCGGCCTGCGAGCCGGTCCCCGGCACGACCCGGCGCTGGCACCTGCTCGACAACCAGGCGGTGCTCCAGGAGCAGGGGAAGACCCCGGCCGGCACCATCCTGGCCGTGCACGGCAACCCCACCTGGTCGTACCTGTGGCGCTCGGTCCTGAAGGCCGCGACCGAGGCCGAGACCCCCTGGCGCGTGGTGGCCGTGGATCAGCTCGACATGGGCTTCTCCGAGCGCACCGGCCTGTTCCGCCGCTACGACGACCGCATCCAGGACCTCAGCGACCTCACCGCCGAGATCGGCCTGGACGACGAGCGCGTGGTCACCCTGGCCCACGACTGGGGCGGTCTCGTATCCATGGGCTGGGCCGAGCTGCACCCGAAGGCGCACGCGGCAACGATCATGACCAACACGGCGATCTACCACGATCCCGAGTCCGGTCCCATCCCGGATCCGCTGCGTCTGGCGCTGGCGCCGAAGGTCCACGGAGCCGTCACCTCCCGGACCACCGCGTTCCTGGACATCTCCCTGTCGCTGGTCTCCCCCTCGCTGGCTCCCGAGATCAAGGCGGCGTTCAAGGCGCCCTACGACACCCCCGAGCATCGAGCCGGCATCGAGCACTTCGTGGCGGACATCCCGGCGTTCGCGGATCATCCGTCGAACCACCGCTACGAGCGCACGGCGTCCTGGATGGCCACCTCGACCGTTCCCGCTCTGTTCCTGTGGGGCCCCAAGGACCCGGTGTTCCTGGAGCGCTACCTCCAGGACCTTCGCAAGCGCATGCCGCAGGCGGACGTCCACCGCTTCGAGGGCGCCAACCACCTGCTGCCCGAGGACCGGGACATCGCCACGCCGGTCATGCAGTGGCTGCAGCAGAACCTCGTCGATCCGCACCCCCGCCGCTTCCAGCACCTCGAGGCCCGTCCGCAGGCCGAGGAGCCGTTCGTGCCCTTCACGGCCGGGCTGTCCCACCGGGCCGGCCTGGACGAGGCCACGACCGCGGTCGCCACCGTGGACATGGGCAAGGCCGAGAACGACAGCGCCCCGGCCGTCGAGCGCAGCCTCACCTGGGCGCAGCTCGACGAGCGCGTGGAGCGCATCGCCGCCGGGCTGATCGGGCTCGGGGTGAAGCCCGGAGACCGCATCAATCTCATGGTGCCCCCGGGGGCCGACCTCACCACGCTGATCTACGCCTCACTGCGTGTGGGAGCCGTGATCGTCGTGGCGGACACCGGACTGGGCCTGCCGGGGCTGCGCCGCGCGCTCAAGGGCGCCTCCCCGCAGTGGTTCATCGGCATCCCCGCGGCTCTGACCGCCGCCCGCACGTTGGGCTGGCCGGGGCGGCGCATCAGCGTCGAGACCCTGGATCCGGTGCGCCGGCGCGTGCTGGGGATTGAGGCTTCCGTGGCCGAGCTCGAGCGCACCGCGCCGGGCCCGCTGCCGCAGATCGACCCGGATGCGGACGCCGCCGTGCTGTTCACCTCGGGCTCCACCGGCCCGGCCAAGGGCGTCGTCTACACCCAGCGGCAGATGGCCGCCATGCGCGATGCCGTGGCCGCCGTGTGCGACCTGCGCCCCGGCACCGGGCTGGTTGCCGCCTTCGCGCCGTTCGCACTGCTGGCCCCGGCCATGGGCGCGGCCTCGGTGACCCCGGACATGGACGTCACCAAACCGCGCACCCTCACCGCCCGAGCACTGGCCGATGCGGCTGCGGCGATCGAGGCCACCACCGTGTTCGCCTCCCCCGCTGCGATCGTCAACGTGCTGGCCACCCAGAACGACCTGGCACCGCATCAGCGCCAGGCGCTGGGCCGCGTGCGGCTCATGCTCTCGGCCGGGGCCCCACTGCCGCCGCCGCTGCTGGAGCAGCTGCAGAAGCTGCTGCCCGCGGCCGAGCTGCACACCCCGTACGGCATGACCGAGGCCCTGCCCATGACGGACGTCCGCCTGGAGACCATCCGCGAGGCGGCCGTCGACTCCCAGCCGCTGCACCCCGAGCAGGGCTTCCGCTCGCAGGCCCGCGTGCGCGGGGCCGGCGAGGGCGTCTGCGTGGGCGCCCCGGTCCCCGGTGCGGCCGTGCGGATCGCGCCGGTCGATCACGACGGCGTCCCCTCCGATCGGCTCGTGGATCTGCCGGACGTGCTGGGCGAGATCGTGCTGCAGGCCCCGCACGTCAAGGACCGCTACGACTCCCTGTGGATCACCGAGAACGAGTCCACGCGGATCCCCGGCTGGCACGCCACCGGAGACGTCGGGCAGCTCGACGACAAGGGCCGCCTGTGGGTCTCCGGACGCCTCCATCACCTGCTGCTGACCAGCGACGGACCGGTCGCTCCCGTGGCCGGCGAGTATGCCGCCCAGACCGTCTCCGGGGTGGGCCGAGCAGCGCTCGTGGGTGTCGGACCCAAGGGTGCTCAGGTGCCCGTCGTCGTGTGCGAGACTGAGCCTCCGGCACGCCGATCCGGCCCCGCACGAGCGGGTCTGGCCGGGCGCGTGCGCAGTGCAGTCCACGCCGCCACCGGCCTGGATGTCGCGGCCGTTCTGGTGGTGCCCCGGCACCCCACGGACATCCGCCACAACTCCAAGGTCGACCGCACGCGCCTCGCCGCCTGGGCCGAAGATGCCCTGAGCGGGGGAAGGATCAGGAACCCGTGAGCACCACGCCAGGCATTCCCCGCGCCGCCGGAGCACCCCGGAAAGCGCACCGCGCCACTGCGGACGAGCTGAAAGACGTGCAGGAGCTGCAGGGGAAGGGCCGCACCGTCCTGGTGACCGGCGCCTCCGGGATGCTCGGCGAGTCCGTGGCCCGCAGGCTGATGAGCCAGGGCTGGACCGTGCGCGTGCTGCAGCGCGGCCAGGCCCCCATCGCCCTGGAGCACGGCGTGGAGCAGGTCCTCGGCTCCATCACGGACATGGACACCGTCAAGCGCGCCCTGGACGGCGTCGACGACGTCATCCACCTCGCGGCCAAGGTCTCCTTCGCCGGCGACTGGGAGGACTTCGTCTTCACCAACATCACCGGAACGCGCATCCTGCTGGAATCGGCGCGCAAGGCCGGGGCGAAGAACTTCGTCTTCGTCTCGAGCCCGTCCGTGGCGCACACGGGCGTGTCCATCACGGGCGACTGCGCCGGACCGGCCAATCCGTACAAGGCCCGCGGGAACTACGCCCGCTCCAAGGCGGCGGCCGAGCTGCTGGCCCTGGAGGCCGATTCCGATACCCTGCGCGTCACCGCGGTGCGCCCGCACATCGTGTGGGGCCCCGGCGACACCCAGCTCGTGGAGCGCATCGTGGACCGGGCCGCGCGCGGGCGCATGCCGTTGCTCGATGACGGCGCCGCGCTGATCGACACCACCTACGTGGACAACGCCTCCGAGGCCATCGTCCGGGCGCTCGAGCGCATCGAGGTCGCCCACGGCGAGGCCTTCGTGGTCACCAACGGCCAGCCGCGTCCCGTCGGCGAGCTGATCGGCATGATGTGCCGCGCAGGCTCCGTGCCCGCTCCCAAGCGCAAGATCCCCGCCGGGGTGGCGCGCTTCGCCGGCCGCACGATCGAGAAGGTCTGGGCCCGGTTCCCCGGTCAGGACGAGCCGCCCATGACCGAGTTCCTGGCCGAGCAGCTCTCGACCGCGCACTGGTTCTCGCAGAAGCGCACCCACGAGGTCCTGGGCTGGGAGCCGTCCGTCTCCATCGAGGAGGGCATGCGCCGGCTCAAGCAGCACTACGACCACCATCCGCTGCCGGTCGTGGTCGAGCAGCGCGAGAAGCGCGAGAAGCGCGTCGAGTCCACGACCTTCAAGGCCGGCAGCTGAGCCTGCTGGTTGCGTCGACTGATCTGATGATCTGCAGGCCCGCTGGCCTGCAGCGTCACTGAGCGGCAGACCTGCGCAACATTCGCTTCGGCCCCGCCTCGTCTCACGAGGCGGGGCCGACGCCATTCCGGAGTCCCTCTCCCGCGACGAGGCCACGTCGGCCAACCCGAAGGTCCCGTGATTCCCGCGCAGAGACAGCACTTCACAGGTCGAGAGGCCGCGGCGGTTCGACACGGCGTACGGGCAGGTCGAACTCGTCACCGTGATTCTGGCCCGTTCGGAGACGGTCTCCCATCAGCTCCGGCGTGCCGGAGAGCCGCTCGAATTCCTCGACAGTGAGCAGCACATGCGCTGCCCGACCGTGATCGATGACCTTGACCGGGCCCTGCTCGGCGGCTCGCATGGCTGCGCCGACGTCGCAGTCGAATTCGCGGCTGGTGACAGTGGCGCTCACGTCGGGCCTCCCGGTAGGAATCGCCTTCACAGCAGGCCTGCCGCTCACTCGTCGGGAAGACCACGGCCGCGCAGCTGCTGGATCGGACGACGAGCTCTGGCCCCGGATGCTGACGCCGCATGACACCCACCCATCAGAGCTGATGGCATGCGCACGTGCGGCCTCAGCGGGGCGGGCAGGCGGCAGGTCAGTACCGCGCGCGGCGAGGGCGGCGCTGGCACACGGAGCACCGGTACGACGACCGGTTCATGAACTGCTCACGCACGATCACGCCATCGCGGCCCTCGGCCTCGCAGCGCGGGCACGCCTCACCGGCGCGGCCGTAGGCATTGAGGGAGCGGGAGAAGTAGCCGGATTCCCCGTTGATGTTCACGTACAGGGAGTCGAAGCTCGTCCCGCCGGCCTCCAGGGCCCGGGCCATGACGTCCTGCACCGCCTCGACCACCCGCTGGGTCTCCGGGCGCGTCAGGGTCTCGGTGGGGCGGGCGTAGTGCAGCCGGGCGGACCACAGGGCCTCGTCGGCGTAGATGTTGCCGATCCCGGAGATGAGGCCCTGATCCAGCAGAGCGCGCTTGATGCCTGTCTTGCGGCGGCGCAGGGCGGCGTGGAAGGCGCCGGGGTCGAAGTGCGGGTCCAGCGGATCTCGCGCGATGTGCGCGGCGTGGACCGGGATCAGCGGCTGGCCCAGAGCACCTCGACCGCCGGGATGGCCGTCGGCGGTGGGGACCAGAGGATCCAGGAACATGCCCCCGAAGATGCGCTGGTCCACGAAGCGCAGCTGACCGGGCAGCTCCTCGGGAGTCTCGGAGAGCCCCAGGCGGACCTTGAGATGGCGCTCGTCGGGCTGGTCATCTCCCTGGATCAGCGCCTGTCCGGACATCCCCAGGTGCATCATCAGCGCGAGCTCATCGCCGGAGGCCAGAGCTACGGGCAGCCAGAGGAACTTGCCCCGGCGCACCGCGTCCAGGATGGACGCGCCCTGCAGCCGCTCGACGAAGTCGCCCGGACCATCCGCATGACGGCGCAGTGAACGAGGGTCCAGGACCTCGACGGTCTCGACCCGGCGCCCGACCGTCCATCGCTCGAGGCCGCGGCGCACGACCTCGGCCTCGGGCAGCTCGGGCATCTCAGCGCCCGTCGGCCAGCGGCCGGCCGTGGCCGTCGGTGCGGGTGGTGCCGGTGATCGCCGAGTAGGCGGACTCCGCCGCCCGGCGCTCGGCCTCCTTCTTGGAGGTGCCGGGGCCGGTGCCGTGCACGGTTCCGCCCAGCAGGCAGGAGGCCGTGAAGGAGCGGTTGTGGTCGGGGCCCGTGCCCTCGACCTCGTAGGTCACCGCGCCCATGCCCCGCATGGCGGCCAGCTCTTGGATCTCGGTCTTCCAGTCGCGGCCCTCGCGGATCACGAAGTCGTCCTCGAGCAGCGGCACGATCATCTGCAGCACGAACGCTCGTGCCGCATCCAGGCCCTGGGAGAGGTACAGCGCACCGATCACGGCCTCCATGGTGTCGGCCAGGATCGAGGACTTGTCGTGCCCGTCGGTGCGGATCTCGCCGCGGCCCAGGCGGATGAACTCCCCCAGCCCGCGCTCGCGCGCCAGCTGCGCCAGGGTGCGCGTGGAGACCACGGAGGCACGGATCTTGGCGAGGTCGCCCTCGCTGCGCTCGGGGTAGCGCGTGAAGATCTCGTCGGTGACCGTCAGCCCAAGCACGGAGTCGCCCAGGAACTCGAGGCGCTCGTTGTGCTTCTGACCGGCATGCTCGTAGGCGTACGAGCGATGCGTCAGCGCAATGAGCAGCGTCTCGGCGTCGATATCGACGCCGAGACGCTGCAGAAGATCCTGATGATCAGACGCCAACTCAGGCGTCCGCCACCTTGCGGCCCTTGTACTCGTAGTACAGGGCGGTGCCGGCGGAGTCGGTGACCAGCTTGGCCTGGTGCGGCAGGGAGTACACGGTCTTGCCGTTCTCCACGGTGCGGACCAGCTTGGGGGCCTTCGCCTTCCACTGCGAACGACGGGCGTGCGTGTTGGCTCGCGAGAGCTTCCTCTTCGGAACAGCCACTGCTATCTCTCTTCTCTCGGGGACTCGTCCCCCTGCTCGAGCAGGCCTGCGAGGGCGCTCCAGCGGGGGTCGAGCACTTCATGTACATGATCGGGGTCGTCCTCCAGCCGCGCGCCGCACTGGGCGCACAGACCGGGGCAGTCCTCCCGACACACTGGCTGGAACGGCAGCTTGGTGATCGCTGCGTCCCGGAGCATCGGCTCCAGATCGATGTGATCGTCCTGGACGGTGTACATCTCGTCGGCGTCGTCGTCCTCTTCCGGAGTCTCGGAAGGGGCGTCGAACAGGAAGAGCTCCTGCACCTCTACGGTCATGTCCTCTTCGACCGGATCGAGGCACCGACTGCACTCGCCGTGAAGGCGGGCTGTCACCGTGCCGGAGACCAGGATACCGTCCACGACGGATTCCAGCCTCAGGTCGGCTGCCATGTCGGAGCCCTCAGGGGCCCCGATGATCGCATTGCCGAAATCCTTCGGCGCAGGCAAGGTCTCCTGGAAGAGACGCATCGTCCCGGGACGGTGTTCCAGGTCCCTGACGTCCAGCGCCAGCGGTGAAACGTTGTCTCGACTGATGATGATCTCCTGTGGGTTCAATGCCAGCACGTCATTCTAGACGGCAGGACGAGGATGCTCAACCGATGGCGTCGCGGGTCCCGTCCAGGGCGGCCAGCACCTCTGGCGTCACGAACGCGGAGACGTCCCCTCCGAAGCCGTGGACCTCCTTCACGAGCGACGACGACACGTGCGCGAGCTCCGGCGCAGCGGCCAGGAACACCGTCTCCATGCCCGTGAGGCTGCGGTTCATCCCGGCCATGGGCAGCTCGTAGTCGAAGTCCTGCCCCGAGCGCAGGCCCTTCACGACCGCCACGGCGCCGCGGCCGGTGACGTACTGCGCCAGCAGTCCCCCGCCCAGCGGCTCGATCCTCACCCGCTCCGACGACGAGCCCAGCGACTGCTCCACGAGCTCCACGCGCCGATCGATCGGGAAGCGGTGCTTCTTGCTCGGGTTGTCCGCCACGGCCACGATCACCTCGTCGAACAGCCGAGCCGCGCGCTCGATGATGCCCACGTGGCCCAGGTGGATCGGGTCGAAGGACCCGACGCAGACGGCTCGGCGCCCAGCGCTCGGAGTCTGCTCGGGCGCGGCCGAAGCGGGTGCAGGGTTCTCAGTCATGCCGGACACGCTATCGCGGCGGCCGCCTCCCTAGACTCGAGCCCATGAGCCTTCTGCAGACCGACTCCCCCGACCTCCCCTGGCACGACCTGGCACGCGGTGCGGGTCTCATGCAGGACTCCGGGGCGCTGCGCTCCACGATCTTCGACGAGACCTCCGTCCTGGCCCGCGCCCACGGCGCCGTGAACCTGGGTCAGGGCTTCCCGGACGCCGACGGCCCCGCCGCCATGATCGAGGCCGCGGCGGAGGCCCTGCGCTCGGGGCTCAACCAGTACTCGCCCGAGCGCGGGCTGCCCGAGCTGCGCGAGGCGATCGCGGCCCAGCAGCTCGCCACGCAGTCCCGCGAACTCGACCCCCACACCCAGGTGGTCGTCACGGCCGGCGCCGCTGAGGCCCTGGCCGCCTCGCTGCTGTCGATCCTGCGCCCGGGCGACGAGGTGGTGGTGCTCGAGCCGCACTACGACCTGTACGCCGCGATCGTGGCCTTCGCCGGGGGCGTCCTGCGCCCCGTGGCCCTGCGCCCGCCGGAGTTCGGTGTGGACCTGGAGGACCTGCGCGCCGCCTTCAGCGACCGCACAGCCGCAGTGCTCGTGAACGATCCCCACAATCCCACCGGCACCGTGCTCAGCCCCGAGACCGCACGCGAGATCGCTCGGCTGGCCGTGGAGCACGATGCCGTGATCCTCACCGACGAGGTCTACGAGCACCTTCGCTACGACGGAGCGCACCTCTCCCTGGCGGCCGGGGCGTCGTCGTCCATGCTCGAGCCCGAGCTGGCCGAGCAGGTCCGCGAGCGCACGCTCGTGGTGTCCTCGGCCTCCAAGTCCCTGCAGGTCACGGGCTGGCGCATCGGCTGGGTGAGCGGGCCGGCCGATCTGATCAGCGGGGTCAGCGCCGTGAAGACCTACCTGAGCCACTCCGCGGCCGCTCCCCTGCAGAAGGCCGTGGCGGCAGGCCTGCGCGACCTGCAGACCTGGGGGCAGACGCTGGCCGCCGAGCAGGCGCAGCGCAGCGCACTGGTCGGGCAGGCGCTGCGGGATCTGGGGCTGCAGGTCGCCCAGCCGTCCGGCTCCTACTACGTGGTGGCCGACTTCTCGCCGCTGTTCGACCGCTATGGCGCCACGACGTCGGCGGAGATGTCGCGCGCGCTGATCGAGCAGGCCGGGCTCGCCCTGCTGCCCCTGTCGGCCTTCGCAGCCCCGGAGAACCAGGAGCTCTACGCGGGCTGGATGCGAGTGGCCGCATGCAAGCGGGAGTCCACGCTCCAGGAGGGCATGGACCGGCTGGCCGCAGCCCTGCGCTGAGGCTCAGCCCTTGCGCCCCAGCGCGCGGTAGGTCCAGTCCGCATCGATCCACTGCTGCGGATCGAGCACGTTGCGCCCGTCGAGGATCTGGCGACGCCGCACCAGCGGAGCCAGGTCCTGCGGCGTCATCCGCCGGAACTCGTCCCACTCGGTGAGCAGCACGACCACCTCGGCGCGGGCCACCGCCTGGATCAGCGAGCTCGCGTAGTCCACACGCGGGTAGCGCTTGGCGGCGTTCTCATTGGCCTTGGGGTCATAGACGTGGACGTCGGCGCCGATGGAGTGCAGGCGCGCAGCGATGTCGAGTGCCGGCGAGTCGCGGACGTCGTCGGACTCCGGCTTGAAGGCAGCGCCCAGCACGGCGATCTCCCGGCCCATGACGGAGCCGTCGAGCATGTCGGTGATGACTCCCACGGTGTGCTCGCGGCGTCGGATGTTGATGTCGTCGACCTCGGCCAGGAAGCGCACGGACTGATCCAGGCCGAGCTCCGAGGCCCGGGCACGCAGGGCGCGGATGTCCTTGGGGAGGCAGCCGCCGCCGAATCCGACGCCGGCGTTGAGGAACTTGCGCCCGATCCGCTCGTCCATCCCGATCGCATCGGCCAGCGTGCGGATGTCTCCGCCCACGGCCTCCGTGAGCTCGGACAGCGAGTTGATGAAGCTGATCTTGGTGGCCAGGAACGAGTTCGCCGCGACCTTCACGAGCTCCGAGGTCTCGTAGTCGGTGACGATCAGCGGAATGCCCTCGGCCAGCTGCGGGGCGTAGACCTCGCGCATGAGCGACTCCAGGCGCTGGGCCTGCTCGTGCTCCCTCGCATCAGCGGAGCCGTGCCCGGGCAGGCCGATGACCATGCGGTCGGGGTGCAGCGTGTCCTCGACGGAGTGGCCCTCGCGCAGGAACTCGGGGTTCCACACCAGGTCCACCTCGATCCCCTCCGGCGCATTCTCCCGCGCCAGCTCGCGCAGCCGCCGAGCGGTGCCCACCGGGACGGTGGACTTGCCGGCGATCACGGCATCGCGGGTCAGGTGCCGGGAGATCTGCTCCACGGCGGAATCCACGAAGCTCATGTCCGCGGCGAATGCTCCGGGGCGCTGCGGGGTGCCCACCCCGATGAAGTGCACGTCCCCGAAGGCCCCGGCCTCCTCGTAGTCGGAGGTGAAGCGCAGGCGCCCGGACTCCACATGCTTGCGCAGCAGCTGCGGCAGCTCCGGCTCGTGGAAGGGCAGAACCCCGGCCGACAGCGATTCGAGCTTGGCGGGGTCGATGTCCACCCCCAGCACCTCGTAGCCCATCTCCGCCAGCGACGCCGCGTGCGTGGCGCCCAGGTATCCGGTCCCCAGCACAGTGATGCGCATCCGGTGCGTGCTCCTCGGTCTCGTGTGCGTGCCCAACGCACGCCGTTCCGCAGTGCGGGCCGCACAGACGGCAACCCATACCAGCAGACTAGCTATCCTCTTCCTCCCCGGAGCGGGGGGGCCGCGGTGTGCCAGGTGAACTTCAGATGATGCCGGCGTCGACGTCCCCGCCCGCACCCCGGATCCGCTCGGGCGACGAGCGAGTCAGGAGGGGTCGTCGGCCTCGGCGAACCAGAGCATGGTCTCGCCGTGCCTGCTGCTCTCGAGCCGACGCAGGCCCTGGGGCCAGGCGGGCTCCGGGCTGCGCGCGGATCGCTCGATCACCACGACGCCGCCGGGGCCGAGCTTGCCGCTCAGCAGGGACAGCACCTCGCTCAGCTCGGCCTCCCCCAGCGGGTAGGGCGGATCTGCGAGCACGAGATCCCAGGGACCCTCGTGGGCCGAGGCGTATCCGTGCACGGAGCCGCGCTCGCAGCGCACCCGCTGCGAGCCGAGGGCACGATTGACCGTCTCGGCATTGACCCTGCACACCGAGACGGCCCGCGGATGCTTCTCCACGAGCACGACCTCGCGCGCGCCGCGGCTGGCGCACTCGCAGCCCAGGGCCCCGGAGCCGGCGAAGAGGTCCAGGACGCGGGCGTCGTCGAGCATGCCCCAGGCGTCCAGGCGGGAGAACAGCGACTCCTTGACACGATCGGTCGTGGGCCGGGTACCGGTGCCGGGCACGGAGGCCAGTCGGGTGCCGCCGGCCGCTCCGGCGATGATGCGGGTCACGAGCGGATCAGCCCCTCTCCAGGTACTTCTCGGTGTCCTCGTCGAGCGCGGCGCGGATGGCCGCGAGCAGCTGCGGGTGCTGCTCGAGCCCGGGATCGGCCGTCAGCACGGCCTGGGCCTCGCGGCGGGCGCGCTCGATGACGCCGGCGTCATCGACGGCGCGCAGCAGCCGCAGGGTGGAGCGCCCGCCGGACTGGGCATCGCCCAGGATGTCGCCCTCGCGGCGCTGAGCCAGATCGGCCTGGGCGAGCTCGAAGCCGTCGGTCGTGGCCGCCACGGCCGCGATCCGCTCCCGCGAGGGATGCTCGGGATCGCGGCGGGTGACCAGCAGGCAGGTGGAGCGGTGCGCCCCGCGACCGATCCGCCCGCGCAGCTGGTGCAGCTGGGAGATGCCGAAGCGATCGGCGTCCACGATCACCATGAGCGTGGCATTGGGGACGTCGACGCCGACCTCGACCACGGTGGTGCAGATCAGCAGATCGATCTCCCCGGCGGCGAAGGCCTCCATGGTCTCGGTCTTCTGCGCGGCGTCCAGGCGCCCGTGCAGCACCGCGACCCTCGCCTGCTCCAGCTCGGGCGCCCGCCGCACGAGCAGCTCGAGCCAGGTGGTCGAGACCATGGCCTCGGCGGCCTTCTCATCGGCGGCCGAGCCTGCCAGGGAGAACGGCGGGACCTCGTCGTCCGCCCCGATCTTGGGCGCGACCATGTAGACCTGCCGTCCTGCGGCGATCTCCTCTGCGGCCCGGGCCATGATCCGCCGCTCCCAGGCCGGGTGCTCGAGCAGCCCGACCACGTGCGTGTCGATCGGCTGGCGTCCCGCGGGCAGCCCTTCGAGCACCGAGACGTCGAGGTCGCCGAAGACCGTCATGGCCACGGTGCGCGGGATGGGCGTGGCCGTCATGACGAGAAGGTGCGGGACCTCGTCGGCGCCGGTCTCGCGCAGGCGGTCGCGCTGCTGCACGCCGAAGCGATGCTGCTCATCGACCACCACCAGGCCCAGGCGCAGGAACTGCACCGTCTCCGAGAGCAGCGCGTGGGTGCCGATCACGATCCCGGCCTCGCCGGTGACGATCTCGAGCAGCGCCTGCTTGCGCGCGGCGGCGGGCATGGAGCCGGTCAGCAGCACCACACGGGTTCCCTGCGGATCGCCCTCCAGCGTCCCGGCCGCACCCAGCGGCCCCAGTGCGCGCACGATCGAGGCATGGTGCTGGGCGGCCAGGACCTCGGTGGGCGCGAGCAGTGCGGCCTGCGCCCCGGAGTCCACGGCCTGCAGCATGGCCCGCAGCGCCACGACGGTCTTGCCGGAGCCCACATCGCCCTGCAGCAGCCGGTTCATGGGGTGGACCTGCCCCAGATCCGCGGCGATCTGCTGCCCGACCTCCTGCTGCGAGGCGGTCAGCTCGAAGCCCAGCCGTCGTGCGAAGCCCTCCTGCAGCATGCCCTCCGCGCCGGTGAGCTCCGGAGCGCGGCGCTGGGCGACCGCCTGGCGCCGACGCAGCAGCGCAGCCTGGAGCACGAGCGCCTCGGTGTGGCGGAAGCGGGCCTTGGCGCGGTGCCAGTCCTGCTCATCCGCCGGACGGTGCATGGCCTGATAGGCGCTGGCCAGATCCGAGTACCGGTGCTCCCGGGCGACCTCGAGCGGCAGCGGATCCGGGACGGTGGACCAGTCCACGGCGGCCAGGCACAGCTGCACGGCCTGAGCGATCCGATCGCTCGTGAGCTTGGCGACGGCCGGGTACACCGGCACGGGGCGACCAGCGCTGTCCAAGGCGTCGGCGGCATCGACGTCGTCGTCGGGATCCAGCGGCGCATAGTGCGGATTGGCCATCGTCAGCTCGCCGCGATACTGCGAGACCTTGCCCGAGAACAGCGCGTGGGTCCCGCTGGTGAGGTCGCGCGAGGCGGTCCAGGCGTTGAAGAAGCTCAGCGTCATGGTGGCCCCGGTGGACTCCGCGAGCAGATCCGGCCCGGAGTCCGAGGAGCGATCGGTGATCACGACCTCGGTGATCGAGCCGCTGCGCGAGCGCATCCGCCGGGTGGACACGCGCAGCACCTCGGCCACGAGCGTGGCGTGCTCATCCAGGCGCAGCCCGCTGAAGGACGTCAGCTCCCCGCGGGGCACCAGCCGGCGCGGGAAGTGCTCGAGCAGCTGCCCGATCGAGACGATGCCCAGGTGCTTCTCGAAGGCCTTCGCCGAGCCGGCCCCGAGGACCTCGGCCAGCGAGCGGTCCAGATCCCCGCGGTCCACGGACGACGCTGGGGCCTCCGGTCCGGATGCCGAGCCCCGGCTCCCCTTCCGGGGGCTCATCAGTCCAGATCCGAGGGGTTGACGCGGCTCTGACGCCCCGAGCCCTCCGGGTCCAGCCCGGTGACGGCCACATTGCGCGGCGTGCCGTGGGCGCACAGGACATCCAGGGCGGCCTGACGATCATCCACGTGGACGTGGACCCGCCAGCGCCACAGCTCTCCCTCGATCTGGGAGATCGGCGAGGTGATCACGGAGCGGCCGATCTCGGTGAGCTCGAAGCGCACGGAGGCGGCCTCCAGGGCGGTCAGCTCGACGGTGGCCACGACTTCCACGCCGGTCTCGGCCTCGCCGCCCGCCGCGGCGGCCTCCCCGGCTGCGCAGGCCGCCGCGGCCTCTCGCATGCTCTCGAGCAGCTGCTGGACCTGCATGCCGGTCTCCTGACCGGTCGGCTCGGCGCTGTCCTCCGGGGCACCGGCCCACAGCACGGGCCGCCCGGAGCCCTCGCCGGCGGCGGTGCGGCGCAGGGCGTCCAGGATGATGAGCATCCCCAGGGCGCCGGCGTCCACGCGCCCCGAGCCCTGCAAGGCCCCGAGCTGCTCGGTGGAGCCGAGCACGGCCTCCCGGGCCGCGGCGACCACGCGCTCCATGTGGTGCAGCAGCGTGCGCTTGGAGCCGGGCTCCTCGGCCTCCGGGACCTGCACCGCGGCGATGTCCCGGATCACCGAGAGCATGGTGCCCGGCACGGGATCGGTCAGGGCGGACCAGGAGCGCAGCTCGCCCGAGGACAGGGCCTGGGCGAAGGCGTCTGCGGTGAGGCCGCGGCCCTCGAGCGAGGCGCCCACGGCGCACAGCCACACGGCGAACAGGGAACCGGAGTTGCCGCGGGCGTCATCCAGCGCGGCCTGGCCGGCGAGCGAGATGAGCTCGCCGACATCCGGGGTCTCGAGCACCTGGGCGGCCTCAGCGGCGGTGCCGACGGTGGTCACGAGGTTGGCGCCGGTGTCCGAGTCGGCCACCGGGAAGACGTTGATCGCGTCCAGGATGTCGGCGCTGGCGCGCAGCTCACGGACGGCGAGGTCGAACCACCGCCGAACGGCCTCCGTGCTCGCTGTGCTGCGCTCGTTCAAAGTGGTCCCATCCTCCGCTGCGGCTCCCGCCGATCAGCTGGTTCGCGTCATCGCCCGCCACGCTCACGCCCCAGCCGCCGACGGGCTCCTGGGGCTGCGCGCGTCCGGGAGGACCGGCTGCTGGTCCGCCGGAGGGAGCTCCCGGAAGGCGCACAGAGCCTATCGCACGGACTCCCTCGGGCACCTGGGCATCCTCCGGGAGACAGGCCAGCAGACCGTGGTCCTCCCCGCCTGCGAGCACCCAGTCCAGGGGGTCTGCACCCAGCAGCTCGGCCGCCGGCCGCAGGGGCTCGGCAAGCTCCTGCAGGGACTGGGGATCCAGCTCCAGGTGCACACCGGAGGCCGAGGCGATCCGTCCGCCGTCGCGCACGAGGCCGTCGGAGACGTCGATCATGGCGGTGGCCCCTGCCTGCGCCAGCCGCGCGCCTGACGGGACGGGGCTCACGGGCCGCAGCTGCCAGCCTGCGATCTCATCCAGGACGGCATCCTCCCCGGGGCGGTAGTCGCTCGAGAGCAGCAGCGCCAAGCCGGCCGCCGCGCGCCCGACTGTCCCGGCCAGCACAAGACGCTGCCCCGGCGCGGCTCCCGAGCGGCGCACGGGCTCACGGCCCTGCAGATCCCCGGTCACCGTCACGGTCACGGAGATCTGCTCGCCGCCGCCCAGATCACCTCCAGCCACCGACAGCTGCGGTGCCCCGCAGGCCTGGATCCCGCCGCGCAGCCCGCGGGCGAAGTCCAGGACCCACTGGCACGGAGTCTGCGCCGGGAGGGTCAGGGACACGACCATGGATGACGGCACCGCGCCCATGGCCGCGGCATCTGCCAGGTTCTGCGCGGCGGCCTTGGCACCGGTGTCCGCACCGCCGGTCCGTGCGCCGCTGAGCCACACCGGGAGGAAGTCCTGGCCCTCGACCTGGGTGTCCGTGGTGATCACGAAGCGCCCGTCCGGGGCGGCGATCACCGCGCAGTCATCACCAGGGCCCAGCTGCAGGTACGGCGAGTCCTCGCCCTGCAGCAGCGGCAGGAAGGCGGCGAGCAGCTCCGATTCGGAGGTCTCCCCCACGCTGCGGCCGGCGAGAGCCTCCGCAGCCGTGGACGGCTCGGCGGAAGCCTCCGACGAGCCGTCCACGGCCGCTGCGCGAGCAGTCCCAGGCCCCTGGCCTCGCAGCGTCGAGCCGCCCGTGCTGTCCTGCCTGGTCATCTGCGCCGCCTCTCGGTTCATCGGGGCTCACGCTAGCCGCCTGGGCGGACAGCACAGCCGCTCGCTGCGTCCTGAGGTCGTGCGTGCCGGCGGTCCCGTGCGGCGGTTCTGCGCGATTCGAGGCCCGCTGGAGCCGGGCGATAGGATCCGGGCCATGCGCTCCGGTCCGAATCCCCTGCTCCCCCTCCGCGCTGCGGCTCTGACGGCCGCCGGCCTGGTCCTGCTCACGGGCTGCGGCTCGAGCACCGCGCAGGTCGAGGCTGCCGAGGACGCCGCGAATCCGGAGTGCGCGCCCGCCATGCTCGCCATGCCGGAGCAGATCAGCGGGCAGGACCAGCGCCAGACCTCGAGCCAGGGCACCACGGCCTACGGGGATCCCTCGGCGGCCGTGGTGCGCTGCGGGGTGACTCCCCCGGAGCCCACGACCGATCTGTGCACGCGCGTGAACGGTGTGGACTGGCTGATCCGCGATCTCGAGTCCGACAACCGGTGGCAGGCCACGACCTACGGGCGCGACCCCGCCTTCGAGATCACCTTCGACACCACGGTCGTGCCGTCCTCGACCGCTCTGGTCGATCTGGGCAGCGCGGTCTCGACCGTGCCGCAGGACTCCGAGTGCCTCTCCGTGGACGAGGTCCCGCAGACCTGAGCCGGGCTCAGCGCAGCCCGATCGGCCGCTCGAGGGCCAGGCGCAGCAGCTCGTCGAGCAAAGCGTCGTAGGGCAGGCCGGAGGCCTCCCACAGCCGCGGGTACATGGAGATCGAGGTGAATCCCGGCATGGTGTTGACCTCGTTGATGAGGGCGCGGCCGTCGTCGGTCAGGAAGAAGTCGGCGCGCGAGAGCCCCTCGCCGTCGACGGCCTCGAAGGCCCGGGCGGCGTCCGCGCGGATGCGCTCGGCGGTCGCCTCCGGGACCACGGCCGGGCAGCTGAGCTGCGCGGAGTCCTGCGCGACGTACTTGGCCTCGAAGTCGTAGAACGAATGCTCGTCCACCACGACGATCTCCCCGAGCAGCGAGACGCGCGGAGCGTCCTGCCCGTGGCCCTGCAGCACGGCGCACTCGATCTCGCGCCCAGAGATCCCGGCCTCCACGACCACCTTGCGGTCGAAGGACCGGGCCTCCTCCACCGCGGCGGTGACAGCCGAACGATCGCTCGGGTCATCCACCCGGGTGATGCCGAACGACGATCCGGCTCGGGCGGGCTTCACGAAGACGGGCGCCGCCAGCTGAGCGATCTCGTCCAGGACCGCCTCCGGCTCGCTGCGCCAGCGCCGGTCCTTGGCCACGATGTACGGCCCGACCTCCAGCCCGGCTGACTCGAAGGCGACCTTCATGAAGTGCTTGTCCATGCCCACGGCCGAGGACGTCACCCCGCAGCCGACGTAGCGCATGTCGGCGAGCTCGAGCATCCCCTGAAGGGTGCCGTCCTCGCCGTAGGGGCCGTGCAGCAGCGGCAGCACGACGTCGATGTGCTCGCGGCGCTCCTGGGCCGGGCCCTCGCCGGAGATGTCGCGGATCAGCAGCTCGGTGTCGCCGGAGCCCATGGGCAGCGAGACCATCTGCTCGCCGACCGGCAGCTCGGTGATGGGGTTCTCGTCGAGCAGCGCCTCGAGCTCGTCCTGCGAGAAGAGGAACCACTCGCCCGTGCGCGCGATCCCCACGGTCACCACGTCCCAGTGCTCGCGGTCGATCGCCCCGAGCACACCCCGGGCGGTGACCAGCGAGATGCTGTGCTCGGAGGAGCGCCCGCCGAACAGGATCGCCACACGGGGGCGGGACGACGGGGCTGCGGTCTGCGGTTCAGCGGCTGCGGGATCGATGGTGCTCATGCGGTGGTTGCCTCCGCTTTCAGTTCGCGGCCCAGCAGCAGCGGGGCGAGGTGTTCGACGGTGATGCGACCGTCCAGGATAGCCACGACGGCCTCGGTGATCGGCATGTCGACCCCGTGCGCCCGCGCGAGCTGCAGCACAGCAGGCGCGGACTTCAGGCCCTCGGCGGTCTGCGTCATCTCGCGGTCGATCTGCTCGAGCGTGCGGCCCTGTCCCAGCAGGCGCCCGGCCGTCCGGTTGCGCGACAGCGGCGATGAGCAGGTGGCCACCAGATCGCCGATCCCGGCCAGCCCAGCCATGGTCTCGCTGCGAGCCCCGAGCGCCAGGGCCAGCCGGGTGGACTCCGCCAGCCCGCGGGTGATCACGGAGGCCTTGGAGTTGTCGCCGTAGTGGCGGCCGTCGCAGATGCCCACGGACAAGGCGATCACGTTCTTGGTCAGCCCGGCGATCTCCGTACCGACGGCATCGGTGTTCGTGTACGGGCGGAAGTAGGGCGCGGCCACGGCGCGGGCCACATCGGCGGCCAGCTGCGGATCGGCTGCCGCCACCACCGAGGCGGTGGGCTGCTCGTCGGCGATCTCCATGGCCAGATTCGGGCCCGAGACGATGCACAGCCGCCGGCTCCAGCCCTCGCGGTCGCGCCCGCCCTGCGGGTGGCCCTCCGGGCGCTGCTCGGCCAGGACCTCGGCCACGACCTCGCTCATGCGCAGACCCGTGCCCCGCTCGAGGCCCTTGGCCAGCGAGACCAGCACGGCCTCGTGCTCGAGGTGCTGCGCCACGGCAGCCATCTGCGCGCGCAGGGCCTGAGCGGGAACAGCCAGCACGACCAGGTCCGCCCCCTCCAGGGCCTGGGCCAGGTCCGCGGTGACCTGCAGCGGATCGGGCAGGTGCGTGCCGGGGACGTAGCGCTCGTTGACCCGGGTGCGGGCGATGCGGGACATCGCCTCTGCGTCCCGGCCCCACAGCACGACCTCGGGGACCGGGCCCTCGCCGCTGAGCCCGGCGTCGGTGAGGATCTTGGCGAAGGTCGTTCCCCAGGATCCGGCGCCCAGCACGGCGGCCCGGCGCGGGCTCCACCTCGGCTCGGGAGCGCCCAGATCCTGTGCGGCGTCGCCGTCGCGGGTCAGCTGCTCGGAATGCTGCGTCATCGTCGTCCCCTGAGGCGTCGGTCCCATCGGGTGGGCGGAACGGGTTCGTCGCGCAGGACGGACAGCTCAGCGGCGATCGCGTCCAGGATGGCATCGGTGGCCTCAGCGGCCGCGGCGCGCGGCACGGCCGCGACCCTCTCGGCATCCGTGCGCCCAGTCTGCCCGGGCGCACGCGTGCTGCGGAAGCGGCTCAGGTCCACGGGCTCGCCCACGCGCACCCGCACCGGCCGCCGGGGACGGAGGCTCACGTGCACCCGCCACCGGCTGTCGCGGCCCAGGATCTGCTGGTCTCCCCAGTGGGCGATCGGGATCACGGGGACGTCGAGGCCCAGAGCCAGCCGCGCCGCACCGGGGTAGGCGTGCATGGGCCAGCGCAGCGGATCCCGGGTCAGCGTGCCCTCCGGATAGATCACGACGACCCCGCCGCGAGCCAGGTGGTCCTGGGCGTTGCTGAGGGCCTGGGCGGTGTCGCGAGTGCCCCGGTGCACGGGCACCTGCCCGATCCGATGCAGCAGGAAGCCGAGCACGGGGATGCGGAACAGCGACTCCTTGGCCAGGAATCGGGGTGTGCGCCCGGCATCGACGACGCTGAGCCCCACCGTGATCGGGTCGATCTCGGTGACGTGGTTGGCCACGATCAGGCACGGGCCGTCGGACGGGATCCGCTCCAGATGCTCGACGCGGCGCCGGGCCAGCAGCCCGTAGGGCAGCCGCACGAGCCGCTGGAGGATCTGCAGCTCGAGATTGAGCTCGCTGCGGCGACCGGAGAGGCGGGTGCGGGCCATGTGCAGCTCCCGGCGGTTCGAGCGGATCAGCTGTTCGCGACGTCGAACGTGGCGCCCAGGGCCTCGAGCTTCGTGGTGAAGTGCTCGTAGCCGCGCTCGATCAGCTCGACGCCGGTCACGTGGGAGACGCCCTCGGCGGACAGGGCCGCGATCAGGTGCGAGAAGCCGCCGCGCAGGTCCGGGACGTGGATGTCCTGTGCCCGCAGCTCGGTGCGTCCGGAGATGACCGCGGAGTGCACGTAGTTGGACTGGCCGAAGCGGCAGGGCGTGGAGCCCAGGCAGTCGCGGTGCAGCTGGATGTTGGCTCCCATGCGCTGCAGCGCGTGGGTGAAGCCGAAGCGGTTCTCGTAGACGGTCTCGTGCACGATCGACACGCCCTCGGCCTGCGTCAGCGCCACGACGAGCGGCTGCTGCCAGTCAGTCATGAAGCCGGGGTGGACATCCGTCTCCACGACGATCGGCTTGAGCGCCGTTCCCGGATGGGAGAAGCGGATGCCGTCCTCGCGGATGTCGAGATCGCCGCCGACCTTCCGGAATGTGTTGAGGAACGTCATCATGTCCGCCTGCGTGGCGCCCTCGACGAAGATGTCTCCGCCGGTGGCCAGCGCGGCCGAGCCCCAGGAGGCCGCCTCGATGCGATCGGACATGGCGCTGTGGTTGTAGCCGGACAGCGATTCGACGCCCTCGATGTGGATCACGCGATCGGTCTGCACCGTGATGATGGCGCCCATCTTCTGCAGGATCGCGATCAGGTCCATGATCTCGGGCTCGGTCGCGGCGCCGCGCAGCTCGGTGCGCCCGCGAGCGCGCGTGGCGGAGAGCAGCACCTGCTCGGTGGCCCCCACCGACGGGTACGGCAGCTCGACCTTGGCGCCGTGCAGCCCGTTGGGGGCGGACATGCGGATGCCGGAGTCGAGCTTCTCGACCTTGGCGCCGAAGTGGCGCAGGACATCGAGGTGGTAGTTGATGGGGCGATCGCCGATCTTGCAGCCGCCCAGGTCGGGGATGAAGGCCTCGCCCAGGGTGTGCAGCAGCGGGCCGCACAGCAGGATCGGGATGCGGGAGTCGCCGGCGTGGGCATCGATGTCCGCGTGCTGGGCCCGGACCACGTTCGACGGGTCGAGGTGCAGCTTGCCCTGGCCGTCGTTGTCGACCGCCACTCCGTGCAGGGACAGCAGATCGGTGACGACCTGGACGTCCTTGATGTGCGGGACGTTGCGCAGCGTCGAGGGGGTGGCGCCCAGCAGCGCGGCCACCATGGCCTTGGGTACGAGGTTCTTGGCTCCCCGGACCTTGATCGTGCCCTGGAGCGGAACCCCGCCCGTGATGGTCAGTGCGCTGGACATGGTCTCCCGATCTGCCGTGAGCCCACGGCAATTGCTCGATGCGCGCAGCGATCGCGCTGCTTCGAGGGACCATCCTACGAGAGGACGGCCCCGCGTGTTCGCACTGCCCTCATGAGCGGTTCATCCGCCCAGGTCACGATCCGCCTCCTCGAGGGCCTCAGGTCCGAGCGGGGAGGGTCGTGGGCAGCCAGGCCGGGCGCTGGGCCTCGAACTCGCGGATCCGATCCTCGTGCTGCAGGGTCAGGCCGATGTCGTCGAGCCCCTCGGACAGCCGCCACGCGGTGTAGTCGTCGATCTGGAACGGCACGGTGACGCTGCCCACCGAGACGGTGCGCGCTGTGAGATCCACCGTGGTGGGGACCTCCGGCTCGGCCTCGATCTGCTTCCACAGCAGCTCCACGTCCGACTGCTCGACCTGGGCCGCCAGCAGCCCCTGCTTTCCCGAGTTGCCGCGGAAGATATCGGCGAAGCGCGGCGAGATCACGACCTTGAAGCCGTAGTCGCGCAGCGCCCACACGGCGTGCTCGCGCGAGGAGCCGGTGCCGAAGTCCGGACCGGCCACCAGGATGCTCGCGTCGCGGTAGGCGTCCTGGTTGAGCACGAAGTCGTCCTGGGTGCGCCACTGGGCGAACAGGGCGTCCTCGAAGCCCGTCTTGGTGATCCGCTTGAGGTAGACGGCGGGGATGATCTGGTCGGTGTCGACATTCGACTGGCGCAGCGGCGCTGCGATGCCGGTGTGGGTGCTGAACTTCTCCACGGGGTCCTCCTGGAGTGCTGCCGGGCTCTGCCCGGGCGGGTGCTGGACGTGTGCGAGGCGGGCGCTGGGCCCGATCAGACCGAGACGGGCTCGAGGTCGGACGGGGCCGAGAGCGTGCCGCGCACGGCCGTGGCGGCGGCGACGACGGGCGAGACCAGATGCGTGCGACCGCCCTTGCCCTGTCGACCCTCGAAGTTGCGGTTCGAGGTGGAGGCGCAGCGCTGCCCCGGGGCCAGCTGGTCCGGGTTCATTCCCAGGCACATGGAGCATCCGGCGAAGCGCCAGTCCGCGCCGAAGTCCTTGAAGATCTGATCGAGGCCCTCCTCCTGGGCCTGCAGCCGGACCTTCTGGGAGCCGGGTACGACCATCATCTCGACGTTCGGGGCCTTGGTGCGGCCCCTGACGACCTCGGCCGCCAGGCGCAGGTCCTCGATGCGCGAGTTCGTGCACGAGCCCAGGAAGACCACATCCACGGGAACCTCCTTGAGCGGGGTGCCGGGAGTGAGGTCCATGTAGGTCAGGGCGCGCTGCGCCGCGGCCTTGGCGCTGTCGTCGGTGAAGTCCTCGGGATCCGGGACCTCCCCCGACAGCGAGACGCCCTGGCCCGGGTTGGTCCCCCAGGTCACGAACGGCTCGAGGGTGTCGGCATCGATCACGACCTCGGCGTCGAAGACGGCGTCGTCATCCGTGCGCAGGCTGCGCCAGTGCTCGACCGCCTGGTCCCACAGCTCGCCCTCGGGGGCGTGCGGGCGGCCCTTGACGTAGTCGAACGTGGTCTCGTCCGGGGCGATCATCCCGGCGCGCGCGCCCGCCTCGATCGACATGTTGCAGATCGTCATGCGGGCCTCCATCGACAGCTCCTCGATGGCGGTGCCGCGGTACTCCAGGACATAGCCCTGGCCGCCGCCGGTGCCGATCTCGGCGATGACCGCCAGGATGATGTCCTTGGAGGAGACCCCCGGGCGCAGGTGGCCGTCGATCCGGATGGACATCGTCTTGAACGGTGCCAGCGGCAGGGTCTGCGTGGCCATGACGTGCTCGACCTCGGAGGTGCCGATGCCCATGGCCAGCGAGCCGAAGGCCCCGTGGGTGGAGGTGTGGGAGTCGCCGCACACGACGGTCATGCCCGGCATGGTCAGACCCAGCTGGGGGCCCACCACATGGACGATGCCCTGCTCGTCATCGCCCAGAGGGTGCAGCCGGACGCCGAACTCCTCGGTGTTCGAGCGCAGGGCCTCGATCTGCTTGCGGGAGGTCTGATCGGCGATCGTCGAGAAGATGTCCTCGGTGGGCGTGTTGTGGTCCTCGGTGCCGATGGTGAGGTCCACGCGCCGCAGCGGCCGATCCGCCAGACGCAGGCCCTCGAAGGCTTGGGGCGAGGTGACCTCGTGGATCAGGTGGAGGTCGATGTAGAGCAGGTCCGGCTGCCCGTCCTCGCCGCGGCGCACGAGGTGCTGCTGCCAGACCTTCTCGGCCAGGGTGAGAGGCGCTGACTGGGTCTCAGTCGACATGGTGGTCCTTCCGCTGAAGAGCTCCGCGCCCGCCCGATCGGGGCGAGGCGGAAGAGGGCGGCCATGCGGCCGCCGGAGTCATGCATTCAGGATCGGCCCGCCGCGCGGATTCCGCCACATTACGGGAGGACATCTCGCATCCTGAGACGTAGTATCGCAACATGGACACTCCGCGGGCCTCCGACCCCCTCCGCAGCACCTCCGCCGAGGCGGAGACCTCCTTCTCCCCCAGCGGAGTCGGGGTGATCGACAAGGCCTCCGGGATCCTCGATGCCCTCGAGGCCGGCCCCGCCTCATTGGCCCAGCTGGTCTCGGCCACCGGCTACTCGCGGCCCACCGTCCACCGGCTGGCCTCCGCCCTGGCGCATCACCGGCTGCTCGGCAAGGACGTCCAGGGCAGGTTCGTGCTGGGCCCGCGCCTGGTCGAGCTCTCCTCGGCCGCCGGCGAGGACCGCCTGATCGCCGCGGCAGGCCCCACGCTGGTGCAGCTGCGCGATGCCACCGGCGAGTCCGCGCAGATCTTCAGGCGCCAGGGAGAGTGGCGCGTCTGCGTGGCCTCCTCGGAGCGCCCGATCGGCCTGCGCGACACCATCCCGGTCGGCACCCAGCTGTCCATGAAGGCGGGCTCGGCTGCCCAGGTGCTCACCGCCTGGGAGGATCACAGCCGCCTGCTCGAGGGCCTGCAGGGCGCCCGCTTCACGGCCACCATGCTCTCCGGGGTCCGACGCCGAGGCTGGTCCCAGTCCATCGGCGAGCGCGAGGCGGGCATCGCCTCGGTCTCCGCTCCGGTGCGCGGACCGTCCGGGCGCGTCATCGCCGCCGCGTCGATCTCGGGACCGATCGAGCGCCTGACCCGCCAGCCCGGGCGGCTGCACGCCGAGACGGTCGTGGCGGCGGCGCGTCAGCTCACCCAGGCCATCCGCCCGGGACTCTGAGCCGACGGTCCGCGGGCTGCCGGCGCTGGGCCCTCAGCCCCTGATGCGCACCAGCGCCTCGGTGAGGCGCTCCTGCCGGGACAGCTCCGCCTCGACCGGATCGATCACATGGGTCTGGGCCGCGTCGGCGATCTGATCCCGCAGCCTGCGCCGTACGCGCGCCCGTCGTCGGGAGGCCGACAGCCGCGCCAGGGCGGCCGAGAGCACCCCGAAGACCAGCCCGGCCACCAGGCCGGTGACCACCAGCAGCGTGGGCACCGGGATGCCGGTGTCCCGGACCTCGGGTGCGCTCGGCACCGGGATCTGCAGGTAGTCCAGGGCGAACAGCCCGGTGAGCCAGAGCAGACCCGCCACGGCCATGAGCAGCAGCAGCCACTGCACGATGCCCATGGGAACCCACCACCAGGACCGCGCGCCGCGGCGCAGGTCCGTGCGGGCGAGAGCCTGGTCCAGGGCGTCGGGCAGCTGCTCGTCGTGCGATCGGGCCGCCTCGCGGATCGAGCGCTCCCAGGCCGGTGACGCGCCATGGGCGGCCTCCTGCGCGAAGCGGCGCACCGCGGTGTCCCCTGCGGCGCGCTGGGCGGCGCCCATGGGAGGCAGAGAGCTGCGGTGCAGCGACGGATCGGCCCCCTCTGCGGAACCCTGCCCAGCCCCCTGCAGGTGCAGGCGCTTGAGCGGATCCTTGCGGAAGGCTCCGAGCCACCGCACCGGCATCCATCCGGTGCGCCGTGAGGCGTGCAGGACATAGCTGCGGGAGGCCGCAGCGGCGATCCCGTCGGCCTGCGCCGCGGTCGCCAGGCCGTCCACGAGGGACTCGCGGGCGAACGGAGTGACGCCGTCGGGCCGTCCCGCGCCGTGGGAGGCCTCGAGCGCCTCGGCGGCGGAGTCGACATCCCCGGACAGGCGCTCCGAGGAGGCGGCCTTGGCCTCGACGACCTCGGCGATCGCCTCCCGCAGCTGCCCGATGCCCGTGCCCCGGGCCGCCGAGGCTGCGATCGGCGCGGCGCGGCCGTCCGTGCGCAGCCCGTCCTGGGCCAGGACCTCGCGCAGCGACTCCAGCACGCGCGGCACCTCTCCGGTCGGGAGGCGGTCGGCCTGGTTGAGCACCACCAGGGTGGACGAGGCGTGGCGCGACAGCGGAGCGATGAAGTGGTCGTGCAGCACCGCATCCGCGTACTTCTGGGGGTCCACGACCCACACGACGACGTCGACCATTCCCGCAAGACGCGAGGCGATCTGCCGGTGCTCGCGGGCCACGGAGTCCACGTCCGGCAGATCGAGCAGGATCAGCCCCTCGGGCACGGGCGTCCACAGCCCCGCCGGTCCCTGGGACCACGGCTCGGCCGCCAGCTCCTCGAGGACGCGCCGGTCGCGGACCTCCAGCCAGTCCAGCAGCGGATCGGCTCCCGGCAGCCCGCCCAGCACGGCCATCGGCTCGGAGGTCGTGGGCCTCTGAACCGCGGCTCGAGCCACCTGACGGCCCAGCAGGGTGTTCAGCAGAGACGACTTCCCCGAGCCCGTGGCTCCGAAGAAGCCCACCACGGTGTGCTCGGCAGACAGAGCGCGCCGTCCTGCCGCCCGAGCCAGGGCGTCCTCGCCGAGCTGCAGCGCCTCCTCGTCCAGGCGCCCGCGGCCCAGGTCGACCGCCTCGCGCAGGGCGCTCAGGCGCTGATCCAGATCGGCGTGCGGATCGCGGCGGGTGCGCCGCCCCGGGAGCCTCACAGCGCCTCCCCCGCCGCGCGGACGGCAGCAGCCGCCTCCTTCAGCCGCGCGGGCTCCGGATCGGCGACCGCCTCCAGGCGCTGCCTCCACGGCTGCTCGAGCTGCTCCACGAACTCCTCCATCCTGCGCTCCAGGTCCTCACGTGCCTGCTGGGCCATCCGGCGCACGGCGTCCTCGCCGAACACCGCCTCCAGCAGCTTGGTGCCCACCACTCCGGAGGCTCCGGCGATGCCGACCTCCGCTCCCGTCAGCCCCGCCGACATGGAGAACACGACCACCATCAGCCCGACCGTGACGATGTTCAGCCCGATCGACATCAGCCGAGCCTGTGTGCGCTTGCCCGCGCCCTCGCTCCGGATCATCGTCATGATCTCGCCCTGCCAGGCCCGGATCACCTCGGCGGAGCGCTCGGGGACGTCGTCGGGCAGTCGCCCCAGGTCATCTCCGCCGAGCAGCCCGCGCCCGGCGGCGTCCGCGCGCCACCGGCGCTGGGACTGCTCGCCGGCCTTGGCCAGCTCCTCGATGATCACGGCCTGCAGCCCGGTCTCCAGGGCCTGCTCGACCTGGACCTCCGGCGCAGGCCTGCCGCGCAGTGCCGCTCCGGCTCGATCGCGCCAGCGCCCGATCCTGGCCTCCAGCGAGCGGAAGAACTCGCCGGTGCCCACGTAGTCCTGCCAGCGCGAGAGCACCTCATCGCGCAGCAGGGAGCCGTCGCGCGTGGCGTCGTCGATCGCCTCCAGGGCCCGGCGGTAGGCCTCCTCGACGTCCGAGCGAAGCTGGTCGGCGACCTCCTTCTGCGCGGCCACCGCGTCGGCGACGTCGTCGGTGCGCTCAGCCAGCTGCTCGAGCGCACCTCCGAGCGTCCGACGGGCGACCTCGGAGCGGGCCTGGGCGTCGGCGGCCAGGTCGCTGAGCCACATGCGCAGCGGATCCACGGCCGCGACCGGCAGCATCTGGGCGGCGTTGAGCGGGGACTCGGGGATCACGAAGATCGGCGCCTCCCCCAGGCCCTTCTCCGTGAGCATGCGCCGCAGGTCCGGCTCGATCTCCTCGGCCGCCCCTGCCGGCACGCGGTCCAGGATCACGGCGACGGTGATCTGGCGGCGGCCGGCCTCGATGAGCAGGTCCCAGGCGGCTGCGTCGGCGTAGCGGTTCGCGGTCGTGGTGAACAGCCAGAGGTCGGCGGCTGCCAGCAGCTGCCCGGCCAGCTTCCGGTTCGCTTCAGAGATCGAGTCGATGTCCGGGGCGTCCAGCAGGGCGATGCCGCGATCCGCGCCCTCGTCGGCGAGCAGCACGAGACTCGTCCCCGCTGCTGCGGTCTCGGGCGCACCGAGCTCCCCGCCGGCGTCCTCCGTGCGCGCCAGCCTGCCTCGCACGCGAGCCAGGTGCGGCAGCACACGGCTGCCCTCGAAGGCCGCCGCGTCGTCGGGGTGGTGGATCAGCATGGGCTGGCGGGTCGTCGGGCGCACCACGCCCGCCCGGGTGACGGGGCGGCCGATCAGGGCATTGACCACGGTCGACTTCCCTGCCCCGGTCGAGCCACCCACGACCGCCAGCAGCGGGGCGTCGAGGTGGCGCACGCGGGGCAGGACGTAGTCGTCGATCTGGTCGAGGCTGCGTCGGGCGGCGTCGCGCCCGGGCGGCGCGTCCGGAGTGTCCAAGGGCAGACTGACCTGGGACAGGACCGTGCGCAGCTCGTCGACGGCCTCGGCGGGGGTGCGGCCGTTCGCGGAAGGATCTGGGGCGGTGCTCACGGTGGACCATCATGCCGCACCCTCCCCCGGCAGCGCTTCAGCCCCGCGCCGAAGCCGCCCGGCGCAGGCCGGCAGCCGATTGGTGACACATGCGCACCCCATCAGCGCTGATCGGATGCGCATCTGCCACGAACCCGCAGTGCACGGGTTCAGGAGCCCGCAGCGGCGTCAGCGGCCCGTGGACAGGAAGGCGTGTGCAGGATGGACCCGGAGTCCCGGCGCGCGAGAGCGCGACGCAGACATGGAAGAAGCCCCGGACCAGATGGTCCGGGGCTTCGCCTCGGTGTGACCCCAACCGGATTCGAACCGGTGTTGCCGCCGTGAGAGGGCGGAGTACTAGGCCGCTATACGATGGGGCCGAGGTGCTCGCAGTGCGAGCGGATTCCCGATCCGAGGATCGGGGCGTGCGACCGACGACGTGCGCCGGTGGTCTCGTGAACAGCTGCGCCGCACCCGAAGATGCGACGCAGCTGTCAGCGGAAGTGACCCCAACCGGATTCGAACCGGTGTTGCCGCCGTGAGAGGGCGGAGTACTAGGCCGCTATACGATGGGGCCGCTGGGGTACCAGGACTCGAACCTAGAATGACGGTACCAGAAACCGTAGTGTTGCCTATTACACCATACCCCACTGTCAGCGCAAGTCCTCGACGTGAACCTCTCGGTCCGCCTCGCATTCCTGCGCGCAACAGGCTGAAACTATACCCAAGGCCGACCGCCTCAGCAAATCCATCCGACGGCCGGGCCTCGGGCGATCTCAGCCCAGTCGAGCGGCCAGTGCGTCGATGCGTGCCAGCGCCGCGTCCTTCCCCAGGATCTCCAGCGACTCGAACAGCGGCGGCGAGACCTGGCGCCCGGAGACGGCCACTCGCACCGGGCCGAAGGCCAGCCGCGGCTTGATCTCCAGCCCGTCCACGATCGCCTCGCGCAGGGCAGTCTCGATCGGCTCGGCCGTGAAGTCGTCCAGATCGGCCAGCGCCGTGCGGGCCGCGGCCAGCACCTGCGGCGCCGACTCCTTGAGCTTGGACACGGCGGTCTCGTCATGGACGAGCTCGGCGTCGTCGACGAACAGGAAGCCCAGCAGGGCGACCGACTCGCCCAGCAGGTCCATGCGGGTCTGCACGAGCGGAGCGGCCTCGTCCAGGATCTGCTCCTGGCGCTGCGTCAGGGTCTCGCCGAGCACTCCCCCGGCCTGCAGGTACGGCACCAGGCGGTCGCGGAAGTCCTGCGGCTCCAGCATGCGGATGTGATCCGCATTGATCGCCGTGGCCTTCTTGACGTCGAAGCGCGCGGGATTGGCCAGGACGTCGTGGATGTCGAAGGCCTCGATGAACTGCTGCGTGGTGAACACGTCCTCATCCGCGGACAGCGACCAGCCCAGCAGCCCCAGGTAGTTCAGCAGCCCCTCCGGGATGAAGCCGGCGTCGCGGTGAAGGAAGAGGTTGGACTCCGGATCGCGCTTCGACAGCTTCTTGTTGCCCTCTCCCATCACGTAGGGGAGGTGGCCGAACTCGGGGATCCGCTCGGCGACGCCCACGCGCACCAGGGCGTCGTACAGCGCGATCTGGCGCGGGGTCGACGAGAGCAGATCCTCTCCGCGCAGCACGTGGGTGATGCCCATGAGGGCGTCGTCGACCGGGTTGACCAGGGTGTACAGCGGCTGGCCGTTGGCGCGCACCACCACGAAGTCCGGCACGGAGCCGGCGCCGAAGGTGATCTCGCCGCGGACCAGGTCGGTGAAGGTGATGTCCTCGTCCGGCATGCGCAGCCGCAGCACGGGCTTGCGGCCCTCGGCGCGGAAGGCTGCGATCTGCTCGTCGGTGAGATCGCGGTCGAAGCCGTCGTAGCCGAGCTTGGGGTCGCGCCCGGCCTCCCGGTGGCGGACCTCGACCTCCTCCGGAGTGGAGAAGGACTCGTAGATCGCCCCGGCGTCCTTCAGCTTGGCGATCACGTCCTGGTACAGCTCGCCGCGCTGGGACTGGCGGTACGGCTCGTGGGGCCCGCCCACGCCGTAGCCCTCGTCCCAGTCGATGCCCAGCCACTGCAGGGCCTCGACGAGCTGGTCCAGGGACTCCTGCGAGTCCCGGCTGGCGTCGGTGTCCTCGATGCGGAAGATCAGCTTGCCGCCGGTGTGCCGGGCCCACGCCCAGTTGAACAGGGCGGTGCGCACCAGGCCCACATGCGGGGTTCCTGTGGGCGACGGGCAGAACCGGACGCGGATGTCCGAGCCGGTCGCGGCTGCGCTGGGGGTGATCTGTGCTTCGCCCTGGGGGGCGTCCGTGGATGCGTCAGTCATGATGACCCCAGTCTAGGCACCGACGCCGCCTGGCTCAGCCCCGGGTCAGCGGCGCAGCACGGTGGCCAGGGTGCCGATGCCCTCGACCTCGACCTCGATCCGATCCCCCTCATCCACCTGGCCCACGCCCGCCGGGGTTCCGGTCAGGATGACGTCGCCGGGCAGCAGCGTGAACGCCGCGGAGGCGTAGGCGATGATCTCGGCGACCGAGAAGACCATCTGGGCGGTCGAGGAGTCCTGCTTGGTCTGCCCATCCACGCGCGAGGCGATGCGCAGGTCCGAGGGGTCCAGCTCGGTCTCGATCCACGGGCCCAGCGGGCACGAGCCGTCGAAGCCCTTGGCGCGGGCCCACTGGCCGTCGGTCTCCTGGGCGTCGCGGGCGGTGAGGTCGTTGGCGGCGGTGTAGCCGAAGATGACCTCATCGGCCTTCTCCGCCGGGACGTCCTTGCAGATCCGGCCGATGACCACGGCCAGCTCGGCCTCGTAGGACACGCGCTCGGTCCACGACGGCAGCGTGACGGGGTCGCCGGGGCCCACCACGGAGGTGTTCGGCTTGAAGAACAGCATGGGGCTGGTGGGCAGCTCGTTGCCCATCTCCGCGGCGTGGTCGGCGTAGTTGCGCCCCACGCACACGATCTTGGAGCGCGGGATCACGGGAGCCAGCAGGCGGACGTCCTGCGCCTTCCACGACGCTCCCTCGATCGGCTGGATGCCGTTGTAGAAGGGGTCGCCGGCGATGGGGACCACGACCTGGTCCTCCCCCTCGCCCTGGACGACGCCGTAGTGGATCTCGTTCTCGACGGTGAATCGGCTGATGCGCATGCTCTCAGCCTAAGCCCCGCCCCCGACGCGGCAGCGCCCCGGGACCGCCCGCTCGCGCGCAGGCTTCCGGGGCGCTGCGGCCGGCGTCGGCTCAGGCCAGCCGGGACGTCCAGCCGCGGGTGTCCTCCACAGCGCCGGTCTGGATGCCGAGCAGCTGCTCGCGCAGGGCCATGGTGACCTCTCCGGGCCGGGCGTCGTCCGGGCCGATGGCCTCCTGGGGCGAGATCAGCCGACCGACCGGGGAGATGACCGCAGCGGTGCCGCAGGCGAAGACCTCCGTGAGGTGCCCGCTGCGCACGCCCTCGCGCCACTCGTCGAGCGTGAATCGTCGCTGCTCGACCGTCATCCCGCGGGCCTCGGCCAGCTCGATGATCGACGAGCGGGTCACGCCCTCCAGGATGGTCCCGGTCAGCTCGGGGGTCACCAGGCGGTCGTCGTCGAAGACGAAGAACACGTTCATTCCGCCGAGCTCCTCGACCGCGTGATCGCGGTTCGGATCGGTGAACAGCACCTGGGCGCAGCCGTGGGCCTCGCCCTCCATCTGGGCGATCAGCGAGGCCGCGTAGTTGCCGCCGCACTTGGCCGCGCCGGTCCCGCCCACGCCCGCCCGGGCGTAGTCCTGGGACAGCCAGATGTCGACGGTGTCGACCGTGCCGAAGTAGGAGCCCGCCGGAGAGGCGATCACGCAGAACAGGTAGCGGCGCGCGGGCCGGACCCCCAGGTAGGACTCCGTGGCGATCATGAAAGGGCGCAGGTACAGCGACTGCCCGTCCCCCGAGGGCACCCAGTCCTGATCGGCGCTCACGAGCTCGCGCAGGGAGGCCAGGAACAGCTCCTCCGGCAGCTCGGGCATGACCAGCCGCTGGGCGGAGCGGCGCAGCCGGCTCGCGTTGGACTCGGGGCGGAACGTCCACACGGAGCCGTCGTCGTGCCGGTAGGCCTTCAGCCCCTCGAAGATCTCCTGCCCGTAATGCAGCACGGCCGCCGCCGGGTCGAGCTGGAGCGGCCCGTAGGGCTGCAGGTGCGGGGTGCCCCACGAGCCCTCGCCCGATTCGACGTCGCCGGTCCACTCGATCGTGACCATGTGATCGGTGAAGTGCTGCCCGAAGCCGGGCGCGGCCAGGATCTCCTCGCGCTGCTGCGCGGTGGCCGGATTCGGGTTCGGGGTGCGCTGGAAGTCGATGCTCATGTCGGTTCCGTCGATTCTGCCGCGGCTGCGCGCGCGGCCTGCGCCCGGCTCGGGAGCCGGAGAGCCTGTGTGCTGGTGGTGCGGGAGCCCTGGCCTGATCAGGCCAGGGCGGCGACGACCGCGTCGCCGATCTGCTCGGGGCTGCGGCGCTGCGAGCCGGAGGCCTCCAGGTCGCGGCGCACGGCGTCGCGGATCTGCTGGGCCTGCTGGGGGTGTCCCAGGTGATCCAGCATCATGGCCCCCGCCAGGATCGAGGCGGTGGGGTCGGCGATGCCCTGTCCGGCGATATCCGGGGCCGAGCCGTGGACGGGCTCGAACATGGACGGCGCGGTGCGAGCGGCATTGATGTTGCCGCAGGGAGCCAGGCCGATGCCGCCGGAGACGGCGCCGGCGAGGTCGGTGATGATGTCGCCGAAGAGGTTGTCCGTGACGATGACGTCGAATCGAGCCGGATCCACGGTCATGTGGATGGTCGCGGCGTCGATGTGCATGTAGTCGACCTCGACCGTCGGGAACTCCTGGGCGATCGCATCCACCGTGCGCTGGTAGAGGCGCCCGGAGTGGACCAGGACGTTGTGCTTGTGCACGAGGGTCAGCTTGTGCCGGGGCCGCTCGGCCGCCAGCTCGAAGGCGTAGCGCACCAGCCGCTGCACGCCGTGGGCGGTGTTGATCGAGACCTCCGTGGCGATCTCCTGATCGGTGCCTTCGCGCAGCGCACCGCCGTTGCCGGTGTACGGGCCCTCGGTGCCCTCCCGGACCACGACGAAGTCGATGTTCCCGGGGTCGCTCAGGGGAGAGACCGCGCCGGGGAACAGCTCCGACGGGCGCAGGTTGATGTAGTGGTCCAGGCTGAAGCGCATCTTCAGCAGCATCTCGCGCTCGATGATCCCCGACGGGATCCGCTTGTCGCCGGGAGCCGCGCCCACAGCGCCGAAGAGGATGGCGTCATAGCCGCGCAGCTGCTCGAGCGTCTCATCCGGCAGGGTCTCCCCCGTGGCCAGCCAGTGCTCGGCGCCCAGCGGGAAGCTGGTCTCCTGCAGCTCGATCCCTGCGGGGGCGCACACCGCCGCCAGCACCTTCTGCGACTGGGCGACGACCTCCGGGCCGATCCCGTCCCCGGGGATCACGGCGATGCGGTGGGAGGCGGACGAGGCGGTGGCGGTGTTCTGCGCGGTCATGCCCCTCACGATACGACGGCGCGGGCCCGCCGTCCCCGGACCGCGATGTCATCTCATGATGTGAGACGAACGTCCACGTTGCGGGCAGGCAGGGCGCTCAATCCTTCGAGGGCTCCTCGTAGCGCGGGAAGACCGGCGTGGGCTTGGGCAGCGGTGTGCCGGGCACGAGCTCGCGCGACAGCGCGGTGAACTCGCGGTCCTGCGCTTCCTGCCCGAGCGCGTCGAGCAGGCGTGCGGCCGATCCGGGCATGACGGGCTGGACCAGCACCGCGACCGTGCGCACGACCTCGAGCGTGGACCACAGCACCGTGGCCATGCGCCCGGGATCGGTCTTGCGCAGCACCCACGGCTCCTGCGAGCTGAAGTAGCGGTTGCACTGCGCCACGACCTTCCAGATCTGCTCAAGACCGCGATGGAACTGGAGCGCGTCGAAGGCCTCGCGGACCTGCGGCAGCAGGGCGTGGGCGTCGTCGAGGATCTGGCGGTCCTCGGCCGTGAGCTCGCCCGGCTGCGGGGCGCTGCCCTCGAGGTTCTTGGCCACCATGGACAGCGAGCGCTGAGCCAGGTTGCCGAGGTCATTCGACAGGTCCGAATCGATGCGCGAGACGATCGCCTCGTGCGAGTACGAGCCGTCCTGTCCGAAGGGGACCTCGCGCATGAGGAAGAAGCGCAGGGCGTCGAGGCCGTAGACGCTGACCAGCGACTGCGGGTCGATCACGTTGCCCACGGACTTGGACATCTTCTCGCCCTGGTTGAACAGGAAGCCGTGCCCGAAGACCTTCCGCGGGACCGGCAGTCCGGCCGACATCAGGAAGGCCGGCCAGTAGACCGAGTGGAAGCGGATGATGTCCTTGCCGATGATGTGCACGTCCGCCGGCCAGAACTTCTGGAAGAGCTCGCCGTCGACATCCGGGTAGCCCACACCCGTCAGGTAGTTGGTCAGGGCGTCCACCCACACGTACATGACGTGATCCGGGTCCCCGGGCACGGGGACGCCCCAGTCGAAGGTGGTCCGCGAGATCGACAGGTCGCGCAGTCCGCCGCGCACGAATTCGGCGACCTCGTTGCTGCGCGACTGCGGGCCCACCAGCCCGTCCTCGTAGAGGGCCAGCAGACGGTCCTGATAGGCGGAGAGCCGGAAGAAGTAGGAGGACTCCTCGGTCCAGGTCAGCTCCGTGCCAGTGCCCTTGGACAGGCGCACGCCGTCGACGACCTCGGTCTCGTCCTCGGCGTAGTAGGCCTCGTCGCGCACCGAGTACCACCCCGAGTACGAGTCCAGGTAGATGTCCCCGTTGGCCTCCATGCGCCGCCAGATCTCCTGCGAGGCCTCGTAGTGATCCGCATCCGTGGTGCGGATGAAGCGGTCGTAGGAGACCTGGAGCATGTCGTCCATGGACCGGAACGCGGCCGCGTTGCGATCGGCGAGCTGCTTGGGCGCGATGCCCTCGCGGTCGGCGGTCTGCTGCATCTTCTGGCCGTGCTCGTCGGTGCCGGTCAGGAAGCGGACGTCATAGCCGTCCAGGCGCTTGAACCGGGCCAGGACATCCGCGGCGATGGCCTCGTAGGCGTGCCCGATGTGCGGCGCCCCGTTGGGGTACGAGATGGCGGTCGTGAGGTAGAACGCCGGTCGCGCGCTGGTCACGGTCTCGGGCTCGGGGGTCTCGGCGCTCACGTCGGCAGTCTGCTCAGAAGTCACGCGGACCATCGTAGCGGCGACGACCGCGCCCGCCCCACCGCCGGCGCCGTGCCCGACCCGACACGGAGCGGCCACGATCCCGTCAAGTATTCACTTAAGCAATTTCATGTGAGACCCTGATCCTGCCCGCGACCGTCGGGCGTCTCCCAGCACGAAAGGCACGCGATGCGCAGCGAACTGTTCGCCCCGGATCACATGGAGCGCGAGACGCAGGACCAGTGGGCCCTGCAGTCCTCCAAGATGCTCCGGGTCAACATGTCCCAGGACATCATCGCCACCAAGGGCGCCATGGTGGCCTATCAGGGGCAGATGACCTTCACCCACGAGGGCTCCGGCTCCCTGGGCAAGTTCCTCAAGAAGGCCATGACCAGCGAGGGCGGGGCCATGATGCGCGTCTCCGGCCAGGGCGAGGTCTTCTTCGCGCGCCAGGCGCGCAACATCTTCCTGATCCAGCTCGAGGGCGAGGCCATCACGGTCGACTCCGACTCCCTGCTGGCCTTCGACGGCTCCCTGAACTGGGACATCAAGCGCATCCAGGGCGCGGGCTTCATGGCCGGCGGCCTGTTCAACCTCGAGCTGTCCGGTCACGGCTTCATCGCCGTGTGCTGCGACGGCGAGCCCATGGTCCTGGATGCCTCGACGCAGCCCACCTTCGTGGATCCCCAGGCCGCGGTGTGCTGGTCCACCAACCTGGCGCCGTCCATCAAGAACGACTTCAACTTCTCGGGCATGTTCCGCGGCGGCTCCGGGGAGGCCTTCCAGCTGGCCTTCCACGGCCCCGGCTTCGTCGTCGTCCAGCCCTCCGAGGGCGTTCCGGTGATCACCACCGGCAGCTGATCGGCTGCGCACAGCGCGACGGCGGCCTCCCCTCCTGATGGAGGGGAGGCCGCCGTCGTGATGAGGTGCTGCGCGGATCAGCGAGCGGCGGAGCCCTCGTTGTAGTCGGCGTCCGAGTCCGACCAGACGAACAGCTTGCGCAGCTCGCGGCCGACGGACTCGATCTTGTGGCCCTGGCCCTTCTCGCGCAGCTGCTGGAACTCCTGGGCGCCGTTGTCCTGGTCCTCGATGAACCGGCGGGCGAAGGTGCCGTCCTGGATGTCGGCGAGCACGGCCTTCATGTTCTCCTTGACCGACGAATCGATCACGCGCGGCCCGGAGACGTAGTCGCCGTACTCGGCGGTGTCCGAGATCGACCAGCGCTGCTTGGAGATGCCGCCCTCGACCATGAGGTCGACGATCAGCTTGAGCTCGTGCAGGACCTCGAAGTACGCGATCTCCGGCTGGTAGCCGGCCTCGGTCAGCGTCTCGAAGCCGTACTGGACCAGCTGGGACATGCCTCCGCACAGCACGGCCTGCTCGCCGAACAGATCCGACTCGGTCTCCTCGGTGAAGGTCGTCTTGATCACGCCGGCGCGAGCGCCGCCGATGGCCTTCGCGTAGGACAGGGCGAGCTCCAGCGCCTTGCCGGAGGCGTCGACCTCCACGGCGACCAGGTCCGGCACGCCGCGCCCGGCCTCGAACTCGCGGCGCACGGTGTGGCCCGGGCCCTTGGGCGCGACCATGGCGACGTCGACGCCCTGCGGGGCCTCGATGTAGCCGAAGCGGATGTTGAAGCCATGCGCGAAGAAGATCGCGTCGCCGTCGGCGAGGTTCGGCTGGATCGACTCGGCGTACACGGTGCGCTGGACCTGATCCGGGGTCAGGATCATGATGACGTCGGCCTCGGCGGCGGCCTCGGCCACCGTCAGGACGCGCAGGCCCTCGGCCTCGGCCTTGGCGCGCGAGCGGGAGCCCTCGGCCAGGCCGATGCGGACGTCGACGCCCGAGTCGCGCAGGTTCAGCGCGTGGGCGTGGCCCTGGGAGCCGTAGCCGATGACCGCGACCTTGCGGCCCTGGATGATCGAGAGGTCGGCGTCATCCTCGTAGAAGATCTCTGCTGCCATGTTCGTGTGCATCTCCTTGGGTGGGTGACCCGCAGCGGGTGCGGGCGTTTCGGTGCCGGCGCCGCGCCTGCGACGATGCCCCGTTCCGTGCTCGACGGCCCGGGGCGGGGCCGCATCAGTGGCGCAGCGCGCGGTCGGTGATGGACTTCGATCCGCGACCGAGCGCCAGCGTACCGGCACGGGCGATCTCGCGGATTCCGAAGGGCTGGAGGACCTCGAGCAGCGCTTCTAGCTTGTTCGAGGAGCCGGTGGCCTCGATGACGACCGAGTCCGGGGAGACGTCGATGATCGAGGCGCGGAAGAGGTCGGCGGCCTGGGTGACCTGCAGCCGCGTTGCCGCATCCGCCCGGACCTTGATCATGACGTGCTCCCGGGAGACCGAGGCCTCCGGGGCGAGCTCCACGATCTTGATCACGTTCACCAGCTTGTTCAGCTGCTTGGTGACCTGCTCGAGGGAGTGCGGGTCCGCGTTCACGACGACCGTGATGCGGGAGAGCCCCTCCTGGTCCGTGCCGCCCACGGCGAGCTGGTCGATGTTGAACGCGCGCCGGGCGAACAGGGCGGCCACACGGGTCAGGACGCCCGGCTTGTCCTCCACGAGGACCGAGAGGGTGTGTCGGGACTGCTCAGGCATCGTCCTGGTTCCAATCTGGCGTCATGTTCTGGGCGATCTGGATCAGGTCGTTCGCCACGCCGGAGGGCACCATGGGCCACACCATGGCGTCGGCGGAGACCACGAAGTCGATGACGACCGGGCGGTCGTTCACCTCCATGGCCGCGCGGATGGTCTCCTCGACGTCCTCCTCCCGCTCGCAGCGGAAGACGGCGCAGCCGTAGGCCTCGCCGAGCTTGAGGAAGTCGGGGACCCGCCGGGAGTCATGGCCCGTGTTCAGGTGGGTGTTCGAGTAGCGGCCGTCGTAGAACAGGGTCTGCCACTGCCGCACCATGCCCAGCGAGCTGTTGTTGATGACCGCGACCTTGATGTTGATCCCGTTGAGCGTGCACGTGGCCAGCTCCTGGTTGGTCATCTGGAAGCAGCCGTCGCCGTCGATGGCCCACACCGTGCGCTCGGGCTCGGCGACCTTGGCGCCCATGGCCGCGGGCACGGCGAAGCCCATGGTGCCCAGTCCGGCGGAGTTCAGCCACTGGCGCGGGCGCTCGTGGCGGATGAACTGCGAGGACCACATCTGGTGCTGGCCCACGCCCGCGGCGTAGACCGACTCCGGTCCGCTGAGCTCCGAGATCTTCTGGATCACGAGCTGCGGGCTGAGATGGCCGTCCTCGGTCGGGGTCCAGCCGAGCGGGTAGGTCTCGCGCACGCCGTCGAGGACCTTCCACCAGTCGGCGAGGTCCGGCAGCTGCTGCGTGCCGGAGCGCAGCGCCTCGGAGAGATCCGGGATCACCGTGGCCAGATCGCCCACGATCGGGACGTCGGCGACGCGGTTCTTGGAGATCTCCGCGGGGTCGACGTCTGCATGGATGACCTTGGCGTTCGGGGCGAAGGAGGCGAGGACACCGGTCACGCGGTCGTCGAACCGAGCGCCCAGGGCGATCAGCAGGTCCGCCTGCTGCATGGCGTAGACGGCCGGCACCGTGCCGTGCATGCCCGGCATGCCCAGGTTCTGGGGGTGGGAGTCCGGGAAGACACCGCGGGCGGTGAGGGTCGTGACGACCGGGGCGCCCGTGAGCTCGGCCAGCTCGGCCAGCTGCTCGGAGGCCTCCGCCTTGATCGTGCCGCCGCCGGCGTAGATCACCGGACGACGGGCCTCGCGGATCAGGCGCGCGGCCTCGCGGATCTGCTTGGCGTGGCCCCGGGCGATCGGGCGGTAGCCGACCAGGTCCAGGGTGGGCGGCCAGGAGAAGGTCGTGGACGCGACCTGCGCATCCTTGGCGATGTCCACCAGCACGGGGCCGGGACGGCCGGTCGAGGCGAGGTGGAAGGCCTCGGCCATGATGCGAGGGATCTCGTCGGCGTCGGTCACGAGGTAGGAGTGCTTGGTGACCGGCATGGTCATGCCCACGATGTCCGCCTCCTGGAAGGCGTCCGAGCCGATCAGGCTCGAGGCGACCTGACCGGTGATCGCGACCATGGGGATCGAGTCCATGTTGGCATCGGCCAGGGCGGTGACCAGGTTGGTGGCACCCGGGCCGGAGGTCGCGATGCACACGCCCACGCGCCCGGAGGCCATGGCGTAGCCCTCGGCTGCGTGCCCGGCGCCCTGCTCGTGGCGGACCAGGATGTGATTGATGCCCTCGGCGTCCATCAGGGGGTCGTAGGTGGGCAGGATGGCCCCGCCCGGCAGGCCGAAGACGTCCGTGACGCCCAGGGCCTGCAGGGACTTGATGACCGCCCCCGACCCGGTGGTCTCCTCCGGGGCGATCGTGGGGTTCGGCCCCATGACCCGCGGCATGACGACGCCCGAGTCGGAGGCCGCCTTCTGGTGCCCCGCACCCGTGCGCCGACTGGCCATCAGCGCGGGGCTGATCTCTGTTCCACTGCTCATGTCATCGTCCTTCGTGCCGAATCCTCGGCGCTGCGGTCCTCGGCCCAGCGGCCGTTGCAGACATTGTCCCCGATCCGAAGGCCTCCCGCGGCCCCCTGGCGCACGACGGCGCCGGGAGGTCTCGGGCATCTCGCCATCCTCCGGAAGCGGCCGCTCGCCGGCGCCCCGGGTGCCAAGGCGATCGTGCGGGCGGGCTGAACGAGCGAAGGCCCCGATCCATCCTGGTGCGGACGGGCGACGGGGCCTTCAGCTCGCGGGATGCTCAGCGCGCGTCAGACCGGTCGCCCGACTGGGACGACCAGCCCGGTCAGGATGACCGAGTGACGGCGCGCTGTGATCCACTGCATGTCGGCCATGCTCCGATGCCCCGCAAGGGCGTGTCAATCCTCGGGACGACCGTCCCGCATAGTGAGACAGACCACGTCCGGGAGCACCAAGTGGACAGCGCCGGGAACCTCCGGTACATTCTTTCCTCGTCGTTCGACGGAGCACAGCTTCGCGAAACGGATTCCCCGCACCTCTCCTGGAGGTCCAGCGAGTCCGAGTTCGCCCTGTGGTAATGTCTTGCGGCGCAGATCGAAGGAAGCGGCAGCGTTCCGCTCCCCCAGATCGCATCCCGCGCCTCTAGCTCAATTGGCAGAGCAGCTGACTCTTAATCAGCGGGTTCTCGGTTCGAGTCCGAGGGGGCGCACAGGAAAGGCAAAGGGCCCGACTACAGCTGGAGTCGGGCCCTTATGCATGAACGCCGCATGCCGCGCTCGCCGGGGCGCAGAGCCGGCCGGGCGCCGCGGCCTCAGACCGCCCCCGAACCCCCCGCCGCTGGAGCAGACTCGGCAGGGCGCTCACCCTGGTCCTCGGAGACCTCGTACACCGCGCCCTGGGCATCGACATCGAACTTCCAGCGGGAGGCGCCGAGAGTGGAGATGATGTGCGCCAGGCTGCGGCGCAGCTGCTCGTCGCTCAGGGTGCCGTCGTCGATCAGCTCGCCCTCCAGGCGCGAGGCCTCGTTCAGGACGTTCCGGCCCGCCTCGGTGATCGAGACCAGGTGGCTGCGCCGATCCTTGAGATTGGGGCTGCGGCTGATGTGCCCGTGGCTCTCCAGCCGGTGCAGGGTCTTGCCCATGGTCTGCGCCTGGACCCGGACCTCCTGGGCGAGCCGGGCCTGGCTCAGCGTGCCGTGCTCGTGGAGCACGTCCAGCGCCATGTACCCGGCGTGGGTCACGCCCAGGGCCGCCAGCCGCTCGTTCCACGAGTGCTCGACGAGCCGGGCCGCCGTGGACAGGAGGCGATTGGTCGACCACTCGGAGTTCTCGGACATGACACGATTGTAACCATGACGAGGGAAGCAATCCTCACTGCCGCATGGGTTCGGCCCCGACTGCCGGATCAGGCCGATCTGCGACCATGTCAGCAGCACCCGACAGCGACGAAGGAGTCCGAACATGTCCCAGCGACTGACCCCCGGAGAGCAGGCCCCTGACTTCACCCTCACCGATGCCGCAGGCGAGGAGGTCACCCTGTCCGGGCTGCGCGGCAGTCGGGTCATCGTCTACTTCTACCCGAAGGCCTCCACCCCCGGCTGCACCACCCAGGCCTGCGACTTCCAGGACCGCCTGGAGCGCTTCCGCGCCGACGGCTTCGAGGTCCTGGGCATCTCCCCCGATGCCCCCGCCGCTCTCGAGCGCTTCGCGCAGAAGGAGTCGCTCGGCTTCCCCCTGCTCTCGGACCCCGATCACGAGGTCGCCGAGCGCTGGGGCGCCTGGGGCGAGAAGAAGAACTACGGCAAGGTGTACGAGGGATTGATCCGCTCCACGATCGTCGTCGACGCCGACGGCGTCGTCGAGCTCGCCCAGTACAACGTGCGCGCCAAGGGCCACGTGGCCAAGCTGCGCCGGGACCTCGGCCTGGAGGACTGAGGCGATGCGGCCGGCGTCGTCGGCTCCGTCGACGGTATGATCGGGCGGCCCCCGCAGTGCGGGGCGAGCGCGAGTGGTGGAACTGGCAGACACGCAGGATTTAGGTTCCTGTGCTCCGGCGTGCGGGTTCGAGTCCCGCCTCGCGCACTCCCGCAGCGCGCCTGCTCATCGCCCGCGCTCCCGCACCGCCGTCCCCGACCGAGACCAGCCCCAGGAGGAATCGTGAGCGCTCAGCCGACCCGCCGAGCGCTGCTGCTCGGCGCCTCCGCCCTGGCGCTGGCCGGCTGCTCCCGGGGATCGGAAGCCGACTCCGCCTCCGAGGAGCAGAGCGCATCGCAGCGGCCGTACGTGTTCGCCAATGCGGCCACGGCCCCCACGCTGGACCCCACGCTCACGGACAATGTGGAGACCAATCGCGTGGCCCGCCAGGTGCTCGACGGCCTCGTGGCCCCGGATTCCCTGACCGGCGAGGCCGTGCCTGCGCTCGCGGTGAGCTGGGCTGCCTCCGACGACGGACGCACCCTCGACTTCGCTCTGCGTCGCGACGTCGTCTTCCACGACGGCGAGAAGCTCACCGCCCAGAGCGTCTGCCGCAACTTCGAGCGCTGGGCGGCGGCCTCCGTGCGAGACACCGCGACCGGGCGGCACAGCCTGTTCGATGCGATCTTCCGCCGCGGCACCCCCCAGGGAAGCCTCTACGACGGCTGCGAGGCGGTCGACGAGCACACCTTCCGCCTGCTGCTGACCCGCCGCTTCCCCGCCCTCGTCACGTGCCTGACGCACCCGGCCTTCGGGATCGCCTCGAGCGCCTCGATCGACGACGACACCGTCGGCACCGCACCCGTGGGCACTGGGCCATTCCGCGTGGTGCGCGGACTCGACCCGGGCGCAGGCCAGCTCCCGGACGATCCCATCGAGCTCGAGTCCTTCCCCGAGCACTGGAACGGCACCGGAGACATCGGCCGCCTGTCGTTCGTGGCGATCCTCGACCCCCGCATGCGCTACATCGCCCTGGAGACCGGACGCGTGGACGGCTACGACCTGGTCGGGCTCTCGGACTTCGCGCCGCTGGCCCGCGACGGAGTCCAGGTCCTGCAGCGCGACCCCTATGCCCTGTCCTACCTGGGCATCCACACCTCGTCGAAGTGGCTGGACTCCCTCGAGGTCCGCGGCGCGGTGATGTCCGCGATCGATCGGCAGGCGCTGGTGCGCGAGCACTACCCCGAGGGCACCGGGGTGGCCCAGGACTTCATGCCAGCCCGCTTCAACATCCCCGACGGCACCTCCGGATACCCCGGCTACAACCCGCAGGACGCGCGCCGGGCCCTCGAGGACGCCGGCTACGACGGCACGCCCCTGCGCTTCGCCTACCCCACCGGAGCCTCCCGCTCCTGGGCGCTGGAGCCGGAGCGGCTCTACGCCGACATCTCGGAGCAGCTGGTGCGCTGCGGGTTCGAGATCGAGCCGGTGCCGCTGCCCTGGAGCACCTACGCGCAGAGCCTGCGCACCCGCTCCGCCGATCACGACCTCTTCCTCAGCGGCCTCAGCGGCGGGCTGCGCGATCAGGACTTCTTCACGGCCGTGCTCTTCTCCGCGACCACCCCGGAGCTCGACCTGCGATCCGAGAGCCTCCACGAGCTCATCGAGGAGGCCGCGGAGGTCCCGGACGGCGAGCAGCGCCAGGAGCTCTACAGCAGAGTCGGCGACCAGGTCGCCCAGCACCGCGCCGCGCTGCCCCTGGCCTTCCCCATCACTGCCGTGGCCGTGAATCAGCGCACGGCGTCCTTCCCCCTGTCCTCCACGGGCTTCGAGCCCTTCCGCGAGGTCGAGCTCACCCAGTCGTGACCGCAGGCACGGCCCACGACGGAGTAGCCTGGGAGGCGACCACGCGCGCGGAGGCCCGGGTCCAGGGCAGCTGATCTCCGCGCCCGAGCAGACGGAGGCCTCTTCACGTGACCAAGACCATGGAATCCACCGACGTCGTCCTGGTGGGCGGCGGCATCATGTCCGCGACCCTGGGCGCCATGCTCACGGAACTCGAGCCGAGCTGGAGCATCACCCTGCTCGAGCGCCTCGACCACGTGGGCCAGGAGAGCTCGGCGGTGTGGAACAACGCCGGCACCGGGCACTCCGCCCTGTGCGAGCTCAACTACGCCCCGCGCGCCGCGGACGGCACGGTCGATGCCACCAAGGCCGTGAAGATCAACGAGCAGTTCCAGGTCTCGCGCCAGTTCTGGTCCACGCTCGTCACCGAGGGCAAGCTCGGCGAGCCGGGCTCGTTCATCAACCCGGTCCCGCACATCTCCATGGTCTTCAACCCGGACCACGTGGAGTACCTGCGGGCCCGCCACGAGTCCTTCTCGCAGCACAAGCTCTTCGAGCGCCTCGAGCTCTCCGAGGACCGCGACCAGATCGCCCAGTGGGCCCCGCTGACCCAGGAGGGCCGCGGCGCCGGCCCCGTGGCCGCTTCCTTCGCCCCGGAAGGCACCGACGTCAACTTCGGCGAGCTGACCCGCCAGCTGATCCGGCACATGGAGGCCAACGGCGCCGAGATCCGCACCGGCGTCCAGGTGCAGAACCTGGACCGCCAGCCGGACGGCACCTGGATCGTGCGCACCCAGAACCGCCTGAACTCGGAGGACTCCCGCGAGATCCGCGCCAAGTTCGTGTTCGTCGGCGCCGGCGGCGGAGCCCTGCCGCTGCTGCAGAAGTCGGGGATCCCGGAGATCAAGGGCTTCGGCGGCTTCCCGGTCTCCGGGCTGTGGCTGCGCAATTCCAACCCCAGCACCGCCGAGCGCCACGACGCCAAGGTCTACGGCCAGGCGGCCGTCGGCGCCCCGCCCATGTCGGTGCCGCACCTGGACACCCGCTACGAGAACGGGAAGAAGTCGCTGCTGTTCGGCCCCTACGGCGGCTTCAAGCCGAACTTCCTCAAGCAGGGCTCCCTGCTGGACCTGCCCAAGTCCGTGCGCCCCGACAACATCTACCCCATGGCCCGCGCAGGCCTGGCCAACCTGGACCTGGTCAAGTACCTGCTCTCCGAGCTGGCCAAGAACAAGGACCAGCGCATGGAGGCCCTGCGCGAGTTCTACCCGCAGGCCCAGGCCGAGGAGTGGGAGCTCGTCCACGCCGGCCAGCGCGTGCAGGTCATGCGCAAGGACAAGAAGAAGGGCGGCGTGCTGCAGTTCGGCACGGAGCTCATCACCGCCGACGACGGCTCGATCGCAGGCCTCCTGGGCGCCTCCCCGGGCGCCTCGACCGCGGTCCCGATCATGATCGACCTGCTGGGACGCTGCTTCCCGAACCACTCCGCGGCCTGGAAGTCCCGCCTCACCGACCTGATCCCCTCGCTGGGTCAGCAGCTCGATGAGAACCCGGCGCTGGCCGACGAGATCATGGGCCACACCGCAAAGACCCTCGGAATCCGATGAGCAGATAGCCTCCGAGCGCTTTCATGACGCACGCCTGAACGACGGCCTTCCATGCATATGCATGGGAGGCCGTCGTCGTCCCGGCCCGTCCTTCCGTGACGTTGCAGGCCACAGACACGGACGGAGACCGCCGTCGGAACTGTCCCCGACCTTTTCTCCGGACACAGGCGCCTTTCGGTGGACACGGAAGAATCATGCATTCGACTTGGATGACATATGATCTGGCTCGTGCCCACCAGAGAATCTGACAACGACCCCGTAGAGACCTCCACCACTGCATGGGAGGCCCTGTACCGAGCCCAGGTCACCGTCATGCGCAAGCTCCAGCGACAGGAGGAGTTCGCGGATCTGTCCATGCGCGAATACGACGTCCTGTTCAACCTGGCCCGCTCCGACGCCCGCGGCATCCGCCTGAACGAGCTCAACGAGTATGTCCTCCTCACGCAGTCCAGCCTCTCCCGCATGCTCGAGAGGCTCGAGGCCAAGGGCCTCGTCCACCGCTGGCAGGATCCCCAGGACCTGCGCGGCCTGCGCATCAGGCTCACCGAGGACGGCAAGGACCTGCAGCAGCGCATCGCGGAGCACTTCGACCGCCACGTGCACGAGCTCATGGTCGCCGGGCTGGACTCGGAGGAGCTGCGCATCCTCACCCGGCTCTCCGATCGCCTGCGCCACAGCCTGACCGACTGATCCCCGCACGGACCTCCCCGGTCCGCGCCCTGCACCATGCGGACCCTGCCGCCTCGACCCGCCCTGCCCGGCGCGTCGGAGCGACGGGGGTCGCGCCGGCTCCCGGGTCCGCGGGCCGGATCTCAGTACACTGAACTCCCGGATCGCGACGGCCGCCCGAGCTCACGAGCGATCCGAGTTCCCTCTCGACCCTCAGCAAGGAGCCCCACGTGGCGAAGAACAACCTTCGCGAGACCCTGGAGCGCGCCGAGGCCCCCGCGGCCGAGAGCAGCTCGAAGCCGGACTCGCCGACCAAGATGAAATGGGGCTATGTCCTCAAGCGGTCGTTCGCGGAGTTCACGCAGGACGGCTGCACGGACCTGGCCGCAGCGCTGACCTACTTCACGGTCTCGGCGATCTTCCCCGGCCTGCTGGCCGTCGTCTCCCTGCTGGGCGTGTTCGGCCAGGGCGAGCAGACCACGCAGGCGATCACCGGCTTCCTGGACGGACGCGTCCCGCCGGAGCTCAACGAGCTGCTCTCCGAGCCGATCAACAACCTCACCAGCTCGACCGGCGGCGGCATCATCGCCCTGATCATCGGTGTGGCCACCGGACTGTGGACGGCCTCCGGCTACGTCGGCGCATTCTCCCGGGCCATGAACCGGATCTACGAGGTCGAGGAGGGCCGCGGCTTCGTCAAGCTCAAGCTGTCCATGCTGCTGACCACGCTGACGGTCGTGATCACCGTGGTGCTGATCTTCCTGATGATCCTGCTCTCCGGCGGCATCGCGGAGACCCTGGGCGATGCCATCGGCCTGGGCTCGACCGCCGTGACCGTGTGGAACATCGCCAAGTGGCCCGTCATCCTCTTGCTGCTCATGCTGCTCGTGGCCGTCCTGTACTACCGGACCCCCAACGTCCGCCAGCCCAAGATGCGCTGGATCTCCCCCGGTGCCGTCTTCGCAATCCTGGGCGCGATCCTGGCCGCCGGCGCTTTCTCCGTCTACGCCACGCAGTTCGCCACGCAGACCGCCACCTACGGCGTCATCGGCGCCGTGATCCTGGGCCTGCTGGGCGTGTGGATCTTCAACAACGTGCTCCTGCTGGGTGCCGAGATCGACGCCGAGGTCGAGCGGGCGCGCGAGCTGCAGGCCGGCATCCCCGCGGAGGACACGCTGCAGCTGCCCCCGCGCGATGTCGGCACGGTCGTGGCGAACATCGAGAAGCAGGACAAGCTCATCGAGCAGGGCCGGCAGCTGCGCCTGGACTCAGACTCCGGGATCGACTACACGGCCAGTGGGAAGGACTCCGGCGCGGCGGGCGCCGACGAGGTCGCCCACTTCGATGACGAGGCCCGCTCCGTGCTCGACGAGCAGCGCCAGCGCGAGGTCTGAGACAGGCGGGCCAGGCACGACGTCTGTGCTGTTCGCTACAGTGGCGGGAGGCGCCGCGGCCCTGGTGCCGCGGCGCCTCCCGCCGTCTTGTCCAGGGTCGGCGGCGAGCATCTGTCCTGAACACGCACGAGGAGCGATCCAGCATGCATGAAGTCAAGGCCGTCGTCGTCAAGGCCAAGGACGAGGCCCCCGTCGTGGAGACCATCCTGGTCCCGGATCCGGGCCCCGGGGAGGCCCTGGTGGACATCCTGACCTGCGGGGTCTGCCAGACCGACATGCACTACCAGGTCGGCGGCGTCTCGGACGACTTCCCGTTCCTGCTCGGACACGAGGCCACCGGCCGCGTGGCCGCCATCGGCGAGGGCGTCACGGACATCGCCGTCGGCGACGAGGTCATCCTCAACTGGCGCGCCGTGTGCGGCCAGTGCCGCGCCTGCCACCGCGGCGAGCCCTGGTACTGCTTCGACACCCTCAACGCCACGCAGAAGATGACCCTGCAGGACGGCACCCCGCTCGAGCCCGCCCTGGGCATCGGCGCCTTCGCGGAGAAGACCCTGGTCGCAGCCGGTCAGTGCACTCGAATCCCGGGCGGTGCCCTCGAGCCGCAGCAGCGCGCGGCCGTCGGGCTGCTCGGCTGCGGCGTGACCGCCGGCCTGGGCGCGGTGCTCAACACCGGTGCCGTGAAGCGCGGCGAGTCCGTGGCCGTGATCGGCTGCGGCGGCGTGGGCACCGCGGCGATCACCGGCGCTCAGCTGGGTGGAGCCACGCGGATCATCGCCGTGGACCTCGACGACGAGAAGCTGGCCACCGCCGAGTCCTTCGGCGCCACGCACAAGGTCAACTCCAAGGAGAAGGACCCCGTCGAGGCCATCCGCGAGATCACCGGCGGCCACGGCGCAGACCTGGTGATCGATGCCGTGGGCATCGCTGCCACCTTCCGCCAGGCCTTCGAGGCCCGTGACCTGGCCGGTCGCATGGTGCTGGTGGGCGTCCCGAACCCGGGCACGGTCACCGACATCGACCTGGCCGAGGTCTTCAGCCACGGCGGCTCCATCAAGTCCGCCTGGTACGGCGACACCCTGCCCGAGCGCGACTTCCCCATGTTCGTGGACCAGTACCGCCTGGGTCGGCTGGACCTTGACAGCTTCGTCTCCGAGCGCATCACCATGGATGACGTCCAGTCCGCTTTCGAGAAGATGAAGCAGGGCCGCGTCCTGCGCTCGGTCGTGGAGGTGGGCGAATGAGCACCGCGCCACAGACCGTCGCCGCCTCCGCCGACGGCTCCGTGCGCGTCGAGCGCGTGGTGACCAGCGGGACCTTCTCCCTCGACGGAGGCACGTGGGAGGTGGAGAACAACGTCTGGATCGTCGGGGACGGCCAGCGCTGCCTGGTGATCGATCCCGCGCACTCCCCGGAGGCCGTGCGGGAGGCGGTGGCAGGCCGAGAGGTCGTGGCGGTCGTGCTGACCCACGGCCACGACGACCACGTGGGCGTGGCCCCGCAGGTGGCCCAGATGCTCGGGGCGCAGACCTGGCTGCATCCGGAGGATCGCGTGCTGTGGGACCAGACCCACCCGCGGACCGCCCCCGATCACGAGATCGCCGAGGGCACGCAGTTCCAGATCGGCTCCCTGAGCCTGCGCGCGCTGCACACTCCGGGCCACGCGCCCGGCTCGGTGTGCCTCTACGCCCCGGAGCTGGGCGTCGTGGACGACCAGGGCTCCCCCGTCGAGCCCCTGAGCGGCGTGGTGTTCTCCGGAGACACCCTCTTCCAGGGCGGTCCCGGAGCCACGGGCCGCTCGTACTCGGATTTCCCCACCATCGTCGAGTCCATCCGCGAGCGCCTGCTCACCCTGCCCGATTCCACGGCGGTGCTCACCGGGCATGGGGACTCCACCACGATCGGGGCCGAGGCCCCGCATGTCCAGGAGTGGCTCGACCGCGGCCACTGATCCGCGGACGCTGATCGATCGCGCCGATCCCAGGCCTCAGTCCTCCGAGAGCATCCTCGGAACGGACTCGGTGCCCGGGATCGGCCGTTCCCCCACCAGGTCCAGGGGCACGCGGCTGCGTCGCGCCATGAGCACGAAGGCGGTCGCCAGAAGAGCCGCCGCCGCCAGGACGGGCAGCAGGGCGGCCGTCTCATAGCCGGCCAGGTCGCCCATGACACCGGCAAGGCCCACGCCCAGGCCCATCCCCACCTGGATGAGGACGCTCGTGGCAGCAGTGAGTCCCCTGACCTCGCTCAGCGGGGTGATCAGCGGGACCGTGGAGAACACGGCCACCAGCGTGGGACCGATCGCAGCGCCCAGGACCGCCAGGATGAGGACCATTCCCAGCGGCCGCGACGGCAGAGACATCAGCAGCGTGGCGAGCACCGTCACCGCCCCGAAGAGCACCCACAGGTTCCAGGGACGACGCGGCCGCGCGCCTGCGGTGATCACCGCCGCCGCCCCAGCGGTGAGGCCCAGGGCCGCGAACTGGGCCCCGATCGTCTCGATGGCCTCGACCGAGGCCGTGAAGTAGACCAGGCACATCTGGATCGAGCCCAGCATCAGCCCGATGCACCCGACGCCCACCACCGGCAGGAAGCGCATGCGCCGCTGCGTGCGCAGCCTGCGTCGCATGGCGGAGTTGAGCGGCTGATGAGTCGGATCGACCAGATGGTTCTGGGCATCCTCGCCCAGGATGTCGGCGGTGGGGTGCAGCAGCAGAGCGGTCGTGCACAGCACGAGCAGCCCGGCGGCGGCCATGATCCCCAGCAACGGCCCCAGCGTGATCGCCAGGACGCCTACGATCAGCGCGCCGAGCACCAGGGGCACGGCGTCCATGACGGCGTCGTGGCGCATGCTCGGCAGGATCAGGACGAGGCTGCGGCGCTGCTCCAGGATGGTGCGCCAGCGCAGCCGGGTCGCGCTGCCCAGCTGCGGTGCGGACAGCCCCGCCAGAAGGCACAGCAGCCACGGCCAGGGCGCGGTGGGCGCGTCCTGCGCCTGCTCCGAGAAGCGGAAGACGAGCCAGCAGATCACGCCCACGTGCAGCAGCGTGTGCAGCAGCAGGATCCACTGCCGGCGGCGGATCCGGTCGCCGCGCACCAGGGCCAGCACCGAGACCGCCTGGCCCAGGTGCACCGCGCCCGCGCAGGCGGCACCCCACAGCTCCTGCCCGGACACGGCGGTGACATAGGTCAGCACCGTCAGCGGCAGGATGACCGACGGAAGCCGCACGATCAGGGTCAGCAGGAGGTACCAGTTGGAGACCACGCCTCGCAGGACGGGGTAGTCACCCACCATCAGGGTGCGCAGCTGCGCCCGTCGGGTGCGCCGATCGCGGCCGCTTCCCTCCTGCGGGGCAGAGCCGTCCTCGGCTCTCGTGTCCGAGGTGAGATCGCCGGCCTGGACGTCGGCTTCCGACGAGGCGCCGGGAGAAGGATCCGCAGGCGCGGCGCCGTCCCCCGCGACGGCGCCGCTGTGCCCCGCAGCACCGAGCTCCGGGCCGCGTCCCGCCGTGCCCGCGCTGGCGATGCCGCCGATCGCCAGCGCGCGGTGGCCCCGGTCCGGCAGCGGCGTGGCCAGCTCTCCCGCGGCGGACTCGCCGGAGCCCGCGGCGGCACCGCTAGGCCCGGAGCCTGTCGGCGCGTCTGCCCGTCCCTCGCCGGTGCTGCTGCGGGATCCCGACCACGAGCCGCCGGCGGCATGGTCGGCTGCGGGTTCGCGGCCGGTGCCGAGCCTGGCCCTGTCGCTCATGGCGCTCCTGGCTGTCGTGCGGACGGATTCACGGCACCGGCTCTGCGCGGTGCTCGGCGCCCAGCCTAGCGCCGAGCGTCGGGGCGGCCCCGCGGGCCTCGTGCCGGGGCGCGTCCCAGCGCTTCTAGGATGGGGCCATGACCGCATCCTCGTCCTCGCCCGCGCTCTCGCCCGATCAGGGCACCCTGGCAGATCTCCCCGGGATCGCCGATCGGGTCCGCGCGATCATGCTCGCAGGGGCACTGGGGGACGCCCTGACGGCGCAGCCCGAGCCCGCGCAAGCCCCTGCGGCCCCGCCCGAGGGCGTCAGCACCGCAGCAGGAGGCCAGGTCCTCGGCATCCCGTCGCCCGGCGCCGCGCAGGATGGCTCGCCCGGTGCGGGTGCGGCCTCTGGAGGAGCGGGGGCGAGCATCGCGGACGCCGCAGCCGTCTCCGGTCCCACGACGCTCCAGCTTCAGCCGCTGCGGATCAGTGCCGACACCCAGCTGAGCCTCTACACGATGGACGGGCTGCTCGAGTCGATCGAATGGGCCTCGGCCGGTGAGGCCGCCGATGAGACCGCCTGCCAGTGGTTGGCGCAGCTGCGCTGGCTGCGCACCCAGGACGTCGAATGGCCGGAGTCCGCACCCTCCCCGCTGCCGCGCTGGATCGACGCCCACCAGGTGCTTCACGCAGATCACGGCCACCAGGGCCAGACGCTGGAGGCGCTGCTCACCGGCAGCATGGGCCTGGTCGAGCGCCCCGTGCTCCCGGAGGCCCAGGACCGGACTGCGGTGATCCGCTCGATCCCCTACGGCCTGCTTCCCGTGGGCTGGCGCTCGATCGCCCCGCTGAGCATCGATGCCGCCGCGATCACCCACGGACGGGCCGAGGCGCAGACGGCCGCGACCGCGCTGGCGCTCATGCTCCAAGCCGCGCAGGTCGAGGGCTGCCGGGGCTCGGAGGAGCCCGTGCGCACTGCCGCCGAGTCCGCGCTGGACGTGCTGGGCCGGCTCACCCGTCCCACCCGCGGCACCTCCGAGCTGCTCCAGGCCGTCCTCGATGGACGCGATCCGTACACCGCCGCGGGCGTGGCACAGGACGCCGACACCCCGCAGGGGCAGGCGGACTCCGGCGCCGCTGGCAGCAGCGCCGGGCCGGACCGGGACACGTCGTCCAGAACGCTGGCCATCGGCCTGCGCTGCGCCCTGGAAGCCGAGCAGACAGGTGCCTCGGCGCCTGAGCTCTGGAAGACGGCCGTGGCCGCGGCCCAGCGGGAGCAGGGCTCGGACGCCCGCGGCAGCGCACCGCTGGCGGCGGCATTGATCGCCGCCGCGCATGGCGGTGCGTCGCTGGAGGCTCAGCAGATCGGGCGGCTGGAGGCCCGGGAGGTCATCGAGGAGGCCTGCCAGCGGTGGGTGCAGCTGCTCGGCCTGACCGGCTGAGCGATCGCCGCTGGGCTCGGTACCCGGCTCAGCGGCGCAGCAGGGCTCGCAGACGAGTGTCGATCCATTCATCGGCCCGAGCCACGGCCTGATTGACCTGCGCCGTGTCCAGATCCTGGACCAGCGTGTAGGCCACCGACTGCATGGGCATGATCCGCGCGTGCAGTCGGGCTCGGTGCAGGATCTCGGGCGGCAGGGCGCCGTCGAGGGTGGGCCAGCCGTACGAGCAGGCCAGTGCGGCCACGTCCTGCGCCGGATCGCCCAGGCTCGCGTGATCCCAGTCGATCACCCCGGCCAGCGCGTCACCGGACCAGATCATGTTCTGGCCCATCAGGTCCGAGTGCACGAGGTGAGGAGTCACCGTCTCCAGCTCGGCCAGATCCCGGATCGCGTGCCGGGCCAGCTCGCGGTTGCGCGGCAGCAGCCGCGGCACGACGTCGTCGAGCATGATCCGACGCCGACGATGCCCGCCCCAATGCTGACCAGGGCGGTCCAGATAGGCCTCCAGCGGTGCGGTGTCGGTGGCCCACAGCTGCTCGAGCAGCGAGATCAGCTCCGCGGTGTCCACCCTGCCCCAGCGGTGCTCGCCATGCACCCAGGACAGGGCGACAGCGCCGTGGCCTCGGCTGCCGTGCACGCGGCTCAGCGGCCGCGGCGTGGCGAAGGAGTACTCGGGCAGCCTGGAGAGGACCTCGGTGCGCCGTACCAGGCTGCGCTTGGCGGCCGGGTTCTTGGCGATGCGCACGCACAGCCGGTCGTCGATCCCGACGACCACGTGCGCGGACCCGCTCGTGATGATCCGCCACGTGCTCGGATCCGGGTGCTCTCCGATCTCGCGCAGCGCGGCATCCACCACATCGGCGTACGGGAGCATGCGCTTCATGCCCAGGGCGACCACCTCAGCGCTCCTCTCCGGGCTCCGCTGCGGGAGCGCGCTGGGAGAGCAGGGCGACCAGGTGCGGCGCCAGGGCGGCCATGGCCTGTCCCCGGTGGCTGATCCGGTTCTTGTGCTCCGGATCGAGCTGGGCGCACGAGACGTCCAGGCCGTCGGGGCGCAGGACGGGGTCGTAGCCGAAGCCGCCGTCGCCGACCGGTTCCTGCAGCAGCGTGCCGCGCAGGTGCCCGAACTCGAGGTGCTCGGCTCCCTCCGGGGTCACCAGAGCTGCGGCGCACACGAAGCCCGCGGCACGGTGCTCATCGGGGATATCGCCCAGCTGGGCCAGCAGGAGCTCGAGATTGGCGGTGTCGTCGCCGTGGCGCCCCGCCCAGCGTGCCGAGAAGATGCCCGGGGCGCCGTGAAGGACGTCGACGGCCAGTCCGGAGTCATCGGCCACGGCAGGCAGGCCGGAGGCCTCGGCGGCCGCGTGCGCCTTGAGCAGCGCGTTGGCCTGGAAGGTCGTGCCGGTCTCACGGACGTCGGGCAGGCCCAGGGAGCCTGCGTCCAGCACGGCGCGCTCGACGTCCAGACCGGGCAGCTCGGCTGCGATCATGGCCCGCAGCTCGGCGAGCTTGCCGGCGTTGTGCGTGGCCAGGACCAGGCGGGCGCCCGATGGGATGGACACCGCGGACGCGTCCGGATCTGGCTCGGGGTCCTCCGGTGCGGATTCCACGGCCGCACCGGGAGCGGTCGGTGCGGCGACCTGGGATGGGTCATGCTGCTCAGGCATCGCGGCCCTCCGCGAGCGTGGCCGCCTGGATCCTCGCCAGATCGGCGCATCCGGCGACCGCCAGGTCCAGGAGGCCGTCGAGCTCGCTGCGATCGAACGGGGCGCCCTCGGCGGTGCCCTGGACCTCCACGAAGGTCCCGGAGCCGGTGACGACCACGTTCATGTCGGTCTCGGCGCGGACGTCCTCGACATAGGGCAGATCCAGCATGGGGACGCCGTCGATGATCCCGACCGAGACCGCGGCCACGGAGTCGGTGAGCGGATCGCCGGTGACCAGGCCCTGGCGTCGGGCCCACCCCATGGCCTCGCTCAGCGCCACATAGGCACCGGTGATCGATGCCGTGCGGGTGCCGCCGTCCGCCTGGAGGACATCGCAGTCCAGGACCACGGTGTTCTCGCCGAGCGCCTTCAGGTCGATCACGGAGCGCAGCGACCGGCCGATGAGCCGGGAGATCTCGTGGGTGCGGCCGCCGATCCTTCCCTTGACCGACTCGCGCTGCGAGCGCGTGCCGGTGGCCCGGGGAAGCATGGCGTACTCGGCGGTGACCCAGCCGCGGCCCTCGCCGCGCAGCCAGCGCGGAACGCCCTCGGTGACCGAGGCGGTGCACAGCACGCGAGTCTGCCCGAACTCGATCAGCGCCGAGCCTTCGGCCTGCGCGGACCAGCCGCGCGTGATGGTGATGGGACGCAGCTCGTCGACGGCGCGTCCGTCCGCTCGGGGTCCGCTCGCGGACGAGGATGCGGCGGGGGTCTCAGCCTCGGAAGTCATGGCGCCCAGCCTAGCCGCGCGCGGGCGGCGGCGGCCAACGGCTCGGCGGGCGAGCCGTGCCGGAGCTCAGCGCGTCTCGGCACCGCGCGTGTTGGGGTCGATCACGCGCATGGTGGTCGTGGTGCTCGGCACCGAGCGGCCCCTGGCCAATACGCGACCGGCGGTGCGGTCCATGTCGGCCACGATCCGGTACGAGGTCGACGGCTGAGCCAGCGAGATCGGACCCGTGAAGGCCTCGGCAGCCTCCCTGACGGCACGGGTCGGCGAGTTCCACACGGGCAGGTGCGTGAGCATCAGCTCATCGGCATCGGCATCGTCGGCGGTCTGCCCGGCGCGCAGGCCCGTGAGGTGGATCCCCCGGTAGGCGTCGCGGCCCTCGTGGTAAGCGGCCTCGCACAGGAAGAGATCGGCATTGCGGGCGGCCTCGGTGAGGCCCTCGCAGGCGTCGCTGTCCCCGGAGTAGGTCAGCACGCTGCTGCCGTCGGCTCCGTCGTACTCGACGCGCAGCGCGAACGGATCCTCGACCGGGTGCTCGACCCGGTGAGGGGTGATGCGGAACGGGCCGATCTCCACGGCCCGGCCGTCCTCCCACTGCCCGATCGTGAACTCGTTCTCGATCGTCTCCGCGGAGGCCAGGACGTGGGCGGCCTCCATGTAGTCCATCATCCCGGCCGGGCCCCAGACCGGGACCGGGCCGGCCCCCCAGCCGCGCGGATCCCACTTCACCGCCACGTGCAGCCCCGCCAGGTCGACGCAGTGATCCGGGTGAAGGTGGCTGATCAGGACGGCATCGATCTCCGAGAGCTCGATGTGGCGCTGCAGCGCGCCCAGCGACCCGTTGCCGAGGTCCATGAGCACCCGCCAGGTCCGACCCTCATGATCGGTTCCGGTGAGCAGGTAGCAGGAGGCAGGGGAATCGGGGCCGGCGAACGAGCCGGTGCAGCCGATCACGGTCAGGATCATGAGACGGGGCCTTCATCGTCGGAGGCGCGGACAGGGGACGGGCCGGCGGAGGAGCGGTCCTTCACGGCGGCGTGCTCGGCGAGCATCTGCGAGCTCACCTGGGACAGCGAGCCCGTGGGGAACTGCTCGGCCACCGAGCCCACGTGGCGCACCGCCGTGACCTCCGGGCCCAGGAAGCGCCGGGCCAGGATCTGGAAGGGCTCCGGATCTCCCGTGGCCAGGAACTCGTGGGGCTCCTGCGGCGGCTGGACGCGCGCCAGGTCATGGCGCACCAGTGCGCGGTAGACGTCCTTGGCGGTCTCCTCCGCAGAGGAGACCAGCGTGACCGCCTCCCCCATGACGTAGGAGATCACGCCGGTGAGCAGCGGGTAGTGCGTGCAGCCGAGCACGAGGGTGTCCACCCCGGAGTCCTGCAGCGGACGCAGGTACTCCTGAGCGGTCTCGAGGACCTCGGGACCGGTGGTTACCCCGGCCTCGACGAACGGCACGAACCGGGGGCAGGCCACGGAGCGCACCTCGAGCTGCGGAGCGGCCGCGAAGGTGTCCTCGTAGGCCCGCGAGCCCACGGTGGCCTGGGTGGCGATCACGCCGATGCGGCCGTTGCGCGTGGAGGACACGGCCCGGCGCACGGCCGGCTGGATGACCTCCACCACGGGGATGCCGTAGGCGCGCGTGTAGCGCTCCCGGGCATCGCGCAGGACGGCCGCCGAGGCGGTGTTGCAGGCGATCACCAGCACCTTGACCCCGGAGTCCACCAGCTCGTCCATGATCCGCAGCGCGTGGGCGCGGACCTCGGCGATCGGCAGCGGACCGTAGGGGCCGTTGAGGGTGTCGCCCACGTAGACGATCCGCTCATCCGGCAGCTGGTCGATGATCGCCCGGGCGACCGTCAGCCCGCCCACGCCGGAATCGAACACGCCGATGGGAGCATCGGGCGACGGACCCTCGACGGGTCCGTCTGCCGCTTCTGTGATCCCCGGAATCTCGCGCATAGGGCACCCAGGGTAGACCGGTGCCGCTCAGCAGCCTGAACCGCGCGCCGACGAGGTCACGGAGATCACTTCACACGATGACTCATGCAGAGTCCTCACGCTGGTCAGAGGCCCTGCGCCGGCTGATCATCCGTCCCGTCATCCTCCGGCAGCTCCACCAGCATGGCCTGGATCAGCGAGTCCTGCAGCCACGAGACGAAGCCGTAGACGACGGCCATGTAGGTCTCGGTGTCCTTGGGCTTCTTCCCGGAGGCCTTCTCCACCCGACGGGCGTCCGCCTCCGAGTCGATCCCCAGCCGGGTCGAGAGCACCAGACGGATGTCGTTGAGCGCCCGGGAGACGTCGCTGGCCGCCGCGGGGCTCAGGCGCACGGGATCGGACTCGAAGGCGAGTGCCGCAGCGCGCAGCGAGGCGACCTTCTGCTCGCGCAGGGACCGGTCGGTGAAGCGGCGGAACTCCTCCGCCTGCTCCGGATCCTGGCTGCCAGCCGGCAGCAAGCGCGCCACCGCCGGATCCTGCGGCGCCTCGACGGGACCGTCGCCGCCGAGCAGGGCCTCCAGCGGATCTGCCTCCGGAGCGGCCTGCTCGAGCTCGAGCAGGCCGATGATGTCCTGGCACAGCCTGACCAGCAGCCCTCGCTCATCCGCGGAGAGCCGGGCGGAGAGGCCGTGGGCCCCCGAGCGGAATCCATGCGCCATCAGCTGCGCACCCCTTCCGCGTCCTGGCCTCCGCCTGCGCGCTCGTAGGTGGCCATCAGGCCATAGCCGTGCAGGGCGGCGACATGGCGCTCGGCCTCCTCCAGAGTGCCCTCGGCCACGATCGCCCGGCCCCGCTCGTGGACCTCGAGCATCAGGGCGTGGGACTTGGCCTGCGAGAAGCCGAAGTGCGTGCGGAAGACCCAGGTCACCCACGACATGAGATTCACGGGATCGTCCCAGACCACCACGTGCCACGGGATCTCCAGGGCGGTGCGCTGGGCGGTGTCGACCTCCGGGCGCTCGTCCAGATCCGGTCCGAGGCTGGTCAGAGGCGTGCGGGTTCTCGTGCTGAGCTCCATGATGTGCCCCATCGTAGGCACCGGTCCCGACAGCGCATCATGAGGACCATGCCCGGGGACAGGACCGCACGGCGGGCGGCCAGTACAGTGGCCTGCGTGGAATCGAGCAACCGGACCTGGTACCCCGCCCCGACGTCGCTGATGACGGATCACTACGAGCTGACCATGCTGCAGGCCGCCCTGCGCGACGGCACCGCGCAGCGGCGCAGCGTCTTCGAGGTCTTCTCCCGCCGCCTGCCCGCCGGACGCCGCTACGGCGTCGTGGCCGGCACGGGGCGCTTCCTCGAGGGACTGGCGAGCTTCCGCTTCGACGAGGACCGCCTGGCCTTCCTGGAGCGCACCGGCGTGGTGGATGCCGCCACCCTCGAGTGGCTCGCGGACTTCCGCTTCACCGGCGACATCAGCGGCTATGCCGAGGGCGACCTCTGGTTCCCGCACTCGCCGATCCTGCGCGTGGAGTCCACGTTCGCCGAGGCCTGCATCCTGGAGACCTACCTGCTCTCGGTGCTCAACTACGACTCCGCCGTGGCCTCCGCCGCCTCCCGCATGATCACCGCCGCGGGCGAGCGCCCGTGCCTGGAGATGGGCTCGCGCCGGGCCTCCGAGGAGTCCGCCGTGGCCGCCGCCCGTGCGGCCGTGATCGCGGGCTTCGCAGGGACCTCCAACCTCGAGGCCGGCTACCGCTATGACCTGAAGACCATCGGCACCTCGGCGCATGCGTTCACGCTGCTGCACGACGACGAGGAGGCGGCCTTCCGCTCCCAGCTCGAGACCATGGGCGTGGGGACCACGCTGCTGGTGGACACCTACGACGTCGAGAAGGCGGTGCGCCTGGCCGTCGAGCTCGCCGGTCCGCAGCTAGGGGCCGTGCGTGTGGACTCCGGGGACCTGGTGGATCAGGCCGGTCGCGTGCGCGCCCTGCTCGACAGCCTGGGAAACCGCGACACGCGCATCACCGTGACCTCCGATCTCGATGAGTACGCGATCGCAGCGCTGGCCGCTGCCCCCGTGGACTCCTACGGCGTGGGCACCCGACTGGTCACCGGCTCCGGGGCCCCCACGTCCTCCATGGTCTACAAGCTCGTGGCCCGCGAGGGCGCCGATGGGCAGCTCGTCTCCGTGGCCAAGGCCTCGTCCGGCAAGGCCTCCGTCGGCGGGCGCAAGTCGGCGCTGCGGCGCCTGGATCCGCGCGGCACCGCGACCCACGAGATCGTGGGGGTGGGCCACGATCCCGCCGACGACGGCGACGACCGCCCCCTGATGCAGGACTTCGTGCGCGGAGGCGAGCTGGTCGACGGCTGGACCGGCCCCCAGGGCGTCCGGCGCGCCCGGCAGCGCCACGCCGACTCCGTGCGGGAGCTCCCGCGCTCGGCCACCCGCCTCTCCGAGGGCGAGGCCGCGATCCCCACCGTGCTCGAGAACTGAAGGGAACCCTCCTCATGCGCACCGCACTGATCGTCGTCGACGTCCAGAACGACTTCTGCGAGGGCGGCTCCCTGGCCGTCGACGGCGGCTCGGACGTCGCAGCCGCGATCTCCGAGCACATCGAGCAGCACCACGGGGACTACGAGGCGATCGTGGGGACCCTGGACTGGCACATCTCGCCGGGCTCGCACTTCTCCGAGGACCCTGATTTCCGGACCTCCTGGCCCGTGCACTGCGTGGCCGAGACCGAGGGCGCCGACACCCACGACGAGTTCGAGACCGACCGCATCGAGGCCTGGTTCCGCAAGGGCGAGTACGAAGCCGCCTACTCGGGCTTCGAGGGCGTCCTGGCCCCGGAGACCTCCACGCCCCTGGGGGCGGTGGAGGAGGACGACGAGGCCGAGGACGAGGAGCCGATCGGCCTGGACGACTGGCTGCGCGATCGGGAGATCGAGGCCGTGGACATCGTGGGCCTGGCCGCCGATCACTGCGTGCGCGCCACCGCCCTGGACGCCGCCGACGCCGGCTACGAGACCCGGGTGCTGCTGAGCCTGAGCGCCGCCGTCTCCCCCGATTCCCTCGAGGACGTCATCGACGAGCTCGACGACGCAGGCGTGGAGCTCGTGCGCGACTGACGGGGCCCGCCTCGCACCGACGCGCTGCGCCTGCTGCGGCGGGACTTTCCGCATCGAAGCGTCTCGCCCCGGTGCGTCCTACTTCCGCCCCACGAACCAGTTCTGCATCTTGGCGATCCGCGCCTCGATCTGCTCCTCGGTGGCCTGGGCCACGGCCGGTCCCCCGCACTCGCGGCGCAGGTCGTTGTGGATCACACCGTGCGGCGTGCCCGTGCGGGCGGACCAGGCCGAGACGTTCTGCGACAGCTTCTTGCGCAGCTCCTTGAGCCGGCGGTGATCCGGAACGGACGACGCCTGCTGCGACTGATCGGCTGCCGACTGCGAGCGCCGACGGGCGTGCTCGGACTGCCGCTCGCGCAGCAGCGTGGTGACCTGCTCGGCATCCAGCAGACCCGGGATGCCGAGGTAGTCGGCCTCCTCGTCGGTGCCGGCGGCCACGCCGCCGCCGAACTCGCCGCCGTCGAAGAGCACGCCGTGGAACGACGCGTCCGACTCCAGGGCCTTGAACTCGCCGCCGGCCAGCTGCGAGGAGGCCTTCTCCTCGCGATTGGCGGCCGCGAGCTCGTCGTCGTCCCAGCCCTGTTCCGAGAGGTCCACGAAGTCCGGGCCCTGCGCCACGGGACGGTCCAGGGCGTGATCGCGCTCGAGCTCCATCTCGTTGGCGTGCGCCATCAGCAGCGGCACCGAGGGCAGGAAGATCGAGGCGGTCTCCCCGCGCTTGCGCGAGCGCACGAAGCGCCCGACCGCCTGGGCGAAGAACAGCGGGGTGGACGTGGAGGTGGCGTACACGCCCACGGCCAGGCGGGGGACGTCGACGCCCTCGGAGACCATGCGCACCGCCACCATCCAGCGCTGATCCCCCTCCGCGAAGGCCTCGATCCGCTCGGAGGCGCCCTTGTCGTCCGAGAGCACGACGGTGGGCTTCTCGCCCGTGATCCGCTCGAGCAGAGCGGCGTAGGCCTTGGCGTCCTGGTGATCCGTGGCGATCACCAGCGCACCGGCATCGGGGACCGTGCGCCGGACCTCGGTCAGGCGGCGGTCGGCGCCCTGGAGCACGGAGGGGATCCAGGCGCCGTCGGGAGCCAGGGCCGTGCGCCAGGCATGAGCGGTGATCGACTTGGTGAAGCCCTCGCCGAGCTCGGCGGCCATCTCCTCGCCTGCCGAGGTGCGCCAGCGCATCTGTCCCGAGTACGCCATGAAGATCACGGGCCTGACCACGTGGTCCTTGAGGGCGTCGCCGTAGCCGTAGGTGTAGTCGGCCTTCGAGCGGCGGATGCCGTCCTTGTCCTCCTGGTACGTGACGAACGGGATCGGCGAGGTGTCCGAGCGGAAGGGCGTGCCGGTCAGAGCCAGACGGCGCGCGGCGGGCTCGAAGGCCTCCTTGAGGCCGTCGCCCCAGGAGCGGGAGTCGCCGGCGTGGTGGATCTCGTCCATGATCACCAGCGTGCGGCCCTGCTCGGTGCGCGCCCGGTGCAGCAGTGGCTTCATGCCGACCTGCGCGTAGGTCAGCGCGACTCCGATGAACCCGCGGGCATGGCTGCCGTCGGCGTTCTTGAAATTGGGATCGATCGCCAGGTTCACGCGCGCGGCGGCATCCGCCCACTGCCGCTTGAGGTGCTCTGTGGGGCACACCACGGTGATCCGGTTGATGGTCCCTCGGTCCACGAGCTCCCGGGCCAGGCGCAGCGCGAACGTCGTCTTGCCGGCGCCGGGCGTGGCCACGGCCATGAAGTCGCGCGGCTCGGCGGCGAAGTACTTCTCCAGGGCCTCTGCCTGCCAGGCGCGCAGCTTCCCCGCTGTGCCCCAGGCGGCTCGCTCGGGGTAGGCGGGAGGCATCTCGGCGGCCGTGCCGCCGAACAGTGAGGGCTGGGAGTCATCGGACACGGGCTGGGCAGGTCCTTTCGCGGATCGCGTGGCGGGCGTCGTGCGGACGCGCCGCAGAGGGGCGCCCCGCAATCGCTGCGGGGCCGGGGGTGGCGCGGGCCGAGCTGAGGGCGCACGAGCAAGGCCCCGTCGATCCCGACGGGGCCGAGCGCACGCGGTCTCAGATCACTTGCCGCCGTCCTGCGGAGCGCGCAGGCCGTCGTAGATCTCCTTGCAGGTGGGGCAGACCGGGAACTTCTCCGGATCGCGGCCCGGAACCCAGACCTTGCCGCACAGTGCGATCACGGGATCGCCGGTGACGGCCGACTCCGTGATCTTCTCCTTGCGGACGTAGTGCGCGAAGCGCTCGTGATCGCCAGGCTCCTCGAAGGTGCGGGTCTCCTCCCGCTCGAGGGTCGAGGTGCCGCCGACGGGCTCGTTCGAGGTTCCCCCGCCGAAGGGCCAGGGACCCGCCACGGGGAGGGTGTCGTCGTGGAAGCTCATGGCGGCCAGTGTACTCCGCGCGCCCGACGCCCCTCCCCAGCTCAGGGCCTTGCGGGCCTGTGCGTCCGGCCACCCTCACGGCGCGGCTCAGGAGCGGTAGGACGAGACCTGCTGGTACAGCTCCGGCGCCCGGGCCTCGAGCCACCTGCCGCCGAGGACGACGCCGCCCCAGGCCAGGCCCAGCCCGCCGATGACACCGACGGCGAGGCCGAGCCAGCCCCACAGATCCTGTCCGGTGATCATCTGGACCACCAGCGGGATGCCGGCCAGCATCGTCACAGCTCCGATCAGGACCATGACGGCCATCTGCACCAGCACGTTGAGGAAGGTGAAGCCCGGCGGCGTCTTCAGGGGCGAATCGCCCGGCAGCGGCACGGGATAGGTGTAGCGCGCCGAGAGCACGGAGCTGATGCCGCCCCCGCCGAGCAGCCCGAGCAGGCTCATGCCGATCACACCGGGAAGTAGGTGCCAGGTCTGGGTCATCGCGGCGCCGAACAGCAGGGCCGCGATGCTCAGCACCCCTCCCACGACGCACAGCGAGATCAGCCTGCCCAGGCGGTCGTCGCGGCCTCGGATCCCACTGAGCACGTGCAGGCTGAACGCCGAGTGGTCGTAGGCCACATCGGCCGAGATCGTGAAGCCCATCATGGCGGCCACGAGCGGTCCCGCGAACAGCAGAGGACCGCCCTCCCCCGAGCCCGAGTTGAACCACAGCAGGCCCAGCATCACGGGGATCAGCACGATCGAGGCTGCGTAACGCGGGTCCTTGAGCCAGTAGATGATGCTGCGCGCCGCCACGGCGGCCCACGGGGTCGCGGGCACTCGGCCCAGCAGCCCGGCGCCGCGCACGCGAGAGGCCGTGCCCCGCACCGGTGCCGTCGAATGCTCCAGCGAGCGCTCGAGCAGACGAGCCCAGAGCAGCCACACGGCGATGCCCGTCGCAGCGACCACGGCGAGCCGACCCGCAGCGCGCAGCAGGAAGCCGTCGGCCAGATCGGCGGGGATCGCCCACAGTGCTCCCCAGGGGGTCCACGACACCCCCGCAGCGATCCGCTCGAGGTCGAGCCCGCCACCTGCCAGCAGACCGGTCAGACCGCCGATCACCGGCCCCATCAGGACCAGCAGGGCCAGTCCCAGCACGGAGGCGGCATCGCCGAGCAGCCGGCTGCGCTGCAGGCCCTCCAGCCCGGCAGCCAGGCACCGGTTGCCCAGGACCATGAGCCCCCAGGCGACGGGGATCAGCACGAGGGAGCTGATCAGTGCGATAGGGGTGGCGCGCCAGGCCAGGCTCAGCGCCAGGAGCCCCAGCAGCGTGAACGGCCCCGCCAGCCCCACGGCCGCGCTGAGCAGCTGGCCCAGGGCCAGTCCGGAGCGCGGGATGGGATACAGGGCGAAGCGACCGGCGTGCACCGTGGCATCGGCCCGCCCGGTGACCAGGGAGGCGACCCACCAGCCGATCGTGGCGGCCGCACCGACCAGCACGACCGGCACCGCGACCGCTCGGGGCTCGGCGCCGCCTCCGCCGACCCAGGCCATGCCGCCCCAGAAGACCACGAGGCCGAGCAGGTAGAGCCCGCCCAGGATCGTGCCCACCAGGGTCCAGGTGCTGCGGCGCATGGCCGCCGCGGTCAGTCGCGCCTTGAGGCCGACGACCAGCCGCGCCGTGGCTGCAGCCGACGGGCCCTTCACGCTCGCGCTCCCGCCAGGGGCGGGAAGGGAAGAGGCCGCCTGCCGAGCGGTCAGATCCTGCGGTGCGGCTTCCCCGGTCCCGGCATCTTGCATAGGGGTCTCGGAGCCGGGTCCCTGCGGGGTCATCGGGGCTTCAGCCACGTCAGCTCCTCCCCTGCGCCCTGGACGCCGCCGACGGTGTCCACGAAGACCTCCTCGAGGGAGCGCTCGCCGCGGACCTCGTCGACGGTCCCGGCGGCCTTCAGCACGCCGCCGTCCATGATCGCCACGTGGTCGCACATCCGCTGGACCAGGTCCATCACGTGGCTGGAGACGATCACCGTGCCGCCGGCCTGGGCGAAGCCGTGCAGCAGCTCGCGGATCCGCGCCGCCGAGACGGGGTCGACGGCCTCGAACGGCTCGTCGAGCACCAGCAGATCAGGTGCGTGGATCATGGCCGCCGCCAGGGCGATCTTCTTGGTCATGCCCGCCGAGTAGTCCTGCACAGCGGTGCCCGCGGCCTCCACGAGATCCATGGCCCGCAGCAGGTCCTCGGTGCGCTGGGCGACCGTCTCCCGATCCATGCCGCGCAGCAGGCCCGAGTAGGTCACGAGCTGGCGACCGGCCAGGCGGTCGAACTGCCGCACCCCGTCCGGAAGCACCCCCATCCTGGCCTTCGCGGCTCGAGGATCCGCCCAGACGTCGATCCCGGAGACGAAGGCCTGCCCCTCCGTGGGGCGCAGCAGCCCCGTGAGCATGGACAGCGCAGTGGTCTTGCCAGCGCCGTTGCGGCCCACCAGGCCGTAGAAGGCCCCGCGCGGAACGTCCAGGCTCAGCCGGTCGACGGCCACCGACGGGCTCTTCGAGGACCCGAAGACCTTCGTGAGCCCGCGCAGGCTCACCGCGGATTCGGAGGGCGGGATGGGGATCTGCGTCATGGATCCACGATAGGCACGACAGCGCCCCGGTCGCCTCCCCCGCTGGGAGGAGGATCGCCGGGGCGCGCACCGGCCCCTCCCCCCAGGAGAGGAGGGGCCGGCGGAGAGGCTCTGCTCAGAACAGGGCGCGCATCAGCTGCCCCCGTGCCGCTATGACGCGGGGGTCCTCCGAGCCCACCACATCGAAGAGCTCGACGAGCCGCTGTCGGACGGTCTCCCGCTCCTCTCCGGCCGTGCGCCGCACGAGCTGCAGCAGTCGAGTGAAGGCGTCCTCCACGTGACCGCCCGAGACATCCAGATCCGCCACGTCCAGCTGGGCGGGGACGTCCTGCGGGTCCTGTGCCGCGGCCTGGCGCACCGCGGCGGCATCCATGGCGGTGACGCGGCGCAGCAGCTCGACCTGGGCCAGGGCGAGCTTGGCCTCGTGATCGCCCGGGTTCTCCTTCAGGGCCTGCTCGTAGCTGGCCTTGGCGCCGTCGAGGTCGCCGGCCTCCATGCGGTCCATGGCCTCCTGGTGCAGCGGCGGGAGCGGCTTCTCCTCCTCCTGCCCCCCGGTCGGCTCGGCGGTGCCGGAGACGCCGTTCTGCTCGGCCAGCTGCAGCAGCTCGTCGAACAGCGAGCTCAGCTGGTCCATGGGGATCGCCGACTGTCCGATCGGCACGGGGCGCCCGCCGATCATGGCAACGGTGGTGGGCACCGACTGGGCCTGCAGCGCCTCGGCGATCTGCGGCAGCTTCTCGATGTCCACCGCGCCCAGCACCAGGCGACCGGCGCGACGGTCGATCTGCGCGGCGACCTCGTCAACGAACGTGCGGGAGCCCTCGGAGTACGCGGCCCACAGCACGAGCACGACCGGCACCGTGGCCGAGAGCTCGGCGACGTCCTGGAACTGCTCGACGGTCTCGATGTCCCGGCGGTAGCCGCCGCCCTGCACCTGGCCCTGCTCGCCGTCTGCCGACGGGGCGGCTGCCTGGCCCAGGTCGACGGCTCCGCGCACCGAGGCCGGCAGCTGCTGGGCCTGGTCGTCCTGCGACGCGGACTCGGCCGCGCCGGCGCCTGCGGGGATACGGGGATCGCTCGGAATGCTCATGCCTGCGAGTCTAGCGACGGCATCGCCGCCTCTGCCCGTCGTTGCTGCGGCGCTCGCTGTCAGCGCACGGGCGCGTCGTCCGCGCAGACGGAGGCCCGGCGCGAGAGCCTCCGCAGCAGCGCGGGACAGGGCTGGCGACCCTCGCTGAGGGATGCCCGTGTCCGCTCGAGCAGGGCCGCTGTGGGAGACTGTCGGCCGTGCGCTGTGTGATCGCTGACTGCTCCGTCGACTACGAGGGCCGCCTCAAGGCCCACCTGCCCCTGGCCCGTCGCCTCCTCCTGGTGAAGGCCGACGGCTCCGTGCTCGTGCACTCCGACGGCGGCAGCTACAAGCCCCTGAACTGGATGTCCCCGCCGGCTCGGCTGGTCGAGACCGCCCCGGATGAGGACCAGGCCGCCGCCGGCGTCACCGAGGTGTGGACCGTCAGCGCCGCCAAGTCCGACGATGTCCTGCGCGTGCTGATCCACGCCCGCCATGAGGAGCTCTCCCACGACCTGGGCGTCGACCCTGGGCTGATCAAGGACGGCGTGGAAGCCGACCTGCAGCGCCTTCTTGCCGAGCAGCTGGACCTGGTCTCCATGGGCACCACGCTGGTGCGCCGAGAGTTCCCCACGGCCATCGGGCCGGTGGACATCCTGGCCCGAGATGCCTCCGGCGCCACGATCGCGATCGAGCTCAAGCGCCGCGGCGACATCGACGGCGTGGAGCAGCTGACCCGCTACCTCGAGCTGCTCAACCGCGACCCCCGCCTGGCCCCGGTGCGCGGCATCTTCGCCGCGCAGCAGATCAAGCCGCAGGCGCGCACCCTGGCCGCCGATCGCGGCATCGACTGCCTCACCCTCGACTACGACGCCATGCGCGGCGTGGACGACGTCGACTCGCGGCTCTTCTGACGGATCGGGGGCAGGCGGCACCCGTCGGTGCTGCCGACCCCCGATCCGTCCGCGAACTCCCGGCTCAGAAACCGCCCTGCAGTCGGCGATCCACGGCGGCGCCCGCTGCCGTCAGGTTCTCCACGAAGTGCTCGTAGCCGCGGTCGATGTGCTCGACTCCGCCCACGATCGTCTCGCCGTCGGCGCGCATGCCGGCGATGACCAGTGCGGCGCCGGCGCGGATGTCCATGGCCTCGACGGGCGCACCGGAGAGCTCGTCCACACCGTTGAGCCAGGCGTGGTGACCGTCCAGGCGCACGATCGCGCCCAGCCGCTCGAGCTCGGCGGTGAAGCCCCAGCGCGCCTCGAAGACGTTCTCGGTGATCATGCCGGGCCCGTCGGCCACCGCGTTGAGGGCGACGGCGAACGGCTGCAGGTCCGTGGGGAAGCCCGGGTACGGGAAGGTCGAGAAGTTCACCGGGCTGGGTCGCTGCGGCCCGCGGACGCGGAAGCCGTCGTCGAGCACCTCGATCTCGCAGCCGGCGTCGCGCAGCTTGTCGAGCACGACCTCCATGTGCTCGGCCTCAGCGCCCTGCACGACGACCTCTCCCCCGGTGATCGCCGCGGCGAAGGCCCAGGTGCCGGCCACGATCCGATCCGGAACGGTGCGGTGGATGACCGGCTGCAGCCGCTCCACGCCTGTGATCGTGAGCGTGCCGGTGCCGATCCCCTCGATCTGAGCGCCCATGTCCACCAGCATGCGGCAGATGTCCACGATCTCCGGCTCGCGGGCCACGTTGTCCAGCACCGTGACGCCATCGGCCAGGGTCGCTGCGGTCATGAGGTTCTCGGTGGCCCCCACCGAGGGGTACGGCAGCCGGTAGTGGGCGCCGTGCAGCCGCCCGTCGACCGAGGTCTTGAGGTAGCCGCCCTCGGTGCGCAGGTGCGCACCCATGGCCTCCAGCCCGGCGCGGTGCATGTCCAGGCCGCGGGTGCCGATGGCGTCGCCTCCGGGCACGGCCACCTCGGCCGCACCGCTGCGCACCGTCAGCGGGCCCAGCACCGAGATCGAGGCGCGCATGGCGCGGACCAGGTCGTAGTCGGCCTGGTGGTGCAGGACCTCGGGTACGTCGATGGCCACGGTGTGCGCGGCGCGGTCGTAGTCGACCTGGCAGCCCAGGCGCCTCAGCAGCTCCGCCATGATCGAGACGTCCTGGATCTCCGGGACGTTGGTGATCGTGGAGCGGCCCTCGGCCAGCAGCGTGGCCGCCATCAGCTTGAGGACGCTGTTCTTGGCGCCGTGCACCGGCAGCGTCCCGTTCACGGACGTGCGGCCGCGGACGACGATCTTGTCTTCCATGTTCTGGCTCTTCCTGGTCTGCTGGCCCGCAGCCCTCGGGGCGGCGGCGATGCGCCGACACGACGACGGCATGAAGCCGCCCGCCCCCGCAGACGCTGCTGCGCGCGGGGACGGGCGGTCCGGCGGATCACTTCTGCGCGGCTGCGCCTTCGCGGAAGTGATCGGCGACGATGGTCACGCGGTTGTTGTCGACGGTGACGATTCCGCCGTCGACGCGGCCCTCCACGCGCGAGCCGCTGGTCGGGTCGATGATCACACGACCCTCCTGCAGCACACCCGCGACCGGGACGTGTCCCGCGAGGATGCCGATCTCGCCCTCCATGGTGTTGACGATGACCTGACGGGCCTCGCCGTTCCACACGGACTGGTCGACCTCGACGACTTCGACGATCAGCGGATCAGCCATGTCACTTCTCTCCGGTGGAGCGCTTGATCTCGTCCCACTGCTCCATGACATCGTCCAGGCCGCCGACGTTGTAGAACGCCTGCTCCGGAACGTGGTCGAGCTCGCCGTCGCAGATCTTCTTGAAGGACTCGATGGTCTCCTTGAGCGGGACCGTGGAGCCCTCCACGCCGGTGAACTGCTTGGCGGTGTAGGTGTTCTGCGACAGGAACTGCTCGATGCGACGGGCGCGCGAGACGACGACCTTCTGCTCCTCGGACAGCTCGTCCACACCGAGGATCGCGATGATGTCCTGCAGCTCCTTGTTCTCCTGCAGGATCGACTTCACGCGGGTCGCGACGTCGTAGTGCTCCTGGCCCACGTACTGCGGGTCGAGGATGCGCGAGGTCGAGGCCAGCGGGTCGATCGCCGGGTAGAGACCGCGGGATGCGATCTCACGAGACAGGTTCGTGGTCGCGTCCAGGTGGGCGAACGTGGTCGCCGGAGCCGGGTCCGTGTAGTCATCGGCGGGGACGTAGATCGCCTGCATGGAGGTGATCGAGTGTCCGCGCGTGGAGGTGATGCGCTCCTGCAGGACGCCCATCTCATCGGCCAGCGTGGGCTGGTAGCCCACGGCCGAAGGGATGCGGCCCAGCAGGGTCGAGACCTCCATGCCCGCCTGCGTGAAGCGGAAGATGTTGTCGATGAACAGCAGCACGTCCTGGTTCTGCACGTCGCGGAAGTACTCGGCCATGGTCAGGCCGGTCAGCGCGATGCGCAGACGCGTTCCGGGCGGCTCATCCATCTGGCCGAACACCAGGGCGGTGTCCTTGAGCACCCCGGCCTCGTCCATCTCGACCCAGAGGTCGTTGCCCTCACGGGTGCGCTCGCCCACGCCGGCGAACACCGAGGTGCCGCCGAAGTTGCGGGCCACACGGGTGATCATCTCCTGGATGAGCACGGTCTTGCCCACGCCGGCGCCGCCGAACAGGCCGATCTTGCCGCCCTGGATGTAGGGGGTCAGCAGGTCGATCGACTTGATGCCGGTCTCCAGCATCTCGGTCGCGCCCTCGAGCTCGGAGAAGGGGGGCGGGTCGCGGTGGATCGACCAGCGGTCCTTGATCTCGAGCTGGTCCGAGGCGACGTCCAGCGAGTCGCCGACCACGTTGAAGATGTGGCCCTTGACCACATCGCCGACCGGGACGGAGATGGGGGCGCCGGTGTCGTGCACCTCGGTGCCGCGGACCAGGCCGTCGGTGAGCTGCAGCGAGATCGCGCGGACCATGTTGCCGCCCAGATGCTGAGCGGTCTCGAGGTTGATCGTCTTGGTCTCGCCCTCGAACACCAGCTCGGTGGTCAGCGCGTTGTAGATCGCCGGCATCTGGTTCTCGGGGAACTCGATGTCGACGACCGAGCCCTTGACGCGGGCGACGCGACCGACGGCGCCAGCGACAGGCGTGGTGTCCTGCTCGTTGATGGTGGAAGTCATGTCTCTCACTTCACTGTTCGTGGGTGGCGTGGGGAAATGCGGCGGCGCCGGGGCGCCGATGGATCACAGGGCCTCGGTGGCCGAGACGATCTCCGTGAGCTCCGTGGTGACCTCGGCCTGGCGGGCGTTGTTCATCTGGCGCGTGTACTTGTTGATCAGCTCGCCGGCGTTGTCCCCGGCCGACTTCATGGCGCGCTGGCGCGAAGCCAGCTCAGAAGCGGCCGAATGGCACATGCTCGAGTAGATGCGCGCCCGGATGTAGCGCGGCAGCGCGATGTCCAGGAAGTCCTCCGGAGAGGGCTCGAAATCGAAGCCGGTGTCCGCCGTGGAGACCTCGCCGTAGCTCTCGGCGACGTCGTCATGGATCTCGTTGGCGTCCACGACCTCCAGCGGCAGCAGGCGGAGGACCGACGGCTCCTGCTTCACCAGCGACTCGAAGCGCGTGTACACCAGGTGGATCTCGTCGATGCCGCCCTCGTCGTACTCCGTCGTGTAGAGATCGACCAGCAGCTCGGCCAGCTCCTCGGCCCGCTCCGCCTTGGGGCTGTCGGTGTCCCCCTCGAAGGCCTGCTCGTAGGCGCGGTCCCGGAAGTCGAAGTTCTGCTTGGCCTTGCGCCCGATCAGGTAGACCTTCGCCTCGGTGCCCTGCTCGGCGAAGCGAGCCAGCAGCTTGTCGGTCTTCTTCAGGACGTTGGCCGAGTAGGAACCGGCGAGGCCGCGGTCCGAGCTGAACACGACTACGGCCGAGCGGCGCGAGGTCTCCGTGCGCTGGTTGAGCATCGGGTGGCTCGAGGTCCCGGACTGGGACAGCACCTGCGACAGAGCACGGGTCAGCGCATTGGCGTACGGCGAGGCCGCGGCCAGGCGCTGACGCGACTTGCTGATGCGCGAAGTCGCGATCATCTCCATCGCCTTGAAGATCTTCTTCATGGACTGCGTGGAGGAGATCTTCTGGCGGTAGACCCGGATCTGGGCTCCCATGAAGCTTCCTTTCTGTGCCGTTGCGGTGCGCCGCGCTCACGCGCGGCGCACCGCAGCGGAGGGCGTCAGTTGGCGCGGGTGCTGCCGCTGGCGGAGATCTGCTCCTGGCCGACCTCGTCGTCGGACAGCGGCTGGCTCTCCTCGTGGCCCTGGGCGTGGTTGTCCCGGTTCGTGCCGCGGAAGTCGCGCTTGACCTCGGCCACGGCGCTCTCCAGCGCCTCTACGGCGTCGCTCTCGAGCTTGCCGCTCGAGACGATCGAGTCGGTGACGTTGGTGGTGCGGCGGACCTGATCGATCAGAGCGCGCTCGAAGTCCAGGACGTCGGCGACCTCGATGTCGTCCAGGTGGCCGTTGGCACCGGCCCAGATCGAGACGACCTGGTCCTCGACGCGGTACGGCGAGTACTGCTTCTGGCGCAGCAGCTCCATCAGGCGGGCGCCGCGGGTCAGCTGCTGGCGCGAAGCCGCATCCAGGTCCGAGGCGAACATGGCGAAGGCCTGCATGGAGCGGTAGGCCGCCAGGTCCAGCTTCAGCGTTCCGGAGACCTTCTTCATGGCCTTGATCTGCGCGGCGCCGCCGACGCGCGACACCGAGATGCCGACGTCGACCGCGGGACGCTGATCCGCGTTGAACAGGTCCGACTGCAGGAAGATCTGGCCGTCGGTGATGGAGATGACGTTGGTGGGGATGAACGCCGAGACGTCGTTCGCCTTGGTCTCCACGATCGGCAGGCCGGTCATGGAGCCTGCGCCCAGCTCGTCCGAGAGCTTGGCGCAGCGCTCGAGCAGGCGGGAGTGCAGGTAGAAGACGTCACCGGGGTAGGCCTCGCGTCCCGGCGGGCGGCGCAGCAGCAGCGACGTGGCGCGGTAGGCCTCGGCCTGCTTGGAGAGGTCATCGAAGATGATCAGGACGTGCTTGCCGCCGTACATCCAGTGCTGGCCGATGGCCGAGCCGGCGTACGGAGCGAGGTACTTGAGACCGGCCGAGTCGGAGGCCGAGGCCGTCACGATGGTCGTGTACTCGAGCGCGTTGTTGTCCTCGAGGGTCTTGCGGATGCCCGCGACCGTGGAGGCCTTCTGGCCGATGGCGACGTAGATGCAGCGGACCTGCTTGTCCGGATCGCCGGTCTCCCAGTTCTCGCGCTGGTTCAGGATCGTGTCGATGCCGATCACGGTCTTGCCCGTCTGGCGGTCGCCGATGATCAGCTGGCGCTGGCCGCGCCCGATCGGGACCATGGCGTCGATGGCCTTCAGGCCGGTCTGCATGGGCTCGTGGACCGACTTGCGCATGGTCACGCCCGGGGCCTGCAGCTCGAGGGCGCGACGGCCCTCGGCCTCGATGGGGCCCAGATCGTCGAGCGGGTTGCCCAGGGTGTCGACCACGCGGCCGAGGAAGGCGTCGCCGACCGGCACGGAGAGGATCTCCCCGGTTCGCTCGACGGTCTGGCCCTCGTCGATCTCGCGGAAGTCGCCCAGGACGACCACACCGAGATCGCGCACGTCCAGGTCCTGGGCCAGGCCCAGCTCGCCGTTCTCGAAGCGCAGCAGCTCGTTGGCCATGACCGAGGGCAGGCCCTCGACTCGGGCGATGCCGTCGGCGGCGCTGGTGACGCGGCCGGTCTCGGTGCGTTCGGTGGTGCCGGGCTCGTAGGACGCCGCGAACTCCTGGAGCGCGCTGCGGACCTCATCGGCATTGATGGTCACTTCGGCCATCTCGTGTCCCTGCTTCCTCGTTCGTGATCATCGTGTCGATGACCAGCTGTTTCGTCTGTGCGGTCGGATCTTCCCGACCGGCGGGCGCGGTGCGGCGTCCGGTGGCGGCCTCAGGCGCGGATGCGCTCCTGCAGCTCGTTCAGCCGTGCTGCCACGGAGCCGTCGATCACCTCGTCGCCGACGGTGATCCGCAGACCTCCGACCAGCGTGCGGTCCTCGTCGAGCACGATCTTCAGCTCGCGGCCGTAGAGCCGCGAGAGGGCGCCGCGCAGGCGCTCGACCTGTGCGTCGTCGAGAGCTCCGGCGTAGCGGACGCGGGCGATGCCGCCCTCTCGGACCTCGGCGAGCAGCTCGGCCCAGTCGGCCAGCACCCGGTGCGGGCGGTGGGCCCGCGGGGTCAGGATGGCCTGCTCGGCGAGCAGGCGACCCTCCTCGCGCAGCGACGGGGCCACGCGATCCAGCAGACGCAGCTTGGCCTCGCGCGGAGCTCGTGCGTCCGTCAGCGCCTGCTGCAGCTCGGGGTCCTCCTCGAGGACCGCCTGCATGCCCAGGGCGTCGTCGACGACCGCGTCCAGGCCCTCGGGGCCCATGCGCCGCTCTGCCGCGAACCCCGCCAGGACGACGGCCGAGGACTCGAGGCCCTCGGTGAACGCCTCCTCGGTGGCCCACGTGCGGCTGCTCAGCAGTTCGAGGATCCCGGTGGCCGCATCCCCCAGCGCCGTGGAGAAGATGCGCCGCGCCAGGGCGCCGCGCTCCTCGCCGGAGCGAGAGGGGTCGGTCAGCGAGCGCCGCAGCAGATCATTGCCCTGCACGGCCTCGAGCGCGTCGAACAGCTCGCGCGAGATGCTCGAGTGCGCCTGCTCCGCCCACGGGCGCAGCAGCGACGCGACATCCACGCGTCCGAGCTCAGACCGTGCGGCGCTCACTGCTGGGCACCCTGATCGGCCGGCGCGCTCTCGAGCTCGGAGATGAACCGATCGATGACGCGACGCGAGCGATCATCGTCGGAGAGGGACTCCCCGACGACCTTGGACGCCAGCTGCGTGGCCAGCGAGCCGACCTCGGTGCGCAGCGACAGCGCGGCGGAGGAGCGCTCGGCGGCGATGGCCTTGTGCGCGTTCTCTGTGATCCGAGCGGACTCGCTGTTCGCGCGGTCCTTGAAGTCAGCCAGGATCTTCTCGCCTTCGAGGCGAGCCTCCTCGCGGATCTTCTGGGCCTCGAGACGGGCGCTCTCCAGCTGCTGGTTGTACTCGTCGCGAGCGCGGTCGGCCTCGGCCTGGGCCTGCTCGGCCTTAGCGAGCCCGCCCTCGATCGCCTCGCTGCGCTCGGCGTAGGTGCGCTCGAACATCGGGACGATCCACTTGATCGCGACGAACAGCAGGATGAAGAACCCCACGGCGGTGACCAGCATCTCCCAGCCATTGGGGATCAGCGGATTGGCCGCCTCGGCAGCCATGATGTCAGTGGTCATGGACGTCGTTCCTGTTCTCTTCGGCTCCTGTCAGATCTCCACTACCGCGGAGGATCACAGGAAGAACATGACGAAGCCCAGGATGGCCAGGGCCTCGACCACGGCGAAGCCCATGAACAGCATGGGCTGCAGGACGCGCTGGGCCTCCGGCTGGCGGGAGACGGCCTGCATGTACGCGGCGAAGATCAGACCCACGCCGATGCCGCCGCCGATGGCAGCGAGACCGTAGCCGATGGCGGAGAGCGAACCAGTGATATCCATTCTTGGAGATTCCTTTCAGACTGCCCGCGCAGTGCGAGCGGTGTGCCACGAATGGCGATTGACAGGTCGGAGCGGTACTCCGCGTGTGGCTCGGTCGCTGCCGAACCAAGACTGTGGGGTCAGTGCCCTTCCTTCAGTGCGCCGTCGACGTAGACCGCGAACAGCAGCACGAAGATGTAGGCCTGGAGCACCTGGATCAGCACCTCCAGGAAGAAGATGAAGATGCCGAGCACGAGGGCGCCCAGTCCGCCGAGGAACCCGAAGCCGCCCACATTCACGAAGAGGTGGGACATGAGGCCGGCCGAGACCATGATGGCCATGTGGCCGGCGAACATGGTGGCGAACACACGCAGAGCGTGGGTCACGGGGCGGATGATCAGGTTCGAGAGGAACTCGATCGGGATCAGGATGACGTAGAGGATCTTGGGGACGCCCTCCGGCATGGTCATCTTGGCCATGAACTTCCCGAAGCCGTGGCGCTTGATCCCCACGCCCACCCAGGCGACGTAGGCGATGATCGCCAGCACGTAGGCCGAGCCGGCGTGCGACATGGTCGGCAGCTGGAGGACGGGGATGGACCCGAAGAAGTTGTTCACCAGGATGAAGAAGAAGAAGGTGAACAGCCACGGCAGCCAGGGGCGCAGCTCCTTCTCGCCGATCAGATCGCGACCCAGCGAGTTGCGGACGAAGCCGTAGGCGACCTCACCGAGGTACTGGCCCTTGGACGGCACGAGCGACTGGCGCCGGATGGCCCAGAGGAAGAAGAAGGAGATCAGTGCCACCGACAGCAGGATCAGAAGCATCTGCTTGCCGAAGGCGAAGGACCCGATCTCGAACAGCGGCGGGAGGTGCATGTCCTCCACGCCGGGGACCTCTAGGCCTGTTCCCTCGAGGGGCGGCGCGACAATCACTGGCGGTCCTTTCTGCTGCCGCCGTCCCAGCTCCGGTGAGTCTCGGAGTGATACGGGGCGTCTCGGCGTTTCCGGGCGGCACCATGATCCTGCGGGTCCTCGCTGATCCGCAGCCCGGCCTGCAGGCGGAGGTAGGAGAGAGCGAGGCCTGCCGCGAGCCCGAGGCCCGCACCGGCATAGACCATCCACTGTGTTCCCACCAGGTAATCCAGCATGAATCCTATCAGACCCCAGAAGGCCGTCCCAATCACGAGATAGGTCATGATCCCCAGTGCGGCGCGGTTCCCACCGGCCTGCACGAGCTCCCCCGCGGTGCTCAGCGGGCTCTTCTCAGCGGCTGATCCAGCCTCCGGGGAGTCCTTGCCCGCGGATGCTCTCGGCGTATGGTCTGGGTGCTGTGCGGGGTCCATCGTCAGGTCCTCTCGGAATCGCCGTCCGGCACGGCGACGTCGTAGATCGGCATGCGGGCTCGGCGCAGGCCGGTGGCCATCCCGCCCAGCCACGCCCCCACGGCCACAGCGGCCGCTGCCATCAGCCAGTGGGGCCTCAGCCAGCCCGGGGTCTCGACCGAGGCCATCAGCATGGCCCCGACGAGCACCAGCACGAGGTAGGCGAAGAGCATGACCAGCGGAGGGGCATAGGCCGACAGCCCGCTGGCCCACCACAGCGCCAGGCCGGACAGCGCAAACGGGACGGCGACGACCGCCGAGGCCGTCGCCGCCGAGGCGGCAGCACCTCCCCCGGAGATGATCGCGGCCGCGACCACGAGCGCCAGGCAGGCCGCGGCACCGGCGATCAGGCCGTGGCGCAGCATCACTGCCCAGGGGCTTCCCCCGACGGTGCTCAGGCGCCGGCGAGGGTCTCGACGGACGCTCATGCGCGCGCCTCCTGGGCCTCGGCGGTGCGTCGTGCGCCGAGCAGGTGGGGCAGGCTCAGGTACAGCGCGAGCACGGCCAGCACGGCCAGGCCCGGCACGACGGCCGGCAGCCCGCTCAGCCACAGGCCGGTGAGCCCCACCAGGGAGACGACCACGGTGAAGACCGCGACCGTCAGGGACGAAGCCGCATGCGAGAACCCGATGTCCGTGAGCCGCTGGTAGACGTGCTCGCGGTGCGGGCGCCACCATGGATCGCCGCGGCGGATGCGCCGCAGCAGGGTCCAGCCCGTGTCCGCCAGGTACACGGACAGCGCGGGCAGCAGGTACTCGACGTACACCCCGGACAGGAAGGCCGCGATCGCGATCATGATCAGCGATCCGCCCAGCAGGTAGGAGCCGACGTCGCCCAGGAAGACGGAGTCGCGCGAGAAGTTCCAGGGGAGGAAGCCCAGGAAGGCGAAGGCGACCACGAGCCCGGCCACGATCATCCACACCAGGTCGTTGGAGGCCCCCGCCCAGGAGTAGACCAGGCCGACCACGAAGCCGTGCATCCCGGAGATGCCGTTGAGGCCGTCCATGAAGTTCGCGACATTGATGTAGGCGACTACGGCGATCGCGCACACCGGCCACCACCAGATCCCGGTGCCCAGGATGAGGGTCAGCGCCCCGGCGCACACCAGGCCGATCAGCAGCTGCCCGGCCAGGCGCCAGCGCACCGACAGCCCGCGGATGTCCTCGCACCACCCGAGCCCGGCGGCCAGGGCCGTGCCGAGCAGCACGACGAGGGCGACCGAGCGGTCGACCTCGACGGCCCCGAGAAGCAGGGCCAGCAGCTGCACGACCACCACGGCGGCCGCCACCGCCAGGCCCATGCCGCGGATCACGGTGCGTGTGTGGGAGGAGCGCTCATTGGGGATGTCCACCACGCCCAGTCGGCGCAGCACGGGCTTGACCACCAGCGGCATGGCCAGGCTCAGCACCAGGGCTGCGGAGCCGAAGATCAGGCCCAGGTGCAGCAGGGACTGCAGCTCCTCGGCGGTCGGCCAGGCGCCGGGATCGGTGGCGAGCACCGAGATGTCCTTGTTCTCGGCACTGAGCTGCAGAGCGGGGATCGCGGCGGTGCTCATGAGGCGCTGTCCTGATCCTGGTCGTACGGCAGCTCTTCGTCGCCGCGGCACGCACCACCGGCAGCGGTCCCGTGCTCGGGCTCTTCCGCGTGAGCGGAGAGGGAGGCCCGGCGTGCGGCGCGGAACTCCGTGGGCGCAGGCTGGGAGTGCGTTCGCACCACGGGGATCATGCCGGTCGTGGGCATGTTGCCGCGCAGCTTCCAGGTGTGCCGGTCCAGGCCCTCCGGGGACAGCGCCGTCGCCTTGGCATGCGAGATCTTGGGGTGGAAGGGGCGCTCGTCCGACTCGCCGAGACCGATCAGCTCCTCGTGCAGCTTCTCCCCCGGGCGCAGCCCGGTGATCACGATCTCGATCGACTCGCGCCCCGACAGGGTCCGCAGCCGCTCGGCGATGTCGATGATGCGGACCGGCTCGCCCATGTCCAGGATGAGCACCTCGCCGCCGCGGGCGATCGCCCCGGCCTGGACCACCAGCTGGCAGGCCTCCGGGATGGTCATGAAGTAGCGGGTCGCCTGTGCGTCGGTGACCGTGATGGGCCCGCCCTGGCGGATCTGCTCCGTGAACAGCGGGAGCATGGATCCGCGCGAGCCGAACACGTTGCCGAAGCGCACCGAGGCATACCGCTTGCCGGTCTCCTGGGCCATCCAGGCGGTGAGCTTCTCGGCCACGCGCTTGGAGTGCCCCAGTGCGGTCGTGGGGTTAGCGGCCTTGTCGGTCGAGACGTTGACGAACACGCCCACGTCCGCCTTCCGTGCGGCCTCCAGCACGTTGAGGGTGCCGAGCACGTTGGTCTTCCATGCCTCGTCGGGATAGGTCTCCAGCAGCGAGACGTGCTTCAGCGCCGCCGCGTGGAAGACGACCTCCGGTCGGCGCTCGAGGAACAGCTGCTCGAGCGCCTCGGCATCGCGGATATCGGCCAGGACGGTGTCCCGGCCGTCGAGCAGGCCGCGGCCCGTGATGGAGATCTGCGTGGACTGCAGGTTGGTCTCGTCGCGGTCGAGCATCATCAGCTCGCCGGGCTCGAAGGCCAGCAGCTGGCGGCACAGCTCCGAGCCGATGGAGCCGCCGGCACCCGTGACCAGCACCCGCCGACCCGTGATGTAGCCGGAGATCTCCTTGGAGTCGATGTCCACGGGGCTGCGCCCGATCAGGTCCTCGAGGTTGACATCGCGGATGTCCACGCTGGTGCCGGGGCCGGTGAGCATGGACGACAGCGGCGGCACGGTCATCACGCGCGTGCCGGTGCCGGCGACCGTGTCCGCCACCCGCTGCAGCTTCTTGGAGTCGACCCCCGACAGGGCCACGAGCAGGATCTGCGAGCGCGTCTGCTCGAGCACCTGGGTGGCGTCGTCGAGCGTGCCGAGCACCGGGACCGAGGAGATGCGCAGGTGCTTCTTGGCGGGGTCGTCGTCGATGATCCCGACGGGCACGTACTCCGAGTCCGGGTCCTGCATCATGCGCTGGATGATGAACGTGCCGGACTGCCCCGCGCCGTAGACGACCACGTGCTGGGCCGCCTCGCCGGGCTTGGACGCGGACTCCTGGTACATGCGCTTGAGGTAGCGGAAGGCGGCCATCAGCAGGCACGCGAACGGGAAGGCGATCAGCGCGACTGAGCGCGGCACCCCGATCGACGGGCCGGTGATCAGCAGCAGGATCTGCAGGATCGCCGCCACGATCACGGTGACGACCACGAGCAGCTTGGCCTCGTCGAAGCTGCCGAAGGAGTAGCGGCCCCGATAGAGGGCGAAGGAATAGCCGACGGCCAGCTGCGAGACGACAGCGACGACGCACACGGCGAACATCCCGATCGGGCTGATGAAGTCCAGGTTGAGCTCGTAGCGCAGCGCGAGGGCGACGGTCATGGCCACGATCCAGGACAGCGAGTCCAGGATCATCTGGATCCACAGCCACGCGGTGGGCTTCTCATCGGCCGCGGCTCGGCTCAGCGCGAGCGAGGCGGAGCCGGTCAGACCGGTGGAGGATGCGGCTCCGTCGCCGTCCTGCGGTGGCTGCATCGGGGTCGGTCCCTCCTGGAGACGTACGGGAGCGCTGTGCCGGCCGCCCGAGCAGAGCCCTCGCGGGGGCTGCGACGGAGCGCCCGAAGGTGCGCGGGCCCGGCAGTCGGTCCGTCCAGCTTAGAGGCAGGCGGACCCGCGACCCGGTAGGCCGCCCCTGTGCGGGAGGCGGATCACACGCGGCGAGAGCTCACCAGCGCGCGGAAGCTGCGCTCGCGCAGCCGCCGCGGGATGAACCGGTAGCCGCCGCGCACCACCACGTTGCGCGCCAGCTCGAGCCGGCCCACGTGACCCAGGCCGAAGAGCCGGGACTGCAGCTGCATCTCGGCGGCGAAGACCCGGAGGCCGCCACGGCGGGTGTAGGCGCCGTCGGAGACGCGGTAGCCCACGAGCGGCTGCGCGACGTTGCGGACCCGGGCCCCGGCGCGCATCATCCGCACCCACAGCCAGTAGTCCTCGGCCAGAGGCAGCTCCTGGTAGCCGCCGACGGCCTCGACCGCGCCGCGGCGGAAGACGGCTGCGGGATGGGATATGGGATTGCGCAGCCTGGAGATCCGCGCGATGCGCGCCGGATCCGTGGGCGCCTGGCGCAGGGCCAGGACCTCCTCCCGATCCCCGATCTCGTTCATGGACGCCCCCACCAGGTCGGCGCCGTCGCGGATCAGGGGCAGCTGCTCCTCGAAGCGCTGCGGGTAGGAGATGTCGTCGGCGTCCGCGCGGGCGATGATCTCGTGCGTGCACAGCCGCATCCCGTGGCGCAGCACGGCCGTCAGCCCTCGGTTCTCGGGCAGGTCAGCGCGCACCACGTCGATCGGTGGCTCGGCCGAGCGCAGCTGCTCGGTGATCTCCTCGAGCGCTGCGGCCATCTCGGGGGCCACGGGGCCGTCGCGCACGATCACGACCTGGCTCGGGCGCACGGTCTGCTCGAGGGTGGACGAGGCCACCGCACGGCGGAAGCGCTCCGGGGCGTCCCCGGCGTAGACCGGCAGGAGCACGGAGAACTCGGGCAGGGCCTGCTCGGAGGCGGGCTCCTCCGACTGCGACTGCGCTCCCTCGAGCCGCCACACGCCATCCAGGACCTCGGCATTGCTGCGGGGGGCGCTCAGGGAGTCCCGAACGCCTGCGGCCAACCGCCGCAGGACCTGTCCGCGCTCCTGCGATCCGCGCAGGGTCCGCAGCCACAGCCGCGCGGTCGCCCCGCCGTAGAGCACCTTCTCCCACGGGGCCAGCGAGGTCGAGCGGGTGAAGACCCACAGCTTGTTGCGGACGTCGTAGTAGAAGCGCGGGCCCGGATCCGAGTCCGTGGTCACCGGCCGGGCCGTGTGATGCACGACCTGGGAGGCCGGCACCTGGAGGGCATCGCTCCATCGAGCCAGCCGTGTGGAGAACTCGAAGTCGTCGTTCCAGATGAAGAAGTCGGCGATGGGCGCAGCGGTCGCGCGCACGGCATCGCCGTCGAGCAGCAGCGCGACGAACGAGCCCGAGCGGATCGTGCGGGCGCCCACGGCCTCGGCCCGCCGACGGCGCCCGGCACCGGCTCCGATGCGCTCGATCATCGAGTTCATGGGGTGCTCGGTGCCGTCGGTCCACAGCACGCGGCTGGCCACGAAGGCGGGACGGCGGCCGCCGCGGGGGTCGTAGGCCCGCCAGGCGCCCACGGCCGCGGACAGCGCCTGCGGAAGGGGCTCGGTGTCGTCGTCCATGACCCAGATCAGGTCCGCGCCGTGGTGATGGGCCGCTCGATCGATCCCCACGGCGAAGCCTCCGGCGCCCCCGACGTTGCGCGGCAGGCGGATCAGGTCCACGTCGATCTCGCTGCGGCGGGCGAAGTCCTCCACGACGCTCACGGAGTCGTCGTCCGAGGCGTTGTCCACGACCACGATGGTCTCCGGTGAGCGTTCGCCGGAGGCCAGGCCCTGCAGCGTGATCGTGAGCAGGCGAGCTCGATTGAAGCTCACGACGACGGCGACCACCACGGGCTCGCTCGCAGAGACGGGCACAGCTTCAGCTCCAGACGGGAATCGAGGATTCGGGTCCGAGGACCGGTGCGCGGGGCTCGGGGGCTGCGCGGCCTGTCTCGGGTTCCGGAACATTAGCACCGGTGCCTTCGCCCGTTCTGTGATCCTCCAGGAGCCTGCCTGAGGCTCCCCTGGACGGTTCGTGCATCCGCTTGCCGGATCCGCGGCCTCTGTACGATGAGCAGCGATGGGCCGCGGCGCCGCGGTCCGCGGGTCTGCAGACAGGAGAGTTCTCATGACGGCGAGGAACTGGCGGGTCGTGGGTGCGACCGGCTTCGCAGGATCGGCGATCACCGCCCGGCTGCGTGCCGAAGGCCACACCGTCCAGGCCGTCTCCGCTCCGCGGCTCTCCAGCAGCGCGCGCACCGTCCACCACCTGATGGGTCGCGCCCGGGACCTGGAATCCGTCATCGACTACCTGGCCGACTCGTTCGCCGGTGCAGATGTGGTCGTCAACGCCGCGGGACTCGCCCGCCCCGATGGCACCGATCAGGACGCCCTGGTGGGCGCCAACGCCCTCCTGCCGCTGCTGATCCTCGCCGCGGCCGAGCGCACGAGCGTCACCCGCGTGATCCACCTGTCCACCGCGGCGGTCCAGGGCAGCACGCCGTGCCTCGACGAGACCACGCAGACGGATCCCTTCTCCCCCTACTCGTTCTCCAAGGCCCTTGCCGAGCGCGCCCTGCTGCGCGTGCTGGACCGCGAGGCCGATACCCGCGAGGGCCTGCCCGAGCTCGTGCTGCTGCGCGCGACCTCCGTCCAGGGCCGGGGACGCTCGACCACCCAGCGCCTGGCCAGGTTCGCCGCGACCCCGCTGAGCTCCGTGGCCGGCGACGGCACCGCGCACACCCCGGTGACCTCCTCGGAGGCCCTGGCGGAGCTCGTGGCCAGTCTCGGCACCTTCAAGGGCGAGCCGCCCCGGATCGTGCTGCAGCCGTGGGAGGGGGCCACGACCGCCTCGATCCTGCGCGATGCCGGCCGTCGGGAGCCTCTGCACCTGCCCACCGTCCTGTGCCGGGCGGCAGTGCGCCTGGGCTATCTGATCTCCTCGGCCGCCGGGTCCCGCTGGCATGGCCCGCTGCGCCGGATAGAGGTCACGTGGTTCGGCCAGCAGCAGGTGCCCGGCTGGGTCCAGGAGCACGACATGCTCCCCGCCCCCGCCATCACGCCCGTGCTGCGCGCCGTGCACACGGCCCAGGGCCGCTGAGCCCCGGCACGCATCCGGCACCTGCGCCGCTGGGCGCGGAAGGGCCCGCCGGGCTGAGGATCGGCTCCTCTGCCCGACGGGCCCTTCGTGCTGCAGTCCCTGTGCCTCAGCGCTGCTGGTCCACCCCGGCCTGCGGCAGGAAGGCCTCCGCCTGGTCCTCCGGCACGGCGCGGGCCACGAGCGCGCTGGCCTGCGCCACCCCGAGCGGGCGAGTGCTCTCGGGATCCCTGCGCTGCGGACGGGTGCGGTTCTGGTCGGGTGCACCGTGCCTCCCGCCTCCTCCGCCGGCAGCCACGACGGCGGCTGCGGCCGAGACCCCTGTGGCGGCGCTGGCCCCTGCGAAGTCCTCGGGCCCAGGTGCCGCGGAATCCTGCTCGGCGCGAGCCTGCTCCACGATCCCGATCTCCGGGTCGGCGACGGTGCTGCCGCCCGAGCCCGCGTGTCTGCCCTGCGGCCCGGACGGCTCGTCGGCTCCGGCGGGGTCCTGATCGGGACCGGTCTGCTCGCCGGAGGCATCCTGGCTGCGCTGACCGGGGCCCTGCACCGACGACTCGTCGGCGGCTTCCCCGTCCGCGGAGGAGACGGCGTCGGGCTGCGCCGTCTCCTCCTCGGCATCGCTCGGGGCCCTGCTGCCGTCGCGGGCGATCACCGAGGGGACGACCTCGCGCAGGCGGGTCAGGGAGATGCGGCCGTCGCGCACGACGACCGGAACGCCGCCGGTGCAGTCGACGATCGTGGAGGCCACGGGCTGTGCGTCGGCCGTGCCCTCCCCAGCGGGGTCCATGCCCTCGGTGCGCGGGCCGTCCTCCAGGTAGACGCGCACCGAGTCGCCGAGCATCTCGCGGGCCTGCTCGGCGGTCACGGCGGCTGTCATGCCGGTGCGGTTGGCCGAGGACACGGCCAGCGGCCCGGTCTCCTGCAGCAGCTGCTGGGCCACGGGATCGTCGGGCACGCGCAGCGCGACCGTGCCGCGGGTCTCGCCCAGATCCCACTGCAGGGACGCCTGCGCGTGGCAGATGAGCGTCAGTCCGCCGGGCCAGAAGGCTCCGGCCAGGGCGCGGGCCTCCTCCGAGACGGAGTCCGCGAGCCCGTCGAGCACGCCGCTGTGGGCGATGAGCACGGGCGGGGGCATGGTGCGATCGCGGCCCTTGGCCTCGAGCAGGCGCTGCACGGCCTCGGCCGAGAACGCGTTGGCCGCGATGCCGTAGACGGTGTCGGTGGGCATCACGACGACCTGGTGGCGGGCCAGCTCGCGGCGGGCGGCATCGACAGCGGCGCCGCGCGAGCGCTCGTCCTTGATGCGGAAGAACTCCGCGGGCACAGGCGCCTCCGCCTGCTCCTCGGCCTCCTGCTCGGGCTCGACGTTCTCGGGGGCTTCCTCCAGGGACTGCTCGGCGTCCTCGGCCGGAATGGCGTCCCGGGGCTGCGCTGCGAGGTCGTCGGGGTTCTGGGGGCGATCGCTGGAAGTGTCGTTCACACCGTTCATTGTTGCACTCCGCCGCCCCTGTCCACCCCCGACGGCCCCTGCGGTCCCGATCACGCGAGGACCCCGCTGGTGGCCCTGGGCCGACCCGTCAGGTCCTGATGCAGCTGCACCTGCTCGAATCCCGAGCTGCGCATCTGCTCCTGCATGTCCTCGGCCTGCGACTCGGCGTGCTCGAGCACGCACCAGCCGGCGGGGCGCAGGAGCTGGGCCGCCGCGGCGATGATCCGACGCGGCATCTCCATCCCGTCGTCTCCACCGCCCCACAGCGCTGCCGCGGGATCGTGCTCGAGCACCTCCGGCTGGGTGATGGGCTCGCGGGCCGGAACATAGGGGGGATTGCTCACCACGGCCGCGCAGCGCCCCCGCAGATCCTCGGGAGCATGCGTGGCGTCGCCCTCGCGCAGGTCCACCCGGGTGCCCTCGAGATTGCGCCGTGCCCAGTGCAGGGCCTGCGGGTCGAGCTCGATCGCGTGCACCCGGGCGTGGGGCACCTCGTCGGCGACAGCGGCGGCGATCGCCCCCGAGCCGGTGCACAGGTCGACGACTACCGGGCGCGCCTCCCCGTCCGCCTGGTCCTCGCGCAGGCGCTCGACGAGCAGCTCGACGAGCAGCTCGGTCTCCGGGCGCGGGATGAAGACCCCCGGCCCCACCTGGATCGCCAGGCGGCGGAAGGGGGCCGTGCCCACGATGTGCTGCAGCGGCTCGCGGGCCGCGCGCCTCTCGACCAGCTCGTCGAGGCCCTCGGGCGCGTCCGCGCCGATGATGGCGCGCGCGGCGACCTCTCCGCGCTGCAGTCCCAGCAGGTGCCCGGCCAGCTCCACGGCATCGGCCTCCGCAGCGGGCACCCCCGCGCGCTCGAGCCGTGCCGTGGCCCGGCGCAGCGCCTGGGCGAGGGTCTCGGCCATCAGCCGAGGTCCTGGGCGCCGGCGCCCTGGCCGATCTGCTGGAGCCGGTGCTGCTCGTCCAGCTCGATCGCGGATTCGATCACGGGCCCGAGCGCTCCGTCCAGCACGGCGTCGAGGTTGTAGGCCTTGTAGCCGGTGCGGTGATCGGCGATGCGGTTCTCGGGGAAGTTGTACGTGCGCACCCGCTCGGAGCGGTCCATCGTGCGCACCTGGCTGCGCCGGGCCTGGGAGGCCTCGGCGTCGAGCTGCTCCTGCTGGTGGGCCAGGATGCGCGCGCGCAGCACGCGCATGGCCGCCTCCTTGTTCTGCAGCTGGGACTTCTCGTTCTGCATGGCCACGACGATCCCCGTGGGCAGATGGGTGATCCGCACCGCCGAGTCGGTCGTGTTCACGGACTGCCCGCCGGGGCCCGAGGAGCGGTAGACGTCGATCTTCAGGTCGTTCTGGGTGATCTCGACCTCCTCCGGGGCATCGACCTCGGGGAAGGCCAGCACGCCGGCGGCGGAGGTGTGGATCCTGCCCTGCGACTCGGTGGCCGGGACCCGCTGGACGCGGTGCACGCCGCCCTCGTACTTGAGTTTGGCCCACACGCCCTCGGCCGGGTCCTGGGAGCGTCCCTTGACCGCGATCTGGACGTCCTTGTGCCCGCCCAGGTCCGCGGGGGTGTCGCTGAGGACCTCGGTCTTCCAGCCCTGGGACTCCGCGAAGCGCAGGTACATCCGCAGCAGATCGCCGGCGAACAGCGCGGCCTCCGCACCGCCCTCCCCCGCCTTGATCTCCAGGATGGCGTCACGGGCGTCGTCCGGGTCCCGCGGGATCAGCAGCCGGCGCAGCCGCTCGCGGGCCGGGTCGATCCGGGCCTGCAGCTGCTCGGCCTCCGCGGCGAATTCGGGGGCCTCAGGTGCCAGCTCGCGGGCCGCCTCCAGGTCCTCGCGCAGGGCCTGCAGCTCCCGATGGGCGCCCACCACCCGGTCCAGCTCCGCATAGCGGCGATTGAGCCGACGGGCCAGCAGCTGGTCGGCATGCACGGACGGATCCGCAAGTCGCTTTTGCAGCTGCTCGTGCTCCTGGAGGATCGCCTCCAGGGGCCCGGTACCCTCACGGGCTTCGATCTCGGTCACGGGTTCGCGCTCTCCTGAGGGGGCTGCGGGCCGGGCGACGGCGGTCGCCGGGCGGGGATGGCATGCGACCGGTCGACGGACGCATGACGGCTCAGCCCCGAGGACCGCTCGTCGAGCGGACCCCGGGGCTGGTCGCGAGGGACCTCAGCGGTCGTCGTCCGCCTTGACGTTCAGCGTGGTCTTCTGGACCTGCATGAGGAACTCGGCGTTCGACTGGGTGTCGCGCAGCTTGGAGGTCAGCAGCTCGAGGGCCTGCTGCTGATCCAGGCTCGAGAGCACTCGACGCAGCTTCCACATGATCTTCAGCTCATCGGCGCCCATGAGGTTCTCCTCGCGACGGGTGCCCGAGGAGTTGACGTCCACGGCGGGGAAGATGCGCTTGTCCGCCAGCTGACGGGACAGGCGCAGCTCCATGTTTCCGGTGCCCTTGAACTCCTCGAAGATGACCTCGTCCATCTTGGACCCGGTCTCCACCAGCGCGGTGGCGAGGATGGTCAGTGAGCCGCCGTTCTCGATGTTGCGCGCGGCGCCGAAGAAGCGCTTGGGCGGGTACAGCGCCGCCGAGTCCACGCCGCCGGAGAGGATGCGCCCGGAGGCCGGAGCCGACAGGTTGTACGCACGGCCCAGGCGGGTCATGGAATCCAGCAGCACCACGACGTCCATGCCCAGCTCCACGAGGCGCTTGGCGCGCTCGATGGCCAGCTCGGCCACGGTGGTGTGGTCGTCCGCGGGACGGTCGAAGGTCGAGGCGATGACCTCGCCCTTCACCGTGCGCTGCATGTCCGTGACCTCCTCGGGGCGCTCGTCCACGAGCACCATCATGAGGTGGACCTCGGGGTTGTTCGTGGTGATCGCGTTGGCGATCGACTGCAGCATCAGCGTCTTGCCCGCCTTGGGCGGGGAGACGATCAGGCCGCGCTGGCCCTTGCCGATCGGCGAGACCAGATCGACCACTCGCGGGCCGACCTTCTTGGGCTCGGTCTCCAGGCGCAGGCGCTCCTGCGGGTAGAGCGGCACGAGCTTGGAGAACTCGGTGCGATCGCCCTGCTCCTCCGGCTTCTTGCCGTTGACGCTGGTCAGCTGCACCAGGGCGTTGAACTTCTGGCGCTGGCCGCGCTGGTTCTCCTCGCCCTCGCGCGGGGCGCGGATGGCGCCGACGACGGCGTCGCCCTTGCGCAGGTTGTTCTTCTTGACCTGGGCCAGCGAGACGTAGACGTCGTTCGGGCCGGGCAGGTAGCCGGAGGTCCGCACGAAGGCGTAGTTGTCCAGCACGTCCAGGATGCCGGCCACGGGCAGCAGGACGTCGTCCTCGGTCAGCTCCGTGTCATCGACCTCGGGGCCGTTGCCGCCGCGGTTGCGACGGTTGTTCCGGCGCTCGTTGCGGTCGTTGCGATCATTGCGGCCGCGGTTGCGACGGCTGCGGCGCGAGCCGCCATCGTCGTCGCCGTTCTGGTCGCTGCCGCCCTGGCGCTTGGACTGCTGCTTGCCGCCCTGGCCGTTCTGGCCCTTGCCGCCGCCGTTCTGGCTGTTCTGGCCCTTGCCGCCCTGCTGGCCGCCGTCGTTCTGGCCGCCCTGGCCCTTGCCGCGGCCCCTGCCGCGGCCGCCGCCGTCGTTCTGGCCGTTGTGACGGCGCCCGCCCTCGTCCGAGGACTCGGAGTCGTCGTGGCCGCCGTTGCTCTGGCCGGCGCTGTTCTGAGCGCCCTGATCGTCCGAGTCGGATTGACGTCCCCGGCCGCGTCGCTGGGAGCGCGAGGGGCGCCCGCCCTCGGAGCGCTGCTGGGAGTCATCGCCCGACGGGGCGTCCTGCCCGGACTCCGAGCCGGACTGGCTCTCGCGGTCCTGCCCCTGTTGCTCGCCCTGCGAGCCTTCGGAGCCCGAGGAGCGGCGGCCGCGGCCGGTGCGCGCGGAGACCTTCGGCAGATCGCCCGCCTCGGGCTCCACCTTCGGCTCCCCCGCCTGGGCCGAGGAGGCGTCATCGCCCTGGGCCTTGGCGGCGGCGCGCTGCGCGGTCTTCTCGATCTTCTCGGCCACCTCGACATCGCGCTCGGCGACGGCGCCGCCGCGCTGATGCGCCTGGATGGCGTCGACCAGCAGCGACTTGCGCATGCGGCGAGCCCCGGTGATGCCCAGCTGCGCGGCGAGGGCCTGCAGCTGAGCCAGCTTGAGGCCCGAGAGGCCGGTGCCCTGGTTCTGCTCGGAGTTCTGATCCGTACCTGAGGTCAGGTCGGTGGATTCGGTCACGAAGGTTTCCTTCTCCCTCGGTGGAAGGCCTCGGCACTCAGACGCCGGACCTCTTGTGCATGGTGGCGGGCCGCAAGCTGCGGGCCTGATCGCGCTGCAGATGGCGACGATCTCGCCGACGGAGCCCCCATCCGATGAGATGCCCGCCCGACGGCATGCACGCAGGCCGTGCCGAGGGCGATATCGCGATGGAGACTGGACGAGCCGTCCTGCCGGAGCAGGCGGGGCTTGCGTCGGGTCGGGCGGAGACTACGAGCACCCCCGGCGGACCTCGGTCTGCTGGAGCGGACTCGAACGCCCGTGCGCATCCTAGATGCTGTATGGATGCTCGCTCACCTTAGCACCCTGCTGAGGCACGGACAGGCGCAGAACACGCCAGGTGACGTGCTCGCTGCCCGGGCCCTGGTGCGCGGCGAGCTCGCCGATGGCCTTCTCCGCGGCATCAGCGGACGGCGCGGAATCGGAGAGCACCAGAACGGTGGGTCCGGCTCCCGAGATCAGCGCGGCGTGCCCCTGCTCCCGCAGCGCGGCCACCAGGGCCGCGCTGGGCTCCATGGCCGGTGCGCGGAAGGGCTGGTGCAGGCTGTCGGCGGTGGCGGGCATCAGGTGCTCGGGGCGATGCGACATGGCGTCGATCAGCAGGGCGCAGCGCCCGGCGTTGCGGGCCGCCTCGCGGTGGTCGACCGTCTGGGGCAGCAGCGAGCGCGCCAGCGCCGTGGAGACCTCGTAGTTGGGGATCGCCACGATCGGCACGATCTCCGGCAGCACGTCCACGGGGGCCGTCCGCCAGGCCCCGGGCTCGCCCCACGAGATCGTCAGGCCGCCGTAGAGGGCCGGAGCCACGTTGTCCGGATGACCCTCCATGCCGGCGCAGACCTGGAAGACGGCGTCCTCGTCGAGGCGCTGCTGCTCGGCGAGCAGGGCGTTGCCGGCCACCACTCCCGCCACCGCGCAGGCGGCCGAGGAGCCCATGCCGCGGCCGTGGGGGACGCGGTTGCGCGCCACGATCCGCATGCCGGGCTGCTCCTGAAGGCCTGCCGCGCGCCAGGCGGCGCGGACGGCGCGCACCAGGAGGTGGTCCTCCGTGCGGGGCACGGACTCGGAGCCCTCCCCCTGCAGCTCGAACTCCAGGCCCGATTCCAGGACGGTGAGCTCGATCTCGTCGCGGTGCTCCAGGGCCAGGCCCAGGGTGTCGAAGCCGGGGCCCACGTTGCCGGTCGAGGCCGGGACGCTCACGGCCACGGAGCGCCCCGGGACCAGGACCTCGCGCCAGTCGCGACGCGCCACGGGGCTCACTCGAGGCCCAGAGCGGAGGCGACGGACACGACGTCGAAGTCCACGCGCACCGGCTCGGCGGCATGCGGGTCCTCGGCCTCGGCGCCCTTCACGGCCCACTGCGGGTCCTTGAGACCGTGGCCCGTCACCGTGATGACGATCCGCGCACCGGCAGGGACCTGGCCCTGCTCGTGCTTCTTGATCAGGCCCGCCACGCCGGCGGCGGAGCCGGGCTCCACGAACACGCCATCGCGCGAGGACAGGAAGCGCTGAGCGGCGATGATCTCGGTATCCGAGACGGCCTCGATCAGTCCTCCGGAGTCGTCGCGCGCGGCGATCGCGGTGTCCCACGAGGCGGGGTTGCCGATGCGGATCGCGGTGGCCACGGTGTCCGGGTCATCGATCGGATGCCCGGCCACCAGCGGCGCCGAGCCCTCGGCCTGGAAGCCCCACATGGTGGGGGTCTTCGTGGCCACGGCCGGCAGGACGTCGCCCTGGTCGTTGGTGAACTCGGCGGCGTACTCCTGGTAGCCCTTCCAGTACGCGGTGATGTTGCCCGCGTTGCCGACCGGCAGGATGTGCAGGTCCGGAGCATCGCCCAGGGCGTCGACGACCTCGAAGGCGCCGGTCTTCTGCCCCTGGATCCGGTACGGGTTCACGGAATTGACCAGGAAGACCGGGTAGGACTCAGAGAGCTTGCGCGCGACCTCGAGGCAGTTGTCGAAGTTGCCGTTGATCTGGATGATGTCGGCGCCGTGGGCAACGGCCTGGGCCATCTTGCCCATGGAGATCTTGCCCTCGGGCACCAGCACGGCGCAGCGCATGCCGGCCTGCTTGGCGTAGGCCGCGGCGGAGGCGGAGGTGTTGCCGGTCGAGGCGCACACGACCGCCTTGGCGCCTTCCTCCTTGGCCTTGGTGATGGCCATGGTCATGCCGCGGTCCTTGAAGGAGCCGGTGGGGTTCATGCCCTCGAACTTGACCCAGACCTCGCAGCCGGTCAGCTCGGACAGCGCGCGGGCGCGGATCAGCGGGGTGCCGCCCTCGCCCATCGAGACGACGGGGGTGGAATCGGTGACCGGAAGGCGGTCGCGGTACTCGTTGATGACGCCCTGCCACTGATGTGCCATTGCTGCTCCTCGCTTCGCTGCGGCTGCCTCGCCCGGTGGGCGGTGCCGCGGGGTTGTCACTGCGTTGTCGTGCCGGGGCCGCTGGGGCTCGTCGGACTCGCGGGTCCGCCGGCCCGTGCGGCTGCGGACGAATCCGTGCTCAGTCGTCGGCCTCGACCCGGATGAGCCCGGAGAGGTCGTAGACCACGTCCAGGCCGCGCACGGCCTCGACGGTGCGCACGAGGTCCGCGTTGCGGGCCCGGTGCGTCACGATGCGGATCTCGGCCAGGTCCTCCCCGGGGCGGCGGGGATCGTCGCGGACGTCGTCCTGGCGCATGGTCGAGACCGAGACGCCGTGCTCGGCGAACACCCCGGCCACCGCCGCGAGCACCCCGGTCTGATCGGGGCACAGCAGGGTCAGGGAGAAGCTGGTCTGGACGTCGTCGACGCCGGTGGCCGGCAGGCCCGCGTGCACGACCGGGCCGATGCCCGGTCCTCCGGCCACGACGCGGCGCAGGGCCGAGACCAGATCCCCGAGCACGGCAGAGGCGGTGGGCCCGCCGCCGGCACCGGGGCCGTAGAACATGAGTTCCTCAGCGCCGTCGGCCTCCACGAACACCGCGTTGTAACCGCCGTGGACGCTGGCCAGGGGGTGGGTGCGCGGGATCATGGTCGGCACCACGCGCAGGTTCACGCCCGAGGAGACCCGCTCGGCCACGCCGAGCAGCTTGATCACGAAGCCCGCGGAGCGCGCGGCCTCGACGTCCTCTGCGGTGATCCCGCGGATGCCCCGGCAGTAGACGTCGTCGATCGTGTACCACGAGTGGAAGGCCAGCCCGCCCAGGATCGCGACCTTGGCGGCGGCGTCATGGCCCTCCACATCAGCTGTGGGATCGGCCTCCGCGAAGCCCAGGCGCTGGGCCTCGGCCAGGGCGTCGTCGAACGAGGCCCCGGTGGTGTCCATCTGGTCGAGGATGTAGTTGGTCGTGCCGTTCATGATGCCGAGCACGCGGCGGATGCGGTCCCCGGACAGCGACTCGAGCACCGGGCGCACGATCGGGATGGCCCCGGCCACGGCGGCCTCATAGTTCAGGGTGGTCCCGGAGGCCTCGGCCGCCTCGTGCAGCTCCTGTCCGTGCCGGGCCAGCAGCGCCTTGTTGCCGCTGACCACGGGCTTGCCGGCATTCAGCGCGCTCAGGATCCGGGTGCGGGCCGGTTCGATGCCGCCGGTCAGCTCGACGACCGCGTCGGCGGCGTCGATCAGCGACTCGGCGTCGGTGGTCAGCAGCTGCTGCGGCAGCTCGACGGTGCGCTGGGCGGAGGTGTCGCGCACGGCGATGCCGATCAGCTCGGGTCGGGCGCCGATGCGACGGGCCAGCTCCTCGGGCTGCTCGAGCAGGACGCGGGCCACCTCGGCGCCGACATTGCCGGCGCCGAGCAGGGCGATTCGGACGACGTCAGGACGGGTGTCGGGTGCGTGGGTCACGTGGAGGCTCCAGACGGGTGGGGTCGGGGCGTTCGGGTGGTCGGGTGCTGCGGAACTTCAGCGCTCGGCGAGGCGCAGCGGGCGGGAGGCCTCGGGGTCCTGGGAGACGTCGCGGGCGAAGAGGTCCTCCTCCGTCTCGCCGCGCACGATCAGCCGGGCCTCGGGGATGCCGTCGACAGTGCGCACCGCGACCACGCCCGGACGCGGCAGCCAGTTGTAGTTGCTGGACAGCGCCCAGCAGTACGCGCCGGTGGCGGGAACGGCCAGCAGGTCGCCGGCGCGCACGCCCTCGGGCAGGTAGGCGCTGTGCACCAGGATGTCGCCGGACTCGCAGTGCTTGCCGACCACGCGGGACAGCGCGGGGGCCTGCCCGCGATGCTCCTCGGCACGGTCGGCCACGACCACCGAGTAGTCCGCGCCGTAGAGCACGGGGCGGGCGTTGTCCGACATGCCGCCGTCGACCGAGAGGTACCGGCGGCGCAGTCCGTCCCGGACCGTGACGGACTTGCACGTCCCCACGGTGTAGAGGCTGATCCCGGCGGGACCGGTGATCGAGCGGCCCGGCTCGACGGAAAGGTGCGGGATCTGCAGGCCCAGCCGCCGGCAGGACTCCTGGACGGCCCGGGCGATGTCCTGGGCGACGGCCGCGGCCGGGCGGGGAGCATCTGCGGCGGTGTAGCCGATCCCGTAGCCGCCGCCGAGATCCAGCTGCGGCAGCGTGACGCCGAAGCGGCGCTCGACCTCTCCCATGAGCCCGAGCACGCGATCGGCGGCCTGGGCGAAGCCGTCGGAGGCGAAGATCTGCGAGCCGATGTGGCAGTGCAGGCCCATCAGCTCGATGTCCGGGTGCGCCACGCAGCCGCTGATGGCGTGCAGCGCCGGGGACTCTCCGTCCTCTGCGGCCATGGAGAGCCCGAACTTCTGGTCCTCGTGCGCGGTCGCGATGAACTCGTGGGTCTCGGCATGGATGCCCGGGGTCACCCGGATCATCACCGGCGCCTTCACCCCGAGCGTGCGGGCCAGTCGCCCGACGAGCTCGATCTCCTGCAGGGAGTCCACGACGATGCGGCCCACGCCGGCGTCCAGCGCCATGGTGATCTCCGCGGCGGACTTGTTGTTGCCGTGCAGCGCCATGCGCTCGGGCGGCATGCCGCCGCGCAGCCCTGCGGCCATCTCGCCGCCGGAGGCCGTGTCGAGGTTGAGGCCCTCCTCCTGCACCCAGCGTGCGATCTCCGGGGTCAGGAAGGCCTTGCCGGCGTAGTAGACGGAGGCCTCCGCGCCGATCGCGGCGAAGGCGTCCTGGAAGGCCGTGCGGAACTGTGCTGCTCGCTGGCGGAAGGCGTCCTCGGAGACCACGTAGAGCGCGGTGCCGTAGTGCTCGGCCAGTGCGGTGGTGGGGATGCCCGAGACGGTGAGCGTGCCCTCGTCATCGCGGCCGAACTGCTCCGGCCAGATCTTGGGATCCAGGCTGGTCCAGTCCTGCGGGACCTCGAGCCACTCGGGCGCCAGCGGACTGGGGCCAGTGTGGATCTGCTCCCCCCGGGCGGGCTCCAGCAGCGGGACCGGCTGCAGCCGGAACCCGGTGGTCACGACGTCCTCGGCCGGCTCCTGCGCCGGATCGCTGTCCAGGGGCATGCTCACATCCTCTCCGGTGCGCTCACGCCCAGCAGCTCGAGGCCGTTGGCCAGGACCTGGCGCGTGGCATCGTTGAGCCACAGGCGGGTGCGGTGGGTGTCGGTGATCTGCTCGTCGCCCTGCGGGGTCACGCGGCAGGCGCCGTACCAGCGGTGGTAGGACCCGGCCAGCGCCTCCAGGTGGCGGGCCACGCGGTGCGGCTCGCGCAGCTGCGCGGCCTCGGCGACGATCCGCGGGTACTGCCCCAGCCCTGCCAGCAGCTCGGTCTCGGTCTCGTGGGAGAGCAGGGAGGCGTCGAAGGCGGCCGCGCCGTCCTCAGCGGTGCGGCGGACCCCGATCTCGGCGGCATTGCGCCCCACCGCGCAGGTGCGGGCGTGGGCGTACTGGACGTAGAAGACCGGGTTCTCGTTGGAGCGCTTGGTCAGCAGGTCCAGGTCGATGTCGATGTTGGAGTCGATCGAGTACCGGGTCAGCGAGTAGCGCGCGGCATCCACGCCGACGGCCTCGACCAGGTCCTCCATGGTCACCACGGTTCCGGCGCGCTTGGACATCCGCACCGCCGCCCCGTTGCGCACCAGGTTGACCATCTGCCCGATCATGACCTCGACCCGATCCGGGGAGTCGCCCAGCGAGGCGGCCACTGCCTTCAGGCGCGCCACGTAGCCGTGGTGATCCGCGCCCAGGAGGTAGAGGCACAGGTCCGCTCCGCGGTCGCGCTTGTCCTTGTAGTAGGCGATGTCGCCGGCGATGTAGGCGGCCTTGCCGTCCGACTTCACGACCACGCGGTCCTTGTCGTCGCCGTGATCGGTGGAGCGCAGCCACCACGCGCCGTCGGCGAAGTAGAGGGCTCCCTGCTCCTTCAGCTGTTCGAGCAGGGCCTCCACGGAGCCGTCGCGGAACAGCGAGTCCTCGTGGAACCAGACGTCGAAGTCCACGCCGAACTCGTGCAGCGACTGCTTGATGTCGCCGAACATGAACTCGACGCCGGCAGCGCGGAAGGCCTCCTGCGGGTCCTCGGACTCGAGCGCTCCGGGCTCTGCCTCCAGCACGCGCTGGGCGATGTCCGAGATGTACTCGCCGCCGTAGCCGTCCTCCGGGGCGGGCTGGCCCTGGGCCCGGGCCAGCAGGGAGCGTGCGAAGCGGTCGATCTGGGCGCCGTGGTCGTTGAAGTAGTACTCGCGGGTGACGTCTGCGCCCTGAGCCTGGAACACGCGAGCCAGGGAGTCGCCGACGGCGGCCCAGCGGGTGCCGCCCAGGTGGATGGGGCCGGTGGGATTGGCCGAGACGAACTCGAGGTTGATGCTGCGGCCCTGCATGGCGGTGCCACGGCCGAACTCCCGGCCCGCCTCCACGATGGAGCGGGCGAGCTCGCCTGCTGCGGCGGCGTCCAGGACGATGTTGAGGAACCCGGGCCCGGCGATGTCGACGGAGGCCACGCCCTCGATCTGCTCGAAGCGGGCCTTCAGCACTGCGGCGACCTCGCGCGGGGGCATCCCGACCTTCTTGGTCAGCTGCATGGCCACGTTCGTGGCCCAGTCCCCGTGCTCTCGGCTCTTGGGACGTTCCACCTTCAGCTCGGGCAGCTGCGCATCCTCTGCGAGAGCGAGCTCCCCCGAGGCGACGGCCTGCTCGAGGCTGGCGGACAGGGCTGCGGAGAGTTCTTCGGGAGTCACCGGGACAGTGTACCTGCGGGCCTCCGCCGACCGGGTCGTCCGACGGGGCCGCGACGGGCTGCCCGCCGATGCGACCCGGGGCGGCCGTGGTGATAGAGTCGTCGGGTCGATCACGGCATCCGTGCCGGAGCATCGACCCCCGCCCGAGTAGCTCAGGGGATAGAGCGCCTGCCTCCGGAGCAGGAAGTCGTAGGTTCGAATCCTATCTCGGGCACTTCCGGCCTGAGCCGCGACCCCGCCCACAGACGAGGTCGCGGCTCAGGCTTTTTCCATAGCTGTCGCCCTCGCCGTCAGAGCCGTGGGCCACTCCGGCTCAGGGCATCTCTGCCACCACCACGGTCGCCGCAGGTCAGGGACGCCGAGCAGTCTCGCGAACCTCGACCGCGCGACAGATGAGCCGCCAAGAAGTCACAGTTGAAAACATGTGACGGAATATAGGTGTGGGCTCTCACGTGGACCTACTCCGAGGCCATTCGCGACTCGTCGGTGACGCGTGGGCGCGCCCTCATCCGAGTCCTCACGTCGGCACCCCCCCCCAGGCCGACAAGGCCTTTGGAGCACCATGCACAGCAGCGGAACCCCCTCCCCCACCAGCCTCTCGAGCGGGACACCAGCCTCTCGAGCGGGAGCGGATCCGCACCGCGTCGCGCGGCACGGCGCACGGCAGCCCGTCGGCTCGCCGCAGGCTCCCTGGCCGTCTACCGCGAGGTCCGCGACGCGACCCTGACGGTGACCCTGCCCGCAGGCTCCGACAGCCCGTCGGTCTCCGCCACACCCCGGCTGTTCATCGCCGACGAGCCGGCCATCGTGGCGGCCCACTACGGGACGCAGCTGACCTCGACCTCCTCGCCGGCAGTGCCGACGCCCACCCGGGTCGTGATCGCCGACGGCACCGTGACCTGCACCTACGACTTCCCGTATATCCCCGCCGAGTCGCGCATGATGCTGAGCTTCCAGGGCCACGGGTACGTCAACGGCACCCAGCAGTTCGCCTCCGCACTGCTCTACGGAACGCGCGTGAACCCGAAGATCGACTACAGCCCGGGCCTGGGCACCGAGGAGGACCCCTACCTCTACGAGCTGCGCGACCTGATCCCGGGAGAGACGGTCTCCGTGCGCGTCCCGAACCCACTGAGGAACCGACCGCCGAACCGACGCCGGAGCCCGCACCGGCCCCGACTCAGGCACCCACGCAGCAGCCGTCGGAGGAGCCCGTCGTCCCGCAGCCGAGAGCCACGTCGAGCCCGAGCGCCGCGGTCCCGGGCGACGGCTCAGACGGCGCGGGCCCAGACGCCGGCCCCGCGCCAGAGCCGACCCCGGCCGCACCGGAGCAGGCCGCTCCTGCGCAGGAGGCCGAGCAGCCCCCCCCCCGCTGAGCAGTGGTGGGGCGAGCAGCTGCCGCACGCCGGTGTCTCGAACGGATCGGTGGTGATCGCCGGCGGCGTCCTGCTGATGGCCGGAGCTGGCCTGGTGGGAGCGACCGCGCTGCGGCGCCGCCGGTCCTGAGAGCTGAACCGCCGAGGCGGCTGTGAGCGCTGAAGGGGCGCAGCACGGGGAGGATTCCCCGGTGCTGCGCCCCATCGGCGCCTTCTTGATGCCTCAGCCGATCCGGATCAGCTCCAGCGATCGCGCTCGCGCTGGCGAGCCGAGCGATGGCCGCTGTTGAACTCGGTCGGATCGAAGTCGATCATGGCGTCGTCGCCCCACTGCTCATCGAGCTCGCGGTCCTCCTCGGTGCGCGGCTCGCGGTGGGAGCGAGTGATCTGGAAGGCCGCGATGCTCAGGATGCCCCCGAGCACAAGGGAGACAGGTCCGGCGATGATCGTGAGCAGCGCACCGTCGGTGAGCGGGACCGGGGCCTCCTCCGAGGTGGCCCGGGCCCAGTAGATGATGCCCATGGGCACGGCATAGGTGGAGACCAGCAGCAGGACGATGCCCACGAGGGCCAGCAGGCCGGCGATCCGGCGTCGTCGGGCCCGCTGCTGCGGGGACAGGCTGGTCATCTCTGCGGCCTCCTCGGCCAGGGGCTCGGCGGTCGGTTGGGCGAATGTTTCGCCCGGGCGTGCGGATCCACCCTAGTGGCGTCAGACTCGTGGCATGACACGTGATCGCAAGCCTGCTGAGCACCAGATCCACCGCAAGTCCTCCGACGGCTCTTCCCCCGGCGTCTTCGCCCTGGAGGCAGCCGGACTGCTGTGGCTCGATGAGGGTCCGGTGCGCTGCGCTCCCGTCCACAACGTCGGCGCGGACTTCCTGGAGCTGGGCCGCATCGGCTCCGCGCAGCCCACCCCTGAGGCGGCGCGGAGCTTCGGCCGGGCCCTGGCGCAGACGCATGACCTGGGCGCGGAGGCCTTCGGCGCGGCACCGCCGGTGCCTGCGGCCAGCTCGCAGTGGACGCGTCCCGCCCCGGAAGAGGGCTGGCGCAGCGGCTGGTTCGGCCCGCTCGAGCAGCCGATCGAGGTCTCGCTCGAGCCGACGGATTCCTGGGGCGCCTTCTACGGCGGTCAGCGGCTGCGCCCCATGCTCGAGCGGCTGCGCTCCCGCGGCGTCACGGACTCGGAGCTCGAGGACATCGAGCGGGCGACCGAGGCCATCGAAGCGGGGAGGTTCGACGACGGCGACCGTCCCGCACGCATCCACGGCGACCTGTGGGCGGGCAATCTGATGTGGGACGACCAGGGCGCGGTGCTGATCGACCCCGCCGCCCATGGCGACCACCGGGAGCAGGACCTGGCCTTCCTCTCGGTCTTCGGCGCCCCGCACCTGGAGGAGATCCTGGCCGGCTATCAGGAGGCGCATCCGCTGCGCGACGGGTGGCACGAGCGCACGGGGCTGCATCAGCTCTTCGTGCTGATCGCCCACGCGGTGCTCTTCGACCCTCCGCGCGGCGGGTCCTACCTGGGAGCCGCGGACCGGGCCGCTCGCAGCGCGCTCGAGCTGCTCTGAGGCGCCGCGCTGCCCCACGAGGGCGCCGCCAGGGGGACGGCGGCCGCGGGGCCGTCGTCCCCGCCCCGTAGAATGGCCCGGATATGACCACCACCGCGCACGAGGGCACCGGCCCCCGGATCGTCTACCCCGAGCAGCTGCCGGTCTCGGGCCGGCGCCAGGACATCCAGGACGCGATCCGCGACCATCAGGTCGTCGTGATCGCCGGCGAGACCGGCTCCGGCAAGACCACCCAGATCCCCAAGATGTGCTTAGAGCTCGGCCTGGGCGAGTCCGGCATGATCGGGCACACCCAGCCCCGGCGCATCGCCGCCCGCTCGGTGGCCGAGCGCATCGCCGAGGAGATGGGCGAGAAGATCGGCCAGACGGTCGGCTACCAGGTCCGCTTCACCTCGGAGGTGGGCCGGGACTCGCGGATCAAGCTGATGACCGACGGCATCCTGCTTGCCGAGATCCAGCACGACCGCCTGCTCTCGCGCTACTCCGCGATCATCGTGGACGAGGCCCACGAGCGCTCCCTGAACATCGACTTCCTGCTCGGCTACCTCAAGACGCTCCTGCCCCAGCGCCCGGATCTGAAGCTGATCATCACCTCGGCCACGATCGATCCCGAGCGCTTCGCCCAGCACTTCCACGAGCCGCTGCCGACCGATGGCTCGCAGGACGCGCAGCCCGAGCCCGCGCCGATCATCGAGGTCTCCGGGCGCACCTACCCCGTCGAGATCCGCTACCGGCCGCTGAGCGGCGAACACGAGATCGACGAGGACAACGACGACGGCCTCGAGGACGAGGACCGCGACCCCCTGGACGCCGTGTGCGAGGCCGTCGAGGAGCTCTCGCACGAGGACCGCGGCGACATCCTGATCTTCTTCTCCGGCGAGCGCGAGATCCGCGATGCCCAGGACGCGCTCGAGTCCCTGGTGGCGGATCGTCCGCGGCTGCGCGGCACCGAGGTCCTTCCGCTGTTCGGCCGGCTGTCCATGGCCGAGCAGCACCGCGTGTTCTCCCGCGGCTCCTCGCGGCGCATCGTGCTGGCCACCAACGTGGCCGAGACCTCGCTGACCGTGCCCGGCATCAAGTACGTGATCGACACCGGCACGGCGCGCATCTCCCGGTACTCCACCCGCACCAAGGTCCAGCGCCTGCCGATCGAGCGGATCTCGCAGGCCTCGGCGAATCAGCGCGCAGGCCGCTGCGGCCGCGTCTCCGACGGCATCTGCATCCGGCTGTACTCGCAGGAGGACTTCGAGTCCCGTCCCGAGTTCACGGATCCGGAGATCCTGCGCACCAACCTGGCCTCTGTCATCCTGCAGATGACCTCTGCCGGGGTGGTCCACTCCCCCGAGGACATCGGCCGGTTCCCGTTCGTGGAGCCGCCCGAATCCCGCGCCGTGAAGGACGGCGTGATGCTGCTGCGCGAGCTCGGCGCCCTGCGTCCCGCCGAGTCCTCCCGCGGCCGTCGGGCAGAGCAGGACGGCGAGCGATCCGGGCGCGGCTCGCGCGGACGCCGCGGGCGCGGTCGCGGCGACAGGGACGACGAGCGCTCTCCGCTGACCCGCACCGGTCGCACTCTGGCCGCGCTGCCCGTGGATCCCCGGCTGGGCCGCATGATCGTGGAGGGCCAGCGCCGCGGCTGCGCCCGCGAGGTCATGATCCTGGCCGCCGCGCTGACCATCCAGGACCCCCGCGAGCGCCCGCTGGAGAAGCGGGCTCAGGCCGATGAGCTGCACGCCCGCTTCAAGGACACGAGCTCCGACTTCCTGGGCTTCCTGCTGCTGTGGCAGCACCTCCAGCAGCAGCAGGAGCAGCTGTCCAGCTCGCAGTTCCGCAAGACCGTGCAGCGCGAGTTCCTGAATTTCCTGCGCATCCGCGAGTGGCAGGACCTCTACACGCAGCTGCGGCAGATGGGCCGCTCGGTGGGCATCGAGGTCGGCCGCGACCGGGAGATCGATCCGGCCGCCAAGGCCGATGACGTCCACAAGTCCCTGCTGGCCGGGCTGCTCAGCCATATCGGCCTGCGCGATGAGCGCACCCGCGACTACCAGGGCGCCCGCGGCACGCGCTTCGCGATCTTCCCGGGCTCGGCGCTGTTCAAGAAGAAGCCGGACTTCGTGGTCTCTGCCGAGCTCGTGGAGACCTCCCGCCTGTGGGCGCGCGTGAACGCCGCGGTCGAACCGCAGTGGATCGAGGAGGTCGCCGGCGATCTGGTCAAGCGCACCTACGCCGAGCCGCACTGGTCCCGCAGCCAGGGCGCGGTGATGGCCAAGGAGCGGGCCACCCTCTACGGCGTCCCGCTGGCGGCGGATCGGCCCGTGGGCTACTGGAGGATCGACCCGGTCGCCTCCCGCGAGATCTTCCTGCAGAAGGCCCTCGTGGAGGGCGACTGGCAGACCCGCCACCGCTTCGTGCAGCGAAACCGCAGGAAGCTCGCCGAGGTCGAGCAGCTCGAGTCACGGCTGCGCCGCAAGGACCTGCGGGTCGACGACCAGGCGCTCTACGAGTTCTTCGATGCCCGGGTCCCCGCCGAGGTCGTCTCCCAGGCCCACTTCGACACGTGGTGGAAGAAGGCCTCGCGCCAGGACGAGCACCTGCTCGACTTCGACCCCGAGCAGCTGATCGACGACCAGGCCGAGACCTGGGACGACTCCGCCTTCCCGCGCCACTGGATCGCCCGCACCGACGGCGGTGAGCTGAGCCTGGATCTGGACTACACGTTCGCCCCCGGTTCCGGCACCGGACCCTCCGAGCGGAAGGGGTCCGGGCGCGGGCGCCAGGCCGACGGCGTCACAGTGCGCGTGCCGATCCTCTTCCTGCACCAGCTGCGCCCGGGGCCCTTCCGCTGGCTGATCCCGGGTCTGCGCACGGAGCTGGTGACCGCCCTGATCCGCTCGCTGCCCAAGCAGGTGCGCAAGAGCGTGGTCCCGGCCCCGGATGTGGCCCGTCGGGCCGTCGAGCTGCTCGACGCTCAAGCCGATCCGGAGCAGGACGACCTGGAGCAGTCTCTGGAGCGCGCTCTGCGCCAGCTCAAGGGCGTCGTCATCCCACCGGGGTCGTGGGACTGGTCCGCTGTGCCCGAGCACCTGCGCATGCACTTCCAGGTCCGCGACTCCCGCAACCGGATCCTCGGCGAGGGCGAGGACCTCGAGCACCTGCAGGTCGCGCTGCGGGATCAGGTCCGCGCCACGCTGGCCGAATCGCTGGGCACCTCGGCCTCGGCGCTGCCGGTGCCCGGCCCCGGTGCCGTCCCCGGCCCGGGAGGCGGCTCCGGCTCCCAGGGGAAGAGCGGGCGGAAGAAGAAGGGCCCTGCCTCCGGCGGCGGCAAGGAAACGGCCGGGCCTGCGATGGAGCGCGACGGGCTCACCGAGTGGCCCGAGCGGGACCTGCCGCGCAAGGTCGACACCGTGGTCTCCGGTCAGCGCATCACCGGCTGGCCGGCGCTCGTGGCCTCCCCCGGCGCCGAGGCCTCCGAGCCCACCGCCGACGTCCGCGTCTTCTCCTCCGAGCAGGACCAGCGGGCGGCCCAGCGCTCGGGCACCATCTCGCTGCTGCAGCGCCGCCTGCCGAACACCCAGCGGTTCATCTCGGACCATCTGGACAACCGGGAGAAGATCGTTTTCACCCAGAATCCCCACGGGTCGGTCGACGCCCTCATCCAGGACTGCACCCGCGCCGCCGTGGACAAGCTCGTGCCGGCCGAGCCGCCGTGGACCCGCCAGGAGTTCGACCGGCTCTTCGACGACGTCCGTGCCGAGCAGATCGAGACCGTCTTCCAGGTCACCGCGCTGGTGGCCGAGGTCCTCACGCTGGCCAACTCCGTGCGCAAGCGGATCAAGCGACCGTCGTCCATGGCAGCCGTCAGCGCGTTCGCCGACATCCGAGAGCAGCTCGACCGTCTGGTCAAGCCGGGCTTCGTGACCCGTATCGGGTGGGCGCACCTGCAGCACCTGCCGCGCTACCTCAAGGCCATGGAGCTGCGCATCGACAAGCTCGTGGGCACCGCCAACATCCAGCGCGACGGCGTGAACATGAGCGAGATCCAGTCCCTCGAGGAGGAGTTCGACAAGGCCGTGGCCGCCGTGCCGAAGGGCCTGCCGGTGCCCGAGGCGCTGGCAGTGATCGAGTGGGAGCTCGAGGAGCTGCGCGTCTCGCTGTTCGCCCAGGAGCTCGGCACCGCCCACACCGTCTCGGCCAAGCGCGTGCGCAAGGCGCTGCGAGACGCCGCTGCTCGCTGATCCGGGAAGGCACCGGGAGACGACGCTCCGGGCCCGACCCGCGCCGTGACCCGCTGCCTCTGCCGCAGGATGTCAGCAGGCCCCGACGATCCGGGAATCGTCGGGGCCTGCTGACATGGCGCCGTGGCGGCCGGGGTCCTGCGGGCCCCATCCGGTTCAGTCCTGCGGCACCTGGGCCTCGTGGCCGGCCGAGCGCAGTGCCTCGCGGATGCGCTGAGCGGCGTCGTCCATCACGGCCGGATCCGGATCGTGGTCCGCATTGGCGAAGTCGAAGTCCGCGGTCGAGGACACGGGCCACACGTGGATGTGGACATGCGGCACCTCGAAGCCCTGGATCATCTGGCCCACGCGCTGGGGCTCGAAGATCTCTCGCTGGGCTCGGCCGATGACCTGGCTGACGCGCATGAGGTGTCCGGCCAGCGCCGGGTCGAGATCCAGCCAGTGGTCGATCTCCTGGCGGGGCACCACCAGGGTGTGCCCGGTGGACAGGGGATCCGCCGAGAGGAAGGCGACGCACTCGTCGTCCGTCCAGACGAATCGGCCGGGGATCTCGCCGTCGATGATGCGGGTGAAGATGGTCGTCACTGCGTCCTCCTGGGTGTGCGGGTGTCTCCGGGTGTGCTGTGCGAGGGGTGCGCTCAGGCCTCGACGGTCGTGCCGGGGTCCAGGTGCTCGTAGTCGGTGCCGTACTTGGCGGCGAAGGCCGTGACCTGCTTCTCCACGATGCCGAAGCCGTTGTCCGAGAGCAGGGCGTCGTGGATGGGGTAGGCCTTCTCGGCCCGGACCGCGATGAGGAAGTCGATGACCTCCGCCATCTTGGACCACGGCGCGTGCAGCGGGACCAGCACGGTGGACGGGGTGATGCCGTCCGGGACGACCAGCGAGTCCCCGGGATGGTAGACGCGCTCCTCGATGAGGTAGCCGACGTTGTCGACCGTGCGGATCAGCGGGTGGATCAGCGCGTGCTGCCCGCCGAAGGTGCGCACCCGCACGCCCGACAGATCGAGCTCGGTCTCGGCATCGACGTCGTGGATGCGCTCGCCTCCCTTCGAGTCGGTCGCGTCCGCGCCGAGCTGCTCGCGCAGATCGGCGGCCACCGAGCCCGGGGCCCAGACCTGCAGATCGCGCATCTGCCGCAGCTGCGCCGGAACGCGCTCGGGATCCAGGTGATCGGGATGCGTGTGAGTGATCAGCAGATGATCGGCCCCGTCCATGGCCTGCTCGACCTCGGAGAAGCTGCCAGGATCCAGCACCAGCACGGTGCCGTCGATCTCCAGGCGGACGCAGGAATGGGTGTACTTGGTCAGCTTCACGTGGAACTCCTCAGCGATGCCTGCACCGTGCGGTTCCGCCGCTAGCTGCGCGGCGCGGCCGGTGCTGTGCTCCCAGCCTACTGATCCGCTGCGACCTCGCGAGGGCCCCGTCCCCCGCGTCCACCGCACCGGGCCCGGGGCCGCGCCCGAGTAGCATGGAGGATCCCCCGGCCGCCGTCCCCCAGGCACGGGTGCGATCGTGTTCAGGAGGTCCTTCGTTGTCCACGCCGTCAGCTCAGCAGCCGCACGCCGCCGTGCGCGTGACCCGCCAGCGCCGCGCGGTCCAGGCCGCCATGAGCGCGCAGTCTGACTTCATCTCCACCCAGGACCTGCACGCAGCTCTGCGCGAGAGCGGCGAGTCCGTCTCCCTGCCCACGACCTACCGGATCCTGCAGTCCATGGCCGAGGCCGGGGAGGTCGACGTCCTGCGCAGCCAGGACGGCGAGTCCATCTACCGCCAGTGCGCCGCCGAGCAGCATCACCACCATCTGGTCTGCCGCCGGTGCGGAGCGACCGTGGAGCTGCAGGCGCCGGAGATCGAGCGCTGGACCTCGCAGACCGCGCAGGATCACGGCTTCACGCAGGTCGACCACACCGTCGAGATCGTCGGGCTGTGCGCCCGATGCTCCGCTCAGGCCCCGGCCGAGGACTCGAGCGATGACGAGGGCGACGACGCCCCGGGTGCGGCATGAGCCGGTCCTCGGCGCGGACCGCGCCGCTGATCCTCCTGGTGGTCAATCCGCGGAGGCGCCGCGGCCCGGACACGGCCCGGCGCGCGGCGGCCATCCTGCGCACCGGAGGCTTCCGCACCGAGACCGTCCGCACCGCCCCGGAGGACGCGACCGACCGCTCTGGCGTGGTGTGGGGAGCATCCCTGCAGCGCAGGCTGTCCCGGGCCGACGCCGAGGGCGAGGCCGTGGCCGCCGTCGTGGCCGTGGGCGGGGACGGCATGGTCCACACCGTGGTCAACGTCCTCAGGCAGCGCAGCGACCGGGGCCTGGAGCCGGTCCCGTTCGGGCTGGTGCCGGCGGGCACCGGCAACGACCTGGCTCGGCACATGGGCGTTCCGCAGAACGACCCGGAGCGAGCCGCCGGCCGGGTGCTGCGCGGTCTCGACGAGGGCCCGCGGTCCATGGATCTGGGGCGCATCGAGCTCGCCGACGGCAACCGGCGCTGGTACGCGACCGCCGCCTGCTGCGGCATCGACGCCGCGGTCGCTCAGCGGGCGAACTCCTGGCGCTGGCCGCGCGGCGAGTCCCGCTATCTGGCCGCTCTTCCGGTGGAGGTGCTGCGCTACCCGTCTCCGTTCACGTCCCTGGAGATCGAGCAGCCGGGAGGGCGGACCGTGCTGTCGGCGCGGCGCCTGCTCATGCTCTCCGTGGCCAACACGTCCTCGATCGGAGGCGGTCTGCGGATCGTCCCGCATGCGGAGGCCTTCGACGGCGTCTTGGAGATCTTCCAGGTCCGGGCCATGCCGCGCACCCGCGTCGCTCGCCTGTTCCCGCTCCTGATGCGCGCCGCGCACACCGAGCTGCCCGAGGTCAGCATGGATGCGGCCCTGTCCGCGCGGATCGACGCCACCGGCCCGATCTACGCGGACGGCGAGCCCGTGGGCTCCGGCCCTGCCGTCATCTCGATCGAACCCGCGGCGCTGCCCGTCCTGCTCTGAGCCTGCGGCTGCCCCGCGGGGCGGCCGCTGCGCGGAAGCCGTCCGCTTGCCCGGCGGCGCCGCCCCAGCAGCCGGGCGATGCCCCACAGCAGGAACGAGATCGTAGTGACGTACGGGCTGATCGGCAGCGATCCGCCCAGCGCCAGAAGCGTCCCCCCGAGCATCGCCGCCTCGGCGAAGACCACGGACAGCACCACCACGCGTCCTGGGGAGGCCGTGAGGCTCATGGCCGCTGCGGCCGGGGTCACCAGCAGGGCCAGCACCAGCAGGGCGCCGATGATCTGCACCGACAGCGCCACGGCCACGCCCAGCAGGAGCATGAACACGATCGACAGCCCCCGGATCGGCAGCCCCCGCGCCTGGGCCACCGCGGGATCCAGGCTGGCGAAGCTCAGCGGCCGCCACAGCAGCCCCAGCCCCGCCAGGACCACGATCGACAGGATCGCGATCGAGACCAGCTGGATCTCGGAGACCGAGACGATCTGGCCCGTCAGCAGCGCGAACTGGTTCGCGCTGCGCCCCTGGTAGAGCGACAGCGCCAGGATGCCCAGGCCCAGCCCGAACGGCATGAGCACTCCCACCACCGAGTTGGCCGCCCGGGATCGGGCACCCAGCAGACCGATCAGCAGCGCTGCGATCACCGAGCCCAGCAGCGAGCCGGTCACGATCGAGGTCCCGGCCAGCAGGGCGATCGCCCCGCCGGCGAAGGACAGCTCCGAGACGCCGTGGACGGCGAAGGCCAGGTCGCGCATCATCACGAACGTGCCGATGATGCCGCCGACCAGGCCCACAAGGGCTCCGGCGTACAGGGAGTTCTGCAGCAGGACCAGGACCTCGCCGTAGCGCTCGAAGACGAAGACCTGCTCCAGCAGCGTGCTCAGCGAGATGGCGTCGTCCACGGACGGCTCCCTTCGTCGTGGGGCGGTCGGACCGCAGCGCCCTCGTGGGCTGAAGGGTCCGAATCGAGATGGTGGGCGTGCTCGCGCTCGGCGCCGACCACGATGATCCGCCCGCCGGCGCGCACGACCTCGATCGGGGTCCCGTAGAGCTCGGAGAGCACGTCGGTGCGCAGCACCTCGTCCGGAGTGCCGATGCGGAAGGAGCCGTTCGCCAGGTACAGCACGCGGTCGACGTCGTCGATGATCGGGTTCACGTCATGGGTGACGAACACGACGGCCGCCCCGGTGCGCCGGCTCTGCTGCGCCACCAGTCCGGCGACGTCGCGCTGCCTGCTCAGGTCCAGCGACAGCAGGGCCTCGTCGAACAGCAGCAGGTCCGGGTCGGTGATCATGGCCTGGGCGATGCGCAGGCGCTGCTGCTCGCCTCCGGAGAGCAGCCCGACCGGGGCATCCGCGAAGTCCAGGGCGCCCACGCGCTGCAGGGCCTCGTCGATCCGGCGCCGGGCGGACGCGCGGCCGCGCAGGCGCGGCCCCCAGCGGTGCCCGTCCAGGCCCATGCCCACCAGGTCGCGGCCGCGCATGGGCACCTCGCGGGCGAAGGCCCTCTGCTGGGGCACATAGCCGATGCCGGTGGAGCCGCAGCGCGGGGCCTGGCCCTGCACCCGGACCTCTCCGCCGCTCAGCGGCTGCAGGCCGAGCAGGACCCGCAGCAGCGAGGTCTTGCCCGTGCCGTTGCCGCCGAGCACGGCGATGTACTCCCCCGGCGAGATCTGCAGGTCCAGCCCGGACCACAGGGTGCGCCGCCCCATGGACAGGCTCGCCCGGCGGAACTCCACCACGGGTGCCGCCTCGGTGCTGCCGGCGCTCATCGGATCTCCTCCAGCTGGTCGACGTTCGCGCTCATCCACTCCAGATAGGTGACGCCTTCCGGGACGGTCTCGGTGAAGGACACGACGTCCGCCCCGGTCTCCTCAGCGGTGTCCTGCAGCCGCTGGGTCTGCCCGCTGGCGGTGTGCTCGTTGTAGGCGAGCACGTCCGCCTCCCCGGATTCCAGGGCCTCCTCGGCCTCCAGGTACAGCAGCGGCGGGATGTCCAGCCCGTTCTCTACCGCGGCCGTGAGCTGCTCGGGAGTGGCGTCGTGGAGACCGGCGCGCTCGAGCAGGTGATCGGCGACGGGCTCGGTGGCCAGGAAGGAGCCCTCGAGGTGCAGGTCCTCGGCGCGCACGCCCAGCTCGTGGAGGCTGTGCGCGTACTGCTGCCCGCGCTCGGTCACCTCGGGGGCCTCCTCCGGCGCCAGCTCGCCGATGCCGTCGGCGAGGGCCCCGCTGAGGCGCTCCATGGACGGCAGGTCGTACCAGACGTGCTCGTTGAAGGCGGCGTGATCGTGGCCGTCGTGGGAGTGCGCCTCATGCGCGCTCTCGTCCTCGCTGTGCTCCTCGTGGTCGTGGCCGTCGTGGTCGTGCTCGTCGTCAGCCTCGTCCGACGCCTCCAGGCCGGAGACCTCGACGGCGTCGATCACCCGGGCCTTAGAGCCCTCGAGCAGGCCGTCCATGAAGCTGTCGTAGCCTCCGCCGTTGACGATCACCAGGTCGGCGTCGCGCACGATGAGGGCATCCAGCGGCGTGGCCTCGTAGGAGTGGGGGTCCTGGGCCGGGGAGTCGATGATGGCCGTGACCTCGACGTCATCCCCGCCGATCTCCCGGGCCATGTCGGCATAGACGGAGGTCGAGGCGACGACGCGCAGCGTCTCGTCGTCCGCCGCTGCCCGAGCCTGATGGCCGGAGGTGCACCCGGTCATCGCCAGGGCCCCGACGGCGGCCAGAGCCAGGAGGCCGGTCGCTGAGCAGCGGCTTCCGCGGCGAGGCCGCCCCGCGGGTCGCCCTGCGCGGGCCGCGGCGGGAAGCTCGTCGGCCGCCCCGCCGGGCCGGCTCTTATTGATAATCGTTTTCATCTAGGCGCCGACAGTAGCAGATGCTGCCGCCCGGACCCAGCCCGAGCGCGATCCGACCGCTCGCGCACTCAGCTCCAGCTCTCGGAGCGCGCGCGGCCCTCCTCATATCCCGAGCGGCTCTGGATGCCGAGCACAGCGCGATCTGCAAACTCCGGCAGATTCGAGGCTCCGGCGTAGGTCATGGAGCTGCGCACCCCGGCGGTGAGGTGATCGATCAGGTCCTCCACCCCCGGGCGACGCGGGTCCAGGTACATCCTGGAGCTCGAGATGCCCTCCTCGAACATGGCCCGGCGCGAGCGCTCGAAGGCCTCCAGCCCCTCGGTCCGAGCCAGCACGGCGCGCGTGGAGGCCATGCCGAAGCTCTCCTTGTAGAGGCGGCCGTCGGCGGCTCGCCGCAGCTCCCCGGGGCTCTCGTGGGTTCCGGCGAACCAGGAGCCCACCATGACCTGGCTGGCGCCCGCGGCCAGCGCCAGGGCGGCATCCCGGGGATGCTTCACGCCGCCGTCCGCCCACACGGACCCGCCCAGCTCGGCGGCGGCCTCGGCGCACTCGAGCACGGCCGACAGCTGGGGACGCCCCACGGCGGTCATCATGCGGGTCGTGCACATGGCCCCCGGGCCCACACCGACCTTCACGATGTCCGCCCCGGCCCCCAGCAGGTCGCGCACGCCGTCCGCCGTGACCACGTTGCCCGCCACGATCGGGCGGGAGGCGGCCACCGTCCGCACGGTCTCCAGCGCCTGCAGCATCTTCCGCTGGTGCCCGTGAGCGGTGTCGACCACCAGCACGTCGACGCCGGCCTCGACGAGCGCTCGGGCCCGACCCTCCACATCGCCGTTGATGCCGATGGCCGCGGCGACCCTCAGCCGTCCGTCGGCATCCGTGCCCGGCGCGTAGATCGTGGCGCGCACAGCCGCCTGGGAGGTGATCACGCCGAGCGCGATGCCCTCGGCGGAGACCACCGGGGCCACCTCGGTGCCGGACTGCGCCAGGCGCTGGCTGACGGCTGCCATGGTCGGCACCAGCGACGACGGGGCCGCACCGATGCCCTCGACGGCCAGGTCCTGCTCCGGGATCGCCGGCAGGTCCGTGCGCATGACCGAGCGCAGCGAGGCGCCGCTGTCCGCCTCCTGGCAGTCCGGCTCCTGGACGAGCCCGAGCAGTCGACCGTCGTCGTCGACGACCAGCACGCTGCCGTGGGCGTACTCGCCCAGTCGCGTCCGGGCGTCGTGGACGGTGTCCTCAGCGCGGAAGGTGCGCGCCGAGAGGAAGCGCAGGGGACGCGCCTTGACCCAGTCGGTCTCCCGGGCCACGACCTCCAGCGGGAGGTCCTGCGGCAGCACTGCCAGGCCGCCGCGCCGGGCCATGGACTCGACCATCCGCTTGCCGGTCACCGCGGTCATGTTCGCGGCCACCAGCGGGATCGTGGAGCCGGTCGGATCGGGCGCCGCCAGGTCCACGTCGAAGCGCGAGGAGGTCGCGGAGGACGACGGGACCAGGAAGGCGTCGTCGTAGGTCAGATCCGTGACAGGGGTGTTGAGGAATCGCACGCACCGAAGTCTAGGACCGCCGTTCAGCCGCGCGGGCCACGGGCGCGGCCCCTGCTGGCCCTGGCCGACTCGCCCTACTAGACTCTGGATGCATATGACCGCACCCGGGAGCAGCGCCTCCAGCCGCGTCCCGGGCTGAGTCGGAACGGGCGGATTCGACGACGAGCCGCCCTTCAGGGTCCGGACCCGGCAGGGCGGTCCTCAGGCGCGGCCGACGGCGGCCGCGGCGATACTGACGACAGAATGAGGCGTAGGCACGTGCCAAGCACACCACGAGATCTGATCCCGGAAGAGTTCGCGGGCAACGAGTGGCTGGTCGAGGACCTCTACGAGCGCTACCGGAAGGATCGCGACTCGGTCGATCGTGACTGGTGGCCGGTGTTCGAGGCCATGGACCGCGCCGCATCCTCCGGCAGCGAGAGCGCGGCAGCTTCCCCGGAGCCCCCGGCAGAGGCCACGACGAACGAGTCCGCAGCAGAGGCGGAGGCACCGGCGAAGAAGCCGGCGCCGTCCTCCGCCGCGCAGCAGAAGGGTCCGAGCGCCGCCGCCTCGAAGCCCGCCCCCCAGAAGACCACGAACAAGAGCACCCAGGAGAGCACCCCAGTGGAGTCCACCTCGGCAGGATCCGCAGAGCAGCCGCAGGACGAGCCGCAGGACAAGGTGGTGAAGCTGCGCGGGCCGGCCAAGGCCGTGGCCGCCAACATGGAGGCCTCCCTGTCGGTCCCCACCGCCACGACCGTGCGCGCGGTGCCGGCCAAGCTGCTGATCGACAACCGCATCGTCATCAACTCCCACCTGGCCCGCAACCGCGGCGGCAAGGTCTCCTTCACGCACCTGATCGGCTACGCCGTCATCAAGGCGCTGAAGAAGATGCCGTCCATGAACGTCACCTATGAGGAGCAGGACGGCAAGCCGGTGGCCATCCACCCGGCGCACGTCAACTTCGGCCTGGCGATCGACCTGCCCAACAAGGACGGCTCGCGCAACCTGGTGGTGCCCAACATCAAGGGCGCCGAGGACCTCACCTTCCGCGAGTTCTGGGATGCCTACGAGGACATGGTCGGCCGTGCCCGCAAGGGCGAGCTGACCATGGACGACTACGCCGGCACCACGGTCTCGCTGACCAACCCCGGCGGCATCGGCACCGTGCACTCCGTGCCCCGCCTGTCCAAGGGCCAGGCCACGATCGTGGGCGTCGGCGCGCTGGACTACCCCGCCGAGTTCCGCGGCTCCTCCCCCCGCACCTTGGCGCGCAATGCGATCTCCAAGGTCATCACCCTGACCTCGACCTACGACCACCGCGTCATCCAGGGCGCCGGCTCCGGCGAGTTCCTGAAGCTGATCGAGTCCTACCTGCTCGGCGACGAGTTCTGGGACGAGGTCTTCCACGGGCTGAGGATCCCCTACGAGCCCGTGCGCTGGGTCACCGACAACCAGGTGAACCCGGAGACCGAGGTCAACAAGGTCGCCCGGGTCCAGCAGCTGATCCACGCCTACCGCGTCCGGGGCCACCTGATGGCCGCCATCAACCCGCTGGGCTACGAACAGCGCGCCCACCCGGATCTGGACATCCGCACCTACGGCCTGTCGCTGTGGGACCTGGACCGCGAGTGGCCCACCGGCGGCTTCGGCGGGGCGCGCATGCTGACCCTGCGCACCATCCTGGGCCTGCTGCGCGATGCCTACTGCCGCACGATCGGCGTCGAGTACATGCACCTGGACGCCCCCCAGGAGCGCGAGTTCTTCCAGGAGCGCCTGGAGAAGGGCTACACCAAGCCCTCGCGCGAGGAGCAGTTCCGCATCCTCAGCCGCCTCAACGCGGCCGAGGCCTTCGAGACCTTCCTGCAGACCAAGTACGTCGGCCAGAAGCGCTTCTCGCTGGAGGGCGGCGAGTCGCTGATCCCGCTGCTCGACGCCGTGATCTCCGATGCCGCCGATCAGAACCTCGCCGGCGTGGCCATCGCCATGGCCCACCGCGGGCGCCTCAACGTGCTGACGAACATCGCCGGCAAGTCCTACGCCCAGGTCTTCCGCGAGTTCGACGGCGGCCAGGATCCCCGCGCCGAGGGCTCCGGCGACGTCAAGTACCACCTGGGCACCGAGGGCACCTTCACCTCGGATGCCGGCAACCAGACCCAGGTCTACCTGGGTGCCAACCCGTCGCACCTCGAGGCCGCCGATCCGGTGATCGAGGGCGTCGCCCGCGCCAAGACCGATGTCCTGGGCGCAGGCCCCGAGGGCGACGGCACCTTCCCGGTGCTGCCCATCCAGGTCCACGGCGATGCCGCCATGGCCGGTCAGGGCGTGGTCTACGAGGTCATGCAGATGGCCGAGCTGCCCGCCTACGCCACGGGCGGCACGGTGCACGTCGTGGTGAACAACCAGATCGGGTTCACCACCGGTCCGGAGGCCGGTCGCACCTCGACCTACGCCACGGACGTCGCCCGCGCCGTGCAGGTGCCGACCTTCCACGTCAACGCCGATGACCCCGAGGCCGTCACCCACGTGGGCCAGATGGCCTTCGAGTACCGCGAGCGCTTCCACAAGGACGTCGTGATCGACCTGATCTGCTACCGCCGCCGCGGTCACAACGAGGGCGATGACCCCTCGATGACCCAGCCGGTGATGTACGACATGATCGATCAGAAGCGCTCCACGCGCCGGGTCTACACCGAGAACCTCGTGGGCCGCGGCGACATCAGCCAGGACGAGGCCGATCGCGCGCTCAAGGACTACCAGGAGCGCCTGGAGCGGGTGTTCACCGAGACCCACGAGGCCCAGACCTCCGAGGCCCCGCTGGTCACCGGCGATGCCGCCGCGATCTCGAACATCGAGCGCCCCTCAGCCCAGCAGGCCGATTCCGGGATCTCCATCCCCCGCTCGACCGCCATCTCCGTGGACACCGCCCGTCGTATCGGCCAGGCCCACCTCGAGTCGCCGGAGGACTTCACGGTCCACCGCAAGCTCACCAAGCTGCTCGAGCGCCGCGCAAAGATGACCGTCGACGGCGGCATCGACTGGGGCATGGGCGAGATCATGGCCTTCGGCTCCCTGCTGATGGAGGGCATCCCGGTGCGGATGTCGGGCCAGGACGTCCAGCGCGGCACGTTCACCCAGCGCCACGCGGTGCTCTTCGACAACGAGACCGGCAAGCCGTGGATCCCGATCAACGGCCTGGTCGATGACCAGGAGACGCTGGCGATCTACAACTCGCTGCTCTCCGAGTACGGCGTGCTCGGCTTCGAGTACGGCTACTCCGTCGAGCGCCCGGACGCCCTGACCGTGTGGGAGGCGCAGTTCGGCGACTTCATCAACGGCGCCCAGACGATCGTGGACGAGTTCGTCTCCTCGGCCGAGCAGAAGTGGGGCCAGCGCTCGTCGCTGGTCATGCTGCTGCCGCACGGCTACGAGGGTCAGGGCCCGGACCACTCCTCGGCCCGCATCGAGCGCTTCCTCGCGCTGTGCGCCGAGCGCAACATGATCGTGGCGCAGCCGTCGACCCCGGCGAACCACTTCCACATGCTGCGTCGTCAGGCCTACGCCCGTCCTCGCAAGCCGCTGATCGTGGCCGCCCCCAAGCAGCTGCTGCGGCTGAAGGCCGCCAGCTCGCAGGTCGAGGACTTCACCTCGGGCACGTTCCGCCCGGTGATCGAGGACCAGGCCGGTCTGGATGCCGAGAAGGTCACCCGCGTGGTGCTCGTCTCCGGCCGCCTGTACTACGACCTCGCCGCGCACCGCGAGAAGAGCGACGATCGCAGCACCGCCATCGTGCGCGTCGAGCAGCTCTACCCGCTGCCGAGCGAGGAGATCCGCGCGGAGCTGGCCAAGTACCCGAACGCCGAGGTCGTGTGGGCGCAGGACGAGCCGGCCAACCAGGGCCCGTGGCCCTTCATGGCCGTCAACCTGGTCCCGGAGCTCGACCGCCGCGTCTCGCTGGTCTCGCGCCCGGCCTCGGCCTCCCCGGCAGCCGGCTCGGCCAAGCGCCACTCCCTCGAGCTCGAGACCCTCATCGAGGAGCTCTTCGAGGGCCGCTGAGCCGATCGCCGCGCCCCAGGGCGCACCTGACGACGGCGCCCGGTCCGCCTCCCGCTGCGGCGGCAGGAGGGCCGGGCGCCGTCGTCACGACCAGGCGTCACCCGTCGTCCCATGTCCCGCGCGGTGCCCGTGCGCGGCCCCGCAGGATGTACCGTTGCCACAGCGGCGGCACAGGCTGCATGAGACGGGTGCCTGAGTCACCGGCGGCCCGATCGAGGCCCTCCCCCGAGGCCCGGACCGCACCGCCCACCATCCGTGCTGAACATCAAGAAGAGGAACCCCGTGGAGCAACGCAGGATCAGAATGGTCGCGGTCGGCGACGAGCTGCTGGCCGGCGCCGGAGACCCCCGGGCGCTTGGCTGGTACGGCCGCGTGCTGGCCCGCACGCCCCATGACGTGGTCCCGATCTCCTCCTACGTCCTCGCCGCCCCCGGCGAGGGCAGCGAGGCGCTCAACGACCGCTGGTTCGGCGAGGCCTCCCTCCGCTTCGCCGCCGGTGCGGACAACCGCCTGGTGATCGCTCCGTCCACGCGCGACGTCGACCTGGCCATCACCACGGCGCGCTCGCGCCTGCACATGGCCAACATGGTCGACACCGCGGCGCAGTCCAACGTGAAGGTGCTCGTGGTGGGCCCCCCGCCCACCCTGGACCCGGATCGCAACCGGCGCATCGCCGATCTCTCGGCCGCCTTCGCGGACGTCGTCACTCGGCGCAACCACATCTACGTCGACACCTTCAATCCGCTGCAGCACCACGAGCAGTGGCGCAAGGACCTCTCGGCGAACGACGGCAGCCCCGGCCAGGCCGGCTACGGCCTCATCGCCTGGCTCGTGCTGCACCGCGGCTGGTACTCCTGGCTGGATCTGCCCGAGCCGCAGTGATCCGCGCGATCGGCGCCGCCTCGTTCCCTCCGCATGCGCGGATGTGGAACAATGGGCGGATGTCCGCGGAAGGCTGCGGGCGGTCCCACGCCGTCCGCCCCCGTCGGATCCCCGACCACTCGACCGAGGAGGCACGCATGAGCAAGCGTGGACGCAAGCGCAAGGACCGCCGCAAGAACAAGGCGAACCACGGCAAGCGCCCCAACTCCTGAGCCCGTTCCCGGGCCGGACTGGGACAGCAGTGAGCGAAGGCCCCGACCAGGGCGGCTCGAGATCCTCGAGCTCCTCCGGTCGGGGCCTTCGTCATGCGCGCGGGGACAGCTCTCCCGCGACTGTGCTCACTGGGTGCTCTGGCGGACGGACTCCGACTCCGCCTGGGCTCCGGCCTCGGTGCGGCCGCAGGCCTCGTTGATGCGGGACATGATCGAGGCCCGCAGGGTCTCCGGGGCGGTCTCCGCGCAGGATCGCCGCACCGCGGTGCGGATCTCCCGCTCGAGGTCGTGCTCGTGCGTGCAGTCCGGGCAGTCGTCCAGGTGCTCCGCGATGGCGCGGACGTCGTCCACGGTCAGGGCGCCGTCAAGGTACTCGTGGATCCGCTCGAGCTGGGCCTGCGAGCAGCCGCAGGGAGCGCCGTCGTCGTGAGCATCGCGCTGGGAATCGGTCATGGTCAGTCCTTCTGCTTCTCGTCGGTGGTGCGCTGGGCGGCCCGGGCCCTGGCGGCGGACTTGGTGTCGGCGGCCGCGCTCTGCGTGGCGGAGGACTTGCGGCGACCGCCCTTGGTGGTGTCGATCCCGCGGTCGGCCGCGTAATCGCTGAGCATCTCGCGCAGGAGCCGACGGCCACGATGCAGCCGCGACATCACGGTGCCGATCGGCGTGCCCATGATCTCGGCGATCTCCTTGTAGGCGAAGCCCTCCACATCGGAGAGGTAGACCGCCATGCGGAAGTCCTCCGGCAGCTCCTGAAGGGCGCGCTTGACGTCCGAGTCGGGCAGGTGGTCGAGGGCCTCGACCTCCGCCGAGCGCAGGCCGGAGGAGGTGTGCTGCTCCGCGCGGTGCAGCTGCCAGTCCTCGACCGTCTCGGTGTCCGCCTGCTTGGGCTCGCGCTGGCGCTTGCGGTACAGGTTGATGTAGGTGTTCGTCAGGATCCGGTACAGCCAGGCCTTGAGGTTCGTGCCGGGGCGGTACTGGTGGAAGGACGAGAACGCCTTGGTGTAGGCCTCCTGGACGAGATCCTCGGCATCGGCGGCATTGCGCGCCATGCGCAGCGCCGCCGCGTAGAGCTGGTCGACGTAGACCATGGCCTCGCGCTCGAAGCGCTCGGCACGCTGCTCCGGGGTCTCGGTCTCGAGGTCCACGGGCTGCTCCTCAGGGGCAGCCGGGCCGGACTCGGCCATCAGGTCGTCATCGGGCGCGGTCTCGACGGGGCCGTCCTGCGCGCTCGGCTTGGTCCGGTCCGCGGTGTCATCTGCTTCGCTCATCGCGGACAAGTCTAGGCGGGCCGGAGCAGTCGCGGCCGTGCGGGTCGCTGTCAGCACCATGTCCCTCCTCTCCTGTCCTGTCGGGTCCGGCAGGGTCTGTCTGCCTCCCGGTGCGTCGACAACGCGCAACGGTCGGCGGGGCCTGTCTATTCCGCCGGGTCGCGGCCGCGACCTCCCGGACCTCCGCGCGGCGCAGGTGAAGCGCTGTGCAGGCAGCCCCTTCCGGCCGCCGGATCGTGACGCCGTCCCGACACCTCGGGCCAGCGCCGGTGCGGTGACCGACAGCCTGGTTAGGATGGCCGGTAACAAGGGCCACCGGTCCGCGCACGCCGGACCGCCAGTACATACAGGAGGACCCCTTATGAGCATCATCCGCATCATCGCCCGTCCGCTGCTGGCCACCGGCTTCGTGGTCAACGGCGTCGACGCCTTCCGCAACTCGTCGCGCTCGGCCGAGCACCTGGCCCCGGTCCTGACCGGCGTCGAGCGCGCCGTCCCGCAGGCCAAGTCGGCCGTGTCCAACAGCGCCGTCGTGGCGCAGGGACTGGCCGCCGCGCAGGTCACCGCCGGTGTCGCCTACGGCCTGGGCAAGTTCCCCCGCACCGCAGCCTCCGTGCTGGTCGTGACCACCAGCCTCAACGCGTACCTGGACTTCCAGGCGGCCGAGCACGGCTCCAAGGAGCAGAAGGCCGCTCGCCGCAACTCCGGTCTGAAGAACGTGTCGCTGATCGGCGCCACCATGCTGGCCACCGTGGACACCAACGGCCGTCCGTCGCTGGCCTGGCGCGCCAAGCACTTCGTGGATGCGGCCACCAAGTCCTCCAGCAGCTTCGCCGCCGATGCCTCCAAGCGCCTCGAGCAGGCCCAGAAGTCCGCTGAGAAGTCCACCCGCGGCTCCCGCAAGGCGGCCAAGAAGGCTGCCGAGCAGGCGCAGAAGCGCTCGGCCGAGCGCATCAAGCAGGCGCAGAAGGCCGCCAAGAAGGCACAGAAGAAGCGCTGAGCGCCCTTCGCCGAACCACCTCGTCGAACCCCGAACGGAGCACTGCGTGACCCGCGATCTCCCGGAGGAGCCCGAGCACCAGGAGCCGGTCGCAGCCACGTCGCTGTGGCCGGCTCCTTTCCTCGGCTCCCGTCCCGTCCAGGCCTCCCTCACCGTCCCCGGGTCCAAGTCGCTGACCAACCGCTGGCTGCTGCTGGCCGCCGTGGCCGATGCCCCGTCGCGCCTGAGGGCTCCGCTGCGCTCCCGGGACACCGAGCTCATGGCCCAGGCCCTGCGCGAGCTCGGCGCCCGGGTGGAGGACGTCCCGGGCCACGGAGACTTCGGCGACGACTGGCTCATCACCCCCATCCCGTTCGAGCACCTGCGGACGCAGGCGGCCGCTGAGGATGCCGCCGGAACGGCGACCGAGCGGCGGATCGAGTGCGGGCTGGCCGGCACCGTCATGCGCTTCGTGCCGGCCCTGGCGGCCCTGGTGCCCGGTCGCACCGAGTTCCACGGGGACGCCGCCGCCGAGCGCCGACCCATGGGGCCGGTCATCGAGGCCCTGCGCGGGCTCGGCGTGGAGGTCCAGGAGCTCGGCGAGCCCGGGCGCCTGCCCTTCGCCGTCATCGGCCGTGGTGCCCTGCCCGGCGGGCAGCTGAGCATCGACGCCTCCGAGTCGTCCCAGTTCGTCTCGGCGCTGCTGCTGGTGGCCGCCCGCTTCGAGCACGGCCTGCAGCTGCGCCACGTGGGCGCTGACGGCGCAGGCGTGCCGTCCCTGCCCCACGTGGAGATGACGCTGCAGACCCTGCGGGAGGCCGGTGTGCGCGTCGAGGGCTCCGAGCCCGCCGCCTGGTCGGTGTCCCCCGGGACCGTGCAGGCCGTCGATCTGAGCATCGAGCAGGACCTGTCCAATGCCGGGCCGTTCCTGGCGGCGGCCGTCGTCTCGGGCGGCACCGTCTCGATCCCCCGCTGGCCGTTGCGCACCACTCAGGGCGGAGCCCACTGGCAGCAGATCCTCCCCGCCTTCGGGGCGCAGGTGAGCCTGGAGCCGGAGGCCGACGGCCAGCACGGGACCTTCACCGTCAGCGCGTCCAAGCCGCCGCACGGCGTGGACCTCGATCTCAGCCAGGCCGGGGAGCTCGCACCGACCGTCGCGGCGATCTGCGCGGTGGCGGACTCGCCATCGGTGCTTCGCGGGATCGCCCACCTCCGCGGGCATGAGACCGACCGTCTGGCCGCCCTGGTCACGGAGATCCGTCGGATCGGCGGCCGCGCCGAGGAGACCGCCGACGGCCTGCGGATCGAGCCGGGGCAGCTGCACCCGGCCGTCATGCGCTCCTACGAGGACCACCGCATGGCCACGGCCGCCGCCGTGATCGGACTGGTCCTGGACGGGGTGCAGGTCGAGGACATCGCCACGACCGCCAAGACCCTGCCGCAGTTCCCGCAGCTGTGGAATCAGATGGTCACCGGCTCCGTGCTGGACACCGGTGCCGTGCCCGTCCAGCCCGGGTCCTCCCCCGTTCCCCAGCGCTCAGACAGCCATGGCGCGCGCTGATCGCAGGGCATCGTCCTGGGACGAGCTGGACGAGTCGGACGTCCGTGTCCGGGCCAACAAGAAGGGCTCCCGGCCGCGCACCAAGGAGCGGCCCGCCTACGAGGATGCCGTGATCGGGCGGATCGTCGCGGTGGACCGCGGCCGCTTCACCGCAGTCGTCGACGAATCCTCGGACGACGAGCGCCTGGTCACCGCCGTGCGCGCCAAGCAGCTGCGCCGCACCCCCATCGTGGCCGGAGACAGGGTCGGCCTGGTCGGGGACGTCTCCGGACGCCCGGACACCCTGGCCCGGCTGGTGCGCCTCGAGCCGCGCACCACGCTGCTGCGCCGCAGCGCCGATGACACCGATCCCGTCGAGCGCGTGGTCGTGGCCAATGCCGACCGTCTGGTGATCGTGGTGGCGGCCGCGGAGCCGGAGCCGCGCACGGGCTTCATCGACCGCTCGCTGGTCGCCGCCTACGACGCCGGCATCGAGCCGCTGCTGATCATCACCAAGACGGATCTGCAGGACCCGTCGTGGCTCATCGAGCACTACCGAGCGCTCGAGCTGTCCGTGCTGACCTCCGGAGCCGCCGGCGACGGCGCCTCAGCGGCCGAGGAGGACTCGCTGCCGCTGGATCAGCAGCTGGTCGACGCGCTGCGCGAGAGGCTGCTGGGCAGCGTCTCCGTGATGCTCGGCCACTCCGGCGTCGGCAAGTCCACGCTCGTCAACGCCCTGACCGGCGCACAGCGGGCCACGGGCGGCGTCAACGCCGTGACCGGTCGCGGGCGGCACACCTCGTCCTCGGCGCTGGCGCTGCGGGTCCCCGACTCCCCTGCCGGCACCTGGATCATCGACACCCCCGGTGTGCGCTCCTTCGGCCTGGCGCACGTGGAGCCCGATCGGATCGTCGAGGCCTTCGACGAGCTGGGCCCGGCCATCGCCGAGTGCCCCAAGGGCTGCACGCACCTGGCCGAGGCGCCCGGCTGCGCCCTCGACGCATGGGTCGCGCAGGGACACGCAGGTCAGGCGGGCCCCGAGCGCTTGGAGTCGCTGCGGCGCCTGCTGAGCTCCGGACACGAGCAGGAGGCCGAGTCCAAGACCCTGGGGGCCTGAGCCTCCGCTAGCCTGGAGAGCATGCGCCCTCACGGTTCCTACACGGATGACCTCCGCCTCGCCCACGTGCTCGCCGACACGGTCGACTCGCTCACCATGGCGCGGTTCCGCTCCCAGGAGCTTCAGGTCGAGACCAAGCCCGATCTCACCCCGGTGACCGATGCCGATCGCGATGCCGAGCAGCTCATCCGCGCGCAGCTGGCCCGGGTCCGCAACCGGGACTCCGTGCTCGGCGAGGAGTTCGGCACCACCGGCTCCGGATCCCGGCAGTGGGTCGTGGACCCGATCGACGGCACCAAGAACTTCGTGCGCGGCGTGCCCGTGTGGGCCACGCTGATCGCCCTGATCGACGACGGCGTCCCCGTGGTGGGGCTGGTCTCCGCCCCCGCCCTGCAGCGGCGCTGGTGGGCCGGAGCCGGCACCGGGGCCTGGGCAGGACGATCCCTGGCCAAGGCCGAGCGGCTCGGCGTCTCGTCGGTGGATCGGCTCGAGGACGCCTCGCTGTCCTACTCCTCGCTCAGCGGGTGGAAGGACCGTGGGCACCGCGACGACTTCCTGGAGCTCACGGACCGCGTCTGGCGCACCCGCGCCTACGGCGACTTCTGGTCCTACTGCCTGGTGGCCGAGGGCACCGTGGACCTGGCCGCCGAGCCGGAGCTGAACCTGTACGACATGGCCGCACTGGTCCCGATCGTCGAGGAGGCCGGCGGACGCTTCACCGGACTCGACGGGGCCCCCGGCCCGTTCAGCGGCAACGCCGTGGCCAGCAACGGACTGCTGCACGACCAGGTCCTGGAGCTGATCGGCGACTGATCCCCTATCGCCCGCGGGCTAGCTCAGACGGATGAGGGGGCCGAGGCATGATGCCTCGGCCCCCTCGTCTGCGTGCGCGAGCAGGTCCTTGCCGCTGGGCTGGAGCACCGCGGCGCGGATCGCTCAGCTGGCGGTCGCAGGCTCCTCGTCGAGCTGCTGGTCGACGGTGTCGCTGACACACTGCTCGAAGTCCGCCTGGTCCTGCGTGGTCATCTCGGTGCCCATGTAGGTGTCCCAGCAGCTGCGGACGTCCGGGTCGTTGAAGACCTGGATCATGGCCGCGCCGAAGATCAGCGAGAGCACCAGGATCAGGCCGTTGAGGATCAGGCCCAAACCGTTGAGGATCACGCCCGCGATCCCGAACCCCTTGCCCGCACGCGCCTTGGAGGCCCGCACGAGGGAGACGATGCCCAGGATCAGGCCGATCACGGCGGCGATGATGAACAGGCCCAGGAGCCAGAACAGCAGGACGCTGACGATGCCGAGCACCAGGGACGCGATGCCCATGCCCTTGCCGTCCTTGACCTTGCGGCCGGGCTGGTAGCCGCCCTGGGCGTAGGGGTCCTGGTTCGGGTAGCCGCTGTAGGACTGCTGCGCCGGGGCGCTCGCGCCCGCGCCGTAGCCGGCGGTCTGCACCGGCTGACCGGCGCTGTACGAGCTCTGGCCGTCGTCGTAGCGGCCGTACTGCGGGACGCCCTGCTGGGACGGGGCGGGCTCCTGCGGGGCGCGCACGCCGTAGCGGGGCGCCTCCTCCTGGCCGGGATCGTGCGCGGGGCCCTTGGGGCCGCCGTCGCGGGCCGCGCCGTCTGCCCGTGCGCCGCCGTCCGACCACGGGGACGACTGGTCTGCGTTGTGCGGGGGCTGGTAGCTCAAGTCCGTCTCCTGAGGGAGGTCCGATGTTCGTGGGTCGCCTCCGATTCTCCCACAGTCGCGGCAGGACGGCGGCGGTGTGCACAGGCGACGGGGGCCGTCGAGCGCGGTGCTCGACGACCCCCGTGGGATCCTCTTCGCCGATCACGGCCCCGCAGGGCGCTGATCGGCACAGACGGTCACTTCTTCTCGTTGCCCTTCAGCCGACGGAACCTGCCCGTGACAGGCCCCGTGGTGCGGGAGAGGCGGTAGTCGATCCGGTGATCGACTCGGGTATCCACCTGCTCGCCGAACCTCGAGTCGAAGTCCTCCTGGAGCATCTCGGAGACGCGCCGGTAGCGCTGCTCCAGCTCCCGGTCCTGCATCTGCTCCAGGTCCGTGCGCATGGCCTTGACCGTGGCGATGGCCATGAGGATCAGGATCACGGAGAACGGCAGCGCCGTGATCAGTCCCGCGGCCTGGATGACGGTGAGCCCGCCGGCCAGCAGCAGAGCTGCCGCGATCAGGCCCTCGAGCACGGCGAACGTCACACGCGACCACGTGGGCGGGTTCGGGTGGCCGCCGGAGGCGAGCATGTCCACCACGAGCGAGCCCGAGTCCGAGGACGTGATGAAGAAGATCGCGATGACCACGATCGCCAGCACCGAGAGGATCCCGCCGATCGGCATGTCCGCCAGCAGATCGAACAGAGCGGACTCGGCGATCACGCCCTCCTCCGGGTCGACCAGGCCGCCCTCGCCGAAGAGCTGGCGGAACAGGCCCGCGCCGCCCATCACGGAGAACCAGAAGAACCCGACCGTGGTGGGCACCAGCAGCACGCCGGCGACGAACTGGCGCACGGTGCGCCCGCGGGAGATGCGGGCGATGAACACGCCCACGAAGGGCGCCCAGGAGACCCACCAGCCCCAGTAGAAGATGGTCCAGGCAGCGCCCCAGGCCGCGCCTTCCTCGCCCTGGTAGGCGCCGACGTCGAAGCTCATGTTCAGCACGTTGGCCAGGTACACGCCCAGGGACTGGATGAAGTTCTGGAACATGAACAGCGTGGGACCCAGCAGCAGCACCGCGATCAGCAGGATGCCGGCCAGCGACAGGTTGATGTTCGACAGCCATTTGATGCCTCGACCGAGGCCCGTGACCACAGAGGCCGTGGCCAGGAACGTGATCACGACGATCAGGATGATCAGCAGCGTCATATCCGCCGACTCGACGACGCCCATGGCAGCCAGCCCCGCGCCGATCTGCTGGACGCCCAGGCCCAGCGAGGTCGCCACACCGGCGATGGTGCCGAAGACGGCCAGGATGTCGATGACGTCGCCCATCCAGCCCTGGACGCGCTTCTCGCCGAGCAGCGGCTCCAGCGCCCAGCGGATGGAGACCGGGCGGCCGCGGCGGTGGATGGCGTAGGCCAGAGCCAGGCCGATCACGGCGTAGATCGCCCAGGGATGCAGGCCCCAGTGGACAAAGGTCTGGGCCATACCCAGCTGAGCCAGCTCCACCTGGTCGCCTGTCCAGCCCGGCTTGGGATCAGAGGTCGCGTAGGTGAGCGGCTCAGCCACGCCGTAGAAGACCAGACCGACGCCCATGCCCGCGGAGAAGAGCATGGCGAACCAGCTCATCCAGGAGAACTCGGGCTCCTCGTCATCACGCCCGAGCTTGATGCTGCCGAAGCGCGAGAAGCACATGTACAGGGCGAACACGATGAAGGCCGCGATGACCGTCATGTAGTACCAGCCCAGGTTGGTCACCAGCCAGGTCTGAGCCCCGAGCAGCACATCGGCCGTGAAGTCCGGGAAGATCAGCGCGCAGGCGGTGACCACGATGATCGCGATCAGCGCGGGCCAGAACACCGCCGGTGCGATGCTGCCGCGACGGAGCCGGACGCCCTGAGCCTTGAGCTTCTCGGTGATCTGGGCATCGGTGTCGTCATCGGCGATCTGGTTCTGGGGACGCAGATCGGAGTCCAGGGGATCCTCGGGCGGCGTGCTGTGCTCGTCCGCTGCCGGCGGTCTGGTCTCGTGGGGTGTCTCAGCCATGCGTTCCTTCCGTGCCGCCTCGATCCTGCGGCTCCGACACGGAACCGCCCGGGCAGCGATTAACAGACAGCTTTCAGATCTTGTGCGCCCCCAGGTAAACACCTGAGAGCCGACTTGTCAGCTTCTTCGGCTGTGAATCCCGCCGCAGGGAGGTCCGCGACGACCCTCCGACCGGCTCCTGCTCCCCCGCCGAATCGACGCGTCCCGGTGCGATGGTGCGGTTTTCGCGCAGGGAAGCGTCGACTCGACGAGCGATGCGACGGCAGGGACGCGGAGCGGCCCTCCGAGGGGTGCAGCCAGGGCCCTGGGCGGATGCGAGCACAACGCAGAGCGCCCCGGACTGAATGGTCCGGGGCGCTCTGCCGATGCACGAGGCATCACATGTGGAGATGGGGGGAATTGAACCCCCGTCCGGTGCAGCTTCTTCCGGGCTTCTCCGGGCGCAGTGTGCTGTGGATTTTCTCAGCCCTGGTCCTTGTAGCACACGTCTCGACCAACAGGCTCAGTCGCGTAAGTGTTCACCAGCCGTCCGCGACGTACGGCTGAAGCAGTGGCCTTCTAGCTGATGCCAGACACCGGGGCGAAGGCGACCCCGGGCTGACAGACTGCTGTCGCTAGCTCAATCAGGCAGCGAGAGCGAAGTCAGTGCGCTTGGATTCGGCACTTATTGGTTTGCACAGGACATTAACGAGATGACTGTGCGTTCTCGGCCCGCTTCACCAGAATCGACTCACACCGTCGAAACCGATCATCCCCATATGCTGTTGTCAACCAGCTCCGACGACTGCCCCTGAGGGCCGTTGCCGGACACATGAGTCTACTGCTCGACGCCCGGGACGACAACACCCCGCCGACCGCAGCCGTCGGGGTGAGCGGTGCTGGAGAGCGCTTCAGCGCATGTTGCGGTAGCGCATGGCGCGCTGGGCCTCGCGGTTGTCCTGGGCCTCGCGCAGTGCCTGACGCTTGTCGAACTCGCGCTTGCCGCGGGCCACGCCGATCTCCACCTTCACGCGCTTGCCGTCGCGGAAGTACATGCTCAGCGGCACGATCGTGAAGCCGGACTCGCGGGTCTTCTGCGCGATCTTGTCCAGCTCCGAGGCGTGCAGCAGCAGCTTGCGACGGCGCTTGGCGGAGTGGTTGGTCCAGGAGCCCTGCAGGTACTCCGGGATGTTCACGTTCTCCAGCCACAGCTCGCCGCGGCGGTCGAAGGCGCAGTAGCCGTCCACCAGCGTGGCGCGGCCCATGCGCAGCGACTTCACCTCGGTGCCCATCAGGGCGATCCCGGCCTCGTAGGTGTCGAGGATCTCGTAGTCGTGCCGGGCCTTCTTGTTGTTGGCGACGACATCACGGCCGTCGTCGTTCTGCTTCTTCTTCTTGGTCGCCATGCGGCCTTATCACCCCTCGGACGGATCGGGCGTCGCGCCGGCGCGCCAGCGGATGCCCGCGTCCACGAAATCGTCGATCTGGCCGTCGAACACGGAGGAGGGGTTGCCCTCCTCATGGTTCGTGCGCAGGTCCTTGACCATCTGGTACGGATTCAGCACGTAGGAGCGCATCTGATCGCCCCACGACGCCTTGACGTCTCCGGCCATCTCCTTCTTCTTCGCGTCCTCCTCGGCCTTGCGCTGCAGGAGGATGCGCGACTGCAGCACGCGCAGGGCGGCGGCGCGGTTCTGGATCTGCGACTTCTCGTTCTGCATGGACACGACGATCCCCGTGGGGATGTGGGTCATGCGCACCGCCGAGTCCGTGGTGTTCACGGACTGACCGCCCGGGCCCGAGGAGCGGAAGACATCGACCTTGAGCTCCGATTCCGGGATCTCGATCGTGTCGTCCGACTCGATCAGCGGGATGACCTCCACCGCCGCGAACGACGTCTGGCGGCGGCCCTGGTTGTCGAACGGCGAGATGCGCACCAGGCGGTGGGTGCCGGCCTCGACCGATAGCGTGCCGAAGGCGTACGGGGTCTTGACCTCGAAGGTCGCCGACTTCAGCCCCGCCTCCTCCGCGTAGGAGGTGTCCAGGACCTTGGTCGGGTAGCCGTGGCGCTCGGCCCAGCGCAGGTACATGCGCATGAGGATCTCGGCGAAGTCCGCGGCATCGACGCCGCCAGCGCCGGCGCGGATGGTCACGACGGCGTCGCGCTCGTCGTACTCGCCCGACAGCAGCGTGGTGATCTCGAGCTGCGCCAGATCCTTGCGCACGGAGACGAGCTCCTCCTCGGCGAGCGCGAGGGTGTCGGCGTCGTCCTCCTCCTCGGCAAGCTGGACCATGACCTCGATGTCCTCGATCCGCTCGCCGAGGGCGTCGAGCCGCTTGAGCTGCGACTGCTTGTGCGAGAGCTGCGAGGTCAGCTTCTGGGCGTTCTCGACGTCGTCCCAGAGATCCGGGGCCGCCGCCTGCTCATTGAGCTGCGCCACCTCTGCGCGCAGAGCGTCGATGTCGACGACCTCGGTGATGGACGAGTAGGTGGAGCGCAGAGAGCTGATCTCGGCGGGAAAGTCTGTGGTGGCCATAGGGACACAGCCTAGTTCATGCGCACAGGCCGCTCCCCTGCCCCGACCCCTGCGATCACGACGGTCGCAGGAAGTCGTCGCAGCAGCGGCTGACGCGGGCACGCCCGAGCCGTCACAATGGGAACGATCACCCCGGCGGACCCGGCCGTCGGTCCGTCGACCCGAGGAGCATCCGTGCCGTCCCTGTCGCTGAACCCGTTCAAGACCCTCGAGAACCTGCTGGACCGCGATGGCAGGCACCTGGGCCGCAAGGGCGAGGTGGTCGACGACATGATCGAGCTGCGGCGGAAGATCGACGCCTACGAGTCCGGCCAGGACACCTGGGACATCTGGTCGCAGGTCACCCGCGAGAAGATCCAGTGGGCGCGCGTGGACATCGTCCCGACCTACATCGTGGACCGCATCGACGAGGTGCTCGAGGTCATCGATCCGCGCCGCGGCGAGGACTGGCGGGACCGCGACATCGCCCTGTCCACCCTGGACCGGCTGGTCACGGATCAGATCCGGATCAACACGTGCCCCGACGCCGGGCTGCGCCAGCTCAAGCAGCTGAAGTACTGGCGCGACGGGCAGTGGAAGCGCTACCCGCTCCGAGCGGAGTCCTCGCGGTTGCCGGCGCGCTGAGCACCGTCCGTCCCGGGCCCGGCGGGCTGCCTGGCGCCGGGCTGCGGGTAGCGTCCGCGCACGAACCGGCGGAGGTCGCGGGCGAGCTCGGCCAGAGCGCCGGCGGCATGGTGGTCGGGGTCCCAGGCCGCGTGCAGTCGGAGGGTGAGGGGGCTGCCGTCGTCGGCGAGGATCGCCAGCGGCACGAGCTCGAAGCGCGGATCGTCGCTGAGCACCGTCAGACCGCGGCCCGAGGCGGCCAGCGCCTGGGCGATCACGGGCGAGCCGACCTCGACCGCCGGCTCCACGCCCAGCCCGGCGGCCTCGAAGGCGGCGTCCAGGCTGCGACGGGCGTGGAACGACCGCTCGAGCAGCAGCAGGTCGGTGTCGGCGAGCTCGCGCACCGTGATCGCCCCCGTCCCGGCCAGCGGGTGCCTGGGGGCCGCATAGGCCCACAGCCCCAGCTGCGCGACCTCGATGGACTCGAGGCCGGCGGTGGGGGCGATCGGAGCCACCGCCAGGTCCGCGCCGCGGCGCAGCGCCGGATAGAGGGAGTCCACGGGCGCCTCCAGGACCGAGGCCAGCGGGGCCTCGGGCGACCACTCGGCAAGCCAGGGAGCCACGACGTCATCGCGCGTGGTGCCGGCCGATGCGATCCGCACGCGCTGCAGGGATCCGGCGGCGGCGTCGGCGGCCGTTGCCTCGAAGGCGGCCGCGCCGCGCAGCAGCTCCCGCGCCTCGGGCAGCAGCTGCTGGCCGGCCGCGCTCAGGCGCATCCGAGCGCCCTCCCGGTCGAACAGGCGCACGCGCAGCTGCCGCTCGAGCTGGAGCAGCTGGCGGCTGACGGCCGGCTGACCCAGGCCGAGCCGGGCTGCCCCGGCCGTGACGGTGCCCTCCTCGGCCACGGCGACCAGGCTGCGCAGCGCACGCAGGTCCATTCCCACCCCTATTCCTGATCGGCATGGCGATCATCGAGTATCGATATTGGACAGCATAGGCAGGCGCAGACGACAGTGGTGGCCATCACCGTCGTCGCGGTGCCCGCACCGGCTCGCAGCCGGCGCAGCCCGCGGCGAGCATCGCATCGATACGAGCACCAGGGAGCCGTCATGTCCGTCCCGCAGAAGCGCGAGCTGCGCACCGCCATCCCCGGCCCCCGCAGCCAGGAGCTGCACCAGCGCACCAAGCAGGCCGTCTCCTCCGGCGTGGGCGTGGGGCTGCCGGTCTACGTGGAGAAGGCCGGCGGCGGGATCGTCGTCGACGTCGACGGCAACCAGCTGATCGACCTGGGCTCGGGCATCGCCGTGACCTCGGTGGGCGCCTCCGCCCAGCGCGTGATCGACCGCGCCCAGGCCCAGCTCGAGGACTTCACGCACACCTGCTTCATGGTCACCCCGTACGAGGAGTACACGCAGGTCGCCGAGAAGCTCAACGAGCTGACCCCCGGCGATCACGAGAAGCGCACCGCGCTGTTCAACTCGGGCGCTGAGGCCGTCGAGAACGCGATCAAGATCGCCCGCCACCACACCGGGCGCACCGCCGTGATCGCGTTCGACCACGCCTACCACGGCCGCACGAACCTCACGATGGCGCTGACGGCCAAGAACATGCCGTACAAGCACGGCTTCGGCCCGTTCGCCTCGGACGTCTACCGCATGCCGATGGCCTACCCGTACCGCTGGACCGGCGATGCCGCCTCGATCGCCGACGACGCCTTCGAGGCCTTCACCTCGGCCGTCTCCGCACAGGTCAGCGCCCAGAACGTGGCCGCCGTGATCATCGAGCCGATCCAGGGCGAGGGCGGCTTCATTGTCCCGCCGTCGGGCTGGCTGGCGAAGATCGCCCAGTGGTGCCGCGACAACGGCATCGTCTTCATCGCCGACGAGGTCCAGACCGGCTTCTGCCGCACCGGCGACTGGTTCGCCTGCGATCACGAGGGCGTGGTCCCGGATCTGATCACGACCGCCAAGGGCATCGCCGGCGGACTGCCGCTGTCCGCGGTGACCGGCCGCGCCGAGATCATGGACGCGGTGCACGCCTCCGGGCTGGGCGGCACCTACGGCGGCAACCCCGTGGCCTGCGCCGCCGCCCTGGGCTCGATCGAGACCATGGAGCAGGAGGACCTCCCGGGCCGCGCCCGCGAGATCGAGGCGATCTTCCGCGAGCGCCTGGGGCAGCTGGCCGAGAAGCACGAAGCCATCGGCGAGATCCGCGGCCGCGGCGCCATGATGGCCGTGGAGATCGTGAAGCCCGGCACCACCACCCCGGATCCCGATCTGACCAAGGCCGTCAACGCCGCCTGCCACGCCGCAGGCGTCATCACGCTGACGGCGGGCACCTACGGCAACGTGCTGCGCTTCCTCCCGCCCCTGGTGATCAGCGATGATCTGCTGGGCGAGGCCCTGGACGTCCTCGAGGAGGCCTTCGCGACCCAGGCCTGAGCCGCGGGCCCGTCGAGCACGCGACTGCCCGGGCGCGACCGGCACCGCTTCGACGGCCCCGCACGGATGAGGAGGAGCCCATGAGGCTGGCAGTTCTGCAGGAGCTCGCGGTCGTCAACGATCTCGAGGCCAATCTGGCCACGGTGGTGGACGGCATGAGAGCGGCCGCCGACCGCGGGGCCGACGTGCTCGTGACCCCGGAGCTGTTCCTGACCGGCTACGCCCCGCTCGCAGTGCGCGCCGCAGCCGATCCGCAGGCGATCGCCGGCGTCCTGGAGCGCGTGGCGCAGGCCTGCCGGGAGATCGGGATCGCCGCGGCCGTCAGCTTCCCCGCCCAGGAGCCGGGCTCGGGCCCGGACGGCCCATGGCAGATCCGCGCCGCGCTCTTCGACGCCGACGGCAGCCGGCTGCTCGACTACGGCAAGGTCCATCTCTTCGGCGGGGACGAGGCGGCCGCCTTCTCCCCTTCCGAGCAGGCTCCAGCCGTCGTCGACCTGCTGGGCGTGCCCGTCTCGATCGTGATCTGCTTCGACGTGGAGTTCCCGGAGATCGTGCGAGCCGCGGCGGTCGCGGGCGCGGAGCTGATCCTGGCTCCCACGGCGATGTCCGAGGGCTTCCCGGAGGTCTCGGAGGTGCTGCTGCGGGCGCGCGCTCTCGAGAACCACACGATCGTGGCCTATGCGAATCACGCGGGCGTGGAGGACGGGATCCGCTACGACGGACGCAGCGTGATCGTGGGACCGCACGGCAGAGACCTTGCCCGAGCGGGCCAGGAGCCGGAGCTGATCATCGCGGACCTGGACTTCGAGGAGGTGCGCCGGGCCCGCGCCGAGATCCCCTACCTGGACCAGCGCCGCCCCGATCTCTACTCCCGCTGGGAGCGCGGCTGAGCAGCGACGCACAGCAGGCGGCGCACGACGGGGACCGACCGAGCCTTCAGCGGCTCGCTCGGTCCCCGTCGTCGTCCGTCCGAGCCTCCTAAGCCTCCGCGGCGAAGCGCAGCGCGACCCACAGGTCGGCGCGCACGCCCATGTCGCCCAGATCCGTCCCGAGCTCCCGCTGCAGAGTCTCGATCTGGCGACGCACCGTGTTGCGATGCAGGTCCAGCTCGCGGGCCGCCGCCTCCCAGGAGCCGCCGCAGGCCAGCCATGCGGTGAGCACGCGGCGCTGCTCGACCGCCTCCGCGGTGGGCTCGAGCAGGGGCCCGAGCACTCCACGGGCCAGTGCGGCGCCCGCCTGCGGGCCCAGCAGGGAGGCCACGCTCGGCGGCTGCTCCCCCTGACGCAGGCTGCGGTCGCTGCTGCGCAGCTGATCGCGCACCGCTGTCACCTCCACGGCCGCCGTCCGCAGGGCGTCGGCCGCGACCGGATCGCCGATGGCCAGGAGCCATCCGCGGCGCCGGGCCTCGGAAACCGCCTGGGCGCTCGGATCGCGGCGCATGATCGCCGTGAATCCCCAGTCCTCCGGGATCACCAGATCCGTGTCGAGCAGATGGCCCCAGAAGCGAGCACCGGCCGATGTCCCGCCCGGATCCCTGGGCACGCCCATGACGACTCGCAGCCGCCTGCGCTCCGAGGACCCCGCGCTGCGGCTGATCAGCGCCTCCGTGGCCGGTGAGGCCGCGCTGCCCCGCAGCAGCAACCGAGCCGCCAGCTCCCCGACGGCCTCCCTCCTGCCGTCGCGGCGATGCTGCAGGACCTCCAGCACGGTCACCGCCGCGCGGACGGTGCCGGCGGCCGAGGGCTCCAGCGGGCGGCGGGAGCCAGCCACCAGGACCGCCACGGCGTCGTCGCCGCGGGGGCGCAGCGGGTGCGCCTCCACGACCGGCTCCTCGATCTCGGGGAACCGGGCGATCTCCAGGCGCGATCCCGACCGGCCCATCACCCGCTCGACGAGCTGCTCGAGCTGCTGCGCGGAGGCCGGGCTGACCCCGGCGCGCACCCGTCCGTCCGTGCCCAGCAGCACGGCCCACCCCACGCCGCCTCGCGTGAGCACCGACAGCACGTCCTGCTCGGGGCTCGAGCCCATGGCCGCACCGAGCAGGCGCCGGGTGCCGTCGTGCAGATCGCGCAGCACCCGGGCCCGAGCCGTCTCCATGAGCTGAGCGAAGGCCAGCCCGATCGCGGCGAACGAGACCTCGGGCGGGATCTCGAACAGCCCCAGCCCGTGCTGCCGGCAGGCCTCGAGCACCGCCTCGGGGGTGCGATCGTGATGCGGAGCCAGCCCCACGCCCAGCGCGCGGACCTCGGCCCGCACCAGCGACGCCACGTAGCGCTCGGCCTCGCCGCTGCCGTCGGCGGCGCGGAATGGCATGCCCGAGGTGAGCAGGACCTCCCCCGGAACCAGGAACGGGACGGGGTCATCGAGCTCGCTCGAGCCGACCCACCGCACCGCGCTGTCCCCGCGTCCCGGGTGCAGCACGCGCACCGAACCGGGAAGCGCCCGCAGCAGCCTGTCCAGGGTCACGGTCACGAGCGGTGTCTCGAGCGACGGGTCCACGATCTCCTCCTGATCCGAGCGCGGGAGGCCCCGACGTCGGTCGGTGCTCCTTCGCTGGTCTGCGCCGATGCCCCCGCCTCGCCGGGCCGGGCCCGAGGGCCCCGTCCTCGACGGCAGCGGCTATGGTGCGTTCCGCACCTCATTGACGAATCTCAGGGCATATCATCCCACGATGAGATGCGGATCACGTCCCTAGAGTGGCACTCGATCCGCCGGAGAAGGGAACCCCCATGGCCGATGCACCCGCCGAGCGACTCTCGCTCGGAGCCCAGCTGTCCAGGCGCAAGCCCCTGCCCATGTTCCGACGCGAGAGCGGCGCGGATGAGGAGGGAAACGAGCTCAGCCGCAGCTTCGGCGTGGTCCAGCTGACCATGATCAGCATCGGCGCGACCCTTGGAACCGGCATCCTCGTGATCCTCGGCGAGTCCGTGCCCATGGCCGGTCCCGCCGTGTGGATCTCGTTCGTCATCGCAGGCATCGCTGCGCTGCTGTCGGCCCTGTCCTATGCCGAGCTCGCCGGACGCGTCCCCGTCTCCGGATCGAGCTACTCCTACTCCTTCGCCACCATGGGCGAGGGCATGGCCTGGATCTGCGGCTGGTGCCTGGTGCTCGAGTACGGGGTCTCCGTGGCAGCCGTGGCCGTGGGCGCGAGCCAGTACGTCAACGAGACCCTGTCGGTCTTCGGGCTGAGCCTGCCCGAGGCCCTCACGGCCGCGCCGTCGGAGGGCGGGCTGATCAACCTGCCGGCCATCCTGGTCGTCATCTTCGCCACGATCCTGCTGGTGCGCGGAGCCCGCGAGTCCTCGCTGACCAACGTCGTGATGGTGCTCATCAAGATGGCGATCCTGATCTTCTTCATCATCGTGGCCTTCACGGCCTTCGACTCGGGCAACTTCGAACCCCTGCTGCCCATGGGCGTCAGCGGCGTGACCGGTGCGGCTGCCGTCGTGTTCTTCTCCTACATCGGCTTCGACGCCGCCTCGACGGCCGGCGAAGAGGCCAAGAACCCCAAGCGGGATCTGCCGCGCTCGATCGTCATCTCGATGGTCGTCATCACGGCCCTCTACGTGCTGGTCGCCGTCAGCGCGGTCGGCGCTCGGCCCTGGGACTGGTTCGAGGGCTCCGAGGCCCCGCTCGTGCACATCCTCGACTCAATCACCGGATCCCGTGTTCCCGGCCTGATCTTCGCCGTGTCCTCTGTGGTCGCGATCGTCTCGGTCGTGCTCACGGTGCTCTACGGCCAGACCCGCATCCTGATGTCCATGTCCCGCGACGGCATGGTCCCGGCGATCTTCCAGAAGGTCTCCCCGCGCACCGCCACCCCGGTGGCCAACACGGTGATCGTCGGAGCCATCATCACGGTGACCGCCGGTCTGATCCCGCTGGGCGAGCTCGCCAACGCCACGAGCATCGGCACGCTGTTCGCCTTCATGCTGGTCAACATCGCCGTGATCCTGCTGCGCCGCCGCGAGCCCATGAGCCGCGACAGCTTCCGCTTGCCGCTGTTCCCCATCACCCCGATCCTCGGCGCCCTGATCTGCGCGGCGCTGATGACCCAGCTCGGCGGCGTGACTTGGATCGTGTTCCTGATCTGGATGGCGGTCGGAGCGGTCATCTACCTGGCCTACAGCCGCCGCCACTCCCTCGTGGGCAAGCTCTCCGCCGACGAGTACGGCGTCCTCATGGCCGAGCCGTACCCCGCCACCGGCCCCATCGACTACGCAGCCGCTGACGGCCCCTCCCCCATCGGCGCGCCGAGGCGCCGCGACCAGGACAGCGCCCCCCAGCGCCGCGACCAGGAAGGCGAATCACGATGACCACTGCCACCGAGCACCCCATGGACGGCGGCCAGAACCGCCCGCTGACCATGCTGAACCCCGACTTCCCGTTCAGCTACGACCACTACCTGCAGCACCCCGCGGGCCTGGGCCAGGTGCCCGAGTCCATGCACGGCACCGAGGTCGCCGTGATCGGCGCGGGGCTCTCCGGGCTCATCACGGCCTACGAGCTGATGAAGCTCGGCCTGCGCCCGGTGGTCTACGAGGCCGGCCAGATCGGCGGTCGCCTGAAGACCGCGAGCTTCGACGCCGCTCCCGAGGTCGTCGCCGATCTGGGCGGCATGCGCTTCCCGGTCTCCGGACGCGCCCTCTACCACTACATCGACCTGGTGGGACTGGAGACCGAGGCCTTCCCGAACCCGCTCTCGGACGTCACCCCCTCCACGGTGATCGAGCTGGGCGGTCAGTCGCACTACGCCCGCACGCCCGATGAGCTGCCCGAGTTCTTCAACGAGGTGGCCCGCGCCTGGCAGTCGGCGATCGATGACGACGCCGAGGCCGAGCAGATGAAGGACGCCATCCGCGACCGCGACACCGCCCGGATCAAGGAGATCTGGAACCGGCTGCTGCCGCGCATGGACGAGCAGACCTTCTACGGCTTCATCGCCGAGTCGCAGGCCTTCCGCGAGGCCGGCTTCGCCCACCGCGAGGCCTTCGGCCAGGTCGGCTTCGGCACCGGCGGCTGGGACACCGACTTCCCGAACTCGATCCTCGAGATCCTGCGCGTGGTCTACACCGATGCCGACGACGGCCACCGCCGCATCTTGGGCGGGGCCCAGCAGCTGCCGGAGCGGCTGTGGCGCCATGTCCCCGATCAGCTCGAGCACTGGCCCGCCGGCACCAGCCTGCAGTCGCTGCACGGCGGCGCCCCCGCCGGCGCCGTGAGCGCGATCCGTCGCGACGAGACCACCGGCGAGCTCGAGATCACCGAGCGCTGGGGCCGCACCCGCCGCTACGCCGCCGTCGTGACCGCCTGCCAGTCCTGGCTGCTCTCGACCCGGATCGACACCCAGGAGTCGCTGTTCCCCGCGCCCCTGTGGACGGCCCTGGAGCGCTCGCACTACATGCAGTCCTCCAAGACCTTCGTGATGGTGGACCGGCCCTTCTGGAAGGACGTCGATCCGGAGACCGGCCGCGACACCCTGTCCATGACGCTGACGGACCGCCTCAACCGCGCGACCTACCTGCTCGATGACGGCGACGACAAGCCCGCCGTGATCCTGCTGTCCTACACCTGGAACGACGACGCCATGAAGTGGCTGTCTCTGGATGCGGACCAGCGCGTGGAGCTGATGCTGCACTCGCTGAAGCAGATCTACCCGGACGTCGACATCGCCAGCCACATCGTGGGCCAGCCGATCACCGTCTCGTGGGAGTCCGACCCGAACTTCATGGGCGCCTTCAAGGCCAACCTGCCGGGACACTACCGCTACCAGCAGCGCCTGTTCACCCACTTCCAGCAGGACGACCTGCCCGAGCACCAGCGCGGCATCTTCCTGGCCGGCGACGACATCTCCTGGACCGCCGGCTGGGCCGAGGGCGCCGTGCAGACCGCGCTGAACGCGGCCTGGGGCGTCGTGCGCCATCTGGGCGGCTCCAGCGCCGCCGAGAACCCGGGCCCGGGCGAGCTGCTCGACGAGTACGGCCCCATCTCCCTGGACTGAACCGCCCCGCACCCACCACCGGAAGGACCCGTCATGGATCACCCCCGCGTCAACGAGAACGGGCACGTCGGCCCCGTCAACGCCGCCCTCACCCCGCGCTACGCAGGACTGGGCACCTTCGCCCGCCTGCCCCGGATCGAGGACGTCGACCACGCCGACGTGGCCGTGGTCGGCATGCCCTTCGACACCGGCGTCTCCTACCGGCCCGGCGCTCGCTTCGGAGCCACGCACGTGCGCGAGTCCTCGCGCCTGCTGCGCCCGTTCAACCCCGCCCAGTCGGTCTCGCCCTTCGCCGCCAAGCAGGTGGCCGATGCCGGCGACGTGGCCATCAACGCCTTCGACATCGAGGACGGACTGCGCGCCGCCCAGGAGGCCGCGGCCTCCTTCCTGGCCCAGGACACCTCGATCATCACGATCGGCGGCGACCACACCCTGGCCCTGCCGCTGCTGCGCGCCCACGCCGCCAAGCACGGGCCCATCGCCCTGCTGCACTTCGATGCCCACCTGGACACCTGGGACACGTACTTCGGCGCCGAGTACACGCACGGCACGCCATTCCGCAGGGCCTTCGAGGAGGGTCTGCTGGACACGGACGCGCTGTGCCACGTGGGCACCCGCGGCCCGCTCTACGGCACGCAGGACCTCGACGACGACGCCCGCTTCGGCTTCGGGATCGTGACCAGCAACGACGTCATGCGCATGGGCCCCGATGCCGTGGTCGAGCTGCTGCGCAAGCGCGTGGGCGATCGCCCGCTGTACATCTCCCTGGACATCGACGTCCTGGACCCGGCGCACGCCCCGGGCACCGGAACCCCCGAGCCCGGCGGCATGACCTCGCGCGAGCTGCTCGAGATCCTGCGCGGGCTGCGCGGGACGAACCTGGTGGGCGCGGACGTCGTGGAGGTCTCCCCTCCCTACGATCACGCCGAGCTCACCGGCCTGGCCGCCGCGCACGTGGTCTACGAGTTCATGTCCCTGCTCGCACTCGGCGCCGGTGCCGAGAAGGGCGGACCGGCCTACGGGGAGTCGGGCACTGTCTACGGCGGCTGAGCCCACGGCCCCCGGTGGGATGGACATCCCGCCGGGGGCCCGCCCCGTGCGCGGCACCCTGGGTCTGGGCCGGATCCTGCTGATCTGGCTGGCCGCGAACCTCGTGGTCACCACGATCCTGACGGGGACCATGTTCGTGCCCTCCGTGCCGTTCGCCGACGCCGTGCTGTGGGCGGGCGTGGGAACGCTGGCCGGCACCGCGATCCTGTCGCTGATCGCGGTGATGGGCGCGCGCACGGGACTGTCCACCATGGCCCTGTCACGGGCCTCCTTCGGCCTGCGGGGATCCCAGCTGCCCTCGATCGCCAACGTGGTCATCCTGATGGGCTGGTCATGGGTGCAGGCCATGCTGGCCGGGCTCTCCGTGGACTACGTCGTCCACGACCTGACCGGCTTCTCCCAGCCTGCGCTGTTCGCCGCTGCGAGCGAGGCCATCGTGGTCGGCATCGCCCTGTTCGGGCATCGGGCCATCGAGCGCGTCGAGCCGCTGCTGGGGCTGCTCACCCTGGCCGTGATGGCCTTCATCTTCCAGCAGGCCCTCACACGGCACTCTCCCGGCGAGTACCTGGAGCTGACCGGGATCCCCGGCGGCGAGCTGATGGGCATCGACGTCTTCGACATCGCCTTCGCCACCGCCATCTCCTGGACCGTGCTCAGCGCAGATCTGACCCGGGCCGCTCGGACGCAGAGGGCTGCCGCGGTGGGCTCGTCGGTCGGCTATGCCACGTCCACGATCCTGGCCATGGTGCTGGGCATCGTCTGCGTGTCCTTCGTGCTGCTGGAAGGAGGCGGTGCGCGCGCCTTCGACCCGGCGCTGATCCTGGACGCCTTCGGCGCTCCCCTGGCCGCCGTCATGTTCCTGTCCGTCATGGCCGCCAACTCCATGGCCCTCTACGGGATGACGCTCACGCTGCGCCACGCCTTCCCGCATCGTCGCCCGCTGCCCTTCGTGCCCACGGCGCTGGGCCTGGGCGCTGCGGCCGTGGCGGGATCCACGTGGCTGGCGCTGCTCGAGCGCTTCACCGACTTCCTGTCCACGATCGGCTCCCTGTTCATCCCGGTCTTCGCCGTGATGATCGTGGACTACTACCTGGTGCGACGGCGCACCATCACCCCGGACATCCTCCGCACCAGCGGCGGGCGCTACTGGTTCCGCGGCGGCTGGCATGCCGGGGCCGTCGTGTCCTGGGCGGTGGGCGCCGTCTGCTGCGGTCTCCTGTCCTTCGTGTGGCCCTCCGCCCTGGGGGCGATGCTGCCCACGGTGCTCGTCACCGCGGCGACGTACCTGCTGTGGTGCAGGGCGACGGGCGTGCAGGAGGCACCGGGCACGACCAGCCGCCACCTGGCCGATGCCCTGGACGAATCGCCCGCGACCGCCTGAGCCCTCGCCCCTCCAGCGCCCCGGCTCCGGGGTCATAGGCTGAAGGGGCGGCCCCGAGAAGCCGCAGAGCCGACCGGAAGAGGTGCGCGATGTCTGTCGTGAAGATCAATGTCCTCAGCGTCCCCGAGGGTGCAGGTGCCGAGCTCGAGAAGCGCTTCGCCGCCCGAAAGCACTCGGTGGACGGCGCGGACGGGTTCGAGGGCTTCGAGCTGCTGCGCCCCACCGGCGGTGAATCCCGCTACTTCGTGGTGACCCGCTGGCGCGATGAGGCCTCCTTCGAGGCGTGGCGCTCCCAGCGCCAGCCCTCGCACGAGTCCACCGGCCGCCAGCCGGTGAGCTCGCAGGCCGAGCTGCTGGAGTTCGAGGTCGTCGACCTCGAGGGCTGAAGCCCCGCACCGGAGCAGCCGCCGCGACGGGCCCGCTTCTCGAGCGGGTCCGTCGTCGTCTGTCCACATCTGTCCCTCTTCCCTGCTCACGAACGGCGCGGAAGACTCGGGTGCGGCTCGCAGCACCGGATCGGGAGGAACTCCATGGGCATCGCCGAGAGGCTCGTCGCACGCAGGAACTGGCGCCTGGCACGGCTGGCCGCCCTGCCGCTGAACCTCTCCGTGCCCGCCGAGGTGCGCATCGGGGACGGACTGCAGCTGGTGCACTACGGCTTCGGGACCGTGATCTATCCGGAGGTCACGATCGGCGATCGCGTGCGGATCTATCAGCAGGTCACCATCGGGCGGAAGGATGCGCACCTCCCCCGCACCGACTCGCCGTTCGAGCACCTGGAGATCGGCGACGACGTCGTGCTGTTCCCCGGGTGCAAGGTGCTCGGCGGAGCCGGGATCACCCGCATCGGCCGAGGGACGATCGTGGGAGCGAACGCCGTCGTGCTGGGCTCCACCGGCGAGGACGAGATCTGGGCGGGGAATCCGGCGCGCTGCGTGGGGCGGCGCACCGACGGCTGAGCGGGCATGTGCCGACTCACACGAACGCGGAGACCCCGGTCAGCGCGCGTCCGACGATCAGGGTGTTGACCTCCGCGGTGCCCTCGTAGGTGAAGATCGCCTCCACATCGCTGAAGATCTTCCCCATCTCCCGATCGACCAGGATGCCGTTGCCGCCCATGAGCTGGCGGCCCAGCGCAGCGGACTCGCGCGCCATCTGGGAGGTCTTCAGCTTGGCTATGGCCGCCTGGCCCATGGTGGCCGTGCCCTGGGCGCGCAGCTGGCTCATCCGGTGGGCGATCCCGACCGAGGCGGTCGTGTTGGCCGCGATGCGCACCAGGTGATCCTGCGTGAGCTGGAAGCCGGCCAGAGGGCGGCCGAACTGCCGGCGCTCCAGGGCGTACCGGCGGGCGACGTCGAAGATCGCCATCTGCGCACCCACGGACTGCCAGGCCAGCCCCGCACGGGACTGCTCCAGGATCACGTTGGTGTCGCGGAAGGAGCTGGTGCCCGGCAGGTGGTTCGAGGCCGGGATGCGGACGTCCTCGAGGGTGATGTCCGCGTTCTGCACGATCTTCACCGCGATCTTGTGCTCGATCTTGGTGGCCGTGAACCCGGGGGTGTCCGTCTCCACGATGAAGCCCTTGACCTGGCCGTCGGCCTCGTCGCGGGCCCACACGATCGCGATGCGGGCGATCGTCCCGTTGCCGATCCAGCGCTTGGTGCCGTTGAGCACCCAGTGATCGCCGTCGCGGCGCGCCGTGGTGGCCAGCCCGCCTGCCACGTCTGAGCCGTGGTCGGGCTCGGTCAGGGCGAAGCAGCCGGTGAACTCCATGCGGCGCATGGGCGGCAGCCACTGCTGCTTCTGCTCCTCGGAGCCCAGCTCGTCGAGGGTGGCCATCACGAGGTCGCTGTGCAGCGCCAGGTAGACGCTGATGGAGATGTCCGCCCGCGCCAGCTCGGCTGCCACGAAGCCGCGGAAGACCGAGTCGGTATCCGGCGAGCGCAGATCCCCCAGTCCGAACTCGCCGCACTTGGCGGCCAGCTCGGGGGCGAACTCGTCGCGCGACCAGTGCTCGGCCGTATGCGGGCGGATCTCCGCGTCCAGGAACTCCCGCAGCTCGCGCAGCCTGCGCTGCTGGTCCTGCGGCAGCGCGCTGCGGTGATCCAGCAGGTCCGCCTCCGGCAGATCTGCGATGTCGATGTGCTCTGCGCTCATGATGGCTCTCCTTCTGCGATGCGACCGGGACGTCGCTGCTGCGGGCCCGGGGTCTGGGTCAGGGGGCTCCGGATTCGGGGCGGTCCGTGCTCGGGCCCGGACGCACGGGTTCAGCCAGAGCGGTGAGCGGGGCCCCGGCTCGGGCCGCCCAGTCCTCCCACTCCTGTGCGGTGCGCTCGGCCAGGATCCAGGTGAGCTGCTCCGGGACGTCGCCCTGCGGGTCGAGGCCCAGGCCGACCAGCGCCTGCACGAAGTGCGGCTCCAGGGCCGCCAGCGCCACGTGGCCCTGGGCGGCCGGGTAGATGCGGTAGTACGGGCTCGCTCCCCCGAGCGGCGACTCCGGGCCGGTCATCCCCCAGCGCACCGGCAGTGCCAGATCCAGGGCGGCCTCGCTCAGCGCCGTCTGCTCATGGCCGCCGCCGCTGGCCCAGCGGCCGTCGGGCCCGCGGGTTCCGTGGCGCTCGCGGGACAGCAGCAGGGTCAGGGCTGCGCTCACGGCCTGCTCGGCGCCGTGCATGTCCGCGCTCAGCGTGCGGGGCAGACGGTCCGGGTCGAGCAGCCCCGCCCCCGCCTGGAAGCTCAGATCGTGCCCGGGACGATCGGCGTGGTCGCCGGGGAAGCCCACCAGGTCGACCTGGCACAGCCCCGGGTGCCGGGGATGCACCGAGGCGAAGTCCAGGCCCAGCCGTCGCAGCGCCCCGGCCCGCGAGGAGCTCAGCAGCAGGTCCGCGCCCTCCAGCAGGCCCTCGAGGCGCTCTCGGCCCTCGTCCGACTTGAGGTCCAGGCTCAGGACCTCCTGGCCCCGGTGGAGGTGCTCGAACAGCTCGGGCAGCTGGTGGCGCAGAGGATCTCCGGACGGCGGCTGGATCGTCACGACCCGCGCGCCCAGGCCCTGCAGGCGCGCCGCGGCCACCGGTCCCGGGAGGTTCTGGGCGATCGACACCACCACGAGGTCCTCGAGCGCCCCGGACGGCACCGCCCCTCCGCGCGCGGCGGGCTGGGCGGGGCCGGGCTCGGGGCGCTCGGTCATGCCAGGGTCCCCTCGTCCGCTCGGGCCCGCAGCCAGTCCGAGGGCGCGAAGCGCGGGCCATAGGCCGCTGCCAGCTCCTCCGCCCGGGCGATGAAGCCGGCCAGGCCGCCCTCGTAGTTCGTCATGAAGGTGGCCGGGCCGCCGGTGGCCGGAGGGAAGCCGATGCCGAAGATCCCGCCGATGTTCGCCGAGGCCGTGTCGGTGAGCACGCCCTCCTCGAAGCAGGCCGCGGTCTCCAGGGCCATGCGGAACAGCAGCCGGTCCTTCATGTCCTCGGCCGGCAGCTCGGTGCCGCGTGCGAAGTGCTCCCTCAGCCCCGGCCACAGGTGCTTGCCGCCGTCGTCCGGGTAGTCGTAGAAGCCCGCCCCGGCAGCGCGTCCGGGCCGCTCGAACTCCTCGACCATGCGGTCCACGAGCGCCTCGCCGGGAGCCACCGGGCGCTCTCGGCCCTCGGCATGGGCGGCCTGGATCTCGGTATCGCGGATGTGGCGCATGAGGTTCATGGAGATCTCATCGAACATCGCCAGCGGCGTGCCCGGGAACCCCGCCTGCGAGGCGCGGCGCTCGATCACCTGCGGATCCGCGCCCTCGTCGAGCATGGCCACGGCTTCGAGCAGCAGGGTGCCGAACACGCGCGAGGTGTAGAAGCCCCGGCCGTCGCCCACGCTGATCGCGATCTTGCGGATCTGCTGCGAGAGGTCATAGGCCCGCTCGAGCGTGCGCTGGGAGGTCTGCTCGCCGCTGATGATCTCGACCAGCTTCATCTTCTCGACCGGCGAGAAGAAGTGCAGGCCGATGAAATCCGCCGGCCGCTCACGACGGGACTGCAGCGAGGTGATCGGCAGGGTGGAGGTGTTCGAGCACATCAGCGTGTCCGGCCCGACGACAGCCTCCACCTCGGCGAACACGGATGCCTTCAGATCGGGGTCCTCGAAGACCGCCTCGATCACGGCCTCGACGCCCGCCAGATCCGACGCTTGATCGGTGGGCAGGATGCGGCCCAGGACCTCATCGGCCTCCTCCTGCGTCATCCGCCCGCGCTGCACGGCCTTGGCCAGCAGCGACTCGCTGTGCTGACGGCCCTTCTCCGCTTTGTCCACGGAGACGTCCTTGAGGTGCACGGTCATCCCGGCGCGGGCGCACTCGTAGGCGATGCCCGCGCCCATCATCCCGGCGCCCAGAACGGCCACCGAGGAGACCTTCTGCGGCTGCGTGGTCCGCTCGCCCAGGAACCGGCCCGCTCGGGCGGCCTGCAGGTCGAAGTGGAAGGCCTGGATCATGGCGGTCGAGACCCGGCCGGTGACCAGCTGTGTGAAGTACCGCGACTCGATCCGGCAGGCGGTGTCGAAGTCGACCTGCGCACCCTCGATCGCGGTGCTCAGCGCCGCCAGCGGAGCGGGCAGGTCCGCTCCCTTCAGCTGCTTGCGCAGGTTGGCGGGGAAGGCGGGCAGGTTCTGGGCGAACGATGGCTGCGAGGGGCCGCCGCCCGGGATGCGGAAGCCCTTGACGTCCCAGGCCTTGACCGCGGCGTCCTCGCCCTGGGCGTGCTCGCGCAGCCAGGCCTTCGCCGCGGGCAGCAGCTCCTTCGGCGACTCGACGACCTCGTCGATGACTCCTGTCTCGAGGGCCTGTGCCGGGGACTTCTGGGCCCCGGGCAGGATCCAGCCCATCAGAGCGGCCTGGATCCCGAGCATGCGGGTCAGGCGCGAGATGCCGCCGGCGCCGGGCAGCAGGCCCAGGCTCACTTCCGGCAGGCCGAGCTTGACCCGGGAGCCGCCGACGCAGATCCGGTGGTGGCAGGCCAGCGCGATCTCCAGCCCGCCGCCGAGCGCTGAGCCGTTGAGCGCAGCCACGACCGGGATGCCCAGGGTCTCCAGGCGGCGCAGCTGCCCCTTGATCGACTGGGTGAGGGCGAAGATCTCCTCCTCGTCGCCCGGCCCGGCCGCCCGCAGCGCCTTGAGGTCGCCTCCGGCGAAGAAGTCCTTCTTGGCGCTGGTCAGCACCACGCCGTGGATCGAGTCTCGCTCGGCCTCGAGCCGCTCGAGCGCCTTCTCCAGGGCGTCCTGGTAGGCGTCGTTCATGGTGTTCACGGGGGCGCCGGGGTCATCCATGGTGAGGATGACCAGGTCGTCGTCGCGCTGCCAGGAGATCATGGTCGGCTCGGTGGTCGTGGCGTCGCTGTCGTGCTGCGTCATCGGTGGGGGTCCCTTCGGATGGCTCATGCGAACCGGGGCTGGCTGCTGTGTGCGGGGTGCAGAAGGCGGTGTCAGATCCGCTGGACGACGGTGGCGATGCCCATGCCGCCGCCGATGCACAGGGTCGCGATCCCGTGCTCCAGGTCCCGGCGCTCGAGCTCGTCCACCAGCGTGCCCAGGATCATGGCGCCGGTGGCTCCCAGCGGGTGGCCCATGGCGATCGCGCCGCCGTTGACGTTGGTCTGCTCCTGGGACCAGCCCATGTCGCGCAGCAGCTTCAGCGGGATCGCGGCGAAGGCCTCGTTGATCTCGACCAGATCGATGTTCGAGGCGCTGAGCCCGGCGACGTCCAGGGCCTTGCGGCAGGCCGGAGTGGGCCCGGTGAGCATGATCGTGGGCTCCGAGCCCACGACGGCGGTCGAGACGATCCGCGCCCGGGGCCGCAGCCCGTGGCGCTGCCCGGCCTCCTGGCTGCCCACGAGCACCAGGGCCGCGCCGTCGACGATCCCCGACGAGCTGCCTGCGTGGTGCAGGTGCTCGACCCGCTCGATCTCGGGGTAGCGGTTGGCCGCGATGAAGTCGAAGCCGCCGGCCTCCCCCACCTTGGCGAAGGCCGGGTTGAGCTCGGCAAGCGATTCGACGGTGGCCTCCGGTCGGATGGTCTCGTCCCGGTCCAGGACCTGCAGTCCGTTCTGGTCCTTCACCGGGATCACCGACCCGGCGAAGCGGCCGTCCTCCCAAGCCCGAGCCGCGCGCTGGTGGCTCTGGACGGCGAACTCGTCGAGCTCCCTGCGCGTGAAGCCCTCGCGGGTTGCGATCAGGTCGGCGGAGATGCCCTGCGGGATGAAGTCCGTGGCGATCGCCGTGGCCGGGTCCATGGCCCACGCGCCGCCGTCGGAGGCCATGGGCACCCGGGACATCGACTCCACGCCGCCGCCGATCAGCAGCGACTCCCAGCCCGAGCGCACGCGGGCGGCAACCTGGTTCACGGCCTCCAGCCCGGAGCCGCAGAAGCGGTTGAGCTGCACGCCGGCCACTCCCTCGGGCATGCCCGCCTTGATCGCGGCGGTGCGGGCGATGTCCGCGCCCTGATCCCCCACCGGGGTCACGCAGCCCAGGACGATGTCCTCGATGCCCGCCGGGTCCATCTCCGGGTGGCGCTCGCGCAGGGAATCCAGCAGTCCGCCGAGCAGGTCGACCGGTTTGATCTCATGCAGGCTGCCGCGGGGCTTGCCCAGCCCGCGCGGGGTGCGGATGGCGTCGAAGATGAGTGCTTCGGCAGGTGCCGTCATGAAAGGGGGCCTTCCTGGGGAATGGGGGTGGTCGGGCTGCGCGGTCCGTCAGGACTCGGGCTGAAAGGCGTCGGAGTACTCGTCGCGCAGCTTCTTCTTGTTGATCTTGCCGACGGAGGTGCGGGCGATCTCGTCGATGAAGCGGATCTCATCCGGCAGCTGCCACTCGGCGAAGGCGCCGCAGAGGTGCTCGCGCACCGAGGCCTCCGTGACGTCAGAGCCCTCCGAGCGCACCACCAGAGCCAGCGGCCGCTCCTCCCACTTGGGGTGCGGGACGCCGATCACCGTGGCCTCCACGACCCCGTCGAGGGCCATCAGGCGGTTCTCCATGTCGATCGAGGAGATCCACTCGCCGCCGGACTTGATGACGTCCTTGAGCCGATCGGTGATCTTCAGGTAGCCGTGCTCGTTGAGGTAGCCGACGTCGCCGCTGCGCCAGTAGCCCTCCTCGTCGAAGCCGGCCTCCGTGGCCTCGGGATTATCGGCGTAGGAGGCGACGATCCACGGTCCGCGCAGGCGCACCTCGCCGGCCGTGCTGCCGTCGTTCGGGACCTCCTCGCCTGCGGGGTCCACGATCTTCACGTCCACGCCGGCGACCACCAGGCCCTGGTACTTGCGCATCTCCCAGGCCTCCTCCTCGGAGACCCTCGCGGCCACGGACGGCTTCATGCGGTTCATCGTCACGACGGGCGAGGTCTCCGTGGCTCCGTAGGCGTGGACGACCTCCGCTCCGGTGAGCTCATGGAAGGCCCGCATCATGGACACCGGCGGCTCGCTGGCCCCGCACAGGAAGCGCAGGCCATCCAGGCGCGGGGGCGCGTCCATGCGCTTGAGGCTGCGCAGCATGGGCATGAGGATCGCCGGCGCCGCCGGGGCCAGCGTGACCTCCTGCTCCAGGATGGCCTCGGTGAGCATGTCCATGTCATCGAGCGTGAAGCGCCCCGGCAGCACCATCTGCGCGCCCACGGCAGTGGCCGCGAACGGCAGGCCCCAGCACTGCACGTGGAACATGGGCGTGAGCATCATGACCTTGTCCGCACCCGTCAGACCGCTGTTCGAGCTCACGGCCATGGCGTGCAGCCACACCGAGCGGTGGGACAGGAAGACGCCCTTGGGCCGACCCGTGGTGCCCGTGGTGTAGCAGGCCGCAGACGCCGTGGTCTCGGCCATGTTCGGGATCTGCGCCAGCCGCTGGGAGCCGGCGATCAGCTGCTCGTAAGAGGAGACTCCCGGGAAGCCGTCGAACTGCTCCAGGGAGGAGTCCGGGCCCACGACGATCCACTGGGTGACCTGCGGGATGTGCTCCTTGAGCCCCTGGGCCAGGCGCAGCAGGGTGTGATCGACGATCAGGGTCGTGGCCCCGCTGTGCCCGATCACGTACGCCAGATCCGCCGGCGCCAGGCGCATGTTCAACTGGATCATGGTGGCGCCCACAAGCGGGATCGAGAAGTACGACTCGTAGTGCTCCAGGCTGTTCCACAGCAGCACGCCCACGCGGGAGTCCGGGCCGATGCCCAGACCCTCCAGCGCCGAGCCCATGCGCAGGACCCGGTCCCAGGTGGCGGCGTAGTCCGTGGACTGCCACTGCCCGGAGTCGTCCCGGTAGGAGATCTGCTGATCCCCGAAACTGCGGGCCGCGTCGCGCAGCATCCGGGTGGTGGTCAGCTGCTCGTGATCGCCCATGGTGGACGGTGCTCCGTGGACCAGCGGCGGCTCTGCGGCCATGGTGGGACTCCTGTGGTCTGACTCACATGGTTGGTGCCCGCAGTCAAGCACGAGATTGCACAGTCGTGCAATACTCCGGCTCAGGACGATGGCCGCGCGGGGCGGCTCGCCTGGTCGAAGGGGGACTCCGGATGGATGCGACGACGCGCGACGCTGCCCCGGAGCTTCCCGCCGCAGCGCAGCGCCTGCGCGCCAGCGCCCTGAAGCTCTACGCCCGGCAGGGCCCGACCGGCACCGGCGTGCGGGAGATCGCCGCCGATGCAGGGGCAGCCCCCGGACTGATCCGCCATCACTTCGGCTCCAAGGCGGGACTCACCCGCGCCGTGGACGACCTCGTGCTCTCGGTCATCGCCGAGACGCTGGAGACGGCCACCGCGCAGGCTGCACCCTCGGACACGGCAGCAGCCGTGGGGGCGGCGCGCGACGAGGCCTTCGCGCGCATGCTGCGCGAGCACCCAGAGATCGCCGGCTACCTGCGCTGGTGCCTGATCGCCCCGGTCTGGAACGACCCCACGGGGTCCGAGCCCGCAGCCCACGACGACGAGCACAGGCCTTCCGCGCGCACCCACTCCGCACGCGAGGCCGCACCCGCGGAGGACGGTCTGGCCGAGCGGCTGGTCGACTTCACGCTGAGCGAGGCCCGGCGCCTGCGCCGTGCAGGCGCCAGCAGCCGGGATCTTCGGACCTCGGTGCTGTCCACGCTGCTGCGCCAGATCGGCTCCATGGTGGTCCAGCCGCTCACCGACCGGCTCTGGCAGCGGTTGGAGCCGGCGGCCGATCACGCCGCGCACGATGCCCCGGCACCGCTGGTCAGGATCGCGATGCCCCCCGAGGAGCCGACCGCGCAGGGCTGAGGCCCGCGCAGACCCGCCCGGTCGAGCGACCCTCAGGACTGCTCGGTGTAGGCGTCCTCGAACTCGGCCCGCAGCTTCTTCTTGTTGATCTTGCCCACCGAGGTCCGTGCGATCTCGTCCACGAAGCGGATCTCATCCGGCAGCTGCCAGGAGGCGAAGCTCGAGGACAGGTGCTCGCGCACCGACTCGTCCGTGACCGCCGAGCCCTCCGAGCGCACCACGAGCGCCAGCGGCCGCTCCTCCCACTTGGGATGCGGCACCCCGATCACGGTCGCCTCGACCACTCCGTCCAGGGCGACCAGCGCGTTCTCCATGTCGATCGAGGAGATCCACTCGCCCCCGGACTTGATGACGTCCTTGAGCCGGTCGGTGATCTTCAGATAGCCGTGCTCGGTCAGGTACCCCATGTCGCCGCTGCGCCAGAAGCCGTCCTCGTCGAAGCCGTTCTCCGTGGCCTCCGGGTTGTCCGCGTAGGAGCGGGTGATCCAGGGGCCGCGGTAGCGGAACTCGCCCACGGTCTCGCCGTCCCAGGGCAGCTGCTCCCCCGCCGGATCCACGAGACGGACCTCCACGCCTGCAGGCACCAGCCCCTGGTACTTGCGCATCTGCCAGGCCTCCTCCTCGGAGACCTTGGCGGCCACGGCCGGCTTCATGCGGTTGATCGTCACGAGCGGAGAGGTCTCGGAGGCGCCGTACAGGTGCATGACCTGCGCGCCCGTGAGCTCATGGAAGGACCGGACCATGGACACCGGGGGCTCGCTGCCTCCGCTGATGAAGCGCAGTCGATCCAAGCGCGGCGGGTCCTCGCGGCGCTTCAGGGCGCGCAGCATGGGCATGAGGATGGCCGGGGCCGCCGGGGAGAACGTGACGTCGCACTCGACGATCGAGTCGATCAGCCCGTCGACGTCATTGAGATCGAAGCGCCCGGGCAGCACCACTCGCGCCCCGACCATGGTCGCCGCGTACGGCAGGCCCCAGCACTGGACGTGGAACATGGGCGTGAGCATCATGACGCCGTCATCCAGGGTGATCCCGGCGTTGCAGGCCATGGCCGCGGCGTGCAGCCACACGGAGCGGTGCGAGTAGTAGACGCCCTTGGGCCGACCTGTGGTGCCGGTCGTGTAGCAGGCGCCCGAGACGCTGCTAGCAGGCGCCCGAGGCGCTGCGCTCGGACATGTCCGGGATGTCCGCGAGCGGCTCGGATCCCGCCACGAGCTGCTCGTACGTGTCGCCGTCGGCGATCTCCTCCCACCCCTCCTCCAGCTCGTCGTGGGAGGCGACGATCCAGCGGATGTCCTCGGAGACATGGCGGCGCAGCGTGCGGGCCAGATCCAGCAGAGAGTGATCGATCACGATCACGGACACGCCGCTGTGCTCGATCACGTAGGCCAGATCCGCCGGGGCCAGGCGCAGGTTGAGCTGGACCATGGTGGCCCCGGTCAGCGGCACGGAGTAGTAGGACTCGAAGTGGTGCAGCCCGTTCCACAGCAGCAGGCCCACCTTGGATCCGGGGCCCACGCCCAGACCGCTCAGCGCCGATCCCATGCGCAGGACGCGGTCCCAGGTGGCGGCGTAGTCGGTGCGCTGCCAGGCGCCGTCGTCCGTGCGGTACAGGATCTCCTGGTCGCCGAAGCTGCGCGCGGCATCGCGCAGCAGGCGCGTGGTGGTCAGCTGCTCGTCGTCGCCCATGGTCGACGGCGTTCCCATGATGTGCCCGCCCTGCGATGGCATGGTCTCCCACTTCCTCTGTGATCCAGATCATGTCCTGATGCTCCGCTCAGTAGATCACAGCTCGCCGACGGCACAGGCACGGCCTGGACCCCGCCCCGACGACCCATGGCATAGTGGCGCGCATCACTGCGCGGCGTCGTCGTGCACCATCCGGCGGGAGGACACTCACATGGCCCAGAGCATCAGCGTCAGCCTTCAGGACCGCGTTCTCACCGTGACGCTCGATCGGGCGGACAAGCGCAATGCGCTGACCCACGAGATGTACACCGGGCTGGCCGAGGCTCTCGAGCGCGCCGATGCGGATCCCGACGTCCGCGTGGTCGTCCTGCGCGCCGAGGGCGGGCTGTTCACCGCCGGCAACGACCTGGCGGACTTCGCGGATCTCACCGGCGACGACCGCCCGGCCGAGCAGTGGCCGGTCACCCGGTTCCTGCGAGCGCTGATCTCCTGCGGCGCCCCCGTGATCGCCGCGGTCCAGGGCCGCGCCGTGGGAGTGGGGACCACCATGCTGCTGCACTGCGACCTGGTGGTGCTGGCCGACGACGCCTCGCTGACCGTCCCGTTCGTCGATCTGGCGCTGGTGCCGGAGGCGTGCTCGACCCTGCTGCTGCCGCAGCGCATCGGCCACGCCCGAGCCTTCGCGATGTTCGCCCTGGGGCAGCCGATGGGCGTCCAGGAGGCCCTGTCCACGGGGATCGCCACCTCCGTGGTCGGCACCAATCAGCTCGACGACGAGGCCCGCCGCCTGGCCGCAGAGCTGCTCGCGCGCCCCTCCACGTCGCTGGCCGAGACCAAGGCCCTGATGCGCGATGTCCCCGCGCTGCTGGAGCACATGCAGCGCGAGATCGAGGTCTTCGCCGACCGCCTGCGCAGCCCCGAGTCAGCGGAAGCGCTGGCGGCCTTCCAGGAGAAGCGACGGCCGGACTTCGCGCAGTTCGAGTGACGCCGACACGCTCAGGATCACGGGGGCGTGCGTCAGCTGTTGAGCCCGGGGCGGTACCCCAATGCGACGTGCACGAACAACTCTGAGCGATGGATCTGCCGAGGTCGAATGCCATCAGGATCGCCAGAGGTCCAGCGATTCCCACGCCTGAGGGGCGCCGAGCGATTCGACGCTCAGACAGTCAGAAGCCGGAAAGCTCTGCAGCAGGTCAGCCAGCCTTTCTGCCCAGTCGGAGTAGGGATCGATGACAGAGAGCAGATAGGCGATGACCGCCAAGACGCTGTACGTCCCGAAGACACGATTGGCATCCTCCGATTCGCGGAGGTGGTCCAGCACGGGAATCTGCCCGATCCCAGGGCGGCCCGGAGCGTTCTGCAGCTTGCGGTTGAACAGCCGGGCGTGGTGAGCCGACACGTTCCGCACGTAGTTGAGGCTGCCCAGCCAGCTCGTCATCAGCTTCTTCGTCGGCACTCCGAAAGCATGCGCGATCTCTTCCGCATCGGCCTGATTGAGACCCCGGTACAAGGTCGACAGGTGGCCGAGCTCCATGATCTCTGTCAGGGCCCAGATCGGCATGCGACCGTCGTAGGCATCGTGGAAGTGCTGAACGAATTGCTCATCAGACTTCTGCTGGCGCTCCCTGACCCGCGTGACCCATTGCTCATGCTTGCTCGTCGAGCGACTCCCGTCTTCTGCCAGCTCACTGGTGAATGACGATGTGAAGTTGGTCGGATCCTCATGAGCGAAAGGAGACCTCCGTCCGAGGACATATCCCGTACGCATACGAAAGGCGACCTCCACCCGTTCCAGCCCATCGAGGGCGAGCATCCTCAGGTGACGGTCGAAGACGATGATCTCTTCGGCGTGGGTCAGGTGCGTACCGGGTCGAAAGTCGCTGAGGACTCGGATCCGACGCCTGCCGGTCTCGTCGTCGAACGGCTCCGAGACTCGGAACGGGTACAGATACCCAGTGAGTCTGTAGTAGCCGATGGACGAGAGGACCTGAGCCGCACGGGCGTCGTCGTCGATCACCAGACCATGCGACCTGAGGCGACTGATCTGGTCCTCGACCGACAGCCATGGCTTGTCATAAGCGACCATGGGCCCTCTCCCAGGAAGAAAATCAGCCCGCGCCTTTCGGCAACGGGCTGATCATGATGGTGGCAGTTTAGCACCGTCCTGCGAAGCAGTCGTGCTCTGGCGTCACGCTTTGCTGTCCTGCTGGCGTTCGTCCGGCTCCACACCTGCGTGTTCCCCCATTCACCGGCTGAACTCCGCCCTGGCCTCCCCGCTGGCTTCGACGGGGACGCCTGCCGGGATGAACCACGCGACCACCGGCGGGCGAGCCACCGCGGTCAGATGCACCCGGGCGGTGCGACCGTCGGCGGAGCCCGTTCCCGATCCGACCGCAAGGCTGTCCAGGTCATGCTCGGCATCGACCGTCACCAGGTAGGACGTCGCTGCACCGGAGACGGAGGCGTCATCGAGCACCGCGGTGGGGGCCGATCCCGCTCCCTCGGTGCCCTGCAGCTCGGTGAAGGTGTCGGCGGCCGCGAGCGCGGCGTGGTCGGCGTGCACCTGCAGCTTCCGCTCGGCCAGCTGCACGGAGGTCACCGCCATCACCACGATCACCGCCATCAGCAGGATGAGCATCATCCCGATCACCAGGATCGAGATCTGTCCGTCGTCCTCCTGCCCTGGGTGGTCCGGCTGCATCTCCTCTGGCCTCATGAGTACCGCCCGACCACGACTGTCGAGGAGTGCTCCATCTGGACGATCTCGGCCATGCCCACGAACGGAATCCGGGGCAGTCGCACGGTGGCCACGGCAGTGACCGTGGCCGTGGCACCGGCCTCCTCGCACGTCCCGTCGGAGCAGGTCACCGAGACCTCGATCTCGCCGTCGTCGAAGCCCTGATCCGCAGCCGGAAGCGCCGCGGCGGACTGGACCTGCCCCGTCGAGACTTCACCGGCAGGCTGGGAGGCCAGCACCTGCGAGCCCTGCTGGGCAGCCGCCACGGCGGCGAAGGCCGCGGCCTGCGCCTGGGCCAGGACGCCCACGAAGATCAGGATCGGAACCAGCAGGACCACACCCACGAGCAGGAACTCGACGACGGCCGAGCCCTCGTCGTCCTCGCGCCCGGAGCTTGCAGCCTCAGGACCAGTCGACGGCATGGCCGCTCACCTCGATCGCCCCGGGTGGCCCGAAGGGGCCGACGATCGGCAGCGGCGCGACCACTCGGATCTCGAGCGTGGGAGTTCCCTGCACCTCGGCGGGCACCGCGGTGACATCGCCGGCGAATCGCGCGCCCACCGAGCCGGTGATCAGCTCGCGCGTGCGCTCCTGCGCATCGGCGGGACCGCGGTCCGCCAGCGTGCCGTAGCGCGCCCCGTGCGAGGCCGCATCGATCAGCACGTTGCGCACGTGCAGGGCGAAGACGAGCTGCAGCGTGAGAGCGAAGAGGATCGCGCTGAGCCCGGCGACCATGGCCCACTCGGCGACCACGGAGCCGTCGTCCCCCTCCCTCTGCGGGCCGCGAGTCGCAGGCTCAGCCACCGGTCACCCGGGAGATGGCGTCATTGAACAGGCCCTCCAGGGCAGGCTGTGCGATCAGCAGGAGTCCGGCCACCAGCACCGCCGACATCAGGGTCAGCATGACCCAGCCGGGGACGTCCCCGCGGTCGGGATCATCGAGCGGCCGGAGAGCCGCCGGCTCAACTGGTCTGTGCGCATGGACAGCCGCAGCGGGGACATCGGTGACGGCGTCGGGAAGGGAGGAGTGCTCGCGGTTCATGGTGCTGCCTTTCGGGAGAGGGTGACGCGGATGGGAAGTCATCACAGATCGAGCTGGAGGATGGCGATGCCGGGGAACACCGCGAAGAGCACGGACAGCGGGAGCACCATGAACACGAGGGGCACCATCATGGCGATCTCCTTGCGCCCGGCCATCTCCATGAGCTCGCGCTTGTCCTGGTCGCGGACGTCCTGGGCCTGTGAGCGCAGGACCTCGGCGAGCGGCGTGCCGCGCTCCATGGCCACGGCGATGCCCGCGACGAAGCGGGAGATGTGCGTGACCTCGACCCGGTCGGCGAACTCCTGCAGCGACTCGGTCAGCGGGATACCGGAGCGGGTGCGATCGAGCACGGAGCGGAACTGCTCTGCCAGCACTCCATCGGCGATCCGGCTCACGCGCTCGAGGGCGCCCAGGGTGGACTCGCCTGCGCCGACGGACAGTGCCAGAAGCTCGGCTATCGCGGGGAACTCGGCGAGCATGCGGGTCTCGCGGCCGGAGATCCGGTTCCCGAGCCACCAGCTGCGGGCCCAGGCCCCGCTGAGCGCACCGCCGATGAGCAGCAGCAGGACCGCAGGCCCCGGCGCACCGAGTCGCAGGACAGCCGCCGCGCCCCAGACGCCGCCGATGACCGCACCGGCCAAGGCGCAGAGGACCTGCTCCGTCCGGTAGTCGGCGAGGCTGCGGCCCGCCCCCTCGCGCTCCAGCCTGCGCAGGAGCTGACGCTGGGCATCCCCGCCGAGGCGCCGCCCCAGCCCCAGTCCCACCGGAGAGGCCAGTGCCATGCCGATGGCCAGCAGTCCGCGCTGGTCGCGGGTGCGCACGTGTTCGGCATGGCGCACCGCTGGATCCGTGGCGCGCATCTGCATCACCACTCGACGCGTGAAGCGACGACGGGAGCTGGACGGCGCGGGCACGAGCATCAGCCACAGCCCGAGCCCCAGCACGGTGCCGATGATCAGCGGGATGGCGAAAGGCAGGCTCATCGGAGCACCCGCTCCGGTTCGGGCAGAGCACCGAGGCGCAGCATGAGGCGATAGGCGATCGCGGAGATCGCCAGACCGCCGAGCAGCACGACCGCGCCAGCCGGGCTGTCATAGGCGCTCACGGCCGCCGGCTGGCTGGCCATGAGCAGCAGGATGAGCCAGGGCGCGGCCACGGACAGCCGTGCCGCATTGACCGTCCACGACTGCCGGGCCTCCAGCTCGCTGCGGGTCCGCGAGTTCTCGCGCAGGAACTCGGAGAGCGTGCCGAGCAGCCGACCCAGGTCCGTGCCGCCCACCTCCCGGGTGACGCGCAGGGATTCGATGATGTTGTCGGCCACCGGATCGGCGAGCTCCTCCTTGAGGGCGTCCAGCGCCGGGAGGAACTGCCCAGTGGCCCGGTAGTCGCCGGCGAAGCGCTCGAAGGCCGGCTGCACGATCTCCGGGCCCCGGTGCTGCAGCTGGGCCAGGGCCTCGGGCAGCGAGAGCCCCGCGCGGATCGCCGAGCGCAGCATGTCCACCACGTCCGGCCACACGGTGCGCAGCTGGTGCGAGCGACGGCGCATGCGCCGCCCCAGCAGGGACCACGGGACGAACAGCGACACGATGCCCGCGCACAGGCCGAACACCGCACCCCCGGACACGGCCCACACGATCACCGCGGCCAGGGCCGCCACGACGACGGACAGCAGCACGAACGAGCCGGGGCGCACCGCATGCATCCCGGCACGATCCAGGCGCCGGCGCAGAAGTCCCTCACGACGCCGTCGCTGCGCACGCGGCGTGACCTGGGTCCAGAACGACCACCAGATCAGGCACAGTCCGGCCCCGAGCAGCAGCCCGAGCAGGACACCGGTGATCATCGTCCCGACCCGTCGTCACGGCTGCGGCCCAGGCACTCGCGCACCTGCTCGGTGGAGATGCCCGCAAGAGCGAACTTCCCCGGGGCCGGAACCTCGGCACCGGCTGCGACCAGATCGCCGCCGACCCGATGGAACAGAGTCGACGTCTCGATGATCCCGTTCTCGACCCGGGTGCCGACGGCTAGGATCTCCTCCACCTCTCGGTGCCCGTCGGGGCGACGACGGCAGTGGACCACCAGATCGAAGCACGCGGCCACGGTGGGCACCACGAACGCCGAGGAGATGTTCTCCCCCGCGAGCAGCGGCAGCGTGCAGATCTTGGTGACGGCGTCCCTCGCGGAATTCGCATGCAGGCTGGCCATCCCCGGGAGGCCGGCGTTCAGCGCGATGAGCATGTCCAGGGACTCGGCCTCGCGGACCTCCCCCACGATCAGCCGATCAGGTCGCATCCGAAGTGCCTCCTTCACGAGCCGGCGCATGGGGATCTCGCCAGTGCCCTCGAGGTTCGCCTGCCGGCACTGCATCCCGACCACGTCGCGCAGCGGGATCTGCAGCTCGAAGATCTCCTCGACCGTGACCACGCGCTGCCGCGGGTCGATCTGCGCGCACAGGCAGTTGAGCATGGTGGTCTTGCCCGCCTGCGTGGCTCCGGAGACCAGGATGTTCAGCCCCGCCCGCGTGGCCTCCGAGAGGAACGTCCCCGCCTCCGGGCTCATGGAGCCCAGTCGGACCATGTCCGCGATCCGTCGTGCCGCCACCACGAACTTGCGGATGTTCACCGACCAGTGCTCACGGGTGACATCCGGAATGACCACGTGCAGGCGCGAGCCGTCGGGAAGGGAGGCGTCCACGAACGGCGAGCTGAGATCCAGGCGTCGGCCGGAGCGTCGCAGCATCCGCTCCACCAGTTGCCGGACCTCCTCCGGCTCCACGTGCAGCCCCGTCAGCTCGGACTCTCCGCTGCGGGCCACGAACACCTCATCGGGGCCGTTGATCCACACTTCCTCGATCGAGTCGTCGTCGAGCAGCGGCTGCAGCACCCCGAAGCCGGCGACAGCGTCCAGGATCCGATGGCGGACCTCCTCCAGGTCCTCGAACGACGCGGAGCCCGTGCGCGCCGAGATCTGATCGTGCTCATTCAGGACGGCGTCGACGATCGAGGCCACCTCGGTGGGCGCATCGAACGGATCCAGACCCCGACGACGCACCTGCTCGCGGACCTCGGCGATCACCCGTGAGCTGAGCTGCGACTCCTCGACCTGTCCGGCTCGACGACGCCCACGCACCGCAGACACGCCCCGTGGGCGCGTCTGCCCCTGCAGCACTGCAGCCATCACGGACCCCCATCCGCTCGACAACCCCGATTGCCGAGGAATCTAGAGCTCAGGGTGCAGGCGGTACATGGACCTTGGTCCAGGGTGTGGATAACACTTCTCCGACCTGGGGGAACACCCCCGGGCAAGCCGGGAAGTGACCGCAAAGTAGCGACGCAGAATGATCATTCGTGCAGTTTTGACCCGCTCAACGCATCCGCTGATCCTCTCAGGGGCCCTCCCTTCGACGTCGCTGCCGACCCTTTTGCTTCCTCGCATGCTGCGACCTTCCCCGCGACCGGTCGAAGATTCACTGCAAGGGCGTTGGAGCGGTGGAGAGACGCTCGTGTCCCGCGTCAAGTAGTTGGCAGGATTTCCTTGGTTTTGAATGTCGGGGTGGTGGGGTCGGCCAGGCCCAGGTGCACCTCCTTGGGCCGGTTCCATGAGACGGCCTCGTGGGGCCGGAGCTCGTTGTACTCGATCCGGTAGTCCTCGGCCCGCTCGGCGAGCACGATCGCGTCGTCAATCTCGTCCAGGTAGAGCCGTTCGTACTTCAGCGTGCCGAAGCCGCGTTCACGGGACCCGTTCTGCCCCGGGGTCTTCACTCGGGTGCGCACGTGGTGTAGCTCGGGGTGGGCGGCGATGAAGGACTCGAAGCGGAAGGACCGGAACGGCCCGCCGTTGTCCGTCACGATGGTCACCACGGGCAACAGCTCACCGGTCTCGGGATCGACCGGGCAGGCCTCGACCAGCGGGTGACCGAACATGGCCTCGTAGTCGGCCAGGGCCAACTCGATCGCGTCGATCGCGTCGTGCTGGTTCCCGGTGGGCGAAACGTGGAAGGGGTGCTCGTACTTGGACCAGTAGTCCCGGCACCCGGCCAGCCGCCAGGTCCCTCCGGTGGTGGTCTCGAACTCGCTGAAGTCCAGCTGCCAGACTTGGTTCGGGCCTGAGGGCTCGGTGGCGAACGCGGCCTTGCGCCGCTCGGCCAGCTTCCGTCGCTCCCGTTGGTACTGCGCGGGCAGAATCAGCCCCTCGTCGCGCAGGATTCGCAGCACGGTCGCCTCGGAAACCACATGCCCGTCGTGGCGGACCATTGCCCAGATCTTCCGATGCCCCCACGCCGGATGGGCCAGCGCGTGCTTGACCACCAGTTCCCTGGCGGCCTGCCGTCCCGGTTGCGGCCACGGTCCCTTCACCGCCGTCCCGGTGCGGGCCTTGGCCTGCCAGCGGCGCCAGGTCCGCTCGGGCATGTCGAAGAGCTGGCAGAACCTCGCGGTCGACATGCCCGCTTCCACGCGGATCACCTCGAGGTCCTCGAAGGGCCCAGCCGGCCCTCCGCGGACTTCTTCCACACCCTGGCTTCCAGGTGTGCCTCGCCCAAGGCCTGGGTCAGCTCGGCGACCTCGGCCTCCAGCTGTTCCTCTCGGGAGGATGGTCCGGACCTGCCGGCCACCAGGGCGGTCTTGCCGGCTTCCAGGAACTCGGCCTTCCACCGTCCGATGGACTGCTCACTGACTTTCTCCTTGCGTGCCGCTTCGGCGATGGACATCTCGCCGGCCAGCACGCTCAGCACTATCCGGGTCTTCTTCTCCGCCGGAATCGAGGGTGGTCTACCCATGTCTGACTCTCCTTCAGGACCTACATAACGGCCCTGCCACTAAGTCTGACGCGCGGCACTCGGTCATAGTGACGGACGGGAAGAATCGGCCTCTCGCGATGGGACAGGGCGGGATGTCGATCGTGTGTCGTCATCTCGGGGAACCCTGAGTGGCACGTCAGGTGAGGAGGGACTGCCGCATGATCAGGTCAGGTCATCTTGACCTGACCTGATCGTGCGGCAGTCCCTCTCGACGGCTCCTCGAGCGCTGACGTTGCGTGCCATCCTCACCGTCCCGCTGCACCGCTAGCCAGCATGTACAGGCAGAATGTAGCCGTGTCTCACTCAAACTCATCCCCCCGGGGCATGGTCGGAAGACTCCGCACGGAGTCGGGATCGGCCGTGCTGCTCATCATTGTCACGGCCTTCGCCCTCCTCTGGGCGAACTCGCCGCTGTCCTCTTCCTACTTCGAGTTGTGGCACCAGAACGTAGGGATCGACGTCGGCCCGTTCGGGTTGCACCTGGATCTGCACCACTGGATCAACGACGGGCTCATGGTCGTGTTCTTCTTCGTCGTGGGTCTCGAGGTGCGCCAGGAGTTTGCGTATGGGGCCCTGCGGGACAGCAGTCGCGCGCGCCTGGCAGCGATCGCCGGTGTCGCGGGCGTGGCGTTGCCCGCGCTGGTGTATGTCCTGGTCGTCGGAGCGTCCGGTGGCGAGGGGCTTCGCGGGTGGGGGGCGGTCGTCGGAACGGACACGGCGTTCATGCTCGGTGCTCTCGCGATCGTCGGCCCCCGGCTTTCCGGGCAGCTTCGCGTCTTCCTTCTGACTCTCACGGTGGTCGACGACTTCCTTGCGGTGTCGATCATCGGGGTGTTCTACAGCGAGGAGATCCGGCCCGTCCCGCTGCTGGTCGCTCTCGGCTGCCTCGTCGCCCTGTGGTTGCTGGGCCGTTCCCGGCAGTGGAGTGCTGCTCCGTATGTGGGGATCGTCATCGTGCTGTGGCTGGCGACTCTGTCCTCCGGCATCCACGCCTCGCTGACGGGCATGATCGCCGGCCTTCTGATCCCCGCCTACCCGACGCAACGGCACGAGGTGGTCGCCGCCCGGCAACTGTTCCGCGACTTCTGGCAATCCCCGAGCGCTTCCTCGGCGCGTGCCGTCGGACGGGGGCTGTCCAAGGGCGTGTCGGTCAACGAGCGGTTGCACGATCACCTCCGTCTCCCCACGGCGTTGCTGGTCGTGCCGATCTTCGCTCTGGCCAATGCCGGGGTCGACCTGGGCGGCGGGGTGGTGGCAGACTCGCTGGGCTCGCCTGTGACGTGGGGCGTCATCGCGGGGCTCGTGCTCGGCAAGCTCCTCGGAATCGGGATCGCGACGCTCCTCGCCGTTCGGATGGGCGCAGGCCGACTGCCGGAGGGAGTCGGAATGGGCAGCGTGTTCGGCGGGGCAGCACTTTCGGGCATCGGTTTCACCGTGTCGCTGCTGGTCATCAGCCTCGCTTTCGACTCCTCTTCTGATCTGGGGCGCCAGGCGACGCTGGGCGTGCTCGTGGCGATGGTGCTCGCTACTGTTCTGGGCTGGTCGATCTTCAAGGTCGCGGCCCGTCGGTGGGGAGAGGAGACGGCGGATCTCCCGATGACGCTCGACTCTCCGGTGGACCCCGAGGTGGATCACATCCGCGGACCGGAGGACGCCCGGCTCACCCTCGTGGAGTTCGTGGACTTCGAGTGCGAGTTCTGCGCGCACGCCACTGGGTCATGGGAAGACCTGCACGGGCGCTTCGGTGACGATCTGCGCTATGTCGTGCGGCATCTGCCTCACCATCCTCACGGCCCCCTCGCCGCACGGGCCGCCGAGGCGGCCGCGAAGCAGGAGATGTTCTGGCGGTGGCTCGACTTCGTCTTCACTCGGCAGCACGCGCTGGAGAGGGAGGATCTCATCGGCTACGCGGCTGAGCTGGGCCTCGATGTCGAGGCGTTCATCGAGGATCTCGACAGCGACGAGGTTGCTGAGAGGGTGCAGCGGGACATCGCGAGCGCGGAGGCGAGCGGCGCCAAGATGACCCCGACGTTCTTCGTCGATGGTTGTCGGATGATGGGCAGCTATGACGCGCGCTCACTGACCGAGATGTTGGAATCCAGCCGTCGCGGGAGCCGCACCCAGGCGGCGAAGGCCTGAGGCCGATCCGCGAACCCAGAACACGGTGGGACGCGGGCGGTGCCGGAGCGTATCAGTCACAGCTGCGCGTTCACCGCTCTCGCGTCGGGCTGGTCATGGACACCGTGCGGCATCGCCTTCACCGCCGGCCACCAGCTCTTCGAGGTCACGGCCATGAGGTTCACGACGCAGTGGGTGCGACTCCGCCGCCGGGCCGCCCCGGGCAGATGCGCGGCGATCGCCGTGACCCCCCCCCGCATGCGCATCCGATGTCACCATGCGCTCCCCGGCGAGGTCGCGGGCGACCATGCCGGCGAGGAACCCGTTCCACGCAGGGCACTGCCGCACGGAGAGGTGACATCTGATCTGGCGTGGCCGATGGGCGGCCCAGAAGGATGCGCACCATGTCCGCTGGTGGTCACCATCGCTCGACAGCCCGGACCCACGCCCATGCTGCGGGTACGCCACCGCTCGCAGTGCCGGCCGACCGGTGATGGTGGGATCTTCCGCGCCGGGCGCCAGGTCGGGGCACCGCAGTCACCGTCCGGACCGAGGCCCGCTATCGAGTCCGGGAGCTCGGATGGTGCGCATCATCGGAGTGGGCGATGCTTGCGAGCTCGGCGCGCGTGCGGGCGCCGTATTTCCGCAGCAAGTTGGCCACGTGGTACTTCACGGTGTTCGCCGTGATCCCGAGCTGATCGCCGATGCGCTGGTTCGAGATCCCGGTCGCGACCAGGCGCAGCACCTGCTTCTCGCGATCGGTGAGCTCCTCGGCGCCCTCCACGGTGAGCGCTGCGCTGGGTGGGTCCAGCGGGATCTCGATCCGCAGCGTCGTCCCCCAGCCCGGGGTCGTCTCCACGTCCATGGTTCCGTCGAGCGCCACCACCCGCTCCACGATCGGACGCAGTGTGTCGTCGTCCGCCGTCACCGCGGTTCCCCCGTCGTCACGGACCTCCATCAGCAGGTTGCGGCCATCGCAGTCCCAGCCGATCCGGGCGCGTGCAGCGTCCGCGCGGTCCATGAGCGAGAGCACTGCTGTGCGGGAGATGGCGCGGGCTTCCCGAGCGACCGGGCCCGGCAGCGCCCGTCCTCGCGCAGGAGGCTCGGCGAACTGGACCTGCAGTGGCCCGGAGCGGATCAGAGGACGCAGTTCGGTGCGCAGGCGCGAGAATGCCTCGGCCACCGGCTCGAGCACGCTCTCCTGCTGCGCATGGACCGAACGAGCACGGATGAGTGCGGAGGAGGCGATCTCCGTGGCCTCCCTGCGCGCGGCAGCATCCGCGAGTCGGCCGGAGCGGAGCACGGCGAGGATCGATTCGAGGGTGATCGCATGCTGATCGGCCTGCTCGGTCAGGGCACGGTCCCGCGACAGGGAGCGGGCACGTTCCAGCGGGGTCGGGAGGTCGCTCACCCCGCTACTCTAGCCCGACCTGGGAGACCTACCCGATCGAACGGGGCGCCCCGCTCATCGGGCAGCAGTGGACCGCCGCGGACCGGCCCAAGATGGTCGACATGGAAGAACGAGGCATTCAGGATTCGCTGACGCGGATCGTCAACGAGATCGAGGGGGCAGCTGCCCTTCCCGACGCGCCCGCGCTCGCGGCCGCCGTCGAGCTGGCAGCGGACGCCCGGCGGGTCTTCGTCCACGGCGCTGGACGCTCCGGGCTCGCGCTGCGGATGACGGCCATGCGCCTCATGCACCTCGGACTGGAGGTCCACGTCGTCGGTGAGACGACGACCCCGGCGATCGGAGAGGGCGATCTGCTCCTGACCGCCAGCGGTTCCGGCACGACCTCGGGGGTGGTGAGCGCGGCTGAGACGGCGCGATCCGTCGGTGCCCGCGTCATCGGGATCACGACCGACCCCGAGTCACCGCTTGCTCAGCTGTCCCACGCCGTCCTGGTCATCCGTGCGGCGACGAAGACAGACCGGTCCGAGCAGCAGTCGGCCCAGTACGCCGGCAGCCTCTTCGAGCAGCTCCTCGTCCTCGTCGGCGACGCTCTCTTCGACGTCCTGTGGCAGAAGAGCGGACAGAGTGCGGATGCGCTCTGGCCCCGTCATGCCAACCTCGAATGACCTTTCTTCCCCGTTCCATCATCGACACCACCACGAGAAAGAGACACCCTGACATGCGACTGCAGTTCGCCATGGACACCCTGACCACCGAGTCCGCCCTCGACCTGGCCGCGAAGGCCGCCCCTTACGTCGACATCCTCGAGCTCGGCACCCCTCTGATCAAGAGCGAGGGCCTCGCGGCGATCACGGCGGTCAAGGCCGCCCACCCCGACAAGACCGTCTTCGCCGATCTCAAGACCATGGATGCCGGCGAGCTGGAAGCTGACATCGCCTTCTCCGCCGGAGCCGATCTGGTCACCGTGCTCGGCGTCGCCGGTGACAGCACGATCGCCGGAGCGGTCGCCGCAGCGACCAAGCACGGCAAGGGCGTCGTCGTCGATCTGATCGGCGTGTCCGACAAGGCCGCACGGGCCCGAGAGGTCGTCGCCCTCGGCGCCGTCTTCGTGGAGATGCACGCCGGCCTCGACGAGCAGGCGGAGGACGGCTACAGCCTCGACGCCCTGCTCTCCGCCGGCAAGGCCGCCGAGGTCCCGTTCTCCGTCGCCGGCGGCGTCAGTGCGGACTCTGTCGAGGCCGTCCAGCAGGCGGGAGCAGACGTGGCCGTCGCGGGCAGCGCCATCTACAGCGCATCGGACGTCGCCGCCGCGGCCGCCGCCATCCGCTCCGCCATCCGGTGACCACCGCCCACCGCATCCCGTAGTGAGTGGGCAGGTGACGGCACGCCCGGACCCTGTCCCCTCCCACCGGATGCGGTGGACTGATGCCGCAGACGATCCCCGCGTGGCGCAGAGCGCCACGTGACCCTCCTCCCCGCAGGACGTGCCCGGCATCGGCGCCGGTCGGAGGTCCGCTCGATCCAGGCGATGGTTTCTCTCATGGAGCGCATACGCCGGACTCCCGCAACGGCTCGATCGACAGCTGCGGACTCCGGCACTCGTCCGCGTGACACCCCCGCTGGAGCTCCCCGCCAGGACCGGTGCCGGGTGACCACCGGTCCCTCCGCGACGTGCCCGCGCCGGCGGCCCTGGCACCAGTGGTCGCCCCCCCCCCTCGCCTCGCGAGGCGATCCGGAGCGGGAGGTGAGGGGCGTCAGGAGCGTCGCAGCGACCTGCCCCGTCTCCCCCGATCACGCCCCTGCGCACTCGTCACCGCCGCTGAGCTCCGGCATGCCGGCCCCACCGGCGCCAGGCCCGCGCCCGGGCATCGTCCAGGCCGGGATCGGCGACGGATCCGTGCACAGAGCCGGCCCGCGACCGCCGCAGGAGCGACGATCGCGGGCCGGGTGCATGACATCCCTGAATCAGGCGGGGATCATGCCATGCGGGTCGATGATGAACTTCTCCGAGACACCGGTGTCGAACTTCGCGTAGGCCTCGGGGGCCTCGTCGAGGCTGATGACCTTGGTGTTGAGCATGTCGCTGAGGTAGGGCATGCGGTCCCACAGGATCGACATCATCAGCTCACGGTTGTAGTGCATGATCGGGGCCTGGCCGCCGGAGATCCGAGGCGACTTGATCCACGCCTTGCCGAAGTCGAGCGGGTAGGTGCCCTCCTGCTCGGCCTTGGAGGAGGCCAGCGGGTCGGGGCCGTAGACGCCGACGATGCCGGTGGCACCGCCTGCGCGGGTGGCGTCCATGACCTGGTTGATGGCGTGGGCCGGGCTCATGTCCTCGGCCTCGCGGCCGATCCCGTGGGCTTCGTTGCCGACGTAGTCGACGGCGCAGTCCACCATGGGTTCGCCGAGGATGGCCTCGATCTGATCGGTCAGCGGCACGTCCTGGTTCAGGTCGATGGTCTCGCAGCCGTTGTTCTTCATCAGGTCCAGCCGGTCCTGATGGTAGTCACCGACGATGATGCAGGAAGCGCCCAGGAGACGGGCCGCCGCGGCGCCGCAGCGTCCCACAGGTCCGGCGCCGGCGATGTAGACGGTCGAGCCGGGCTTCGCCCCGGCCTCCATGAGGCCGTGGAACGCCGTGGGCAGGATGTCCGAGAGCAGGGCGAGGTCACGGATCTTCTCCATGGCCTGGTCCTTGTCCGGGAAGCGGAGCAGCTGGAAGTCGGCGTAGGGGACGAACAGGTACTCCGCCTGTCCGCCCTGGAAATCACCCAGGTTGAACCCGTAGGCGCCGCAGGACACGTCGGGGTTCACGGTCTCGCACGCCTCGGTGTGGCGGGCGCGGCAGTTGCGGCATCGGCCGCAGGCGACGTTGAAGGGGACCGAGACCAGGTCGCCCTCGGAGAGGAACTCGACGTCGGAGCCGACCTCGACGACCTCGCCGGTCATCTCGTGCCCCATCACCATGCCCTGGGGGACGGGGAAGGAACCGCGGTAGATATGCAGGTCGGAGCCGCAGATGTTGGTGGCGACGATCTTGAGGATGACTCCGTGCGGGGCGCTCTTGCCGTTCGGCATCTCGAGCTTCGGGAAGTCGAGGGTCTCGACGCGCATGTCCTTGACGTTCTGGAACACGACGGCGCGGTTGGTGCTTGCCATGACGATCTCCTCCAGTTGGGGATGGCCCGGTCGCGGAAGTGCCACGGTCATGTGGATGCCCGTCGCCCGCGGCCCGGCTCTCGTCGAGCTTAAGCGAGGAGGAATCACGCCGTCCACCGAGGTGCCCGCCGCCGCTGCGGCGACAGGCGCCACGGGCAGGTGGACCGTGGAGGACCGGGCCATGCTCCGACCGATCGGTGGAACGCGTTGCTCGTGTCGCCGGCATGGTCGAAGCGCAAGGGGCTCTGCACCTCTCTCGTGCTGTCCACTCCCCCGGCCGGCATCGCCCTGGCCACCGCCGCCTTCCTGGCCGCAGCCAGCCTGGGCGATCAGGCCCTGCTCGGCTGGGCCTGGCGGCTTACGTTCCTGATCTCGGCTGTGCTGTTCCTGCTGGCGATCTTCATCAGCCGCAACCTGGAGGAGACCCCGGAGTACCGCGCCGCCGTCGAGGACGCGGGGCAGGGGCGCACCAAGCTGCCCGTCATGGAACTGCTGCGCCGCAGCCCGCGCGAGCTGCTGATCGGCTTCCTGGCCATGACCGGGCACAACTGCCTCAACTACGCCATGGCCGTGTTCGCCATCTCCCTGATGACCTCCCCGCAGGTGGGCCTGGAGCGCACCCCGGCGCTGCTGGCAGTGACGCTCGGCAGCCTCGTCGGCGTCGTGGCCACGCCGTTCGGAGGCGCGGCCACCGACCGCCTCGGCGCCGCCAGGATCCTCGGACTCGGCTGCGCCATCGGCGCCGCCTACGCCTTCCCCCCTGCTGCTCGGGCTCTCCAGCGGCAGCGCCGTCGTGGCCGCCGTGGCCATCGCCGGCGGCTACGGACTGGTCATCGCCCTCGCCTCGGGCTCCCAAGGCGCCTTCCTGGCGCAGCTGTTCCCCGCCGCCGAGCGCTGCAGCGGGATCGCGATCGCCCGAGAGGTCAACGGCGCGATCGTGGCCGGGCTGACGCCTGCAGCGCTCGTGTGGATCATCGACCTGGCCGGCGGACGCGTGCTGGCCGGTGCCGTCGCCGTCAGCGCCGCCTGCCTCATCTCGCTGCTCCCAGACCACAGGAGCCCACTGACATGAACCGCACCCGCCTCTCCCGCCAGGTCCCGCGCTGGTCCGAGCTGCGACCGCTGCTGTCCTTCGAGCGCCCCGACCTGCCGGATCGGGCGCACCGGCTGCAGCGCGCCGCCGACATCGGCGACCTCCGGTGCATCGCACAGCGCCGTACGCCCAAGGCGGCCTTCGACTACGTCGACGGCGCCGCCCTGTCCGAGCAGACCGCCCGCGGGTCCCGCCGGGGCGGCCGCCGCGAGGCTCTTCGACATCCCGTTCAGCCTCTCGACCATGGGCACCCGCTCGGTGGAGCAGGTCGCCGAGGTCTCCGGCGAGGGACGGCGCTGGTTCCAGCTCTACCTCTGGAAGGACCGCCGCGCCTCCGGGGAGCTGGTGCGCCGCGCCTGGGAGACCGGCTACGACACCCTGCTGGTCACTGCCGACACCCCCGTGGCCGGACTCCGCCTGCGCGACACCCGCAACGGCATGACCATCCCGCCTAAGCTGCGCCTGTCCACCGTGCTGGATGCCTCCTACCGCCCGGAATGGTGGCTGAACTTCCTGAGCACGGACCCCCTGAGCTTCGCCTCGCTCTCCGGCAGCGGCGCCTCCCTTCCCGAGGTCATCAACTCGATGTTCGAGCCGACCCTGGACTTCGAGGATCTCGAGTGGATCTGCTCGGTCTGGCCGGGGAAGCTCTTCCTCAAGGGCGTGCTCGGCGTCGAGGACGCCCAGCGGGCCGTGGCCGCCGGCGCCGACGGCGTCGTGATCTCCAGCCACGGCGGCCGCCAGCTCGACCGCGTGATCCAGCCGCTGCGTGCGCTGCCGCGCATCCGCGAGGCCCTCGGCCCGGACGCGGAGATCATCTACGACTCGGGCATCCTTTCCGGCACGGACGCGATCATCGCCCTGGCACTGGGGACGGACTTCACGCTGATCGGCCGCGCTTATCTCTACGGGCTCATGGCTGGCGGGCAGGGGGGCGCGGAGCGCGCGCTCGAGCTGCTTGAGCAGGAGATGCGCGTGACCATGCACCTGCTGGGGGTGGCCACGGTCGACGAGCTGCACCCGGGTCTCATCACAGGGGCCTGAGGCTCGACCTCAAGAGACGATGAAGGGGGCCGGTCGGATGACCGGCCCCCTTCAGTGCGCCTGCACGACCCTCGTTCCTCACAGGCCCTTGGTCCGGCGCACCTTCGAGGGGTCGTCCAGATCTGCGGGGTCATCGAGCTCGGGGTCGTACTCGGGCACGTAGGCCTCCCCGCGCTCGGCGGCCTCCTCGGCCGCCTTCTCCCGGTCCACGCGCTTCCAGTGCAGGCGGCGCTCCACGCGTTCGTTCTGCTCCCGCTGGACCTCCTCGACGGGGCGATCGCGCAGCATGGCCACCGCGCCCACGGAGGAGCCGTCGTAGACGATCTTCCCGTGCTCGAGCACGATGCCGCGTTCGCAGATGTCCATGATCAGGTCCAGGTCGTGGGAGACGACCACGAGGGTCTTGCCGCGGCGCACCAGGTCCTTGATGCGCCGGATGCACTTCTTCTGGAAGGGCTCATCGCCCACGGAGAGGATCTCGTCGACCAGGAAGACCTCCGGGTCGGTGTGGATCGCCACCGCGAAGGCCAGGCGCAGGTACATGCCCGAGGAGTAGAACTTCACCTGCGTGTCGATGAACTCGCCGATCTCGGAGAAGGCCACGATCTCGTCGAACTTGGAGTCGATCTCCTCCTTGTCCATACCCAGGATCGCGCCGTTGAGATAGACGTTGTCGCGCCCCGACAGATCCGGGTGGAATCCGGCGCCGACCTCGATCAGGCCGGCCACCTTGCGACGGGTGCCCACGCTGCCGGAATCGGGGTGCATGACCCCGGAGATCATCTTCAGCGACGTCGACTTGCCCGAGCCGTTGAATCCCAGCAGCGCCACGGTCTCACCGTCGTGGATGTCGAAGGTGATGTCGTCGAGGGCCTTGAACTTGTCCGAGAGGTCGTTCTTGCGCCCGCGCAGGATCCACAGCACGGCTTCCTTGATGGAGCGCGTGTGGCGCAGGGTGAACCACTTGACCACGTGATCCACGCGGATGGCCACGGAGTCCTCGGTGAAGACGGCACCGGGCTTCTTGAAGGGAAGAGCGGTCATGGGGATCAGAGCTCCTGGGCGAAGTTGCCCTCGTAGCGGCGGAAGATGCGATCGCCGACGAGCACGGCAGCCACGGACACCAGCAGGGCGAACGGGGTCCAGAACGTCATCAGGTGATCGGCCACGTGCCAGCGCGGCTGCTCGAGCTCCACTGAGGCGAACCAGAACCCGTAGTGGAACAGCTCGACGGCCACGGTCAGCGGGTTGGCGAAGTAGATGTAGTACACCCACTGCGGCAGCTTGTCCTCGACCATGGTGAAGGGGTAGAGCACCGGGGACGCCCACGTGGAGACCATGAGGATCAGGTCCACGAAGTTCTCCGCATCGCGGAAGAAGACGTTGAGCGTGGCGAAGATCAGTCCCAGGCCCAGGGCGAAGATCGCGACGATGAAGAATCCGGCGATCATGGACAGGAACTGCTTGGGCCCCGGGTGCCATCCTGCGGCCAGACATGCGATGAGCAGGATCAGCAGCTGCGGCAGGAAGTGCACCAGGGCCACGAAGAGATTGGCCACCGGGAAGAGCTGCCGCGGCAGGTAGATCTTCTTCAGCAGCCCGCCGTTGTCCGTCATGGACCGCGAGGCATTGCCGAAGACCTCCCCGAAGAGATTCATCAGCACGATCCCGGAGAACAGGTAGATCGCGAAGTTCTCCAGGCCCTTCTCGAGCTCCAGGAAGATGCCCATCGCGATGTAGTAGACGAAGAACTGCACGGCTGGCTTGAGATAGGACCACACCAGGCCCAGCACGGTCCCGCGATATCGGACCTGGATCTCCTTGTCGACCAGCAGCCTCAGCAGATAGCGGTTCCGGAAGACGTCCAGCAGTCCGCGTCCCTTGCCGGGTGTCATCAGCTCCGGCGCTGTCGTGCTCATCCTTGCTCCTTGCGTCAGTGCGCGCACTGCGGCGCTGGGCCGGCCGTGCGCTGGGATCACGACGACGCCGGGCGCAGCGGCTGGGTGCGCCGCTGCGCCCGTCATCGTGGTGGATCGGTCATGCGCCGCGGATCAGCGCTGGACGTCCACCGGCGGGTTGTCCTCGAAGGTCTTCGCCCACGCCTCGGGCGAGGTGATCTCGCCCAGAGCCGCGCGGTACTGCTCGGACAGCGAGTCCCAGCGCGAGAGCAGCTCGGCGTGCAGCTTGGCGCTGCGGGCGGTGAGCTCGCGCACCGCCTTGGGGTCGCGCTTGTGCCAGGCCGCACCGGTGCCGTCGGCATTGGAGACCACGGCCGAGTCCAGGGTGGCCAGGTGGTACCACTTGCCGTCCTGGTGGGCGACCCACTCCTCGGGATGGCTCTGCGCCAGCTCGCGCACCGGCAGGACCGTCTGCTTGAGCAGGGTCTTGACCGCCCACGGCGGCAGCTGCCAGTAGGCCGGCGGCTTGGGCAGGCCTAGGCGCTTGGGCGGACGACGCCGCTTGGCCGCCGGGAACGCGCCCTGGTCCTGGCTGAACTGGGCGTCCGAGAACTCGGACTTCAGGGAGCGGATCTCCGGCATCCTGGTGCCGATCATCCCGTGCAGGCCCTCGGGGCCGCGCAGGACGTCCTCGATGGCCATCAGCACGCACGTTGCGGCGTAGTACTGCATGGAGACCGTGTGCTTGGTGTCCACGGCCAGGGACTCGCGCACCATGCGCCCGCCGCGCGGGAACGGCGAGTGCAGCAGGGCCGCGATCAGGCGGTTGCGCTCGTGGAAGTAGGCCTGCCAGTCGACGGCGTCGTCCTTGTCCATCCAGGACACGTGCCACACGGCCGCCCCGGGCAGGGAGACGGTCGGGTACCCGGCCTCGGCGGCGCGCAGCGAGTACTCGGAGTCGTCCCACTTGATGAACACCGGCAGCGACAGCCCGACGTCCTGCAGCACCTTGCGCGGGATCAGGCACATCCACCAGCCGTTGTAGTCGGCGTCCCAGCGGCGGTGCAGGTTCGGTCGCGAGCGCAGGCCCGCCTCCGAGAAGTCGATGCCGCCCAGATGCTCGATCGGGCCCCACAGGAAGCGGTAGCGGTCGACGACCTCGGCGTAGCCGTTGAGCACCGGGCGGTTGTACATGTCGAACATGTGCCCGCCCACGATCGTGGGAGTGCGGCAGAAGTCCGCGAAGGCGACGGCGCGCAGGACGCCCTCGGTCTCCAGGAGGATGTCGTCGTCGAGGATCAGGACGTAGTCGGAGGCCGAGCCGTCCGCGCGTCCCTGCACGACCTCGTACATGTTGCGGGAGAAGCCGCCCGAGCCGCCCAGATTGCCCTGGCGGATCATGCGCAGCTTCCCGCCCATAGCCTTCTCGGCCTCGGCGAAGTCGTCCTCGTCCTCCACGAGCCTGTTGCCCTGGTCCACGATGATCAGCTCGTCCAGGACGTCGTCGAAGCCGTCGGCCTCCGCGATCGTGCGGATCGTGTTCACGCAGTAGTCCGGGCGGTTGAACGTCGTGACGCCCAGGGTCACGGTCCCCTGGGGGGCCGTGTCCGGAACCGACCAGGCGGCCGAGTCGAGGACCATGCCCTCCTCATCGGCGATCAGGTCGAACCAGTACCAGCCGCCGTCGCCGAACGGCGCCAGGGTGAGGTCGAACTCGCTGGTCTGCGAGCCGCCGGGCAGCCGCACGTTCTCCACGCGCTGGGAGATGCCGCGGGCGTTCGAGCGGTAGACGATCAGGGAGCCGGCGCCGGTGGTGGCCACGGACAGCACGACCTTCTCGGCGACCGTCCAGCGGCGCCAGTACGAGGCCGGGAACGCATTGAAGTACGAGCCGAAGGAGACGCGGCGCCCCGAGCGGATGCGCATGGAGCGCCGGCTCAGGATGTCATCCGGGTGCTCGGCGACCTCGTCTGACGAGCCGGAGGAGCGCTCCTTCCTCAGCGGCCCGTCGACGTACAGGGGGAGCGCGTCGAGGTCCTTGGCCTCGGGCAGGACCACCCGGGCCACCTCGCGCAGGGAGCCCTGCGACGACGACGGCGCGTTGGTGATCCGGCCCAGGAAGCCCTGGGCGTCCTGCTCGGCGCCGGTGCTGCCGTTCTGCTCGCTCACGCGTCGATGCCTCCGCTCGTGATCCGATCCCCGCCCCGGAAGTGGGGGGCGATCTTGTTGTCCACCATGGACAGCGCCGACCCGATGGCCATGTGCATGTCCAGGTACTTGTAGGTGCCCAGCCGCCCTCCGAACAGGACCGAGGACTCGCCGGCGGCCAGGTCTCGGTAGGCGAGCAGCTTCTCGCGGTCCACCGTGGTGTTGACCGGGTAGTAGGGCTCATCGCCCTTCTCGGCGAAGCGCGAGAACTCGCGCATGATCACGGTCGCGTCCTTGGTGTAGTCCCGCTCCGGGTGGAAGTGGCGGAACTCGTGGATGCGGGTGAAGGGGACGTCGGCGTCCGGGTAGTTCATGACGGAGGTGCCCTGGAAGTCCTCGATCTCCAGGACCTCCTCCTCCAGATCGATCGTGCGCCAGGACAGATCGCCCTCGACGAAGTCGAAGTAGCGGTCCACCGGGCCGGTGTAGATCACGGGGACCTGGCCGACGACCTTTGACTTCGAGAACTCGTGCGAGTCGTCGAAGAAGTCGGTGTCCAGCCGGACCTCGATGTTCGGATGATCCGCCATGCGCTCGAGCCAGGCGGTGTAGCCGTCGGTCGGCAGCCCCTCGTGGGTGTCGTTGAAGTAGCGGTTGTCGTACGTGTAGCGCACGGGCAGCCGCTTGATGATCTCTGCGGGCAGGTCCTCGGGGGCGGTCTGCCACTGCTTGGCCGTGTAGTGCTTGATGAACGCCTCGTAGAGGGGGCGTCCGATCAGCTGGATGCCCTTGTCGTTGAGGTTCTGCGGGTCGGTGCCCGCCAGCTCGCCGGCCTGCTCGCGGATCAGCTCCCTTGCCTCGCCCGGTGAGTAGGCCGAGCGGAAGAACTGGTTGATCGTGCCGAGATTGATCGGCATGGGGAACACCTCGCCGTTGTGGCGCGTGTACACCTTGTGCACGTAGTCCGTGAACGTGGTGAACCGGTTCACGTACTCCCACACGCGCTCGTTCGAGGTGTGGAAGAGGTGAGCGCCGTAGCGGTGCACCTCGATCCCGGTGCGCTGCTCCTTCTCGGAGTAGGCGTTGCCTCCGATGTGCGAGCGGCGGTCCAGGATGACGACCTTCAGGCCCAGCTCATCCGCAGCGCGCTCGGCGACGGTGAGCCCGAACAGGCCCGATCCGACGACCACGAGGTCAGCATTCATGCAGTTTCTCCCGTTCCGGTCCGCTTCCGAGCCTGCTCGGCCGACGGACCACATCTCACCCGGCGCGACGCAGCGCGACCGGTCGGCGTGGCCCCCACGGTACCGGAGCGATCCTGGGAGCTCCTGTGGGACGCGCATGATGAGGCGCTTGCCACACCCGGCCGTGCGACCGGTCACGGACTGCTCACGGGCTGGGCGGGACGACGGAGACTGGCCGTCAGCGCCGATCCGGCGCGACGTCCTGCGTGGTCCAGTCCACGACGTCCTGGCGGAAGAGGGAGCCGCCCGCGACCAGGGCGGCCGCCGCCACGAGAAGGGCGAGCCACCGGCTCAGCGGCAGGAGGATCGCCACGGCGATGATCACCGCGAACAGCTGGAAGGTCAGCGCCGCGGCACGGGGCCAGCGCCTGCCAGCCCACAGCGCCATGGAGGTGCGCGCCACCCACAGCCCTCCGGCTGCCAGCAGGACGGTAAGCATCAGCGTGGTGACCGCGGAGGCGGCGTGGCCCGTGAACAGCCCGGAGAGCGCCCACAGCGCGCCGGCGAAGACCACCACCGACTCGGCGGCCACGATCACCACCAGGGGCACGAGGGCCTGGGGGCGCAGAGGCCGAGCGGCCTCGGCGGTGTCTCGGTGACCGGCGGATGCCACGGGCAGCTCCTGGAAGGGTCTTCGGGGCAGCCGCGGACTCGCGCGGCTCCTTGCCGCATCAGCGTATCGCCGCAGGGCACCGACCACGTCCACGAAGGCCGATCCCGCCCGACGACCCGGCCGCGTGATCGGCGCTCGCAGTGGGCTTCAGGAATTCTCCGGGGATTCGGGAATTCACCCCCGAGATCCCCGTCGGGAAGGGGTGTGACGAATGTCCCATCCCCTTGTTCACGTGCCGTTCACATGGAAAAGTGGAGGAGATCTTGAACGGGTCGCTGACGACCTGTCACCCGCCCTCCAGGGCACCCCTCACCTCGCCGGGCATTGCCCCTGCCCGGCCGTCGCGTGCCTTCTGAAAGGAGTCGAATCGTCATGGATTGGCGTTCACACGCAGCCTGCCTCGAGAAGGACCCGGAGCTGTTCTTCCCCGTGGGCAACACCGGCCCGGCCCTGCTCCAGATCGAGGAGGCCAAGGCCGTGTGCCGCACCTGCGACGTCATGGACGAATGCCTCTCGTGGGCCATGTCCTCCGGCCAGGACGCCGGAGTCTGGGGCGGCATGAGCGAGGACGAGCGCCGCTCCCTCAAGCGCCGCAACGCCCGCGCTCGCCGCGCTTCCTGATCAGCTCATCGCCTCGTCACGACGAGGCCTCGTACACCGGCACGGTCATCTCGATGACCGTGCCGCTGTCGTCTCCGGGGCGCCAGCTCACCGATCCGTCGAGCTCCCCCAGCACCAGGCTGCGCACGATCCGGCTCCCCAGCCCCGCCGAGGGCATCGACGATCCCTCGGGCTCATCGGCCGACCATCGTCCGCTGCTCATGGAGGGATCCATGCCCAGGCCGTCGTCGACGATCGTCACGACCAGCTCCGCGCACGGAACCGGACGGCCTTCGGCGCGAGCCTCCCGGCAGGTCGAGGGGTCCGGATCACGGCGCTGCGCGCTGACCTCGATCGTGCCGTCGCGACCGCTCAGCCCGTGCTCCACGGCATTGGTGAGCATCTCGTTGAGCACCAGGGCCATGGCCGTCACCTGCTGACCCGGCAGCCGGCCGAACCTCCCCGTGACGCGCGTGCGCACGGTCTGCCCGGTGGCGGCCAGCTCGGCGATCGCACGGATCTGGCGGCTGAAGTGCTCGTCGAAGTCCACCGAGCCCTCGGGAGTGTGCGACAGCGTCTCATGCACCGCCGAGACGGCCTCGAGCCGTCGCATGGCCTCCGACAGCCCGCGCCGTGCCTCCGGGCTGTCTGCGCGGCGCGACTGCATGCGCATCATGGCCGCCACGGCCTGCAGGCTGTTCTTCACGCGGTGGTGCGTCTCGCGGATGGCGGCGTCCTTGGAGGACAGCTCGCGCTCGCGCCGACGCAGCTCGGAGACATCGCGGCACAGCAGCAGCGCACCGACCCGCTGACCGTCCTCGGACAGCGGGACCGAGCGGAACATCACGACCACGCGGCCCCGGCGGACCTCCGCGTGGCTGGGGACCCGACCGCGCAGCACGCCCATCAGGCCCTCGTCGACCTGCTCCCCCGCGAAGGCTCCGGAGCCCAGCGCCTCCGTGAGCCGCTGCCCGAGCGCGGCCTCCCCGGCGCCCAGTCGGGCGACCGCGGAGACGGCATTGGGGGACATGAAGGAGACGCGGTCGTCCTGGTCCAGTCTGATGACGCCATCGCCCACGCGCGGATTGCCGCGCCGGGGCGACGGCTGGGTGCCGGCCTGCGGCCACTGCCCCCTCCCCGCCATGCGCATCAGCTGAGCCGCGACCTCGCGATAGCTCTGCTCCCCCGGAGAGGTCGTGGTCCCAATGCTGCGCTCCGAGATCAGCGACAGCAGCGCGATCGGCTGCCCGTCGAAGAAGACGGTGGTCACTATGGCCTGGACGTCGGCAGCCAGCCCCGGCAGCAGCCGCTGGCCCGTGTTGCGGTGGGAGCTCACACCGGCAGCGCCCCAGATCTCGCGCAGCAGAGCGCTGAGCGGGGGGCCGAGATGCTGGCCGATCTGGTCAGCAGGGAAAAGGGTCTGCGTGGTCCCCGGCCGGGCGTGATCGAGGATCAGGAAGTCCGTGTCGCGAGCCGGCAGGCGCATGGCGCCCGGAGCGGGCTCGAAGCTGCGATCGGGGAAGGTCAGGTGGACATCGCCGAAGCCCAGATCGGCGAGCATCTGCCACTCGCCCACGAGCAGATGGAGGTGCTCGACGGCCTCCTCGGAGAATCCATCGCGGCTGCTCAGCTCGACGAGGGACACGCGCTCGGGCTCCTTCCGCCGCAGCGGGCGGCATTGCCCGCACGGGATCGTGGCTTCGAGGCTATCACCGGCGCAGCCAGCCTCCCACGGCCCGTCCCAGACGGGTTCCGCGGACGTCCTCGATCTCCTCCGCATCCTGCTCAGGGCCCAGATCTCCGTCCAGGCGGCGCAGCACCGAGCCGGCCAGATCGCGCAGCTGCGCGCGCAGGCTCGACGACGGCGCGGATTCTGCCAGCACGGAGCCGGCAAGGGCCGCCGCATCCACGGTCTTCGGCTCCCAGGACAGGTGGGCGTCCCACTGCCCCGGTGCACCGATGGCCGCCCATGCCTCCTTCAGGGCGGCCCGGGGCGAGCTTCCGGCGGCAGAGCGGCGCACCCGGTTGGCCACGAGCATGACCGGGGCCGGCGTGAGCTCGAGCAGTCCCGGAAGCGCCCGGGCCGCACGCGGGATCCCGAGCACCTCGGCCGAGCAGACGGCCAGCACCAGGTCGGCCTCGGCCAGCGCGGCCGTGGTGGCCGCCGATCGCCGCGGCATCTCGATCTCCGAGACCAGCTCCTCGTCCTCCTCCAGGCTCGCCCCGACGTCGACCACGATCACCGGCGCTGGCCCGCGCGACGGGGCGGCACCGGAGCCGTCGGCGAGCTGAAGAGCCCGGGGCATGTGCTGGCAGGCGCGCAGCATTCGGCGCACGCTGCCGGCGCGCAGCTCAGGCCAGCGCTCAGGGCGCGTGATCCCGGTCAGCACCATCAGCCGGCCGCGGCCCACCTGGACCTCCACGGCCGCCCGCTCGAGGGCCTCCGGGCTCAGCCGATCCCGGTCCGCGGCTCGACAGGCCAGGGCGACGCCGGCCGTCTCGTCGAGCAGCCCCAGCAGCGCCGCCGTGGACGGGCCCCAGGTGTCCAGGTCCACGAGGGTGGTCTCCACGCCCTGCTGGGCCAGCTCCGCCGCCAGGTTGATCGCCACCGTCGACCGACCCGGGGAGCCGTGCGGTCCCCAGACCACGACCACGCGCCCTCGAGGAGGCAGACCGCTCGAAGCGTCGAGGCCCACCGCCTGCTCGGGCTCCTCGAGCAGGCGGCGCCATGCGGCCTCTGGATCCTCATGATCGGGATCCAGCCGATTGCCGCTTCCCTCGGACTGCCCGGGCGCGCCCCTGCCAGGGTCGACGACGCCCTCGACCTCGTCGCCGCCGAGCATCATCGGCGGATCGCCGGGGCGGAAGCGCGGCCCCTCAGCAGCCTCCAGGAGGCGCTGGGCGATCTGTCGCGCCGGCAGCTGGGCAGGGACCTCGAGCGCACCGAGGCGCTGCCAGTCGATGGCATCGGAGGCAGGATCGTGGGCGTCGTGGGCCAGGCGGTCATCCGGCGCGTCCTCTGCCTCCGCCCCGTCGAGCACGGCGACGAGCGGCTCGTGGACGACCACGGCCACCACGGCGCCGTCGCGGTGCAGCGCATCCAGGGCCGGTGCCGTCAGCTCGGGCTCATCGGCGTCCACCAGAACGGCCAGCGCCAGGCCCGAGCGCACCACGGCCAGCAGCTCGACCAGGTCCCCGCAGCGGCGCACGAGCGTCACCGGCCCGTGCAACCGGTCGACCTCCTGTCCGAGCAGATCCGCCTGCTGGCCGAGGCAGGCCAGCGGAAGGCTCATCGTCCGCCGCCCAGGTGCGGCACCAGCGTGATCCTGGATTCGCCGGACAGCGCCCCCACGACCGCCTCCACGTCCGCGGAGTCCACGAGCACCTGGGCGGTGGCGTCGTCGTCAGCGGCCAGCCCGCCGGCGGATTCCTCCACGCCGGCGAGCTCCGCCCCCTCCAGGATCTGCACCGGTTCGTCCCACTGCCCGCCGGTCCGATCGCGCTGGGAGGCCCAGATGTCCACGTGGTCCCCGGGCTCGGTTCCCGACGGAAGCGGAGTGGCCAGCGGTATCCCGATGGGACGACGGTCGATGTCCTCCTGCCGCCCCAGGGATTCCGTGGGGATCAGCTGCCCCTCCGGAACGCGCTGGAGCACGACTGAGCCCTCGTGCAGCTGCTGCGCCCCGGCCACATACTGCTCGCCCGTGGACTCCAGCCGCAGGTCGACGGTGCGCAGGTCCTCGGCCGTGACGGTCTGACCGACCTCCAGATCCCGATCAGCCACGACGAAGGACTCCGTGGCATCGCCGTAGGTCACGGTGGCGGTCGTGGCGGCGATCGCCACCACGACGAGCCCCAGCCCGACCAGCAGCCGCGGCTCGCGCCAGCCGGGACGACGCAGCCGTCCGGCCGTCGCGGTGCCCGAGGCGCCCGAGGCGCTTCGGGATGAAGTGGTCGAACCGGATCTGAGCACGTTCGCCTCCTGGAGTCGGCACAGCGCCGCGGGCCGTCCGTGGCGCTGCGATCGGCCATGCCCGCTTGCGAGCGGACCGATCCGGTGCTCATCGTGACCCGGCGAGGGCCCGCCCGGGAGACCTCGACTGGAACTGTGGACGACTCGATGACTTCAACTGCGCTCAGACGGCACGAACTGCATGCCTCTCCACGGCAGAGCACATCATCCGGGGGCGAACCGCCTCAAGGCGGCTCATCCACAGCCTCTGCCCACGTCAGCGCACTGGATGGCACAATGTCCACAGTCGCAGCCGGCCTCGGCCCCGACCCCGGAATCTCAGGAGATCACCATGGCAGAGCCGCAGTTCCTCACCCTGGCCGATGTCGCCGACATTCTGGCGATCTCGGCCTCCCAGGCCCGGGCCATGGTCCGCTCGGGCGAGCTGCCGGCCATCCAGGTCGGCGGCCGCGGTCAATGGCGGGTCGAGAAGGCGCGCTTCGATCAGTGGATCGAGAAGCGTCACCAGGAGACCGCTGAAGCCGTGCGCGCGGGCGCCTCCCTGGACTGAGGCCTCAGGCGCGCCCGGCCGCCGCGGCGTTCGAGACCACGCAGGCGATCGCCGAGAAGGGTACCGTCCGCATGGCGCGCACCGCCCGACGACGCCGGAACTCGTCGTCCGGGTGCATCGCCAGATCCAGGTGATCGCGCCCGGCCCGGTCGATCGTCCCCTCCAGCGCTGCGCCCGGCACGCCGTCGACCAGGATCACCCGCACCCCCGCCCTGGCCTGCGCCAGCGCCCGCACCGCCTGTCCCAGCCCGAGTCGGCTGCGGCGCTGCGGATCGCCGCGACGCCGATCCAGCCCCTCGACCCACAGCACCGACTCCAGCGGGATCAGCAGCTGGGCCGCGGAGCCGTCGAGCATGACCCAGCCCATCCCGGCACCGGCCGCCTCGCCGCGCACCGACGAGCCCCCTCGCAGCCCCACATGGACCGCTGCGCCCTCGCACCCCAGGAACCGGTCCTGCAGCAGCGCCTCCGCGATCTCGGCGCGAGTCAGCTCGGCCGCCTCCCGCTCCACGTCCCGGAAGCGCTCGGCCGCCAGCTGCGCTTCCATGTCCGCGAACAGCTCATCCCAGCGCATCGGCTCCCCCGTCTCCCGAACGCCCCGCCCGCGGCAGGCCACTGCGACCAGCCGTGGACCGACCTGCCCGGAGTCTACGAAAGACATCCCTTCACGGCGCTTCATATTGAGAATCATCGTTGATTGACACCTGACGCGTCCTCCTGGAAGCTATGAGCATCAACAGTCACCAAATGGCATCAAATGACAGCATCTGAGAGGATCTGCCGCTCCGGGCCTCCGGCTCGGGCGGGGTGCGCAGAGCAGGTGACCATGACGCCTGGAGGCAACCATGTCGGTGCAGTGCGCAGCCCGCTTCGCTCCCCCGCCGCCCGTCGAATCCACCGCCGGACTCAGCGCATCCGGCCGGCCCCACGGCTCGTCCGCCCGGCGCGGTCTGGGCACCGGGACCGTCCTGCTCCTGGCCGGCGGTGCCGCCGCGAGCGCCTGGGCGGCCCCCGCCTCCGCAGACGCGCAGGTCGAGGCCCCGGCACCTGACGAGCAGCGCGAGAGCGCCAGCGATCTGCCGGTCCAGAGCCCCCGCACCGCGGTCGGCTCGCCGGTGAGCCCCTTGTGGAGCGCTGCGACGATGCCCGGCGCCCTCGACGCAGCACCCACCGGAGTCGCGACCGCAGAGTCCGCACCCATCGTGCATGCGTCTCCGCCGCAGACCTCGCCGGAGCGGATCCAGGACCGCCTGGCCCAGGCCACGCTGGTCCTGCGCAGCGGAGAGAGCCTGTGGTCGCTGACCGGTCAGCTGCTGGGGCCCGATGCCTCGGCGGCGGAGATCGCCCGGTCCTGGCCTCTGCTGTGGGAGGCCAACGCCGATCAGATCCGGGACCCGGATCAGGTGGCCGCCGGGACCGTCCTGCAGGTCCCGCCGCAGCTGCTGCCCGAGCAGTGAGACCGACCGGCCCGGCCCGCTCGAGACGCTGTCACCGGCCCGGCCCCGCCCCGCTGCCGTCTCTTCCACCCGCCCTTCCGTCCCTGACTGCCCCAGGAGTCCGCCATGCCCATCACCTCGCACCGCCCGCCGACCCCGCGCACCGGGGATCGCACCGCCGCACCAGGCACGGCCCGCCCGTACGTCTGGCGTCAGCAGCAGCGCACAGCTCCGCGACCGAGCGCCCCTGGCACCGAGCGCGAGCGCGCCACGGCTCTGATCCGAGCCGTCGCCGTCGCTGCCGTCGAGGTCCTGGCCGGCGCCCGGCCCGCCAGGCAGCTCGCCCGCTGGGCCGAGCCGGAGATCGTGGATCGTCTTCATCGCCGAGCCGTCCTCCTGCAGAGGCGCAGAGCTCTGGAACCCGCTGAGGCGCCCGTGCACCGCGTGCATCAGCACTCGGAGGTCCGCAGCCAGCGCGTGTGCGCCGTGGACGCCGGAATCTACGAGGCAGCCCTGGTCATCTGCGACGACGCCCGCTCCCGCGCGGTCGTGGTGCGGGCCGAGCGGCAGGAGCAGGCCTGGCGCATCACGGTCCTGGAGGTCGGCTGAACCATCCCTGCGGGGCCGCCCGAGCACGGAAGAGGGGCCGGGCGGAGGCACTCGCCTCCGCCCGGCCCCTCCGACCTGCCCGGACCGTCCCTCATGGGCGCAACGTCCTCAGTCCTCGGACGACGCCCGCTTCTTGGCCTCGCGCGCGGCCTTGGCCTCTGCGGCACGGCGCTCGGCGCGCGATCGCGGCTGGGCCGGGGCCTCGCCGCCGGAGGCCGCCGGATCCGAGACCGACGACGCGGTCGGAGCCGAGGCCTCTGCCGATCCCCGGGAGGAGGCCTCGGAGGACTTCGCGCCGCTGCGCTCGGTGCGCACCTGGGTGCGTCCGCTCTCGCTGGGTGCGGAGTACTGGAGGAACTTGGGCTGCTTCGGCAGCCCGGCCCCCAGCGGTCCGCCGCCGGCGTTGGCGCGCTGCGAGCTGAGATCCACCGAGAAGAGGTAGGTCACCGTCTCCTCGCGGATGCCGTCCATCAGGTTCTGGTACATGATGTGGCCCTCGCGCTGGTACTCGACCAGCGGATCGCGCTGAGCCATGGCGCGCAGCCCGATGCCGTCCTTGAGATAGTCCATCTCGTAGAGGTGCTCCGGCCACTTGCGGCCCAGCACGGAGAGCACCACTCGGCGCTCGAGGTTGCGCATGGCCTCGGAGCCGATCTGCTCCTCGCGCTCCTCGTAGACGACCTCGGCGTCCGAGACCAGCTGCTCCCGCAGGAACTCGGTGCTGAGCTTGTCGCGCCCGCCCGCTTCCTCGATCAGCTCGTCCTGGGAGACCGAGACCGGGTAGACCGTGCGCAGGGCCTCCCACAGCGCGTCAAGGTCCCAGTCCTCGGGGTGCCCCGAGCTGGTCTTCTCGACCACGATCGAGCCCACGACCTCCCGGAGGAACTGCTGCACCTGATCCTGGAGGTCGTGGCCCTCGAGGATCCGGCGGCGGTCGGCGTAGATCGCGGTGCGCTGGCGGTTCAGGACGTCGTCGTACTTCAGGACGTTCTTGCGCTGCTCGGCATTGCGGCCCTCGACCATGTTCTGCGCCGAGGCGATCGCCCGGGAGACGATCCGGAACTCCAGTGCGGTGTCCTCCGCGGCGTTGGCCATCAGGCGAGAGGCGCCGCCGGCGTTGAACAGGCGCATGAGGTCGTCGTTCAGGGACAGGTAGAAGCGCGACTCGCCGGGGTCGCCCTGACGGCCGGCGCGCCCGCGCAGCTGGTTGTCGATGCGACGGGACTCGTGGCGCTCCGTGCCCAGCACGTACAGCCCGCCGAGCTCCTTGACCGTCTCGTGCTCGTCGCCGATCTCCTGCTCCGCGGCTTCCAGGATCTCGGGCCACTTCTGCTCGTAGCCCTCCGGGTCCCGGTCCGGGTCCAGGCCGAGCTCCTTCATGCGCTCCATGGCGATCGCCTCGGCATTGCCGCCCAGGATGATGTCCGTGCCGCGACCGGCCATGTTGGTCGCCACCGTGACGGAGCCCTTGCGCCCGGCCTGGGCCACGATGGCGGCCTCGCGCTCGTTGTTCTTGGCGTTGAGGACCTCGTGCCGGATGCCCCGCTTGGACAGCAGCTTGGAGAGGTACTCGGACTTCTCCACCGACGTGGTGCCCACCAGGATGGGCTGGCCCGTCTCATGGCGCTGCTCGATGTCCTGGACCACGGCCGCAAATTTCACGACCTCGTTCTTGTAGACCAGATCCTCCCGGTCCTCGCGGACCATGGGCCGGTTGGTCTCGATGGCCACCACGCCGAGCTCGTAGGTGTTCATGAACTCGGCCGCCTCGGTCTCGGCGGTGCCGGTCATGCCGCCGAGCTTGTCGTAGAGGCGGAAGTAGTTCTGCAGGGTGATGGTCGCCATGGTCTGGTTCTCAGGCTTGACCTTCACCTTCTCCTTGGCCTCGATCGCCTGGTGCTGGCCCTCGTTGTACCGACGGCCCTTCAGGATGCGTCCGGTGTGCTCGTCGACGATCTGGACCTCGCCCTTGACCACGACGTAGTCCTTGTCTCGGGCGAAGAGCTCCTTGGCCTTCAGGGCGTTGTTCAGGAAGCCGATCAGCGGCGTGTTGGAGGTGTCGTAGAGGTTCTCGATGCCCAGCCAGTCCTCGACCTTGTCGATGCCGGGCTCCAGCACGGAGACCGTGCGCTTCTTCTCGTCGGCCTCGTAGTCCTCGTCCAGCTCCAGCCGCTCGACGAGCGAGGCGAAGACCGAGTACCAGCGGTTGGCCTCGCCGGAGGCCGGACCGGAGATGATCAGCGGGGTGCGGGCCTCGTCGATGAGGATCGAGTCGACCTCGTCGACGATCGCGAAGTTGTGCCCGCGCTGCACCAGCTCGTCGACCGACCAGGCCATGTTGTCGCGCAGGTAGTCGAAGCCGAACTCGTTGTTCGTGCCGTAGGTGATGTCCGCGGCGTACTGCTTGCGGCGGACATCCGGGGACTGGCCCGCCAGGATCGTGCCGGTCTCCATGCCCAGGAAGCGGTAGACGCGGCCCATCTGCTCCGCCTGGGAGGAGGCCAGGTAGTCGTTGACCGTGATGACGTGGACGCCCTTGCCGGACAGCGCATTGAGGTAGGCGGGCGCGGTGGCCACCAGGGTCTTGCCCTCGCCGGTCTTCATCTCGGCGATGTTGCCCAGGTGCAGCGCGGCCCCGCCCATGAGCTGGACGTCGTAATGGCGCTTGCCCAGCACGCGGTGCGACGCCTCACGGACCACGGCGAAGGCCTCCGGGAGCATGCGGTCCAGGGACTCGCCGTCCTCGAGGCGCTGGCGGAATGCGTCCGTCTCCGCACGCAGCTCGGCGTCGGTGAACTTTCTGAAGCCGTCCTCGAGCGTGTTGATCGCATCGGCATAGGACCGCAGGCGGCGCAAGACCTTCTTGTCGCCGGTCCGGAGCACCTTCTCCAGGATGGACGCCACTGGCACACGCTCCTTGATCGTGGGGGCTGCGTCGCCGTGGTCGATCCGAGGCACGGCACGGGACCTCCCGCGACGAGCTCCCCGGTCCGAGGCCGTGGGGTCGGCCGGCGACTCAGGACAGTCTACGGCAGGGCGCATGAGCGCAGACGCGACCGGGAGTCCTCCGGTCGCGTCTGCGGTGCGCTGAGCGCGAAGTCCGCACGAGCGGCTTCCAGGCCGAGCCCGCGGCCCGGCGGGGGGTCCGTTCAGCTGGCCTGGTAGGCCCTCTCCTCCACGGTCTCCGGCTCGGCGACGGAGTCGCTGAGGGAGATCACACCGTATTCCCAGCCCTTTCGGCGGTAGGCCACGGAGGGCTCGTCCGTGGCCGAGTCGATGTAGAGGAAGAAGTCGTGCCCGACGAGCTCCATGCGGTCGATGGCCTGGTCCGCGCTCATCCGCTCTGCCGGAAAGCTCTTGCGGCGGATCTCGACGGGCGGGACGTCCTCGCTCAGCGCGTACTCGGTGTCGAAGGCCTCGGACTCCGCCGCCGAGAGCTCCTCCGGGGACGCGTAGGGGCGGTCGCTGATCGGCAGGACCGGAAGGGCGGCGGTGGCCTCGTGGACGGCGGTGGGGCGGTGGTTGCCGCGGTGGATCTTGCGGCGATCGCGCGCGCGGCGCAGCTGCTCGATGAGCTTGGCGTAGGCGGAGTCGAAGGCCGCCTGCTTGTCATCGCCGCGGGCCTCAGCGCGCACCACGGGTCCGCGGCCGATGACGGTGGCCTCGACACGCATGCCGTCGTGGCCGGGCTGGGGGTTCTCCTTGAGGACCTTGATCTCGATCCGCTGGACCTTGTCGCCCAGCTCCTCGAACCTCGCCACCTTGGTCTCGACGTATTCGCGGAAGCGATCGGAGATGGTGACGTTCCGGCCCTGGATGGTGAGTTCCATGATGTCCTCCCAGTCAGCGGACCGGCTCCCGCAGGACGGGGGACAGTCCGTGGTAGACCCTGCGGAGGCCGACGAGGGCGACCCCCACCCGGGACGAGGGGTCCCGGTAACAGGATATTACCCGGCTCACACCTGCGATTCATCCACCGGCCTCCGGAGATTCGCGCGCCGACCTTGCGGTCTGCGCTGAGGGCGCGCCCACCGCGCCCAGCACGACGGCGCCCCGCACCTCGATGCCGCCCGCCTCGAGCCGGCGCGCCGCCCGGCGCAGTGTGGAGCCCGTGGTGAGGACGTCGTCGACGAGCACCGCCGAGACCGGCACCGGCGAGCGCAGCCGCCGCCCCGGGCGCTGCAGCACGAACGGGTCCTCGGCACGTGCGCGTCCGGCGGCGTCGCGGGTCTTCTGCGACCCCGTCCACGGCGCGGGCCCGAGGTGCAGAGCGGCCCCTGCCGTGCGCGATCGGTGGGCGAGCCACGGCTCGATCCGCGCGCCGGCCGGCAGCAGGCCCTCGCGCCCCGCCCTTGCCAGCAGCTCGCCCACCGGATCGGACCACCGGCGCCGCAGCGCTCGAGCGGACGTGGGGATCGGCACGAGCACCTGATCCGCAGAGTCCTCCCCGAGCCCGGCGCGCACGGCGCGAGCGAGGATCGGTGCGAGCACGGGAAGCAGATCGGACCGCCCGCCGTCCTTGAAGGCCATCAGGCACACCGCCAGCTCGAACTCGTACGGCCCAGCGGCCACGACCGGCAGCCCGCCGAGCTGAGCGGCGCCGGTCTCCACCCGGCGCGGTCGCGAGCAGCTTCGGTGCAGCAGGCGACGACAGGGACGGCACACCGACTCCCCCGGCTCCCGGCACACCGCGCACTGGACCGGCACGAGAGGCTCGATCCCTCGAAGGGCGACCTGGCCCGCCCGGGCCAGGCGCAGCTCCAGGGACTTCCCAGAGGCCGCGCTGCTGCTGCGCCCGGACCGGGCTCGACGACTCACGGGCTGGCTCACGGCGGCAGGATCTCTGATCGGCAGAGGACCCGGACCGGCTTCGTGGCGCCCCGCGACTCCCGCGGCCCGCGCAGCGGAGGCGAAACGGCCTGTGGAGCCCGAACGACCCGGCGGCGGCTCAGCCGGCGTAGGCGACGTCCGAGACCTCGTCGGTCTGCGGCGACCAGGCCTCGCCGGTGAGCAGGCGCAGCTCGCCGTCGCTCTCCACGTAGATCTCGCCTTCGCCGTCGCCGCCGGCGATGTTCTGCACGCCGTCGACCACGGTCGGCAGGCTGCGGTGGCGACCCGAGACGTCATAGACCTCCGGCGTGCTGCTGGAGTCCCCCTCGGCTGCCACGACGAAGGCCGAATCGCTGATCCAGGCGGCGTAGGCCGGAGGCTCGACGGCGTCCAGATCCACCAGCTGCGGGTCGTTGAGCCGCACGGGCTCGCCATCGCCGCGGCGGATGATGCCGGCCAACAGGATCCGGGAGTCGTCGCCCTCGTCGGTGAGGATGAGGGCACGGGTGCCTCCGCGGGCGACTCGCAGGCTGGCGATCGGGACGCCCTCCAGCGAATCCGCCTGCACCTGCAGGGCCGGGCGGCCGGGCTCGTCGATGCTCGCGGTGCTGACCGCGCCCTCGTCGTCGGCGGTCCAGGCCCAGCCGTGCTGATCCACGGACGGATCCGTGAGCCCGGAGCCGCTGACGCGGTCCACCGGCCGGGGAGCGGCCGAGGAAAACGTCACCATGGTCTCGGCGTCGTCGGCCAGCGCCGCGAACTGATCCATCTCCCGGCTCATGGCCGGCGCGGCGGGCGAGCGCCCCTCGAGGACATCGGCGAGCTCGGGCACCGGGCTGATCTGCCCGCCCTGGTGGAACACGAGCTCCTCGTCGCGCAGGGCGATCTGGCGCCCGGGCACGGAGGCGACGGTGGAAGGCAGGTCGGCGGCCTCATCCGGTGCCAGCTCCACGGCGGAGTCGTTGACGGACATCGCGACGCTGTCGACCGACTCGAGGTCCTGGAGCGTGAGCATGATCTGCCCGTAGATGCCCTGCGTGGTCTCCAGATCAGCGGTGCTGAAGTCCGGGATGGTCATCTCGACCGAGGCCTCCCCGTCCTGGATGGGCACCGTGGAGCCCTCTGCGAGCTCGGCTCCCTCCGGGATGTGGGAGCGCACGGCACCGTCCAGGTAGGGGGCCGGGCCGTTGATCAGCGCGCGCATCAGCTGCGTGGAGACCACGGGCCGATCCGGGAACCAGCGGGGGTCCGGCACGGCGTATTCGCCGCCCGGCTCCATGAAGTACAGGTTGTAGGGCTGATAGACGTCGTCCAGGTTCGTGGCCGGGATGAGCACGGCGTCCGGGGCCGAGGAGATGCGCCATTCGCCGTCGACCTGGGTGAGCTCGAGATCGAACTCATCGGTCGAGCCGGGCTCCTGCCGGTTCATGATCCCGTTGATGTCGATCTGGGCGCGGGTGTCCACGCTCACGCGGACCTGGTCGTCCTCGAGCCCCTGCTGGATCCCCGCCTCTCCGGAGAACACATAGGTCTGCTGCCCGGGGCGCCAGCTGTCGGCCAGCTCGGGAGCCAGGTACCGGCGAGCCGCGGCGTAGTCCTCCGCGGCGCCCTGTCCGGCTGCCAGGAAGTCGGTCACGATCTGCTCGGGACTCGCCCCGGGGGCAGGAGCAGCGAACTCCGGCTCGGCGGACTCGGTGGTCGAGGACGTGGGCGGCTCGGCCACGTGCACGGGACCGGACGTGGGGATCGACGCGCAGCCGCCCAGCACCAGGGAGCCGACGACGCCCATGGACAGCGCCAGGCGAGCGCGCGAGCCGCGCGCACCTGCTGCCCGCGGATCGGGGATGTCCTGGCTCATGACGAGCTCCTTCCATCGGCGTCGTCGTCATGGGGGCCCTCCGGATCGGCCGGCTCGGAGCCGCGGCGCTCGGGATCGGGCAGCTGCTCCGGCAGGTCGCGGAAGGCCGGGAGCTCGCCGGTGTCATCCGGGAACAGGTCCTCGTAGGACTCGTCCAGGTCGTCCTCCTCGAAGTAGGCGGGCGGCTGATCGGGAACCGGAGCATCGCGGAAGGCCGTGCCGCCGATCGGCTCATCAGGCAGAGGGGCGCTGCGTCCGCCGTCGAGCGCGCCGCTGCGCATGCCTGAGCCGTCGCCGTGCGCGCCTGTCGGATCGCTCGGCGCGCCGGAGGCCTCGGACCCCACGGGCGTGAAGCGCGGGCCGCCCTCCGAGCGACCGGCCGCCGAGGCCCCCACGAACGTCCCGCCGATCGACTCGTGCGCCGCCCCCGAAGGCGCCGGTCCGGAAGCCTGCGCCCCGTCCTGCTCCGGAGTCCGGGACGCCTCGGGAGCGGTCTGCTCCTCCTCGTCCTCGGCCTCATCGGCCGCGCGACGGATCTGCGCGAGCTGCAGCTGCCCGGTGGAGCGCGAGACCACCGAGTCCTGGTCCAGCGGGATGACGACCATGGTCCCGGTGTCCGTCACCACGCCGACGACCGGCATGGACTCCGGATCCGGCGGCAGCTCGACGGGCGGCTCGTCGTCCTCGGACAGCGGGCGCGACTGCAGCAGCGGCAGGGACAGCCGGAAGCAGGCGCCCTGTCCGGGCGAGCCCCAGGCGTCGAGCCAGCCGCCGTGCAGACGAGTGTCCTCGGCGGCGATCGACAGCCCCAGCCCCGTGCCGCCCGTGGTGCGGGCGCGCGCCGGGTCCGCACGCCAGAAGCGGTCGAAGACCTTGGCCGTCTGCTCCTCGGTGAGCCCGATGCCGTGATCGCGCACCGCCACGGACACCGCGGTGCCCGAGGCGCGCACGACGATGTCGATCGGGCGGCCCTCGCCGTGCTCGATCGCGTTGACCACCAGGTTGCGCAGGATCCGCTCGATGCGGCGCTGATCCATCTGCACCAGGATCCGCTGGCGGTCGGCGTGCACGCGGATCACCGTGTCGGCATTGGCGGCCAGGGGTGCGGCGGTCTCGAGCACCCCGGTGATCTGCTGGATGATGTTGACCCCGGTGATCTCCAGGCGCGCCGCACCGGCGTCGAAGCGGGAGATCTCGAGCAGGTCGGCGAGCAGGACGTCGAAGCGGTCGACCTGGTGGTACAGCAGCTCCGCGGAGCGCCGGTTGACGGGGTCGAAGTCGTCGCGCGCATTGTGCAGGACCTCGGCGGCCATGCGGACCGTGGTCAGCGGCGTGCGCAGCTCGTGGGAGACGTCCGAGACGAAGGTCTGCTGCATGGACGAGAGCTGCTCGAGACGGGTGATCTGATCCGCGAGGTTGTCGGCCATGCGGTTGAACGATCGGCCCAGCCGGGCGACCTCGTGCGAGCCGTGGACCTCCATGCGGGCATCGAGGTTGCCGTCGGCCAGCGACTCGGAGGACCGGGCCGTGTAGGTCACCGGGCGCACGATCTCGCGGGTCACGTACCAGACCACGCCCGAGACCAGCAGCGCCTGGACCAGCGTGGCCAGAACCAGCACCGCGTGCATGGCATCCAGGGTGCGCTGGGGCTGGGAGAAGTCGTGGACGAAGTAGAGCCCGTACGGCGAGCCCTGCCTCGGCTCCACGACCTGGCCGACGATCACGACGGGCACGGACGGTCCGTTCTCGTCGATCTGCGCCGAGCCGGACTGCCAGTACATGCCCTCGTCCACGCCCACGCTGTCGGCGACCTCCTCCTGCAGCTCCGCCGGGATGGTCTGCTCGCCCAGCCACGGCTTCTCCGACTGGGGCGGGAGCGAGTCGTCGCGGCTGTCGTCCTCGTCGTGCAGCGGCAGCAGCACCCAGCGGCTGCGCGCCCGGTCGCTGCCGGAGTCCAGCCCGCTCAGGGTGGAGGACACGAGGGTCTGCAGCTGCGCCTGGTCGCCGCCCTCGGAGGCATCGAAGCTGGCCTGCACGCTGCGGTAGTCGGCCTCGGACTGGCTCAGCGCCTGTCCCAGGGTGTCGTTGAACAGCCGCTCGGAGATCTGGTGCGAGAGGAAGCTGCCCGTGACCAGGAAGACGATCAGCGCCCCGACCAGCGCGATCGACACGGCACGGAACTGCAGGGAGTGCCGCCAGCGCCGCAGCACCAGCCGAAGGCGCAGGCGCGCCCCGCCGATGGGTCCGCGGTACCGGCGCCGCCGCCTGCGTGCGGCGCGGGGGTCGGTATGGACGACCGTCTCCTGTCCGGGGACATCGACGACTCCCACAGGAAGCGTGGGTCCCGCCGAGCCCGCCACGGACTCGGCGTCCGGGCGCGCGCCGGCGACCGCGGACGAGCCGTGGGCGCCGGTGGAGGAGGGGTCGGTCATGACGAGGGGGTTCTGGGAGGTTCTCAGCGGTGCTCGTGGCCGGCCCGGTAGCCGACGCCGCGCACGGTGACGATGATCTGCGGGTTCTCGGGGTCGCGCTCGACCTTGGAGCGCAACCGCTGGACGTGGACGTTGACCAGGCGGGTGTCGGCGGCGTTGTGGTAGCCCCACACCTGGCGCAGCAGCATGTCGCGGGTGAAGACCTGCTCGGGCGAGCGCGCCAGGGTGGCCAGCAGCTCGAACTCGAGCGGGGTCAGGGCGATCTCCTCCTGTCCGCGCAGCACACGGTGGCCGGTGATGTCCACGGTGACGTCGCCGACCACGAGCTCGGTCGAGGTGGCGCGCGAGCCCGGGCGCAGCCGGGCCTTCACGCGGGCCAGCAGCTCGGCGGGCTTGAAGGGCTTGGGGATGTAGTCGTCGGCCCCGGCCTCCAGGCCGCGCACGACGTCGTCGGTGTCCGACTTGGCGGTCAGCATCACGATCGAGGTGTCCGAGAACTCCCGGATCTCGCCGCAGATCTGGATGCCGTCCTTGCCGGGCAGCATCAGGTCGAGCAGCACCACATCCGGCTCGGCCTGGCGGAAGGCCTCCACGGCCTCGGCTCCGTCGGCGCAGAAGATCGTCTCGTAGTCCTCGGCGTTGAGGATGATGCCGATCATCTCCGCCAGTGCTGCGTCATCATCCACCACGAGGATCTTTGCCTTGGCCACCGGATCGCCTCTCTGCTTCGCGACATCTGCCCGGATCCCTGCGGCAGCGCGGCGTGCTGGTCGTGCGAGGGTGGGCTCCCGTCCATCATGTCAGCTCTGCCGCCCGCAGGCGGGCACCCCAGCCGCGGAAGCGTGGCCGATGCGGATCCGCCCGACGACGCGCCCGCTCGAGCTCACGCCTCCCGGGCGGTGTCCTCGAGCCCTCGGGCGATGTCCGCGACGCGGCCGAGCACGGACTGCAGCCGGTCGGGGGCCAGCTCCTCGAGCCCTGGGCCGACCGCGACCATCAGCCGCGACAGCTCCTTCAGCGGCATGCCGACCTCGCTGATCGGCCGGACGATCGCCTCGACCTCGCGCGAGGTCGACGACGGCCGGGACAGGCCCTCGACCAGGTGCGGCAGCAGCAGGCACAGGTCCGTGCCCGAGTCCTGGATCTCGGCCAGCGGCTCCCAGTCGCGAGCGCTGGGACCGGGGGCGGACACCACGATCCGGTCCGCACCGACCCCCAGGGCCCGCGCCGGCTCCAGGCCCTCCGGAAGCTGCAGCTCGACGCTGAGCGCCCCGGCGGACCGCGCGGCTTCGACCACGCGCTCGAGCCCCTCGCGGACCTCCGACCACGGCACGGCCCGCAGGGTCTGATAGCCGCTGGCGGTGGGGATCCGACCCTCGAGCACGCGCAGCAGCTCGGGCTCGGCCAGGCGCACGACGATCCCCCGCGGGCCGATCGACTGGCGCAGCGCTGAGAGGTGCCCGCCGAGGCCGTCTGCCAGCGAGTCGACCAGGTCCCGGCGAGCGCCGTGATCGCGCAGCACTCGCTCGCCGCCGTGCAGGTGCAGACGAGCGGCCAGGGCGGTCGGGCCCAGCAGCTGCGTGGTGACCGGCTCCAGGTCGCCGTCGGACTCGGCGCCGATGACATCGGCCAGCACATTGAGGTCGCTGGCCAGCAGGGATCGGGCGGCCCGGGATTCCTTGGAGTCGTGGCGCTGCAGGCGCCAGCCGTGCGGCTGCAGGTCGCACCACAGCTCGGTGAGCACGGCGACCGTGCGCGGCAGGTCATCGGCCACGTCCGAGCGCTGGGGCAGCGGCAGCAGCCCGCTGCGATGCGGCGCCCCGAGCTCGCCGCGCATGACCGTGAAGGCCTCCACCGCGCTGGTGCCGGGCAGTCCGCCCACGACCGTGGCGCGCGTGCGCGTCGGCTCCTGAGGCAGGACGGCCGTCTCGGAGGATCGTGCGCTCACCGCTCGGTTCCCGCGCGGTGCTCCTCCGCGATGCGCTCGTGATGGCGGATGACCTCGCTGATGATGAAGCTGAGGATCTTCTGCGCGAACTCCGGATCCAGCTCGGCGTCCTGGGCCAGACGGCGCAGCCGCTCGATCTGCTGGGACTCGCGCTCGGGGTCCCCTGCCGGAAGGTCGTTGGCCGCCTTGAGCTCTCCCACGCGCTGGGTGGCCTTGAAGCGCTCGGCCAGGACGTTGACGAGCACGGCGTCGAGGTTGTCGATGGTGCCGCGCATGGCCCGCAGCTGGGCGAGGACCTCTTCGGTGCCGAGGGACTCGGCCGGGCGCGGGGCGCTGGCGGTCTGATCGTCGGAGCTCATGGTCTCGATCCTAGGTCAGCGGGCGGGCGAGGAGGCCCGGGAAGCGGCCTGGGCGGAGGCGATCGTGGCCTGCCCGAGCACGCGGGTGCCCTGGTAGACGACGGCCGACTGCCCCGGGGCCACCGCGCTCAGGGGCTCGTCGAGCTCGAGCACCAGCTCGGTGCGCAGCTGCCCGTCGTCCTCGACGTCCTCGAGCCGAGCCCGTCCGGGCAGGGCCTCGCCGTGGGCCCGCACCTGGACCTGGACCTCGACCTCCTCGGAGACCCGGCCCGCGCTGGTCCGGGCACCCTGCTGGAAGCGCTCGAACTCGGGCACGGGGCGACCGGCCCAGGACAGGCGGATGCCCCGGATCTCGTCGACCGCCAGGTGCTCCCGCGGGCCCACCACGACCTCGTCGGTCTTGGGCCGGATCTCCAGGACGAAGCGGGGCTTGCCGTCGGGGGCCGGAGTGCCCAGGTGCAGGCCCCTGCGCTGGCCGACGGTGTAGGCCAGCGCGCCGTCGTGGCTGCCGAGCTGCCGGCCGTCGTCGTCGACGATCGCCCCGGGACGCATCTCGACCCGTTCCGCCAGCCAGCCGCGGGTGTCGCCGTCGGGGATGAAGCAGATGTCGTGCGAATCCGGCTTGGCGGCCACCGACAGTCCGCGGCGCTGCGCCTCCTCGCGCACGAGCGCCTTGGAGGGAGTGGGCGCCAGCGGGAAGAGGCAGTGGCGCAGCTGCTGCTCGTCGAGCACGCCCAGCACGTAGGACTGGTCCTTCGCGTCCTCGGCGGCCCGGTGCAGCTCGGGGCGGCCGTCGACCTCGATCACGGACGCGTAGTGGCCGGTGCACACGGCGTCGAAGCCCAGTGCCATGGCCTTGTCGAGCAGGGCCTCGAACTTGATCTTCTCGTTGCAGCGCAGGCAGGGGTTCGGGGTGCGCCCGGCGGCGTACTCGCTGATGAAGTCGTCCACCACATCGGCCTGGAAGCGCTCGGAGAAGTCCCACACGTAGAACGGGATGCCCAGCTTCTCGGCCGCCCGCCAGGCGTCGTTCGAGTCCTCCACGGTGCAGCACCCGCGCGAACCCGTGCGCAGCGTGCCGGGCATGCGGTTCAGGGCCAGGTGCACGCCGGTGACGTCGTGCCCGGCCTCGACGGCGCGCGCCGCCGCGACGGCGGAGTCCACTCCCCCGGACATGGCTGCCAGGACGCGCATGGGGATCTCCTCACAGTGCTTCGGGGTGCTCGATGACCGGCGGGACCGCCGGATCGCCCCTCCAGGGTAGCGGTGCGACGGCAGCCGTGTCCGCCCGGAGCCGCACCGGGCTGCCCGACGACGGTCGGGCGCCGGCTCAGGCGCCGGAGAGCCCTGCGGCCAGGGCGCGCGCGTGGATCTGCGGCAGGGCCGCGACCAGGGCGTCGACGTCGGCCTCGGTGCTGCCCCGCCCCAGGGTGAAGCGCTGGGCGCCTCGGGCCGTGCGCTCATCCAGTCCCATGGCCAGCAGCACCCGCGACGGACGCGGCACCCCGGCGGTGCAGGCAGACCCGGTCGAGGTGGCGAATCCGGCCGCATCCAGCAGGAAGAGCAGGGAGTCGCCCTCGCAGCCGGGGAAGGTGAAATGGACATTGCCGGGAAGGCGCAGCCCGGAGTGAGGCCGATCCAGCGGTCCCCGCAGCACGGCCTGGGGCACGGCCGCCCGGATGCCGTCGATGAGGCGGTCGCGCAGCTGCGCCAGACGCCGCGCCTGCTCCGGCAGATCAGCCGTGGCCTCCCGCACCGCCGCCGCGAACCCGGCCGCACCGGCAGCATCCAGGGTCCCGGGGCGCAGCCCGCGCTGCTGTCCGCCGCCGTGCAGCAGCGGGCGGATCTGCGCTGCGCGCCCCACCACGAGCGCGCCGCTTCCGACCGGGGCGCCGATCTTGTGCCCGGAGACCGCGATCGTGGTCAGCCCGGGCAGCCGCGAACTGATCGGCAGGGCCCCCAGCGCCTGGACGGCATCCACGTGCAGCGGGACCTGGAACTCGGCGCAGACCTCCGCCAGCTCGGCGATCGGCTGGACGGTGCCGACCTCGTTGTTCGCCCACATCACGGCCACCAGGGCCACCGATCCCGGATCGCGGGCGAGCATCGCCTTCAGCTGGGCGGGATCCGTGCGGCCGAGCTCATCGACCTCCAGCACCTCGAGCTGCGCGCCGCAGTGCTGGGACAGGTGCTCGGCTGGCTCCTGGACCGCAGGATGCTCGATGCTCGAGACGATCACCCGGCGTCGGCTCGGGTGCTGCGCGGTCCGGGCCTCCCACAGCCCCTTCACGGCCAGGTTGTCGGCCTCGGTGCCGCCCGAGGTCAGGATGACCTCGACCGGATCGGCCTCCAGGGCTGCCGCGATCGCGTCCCGGGACTCCTCCAGCACGCGGCGGGCGGCGCGCCCGGAGGCGTGCAGCGAGGACGGGTTGCCGCCGCGCAACAGCTGCTCTTGCACAGCACGGGCCGCCGCCGGCAGGACCGGGTGCGTGGCGGCGTGGTCGAGGTAGACGGGCCCGGCGGGCTGGGCGGGGGGCTGCGGATCGGACACGCGGCCAGTGTAGGGAGCCGCCCCGACGGGCTACCGTGACCGATGTGACCGCCGCACCGAGCTCCGTGCCCCCGAACCCCGCCGACGGGGTGCCCGCCCTGCGGCATCCGGTGCGCAGCCTGGCCGGGCGGCGGATCGACTTCCGCCGCGACCTGCTGGTCATGGGCATCGTCAACCGCACCCCCGACTCGTTCTACGACCGGGGCCGGACCTTCGGGCTCGAGGCCGCCGTGGCCGCCGGGGAGCGCCACGCGCAGGACGGCGCGGACTGGGTCGACGTCGGCGGCGTGCCCTTCGCCCCGGGCGAGGCCCTGGATCCGAGGGTCGAGGCCGATCGCGTGGTCCCGGTGATCGAGCAGCTGGCGCAGCTGCGCCCCGGTCTGATCCTCTCGGTCGACACCTTCCACGCGTCGGTGGCCGACGCCTGCCTGGCCGCCGGCGCGCACGTGGTCAACGACACCACCGGGCTCTCCGATCCCGAGATGGCCGAGGCGGTCCGCGACCACGACGCCCACGTGATCGTCACCCACTCCCTGACCGGTCCCGGCGGCCCCCGGACACCGGTGCCGAATCCGCGCTACGACGACGTGGTCGCCGAGGTGCGCGAGTTCCTTGCCCGGCGGATCGACCACGCGCTGCAGCACGGCATCGCGGCGGACCGGCTGATCATCGATCCCGGCCACGACCTGCACAAGACCACCGTCCACTCGCTCGAGCTGACCCGGCGCCTGGGCGAGATTACGAGCCTGGGCCATCCCACGCTGGCGGCGGTGTCGAACAAGGACTTCGTGGGCGAATCCCTGGGCCTGCCGCGCGAGCAGCGCCTCGAGGGCTCGCTGGCGGCAGCGGTGGTCTGCGCCCTGAACGGCGCCCGGATCTTCCGCATGCACGAGCCCGCCCAGGCACGCCGGGCGCTGGACATGGCGGCCACGATCATGGGCCTGCGCGAACCCGTCGAGGCCCGGCACAACATGGAAGGACCACGATGACGCATCCCGATGCGCCGGAGGATATCCGCGGACTCGAGCGGATCTGGCCCGAGCCCGGCTTCCTGAGCCTCGACGAGCTGCGCGAGGACTATGCGCGCACCTGGCCCGATGCCTCCGAGGGCGCAGGGGCCATGATGATCAGCTCGCTCGACGGCTCGGCGGTGCTCGGCGCGGTCTCCGGCGGACTGTCCTCGCCCGCCGATCAGAAGCTCATGGATGTGCAGCGCGGCGTCGTCGACGCCGTGGTGATCGGCGCAGGGACCCTGCGCGAGGAGGGCTACGGGGGCCTGCAGGTCCACGACGATTCCGCCGCCTGGCGCCGAGCCCGCGGCATGAGCGAGCACCCCGTGCTCGTGGTGGTCTCCCGCAGCCTGGACCTCGACCCGGCCTCGGACTTCCTGGCCGAGGCTCCCGTGCGGCCGCTGATCCTGACCGGTGCCGCGTCCTCCGCGCAGCGCAGGAAGGCCCTCGAGCAGGTGGCCGACGTCGAGGTGATCGACGACGGCACCGGCGGCGTGGATCCGCAGGCCGCCCATGAGCTCTTCGCCCGGCGCGGCTGGCAGCGGATCCACAGCGAGGGCGGTCCGACGGTGCTGGCGGCGTGGATGGCTGCGGGGCGGATCGCCGAGCTGCACCTGAGCCTGTCCCCCGTGCTCGCCGGCCGGACCCGGGCTGGCCTGCTGGGCGAGGCGATCGACCCGCAGCGCCTCGAGCTGGCCCAGGTGCTGCGCGACGGCTCGATGCTGCTCACCCGCTACCGGGTCCGGAAGGCCGCGCAGCGCCCGTAGACTCTGGGCCCATGGTGCGCATGCTTCTGGTGGAACCCGAGATCCCCGGCAACACGGGCAACGTCATCCGCCTCTCGGCGGTGACGGGTGCCGAGCTGCACCTGGTCGAGCCGCTGGGCTTCGACTTCGACGACGCCAAGCTGCGCCGCGCCGGACTGGACTACCACGACCTCGCGGGCATGCACGTCCACGCCGATCTCGAAGCCGCGTGGGAGGCGCTGCGACCGCAGCGCGTCTTCGCCTTCACCACCACCGGCACGTCCTCCCACACCGCCGTGCAGTGGCGCGACGACGACGTCATGATGTTCGGACGCGAGTCGGTGGGGCTGTCCGAGCAGCACAAGGCGGACCCACACGTGACGCAGGAGATCCGCATCCCCATGCTGCCGGCTCGCCGCTCGCTCAACCTGGCCAACAGCGTCTCGATCGCCGTCTACGAGGCCTGGCGCCAGAACGGCTTCGACGGCGCCGTGTGAGACGGCGAGCCGCCGCTCAGCACCCGAGCGGCGGCTCCGGCGCACCGACCCGGACGAGCGCTGACCTGCCCGGGGCCGGTGCCGCAGATCAGTCGGCGTCCGCCGCGTTGCCGACCGTGACCTCGACGGTCTTCTCCTGGCCGTCGCGCTCGTAGACCAGCTCGCCCTTCCCGCCTGCCGGGACCTCCCGCACAGCGGCGGTGAGCTCATCGGCATCGAGGGTGGTGTGGCCGTTGAAGCTGCGGATGATGTCGCCCTCCTGCAGGCCGGCGTCATCGGCCGGCGAGCCGTCCTCGACGGAGCGCACGAGCGCGCCCTCCGAGAAGGTCCGGCTCTCGACGTCGTCGGCCGCGGCCGCCGAGACCCCGGCGCCCAGGTAGCCGTGGGTGGCCTCGCCGGTGTCGATGATCTCCTGGGCGATGCGCTCGGCCTGATCGATCGGGATGGCGAAGCCGACGCCGATGCTGCCTGCACCGGCGGATTCCTCGCCCGAGGCCGAGGCGATCGCCACGTTGATGCCGACGACCTTCCCGTCCACGTCGACCAGCGCGCCGCCGGAGTTGCCCGGGTTGATGGAGGCGTCGGTCTGGATCACGTTGAGGAACACCGATTCCGTCTGGCCCTGCGAGGAGTCGCCCTGGCCGTAGTCGAAGAAGAAGTCCTGCCAGCCGCCCCCGCCCTGGTCCTCCTCCGAGCTCTCGCCCTCGTCTGGGGTCTCGGGCACGGCGGAGGAGGCCACGGCGATCGTGCGATCGGTGGTGGAGATGATGCCGTCGGTGACCGTGCCGGACAGCCCCAGCGGAGCGCCGATCGCGATCGCGGTATCCCCCACGTTCAGATCGGACGAGCTGCCGAGCTCGGCGGGCACGAGCCCGTCCTGGTCGATCTTGATGACGGCCAGATCGGACAGCGGATCCGTCCCGACGACCTCGGCGGTGGTCACCGTGCCGTCCGAGAGCTGGACCTCGATCGACGGGTCGCTGGACTGCCCGTCCATGGTCACCACGTGGGTGTTGGTGAGGATGTGGCCCTCCTCGTCCAGGATGATCCCCGAACCGGAGCCTGCGCTCTGGCCGTCCGACGAGGAGATCGTCACGACCGAGGGCGAGGCCTTGGCCGCGGCGCCGGTGATCTCCGTGACGGAGTCGGTGTCGTTGACGATCAGCTCGCGCGAGGCCGCCGCCGTGGAGGCGGCGTCCGAGCCGGCGACCGTGTCCACGGCCGCGTAGGTCCCCGCCCCCACCAGGGCGGAGAGGATCAGACCGCCGGCGATCAGACCGGCACCGCCGCGGCGGCGGGTCCGCGCATCGGTGCCGCCGGCCTGGTGCCCCGGGCCGAATCCGGAGCCGGCCTGAGAGCCCGCTGCCTGCGGCTGCTGCGAGTACGGGCTGTGCGGCTCCGGCTGTCCGTACGGGCCTGCCGAGGACGCCTCCGCCTGGGGTCGCGTCGACGAGCCGGAATCCTGCGAGCCGGACGAGTACGGCCCTGCCGTCTGCCGCTGATCGCTCCCCTGCTGCTCAGGGTGCTGCTGCCCGGCGCGGGGATCCTGCCCGACGATCGGCTGCGGGGCCGTGCGCGGGGCGTCGCCGTCGGAGCCGGGGACCGGCTCGTGGGGCTGATGCCCCGGCTGCCATCCGGTGCCGCCGTCTCGGCGGTCGTCCGGACGGGGGGTGTCGGCGCCGTTGCTCAAGCCAGTGCTCCTCATGCGAAGTTCTCGTCGATGGATGCGCCCGGACTGTCCGGGAACTGCCCCGGATCGGGCCGCGCAGGCCGGGCCCGCGCACGCGCATCGCGGCCCACAGTATCCAGCGTATGCCTGGAACACCGCTGAGTGTCGGGACGAGACCCCTGGGAGCCGCCTGTCCGAGCTCTGTGCGTCGACTGCCCTGCCCTCGGGGCGTCGCACCGGGCACCTATACTCGCCGGTGAGTGACCGACACCACGTCGCGGATCCCCTCGTCCATCGGATGCTCCGGTGCGCGCCGCACGCGACCGACCCCACGGAGACCATGCCTCAGCACAGCAGCAGGGCCAGCCGCCGAACCGGTGCCGCACAGCGCAGCATCGTCTGCGCCCTCGGGGCCGTCGCTGTGCTCAGCGCGGCCTCCCCGGCCTGGGCGGAGCCGCCGGTCGACCTGCCCAGCGACGAGCGCATCGTCGACGACTCGGGCGTCCTCCAGGATCCCGCCGGGCTCGAGGAGCAGATCGACGAGCTCACCCAGGATGAGGGCATCACGCTCAGCGTCGTGATCGTCGACGAGTTCACAGATGCCGCCTCCGCCGACGAATGGGTCGAGCAGACCTGGCTCGCCAGCGGGATGGGCAGCTCGGATGCCCTGCTGGCGGTGGCCTCCGAAGATCGGGAGGCGCGCTTCCTGGCCGGCGACGGCGGCGGCATCAGCCTCGACGAGCAGGACAGCATCTATCAGGACGAGATCGTCCCCGAGCTGTCCGACGACGACTGGGACGGGGCGGTGGCCGGTGCCGTCGAGGGCCTCGACCAGGCCGCAGGGGGCACCAGCGGCTCCTCCGACAGCGGCGACGGGGGCCTGTCCTTCAGCCCCGTGCTGCTGGTCCTGCTGATCGGCCTGGCCGCGATCTTCGTCCCGTTCGTCCTTCGCGTGGCCCGGCGAGTGAACAGGCAGCGCGCCGGCCAGCGTCAGCAGCAGGGCGAGGCCCGCCAATCGCGCTACGGCGAGTTCGCCGATGTCCCGATCAAGGAGCTGCGCGTGCGCGCCGGGGAGCAGATCGTCGCCGCCGACAACGCGATCCAGCACTCGGAGCAGGAGCTCGAGTTCGCCCGTCTGCAGTACAGCCAGGCGCAGGTCGCCCCCTTCGAGGAGGCGATCCGGCAGGCCAAGGAGCACATGCGGGCCTGCTTCGCGCTGCAGCAGCAGCTCGACGACCACATCCCGGACACCGAGGACGACCAGCGCTCCTGGCTCACGGAGATCATCGGCCGCACGCGGGATGCGCAGCGGCCTCTCGAGGAGCAGAAGGAGGCCTTCGCCGGGCTGCGGCAGCTGGAGACCCGTCTTCCCGAGGCCCTCGCCCAGCTGAAGGAGGAATCGCAGCGCGTCCGTCCGGAGCTCGACGCCGCCGCCGCCCACATCGACCAGCTCAGCACCCGCTACGCGGACTCGGCGCTGCATCCGCTGCGCGAGGACCTCGGCCAGGCCCGCGAGCGCCTGCGCTTCGCGGACGACATGGCGGCAGCGGCAGAGGAGGCCGCCCACGGCGACGACCGCTCGAGCGCCGTCGTGCGGCTGCGCGCCGGCGAGGAGGGCGCCGGCCAGGCCGCCGGACTGCTGCGCTCGATCCGGGAGGCCGCGGACGGGCTGAGCGCGGCGGAGACCGGTCTGCGCGATGCCATGGCCCTCGCCCAGCGCGACATCGCCGAGGCCGAGTCCTATGCGGGCGATGGCTCCCGGCCGGATCTGGCGGCCGCCGCGGCCGGGGTGCGCTCCGTACTCGGGACCATCGACCAGCAGCTGAAGGACCAGCGCATCGACCCCGTCGAGCTGCAGCACCGCCTGGATCTCTCCCGGGATCAGCTCGATCGCACGCTGGGAGGGCTGCGCACCGCCGCCGAGCAGGACCGAGCGCTTCGCGGGCGGCTCGACCAGGCCATCGACTCGGCCCGAACCAGAGTGCAGGCCGCCGAGCGCTACATCTGGGGCAACCGCGGCGGCATCGGCCACGAGGCCCGCACACGGCTCGCCAACGCCCAGAGCTATCTGGAGCGCGCGCAGGAGCTCGCCCAGTCCGATGCGCAGGCCGCTCTCGAGGCGGCGCAGCAGGCCGAGCACCACGCCCAGCAGGCCCTGGACGGCGCCCACACCGACTCTCTCGACTTCTCCCACCGCCGCTCCCCCGGATCCGGCAGCTACGGAGGGGCCGCGCTCGGCGGCATCCTCCTGGGCTCGATCCTCGACGAGGTCATGGACGGCTCGCGCCGCGGCTCCGGCGGATTCAGCGGCGGAGGCTTCAACGGCGGGTTCAGCGGAGGCTTCGGCGGAGGAGGGTTCGGCGGCGGGTCCTTCGGAGGCGGAGGGGGACGACGCCTTTCGAGCGGGGGCTCCTTCGGAGGCGGCGGGCGCCGCTCCGGCGGAGGCGGCGGACGTCGCAGCTCCGGCGGGAGGTTCTGAGGGCTCCGCCCGAACTCTCAGACAGACTCCCTCTCAGCACTGTTGACCAGCAGGCCGCACCGACCAGCAGATTCCCAGCACCATCAGCTCCCCATCCACAGGAGGAACCGACATGTCCAAGCAGTCCATCTTCGGGCGCATCGCCCAGCTCACCCGCGCCAACATCAATGCGCTGATCGACCAGGCCGAGGATCCGCAGAAGATGCTCGATCAGATGGTGCGCGACTACACGGAGAACATCCGCGAGGCGGAGGCCGCCGTCGCCCAGACCATCGGACAGCTGCGGATGCTGGAGCAGGATCACGACGAGGACGTGCGCGAGGCCCAGGAGTGGGGCTCCAAGGCCCTGGCGGCCTCGAGCCGGGCGGATCAGTTCCGCAGCAGCGGCCAGAGCGGCGAGGCCGAGAAGTTCGACAACCTGACCAAGGTCGCCATCCAGCGCCAGATGCAGCACGAGTCCGAGGCGCGCGCGGCCGAGCCGCAGATCCAGGCGCAGACCGAGGTCGTCAACCGCCTCAAGGACGGTCTGAACAAGATGCACGGCAAGCTCCAGGAGCTGTCGAACAAGCGCGATGAGCTCAATGCCCGGCAGAAGACCGTGCAGGCGCAGTCGCAGGTCCAGGATGCGCTCAAGGCCTTCGACGTCATGGATCCCACATCCGAGGTCTCGCGCTTCGAGGACAAGATCCGCCGTGAGGAGGCCCGCGTGATGGGCCAGCAGGAGCTCGCCGCCTCCAGCCTGGACGCCCAGTTCGAGTCACTGGAGGATCTCAGCCAGGAGTCCGAGATCGAGGCCCGGTTCGCCGCCCTCAAGGCCGGGCGCACCACCGATCACCTCTCCAGCCTGCCCGCGCCCCAGCAGATCGGCGAGATCGAGCACTGAGCCCGCTGGACCCGACGGCCGGCCCGCTCCCCCGAGACACGGGGCAGCGGACCGGCCGTCGGTCTGTCCGCGGCCGATCGGCGCGCGAGGGCCACTGACGAGGGGCCCTTTCGCCGAGCCGGGCCCCCTGACGGGCAGGCCCCGCTCTCTCCTGCCGATGCGAGTCTCAAGGTGGGTCCATGCGGGGTTCAAGGTGGGCACAGGGTCCGAGCACAGCAGAAGACCCCCGGAACCGACGGTTCCGGGGGTCTTCTTCACTACGTGGTTGCGGGGGCAAGATTTGAACTTGCGACCTCTGGGTTATGAGCCCAGCGAGCTACCGAACTGCTCCACCCCGCGGCGACAGAGAAAGACTATACGCACTTCCCCGAGCCTTCGCAAACCGAGGGTCGCCCGGCGTTCACGGCCCGTCCACCAGCCCGTCGCCGACTGCCTCACCCGCAGACGCAGGAGGGCCCCGTCGGGGTCGTGCGGTGCACGCCTTCCCGACGGGGCCCTCCTGCGCCTCAGCAGCCGACCGGCTGCCCGATCACTGATCTGCGTTCGGATCCGTGGGACCCGGCGAGGCGCTGGGGTCGATGCCCTCGGCCGTCATGGCCCGCCCCAGGGCGTCGTCGAGACGGTCCTGAGCCTCGCCGTAGGCGGCCCAGTCGCCCTCCTCCATGGCCGTCTGCGAGTCCTCCATGGCATCGGCCGCATCCGACAGCGCCGAGTCCAGGTCGGTGCCGCCGCTCGGAGCGGTGGTCTCGCCATCGGCGGGCTGCTCCTCCTCGGCCTGCTGCTCGCCGTCCTGGCCCTCCGCCGCCTCGGCGGCCTCGGCCTCGGTGACGCCCGCGCCGTCGGTCGTCTGAGCGCCTGAGTCGCCGCCGAAGACCTGGTCCAGTGCCTCGTCGAGCGTGGGAGCGAATCCGACCTCCTCGCCGAAGCTGACCAGCACGCGCCGCAGAGTGGGATAGCCGGACTCGCCCGAGGAGCGGACGTAGACGGGCTGGATGTACATCATGCCGTCGTTGACCGGCAGGGCCAGCATGTTGCCGTTGATCACCTCGGAGCCGCCCTGGCGCAGCAGGTTCAGGGCGGAGGAGACCTCGGTGTTCGAGTTGAAGTTGTTCTGCGCCTGGCCCGGTCCCGGGACCACGGAGCTGCGGGGCAGCTCGAGCAGCTTCAGGTCTCCGTACTCGTCCGACTTCACGCCGTCCTCGCCGGTGCCGGCATCGCCGTTGGCGGCCAGGTAGCCGTAGAGCACGTTGCGGGAGTTCTCCCCCTCGTTCTGCTGCGGGATGAACGGGGTGGTCAGCTGGAAGCTGGCCTCCGACTCCTCCGGCATCTGCATGGAGAGGTAGTACGGCGGGATGGCCGTGGAGGCGTCGGTCGTGGGGTCGTTCGGGATCGACCAGACGTCGTCGCCGGCGTAGAACGAGCCCGCATCGGTGACGTGGTACCGGTTGAGCAGCTCGCGCTGGACCTTGAAGATGTCCTCCGGGTAGCGCACGTGCTCCATCAGCTCGGCCGACATCTCCGAGTACGGCTTGTACGAGGTCGGGAAGATGCCCTGCCAGGCCTTCAGCACGGGATCCTCCTCGTCCCAGGCGTACAGGTCCACGGAGCCGTCGTACGCATCGACGGTCGCCTTGACCGAGTTGCGCATGTAGTTCGCCTGCTCGCTGGGCAGCGCCGCGGAGGCGCCCTCGGCGGTCGCGGTGTCCTCGGTCGCGTCGTCGAGCTCCATGGGCGTGGAGTACGGGTAGGCGTCCGAGGTTGTGTAGGCGTCCACGATCCACTTGACGCGCCCGTCCACGATGGCCGGGTACGGGTTGCCGTCGACCGTGAGGTACGGGGCGACCTTCTCGACGCGCTCGCGCGGGGTGCGATCGAACAGGACCTGCGAATCGGGCCGCACGGCATCCGAGAACATCAGGTCCGTGGACTGGAACTTGATGGCGTAGGACAGCCGGTTCAGGGGGTTGCCCACGTTGGGGCCGCCCTCGCCGGAGAACGTGGTGCGGACGTCGTCCTCCTCGTCGTCCGAGGTCGACGGGCGATCCAGCTCGAGGTTCGGGTCCTCCTCCGCACCGCCGACGATCGAGTACTCGGGAGACTGCTCGCCGAAGTAGATCCGCGGCTCGTAGTCCTCCGAGATCTCGCCGCCGGCCATGATGCCGCCCTGGATGAACGACGGGGAGCCGTCGGCCTCCACGCGGTCGCCGAAGGCTGCGATCAGGCCGTAGCCGTGCGTGTAGACGACGTGCTGGTTGTACCAGCCGTCGGTCTCGCCCTGGTTGAGCTCGCGGGCGGCCAGAACGGTGTCCTGGACCTGGCCGTCGATCTCGTAGCGGTCCACGTTCAGGGTGGAGGGGAAGGAGTAGTACGGGCGGAACTGCTGCAGCTGCCCGAAGGCCGGGGAGACGACGTTCGGGTCGAGCAGACGGATGTTGGACGTGGTCTCCTCGTAGTCGGCCAGCGCGCCCTCCTGCGTCTGCGTGGTCGCGTCGTAGGCCTGCGTCTCGGTCTGATCCAGGCCGAAGGCGGCGCGAGTGCCGTCGATGTTGCGCTGGATGTACTCGTCCTCCATCTGCTGCTCGGAGGGCAGGACCTGGAAGCGCTGCACGAGCGACGGGTAGATCCCGCCTGCGACCACGGCGACGATCACGAGCATGGCCGTGCCGATCATGGGCAGGCGCCAGCGGCCCATGACGGCCGAGGCGACGAACAGCGCGGCGACGACAAGCGCAGCAGCGGCCAGGATCCCGCGCACCGGGATCACGGCGTTGACGTCCGTGTACATGGCGCCGGTCCAGCTGCCGCCGGTGTTCTGCAGTGTGGCGTAGCGGTCCAGCCAGAAGTTCACGCCCTGCAGCACCAGGAAGGCGGCGGCCGTGACGGCCAGCTGCACGCGGGCCGCGCGGCTGAAGCTCAGTCCGCGCTCGGAGAGGCGGATGGCGCCGTAGAGGTAGTGGACCAGCAGCGCCGCGATACCGCACAGCAGCAGCGTGGAGGTCAGGAAGCCGATCAGCAGCTGCAGGAACGGCAGGGTGAAGACCCAGAAGGCCAGGTCCATGCCGAATTCGGGGTCATCCTGCCCGAAGGGGACCTGGTGGAAGAACAGCAGCACGGTCTCCCACTGGGAGGCGATCGTGGAGGCCGTGAACAGCCCGAACAGCACGGGCACCGCGATCATGGCGATCCGGCGCACGGGCTCGAAGGCCTGCTGGTAGCGCCGCAGGTTGTCATCCGTGGCGTCGGCCGCGGTGATCGGCCGGCTGCGGTAGGCCACGCGCATGGAGAGCCACAGCAGAGCAGCCACCAGCGCCGCGGCCACCACGAACAGCCCCGCGCGGGCGATGTTCTGCGTGGCGAACACGTTCAGGTACCCGAGCTGGTCGAACCACAGGATCTCCGTGTACACCTGCGTGAACGCGACGAACGCGGCGATCAGCGCCACCACGATGATGACGGTCGGCAGCAGGGCTCCGTTGCGCCGGGACTGACGAGCCGCGGGCCCGTCTCCAGCGGGAGTGCTGCCTGCGGGGCCCTTCGGCGGGCGGGGCGGTTCTGCCGGTCCAGCGGTCACGAGATCCTGGGCCTTCCCTGGGGGTAGGAGCGTTCGAGCCGGTCCCGGATGACGCGCTGGTCAGCGCAGCTCGAGCGGGATGGTCGAAGATGTCAGGCGCTCCGACGACAGACGGGGCACCGCCTCCATTGTCGGCCCTGACGAGCACATGGGCAAAGTCGGTGAATCCTCTGGGAATAGGAAGAGCTGCCCGTGCTCAGTCCTGCGCGTCCCCGCAGCTGGGCAGGGCGGACAGATCGCCGTCATCGGCCAGGACGGCCAGGGCCTCCTCGGCCTCGTCGAGGGTGTCCACGGCGACGACGGGCAGGCCGTCCGGGGTGTGGCCGCGCACCTCGTCGCAGTTCTCGACCGGCGCCAGGAAGAGATCCGCCCCGGCCTGCGAGGCCCCGATCATCTTCTGCCGGATGCCGCCGATCGGGCCGACGTCGCCCTCGGCGTCGATGGTGCCGGTGCCGACCACGTGGTGGTCTCCTGCCAGCGAGCCCTCGGTGAGCTGGTCGATCAGGCTCAGCGAGAGCATCATCCCGGCGCTCGGACCGCCCACGTCCTCCAGGCCGAAGTCGACCTCGAAGGGGAAGTCGAACTCGCGGTCCAGGTAGACGCCGAGCTGACGGCCGTGACCCTCGTCGATCGTCTCGACGGAGACGTCGGTCCGGGCGCCGTCGCGCAGCACCGTGAGCTGGGCCGTGTCATCCGGCATGGCCAGGAGGTCGTCGCGCAGGGATTCGAACGAGGCGATGGGCTCGCCGTCGAGCTCGAGCAGCTGGTCGCCGACCCGCAGGGACGACTCCGCGGGCACTCCGGGCTCGATCGCGGAAACGCTCAGGGAGGTCTCGTAGTCGTAATCGAGGTCGTTGAGCCCGGCGGCGATCGCCATGTCCTGCGAGGACTCCATGGCTGCGGTGCCGGAGTCGGTGACCTCCTCCTGCGTGGTCGCCGGCGGGTACATGACCTCCAGCGGCACGACCGCCATCCCCGGATCCGCCCACGAGATCATGGTCTCGAGCACCCGGGGGCTCGAGCCCGGCCCGCCGACCACGTAGACGGTCGAGAAGTCGAGCTGCGAGTCGGTGGGAAAGGTCTCGGCCCCGTCGATCGTCATGATCGGCTGCTCGCCGACCTCGCCGGCGATGTCGAACGTGGGCCCCGGCCGCTCGACCACGTACGGGGTGGGGGCCCAGGCGCACACGATCAGCAGCGCACCAGCCGCGATCAGCGATCCGCCTTCCAGGCCGGGGCGGAGTCGGGGGCGGGACACGGGGATCAGGACCTCGGGATCTTCTCGGGCACCGGCGGGACGGGGCTGCTCGCACTCGACGAGCGGCACCGACCGATCCTAGTCCGACGCACCCCGACATGCTTCCAGCGAACGGCGGGCCGCGGCCGAGTCGGCGTCGCTACCCTGGGACCACGACGCTCGCGTGCCCAGCGCACGAGGGCCCGCAGCAGACCGCCGGACGCAGCCCGACCAGGGCGGCGCCGACGCCGCACACGCAGCCATCGATCTTCAGAACAGGACCAGGACCATGAGCTCCCAGTCACCGAACGGCGACGACGACCGCGAGGGTCAGGGCCAGGACCCCTTCCAGCAGATGTTCCAGCAGTTCCTGGGGCAGTCCGGGATGTCCCAGGAGGACCTGCAGAAGATGGGCATGCCGACCGATCCCGCCGCCATGCAGGCCATGTTCGCGCAGGTGCAGTCCATGTTCTCGGGCGCTGGCCAGGACGGCCCCGTCAACTGGCAGGCCGCCAAGGACCATGCCCGCCGGGTCGTCTCGGCCGGCGGGGATCCGTCCGTGACCGATGCCCAGCGCAAGGTCGTCGACGACGCCGTCCAGCTCGCGCAGCTGTGGGTCGAGGACCACACGAGCTTCGGGCAGGCTCCGCTGCAGCCGGCTGCGTGGTCGCGCTCCGAATGGGTCGAGGGCACGTTCGACACCTGGCGGGAGATCACCGGCCCCGTGGCCGAGTCGATCACCAAGGCGCTGACGGACACCCTCACCCAGCAGCTGCCGGAGGAGGTCTCCCAGATGATGGGCGGGGCCTCGAACATGCTCGCCGGTGCCGGCGGGATGATGTTCGCTATGCAGCTGGGCCAGGCCATCGGCGGCCTGGCCGCCGAGGTCGTCTCGTCCTCGGACATCGGCCTGCCGCTGGGCGGGGACCGTCCGGCCATGCTCCCGCGCAACGTCGAGGAGTTCGGCGAGGGCCTGGACATCCCCGCTCAGGAGGTCGTGATCTACCTCGCCGTCCGCGAGGTCGTGCACACGCGCCTCTTCCACGCCTCGCCCTGGCTGCGCCCCCACCTCATCGATCTGATCACCCGGTTCTCCCGCGAGATCCACATCGACATGGAGCGCATCGAGGGCCTGGCCGCGGACATCGATCCCTCGGATCCCTCCGCCGTGCAGGAGGCCCTGGGCTCCGGGGTCTTCGTGCCCGAGCAGTCCGCCGAGCAGAAAGCCGTGCTGGGCCGCCTCGAGACGCTGCTGGCGCTGATCGAGGGCTGGGTCGACGTCGTGACGGTGCGCGCGACCGCCAACCTGCCTTCGTCGGCTGCGCTGTCGGAGACCATCCGCCGTCGTCGCGCCTCGGGCGGGCCGGCCGAGCACGCCTTCGCGTCCCTGATCGGGCTCGAGCTGCGCCCGCGCCGCATGCGCGACGCCGCCGCCTTCTGGGAGCGCGTCGAGCAGCGCCGCGGCCTCGAGGACCGCGATGGCCTCTGGGAGTCCGCCGAGCTGCTGCCCACCGACGAGGATCTCGATGATCCGGAGGGCTACGAGTCCCGTCGCGGGCTGCTCACGGCCTCCGAGGACGAGCTCGACGCTGCCCTGCGCAGCCTCCTGGACAGCGAGTCGATGTCCGAGGACGACGCACAGGACTCCGGCTCCTCCGCGGATCAGGATCCCGAGTCGGGCCCCGGCTCGGACTCCGATCCGGACTCGGGAGACAGCGGCCGCTGATCCGGCTCCCCCAGGGCCCAGGCCGCTCCCTCGAGGAAGGCCTGGGCCCTGTCCATGTCCGGGTGCAGCGCCTCCAGACGACGGAACTGCGGACCGTGGCCGGCCTCCAGCAGGTGGCACAGCTCGTGGTGCAGCACGGTGTCGAGCACCCATTCGGGGGCGCTGCGCAGGCGATCCGAGACGCGGATCCGACCGGTGGCCGGCGTGGCTGAGGCCCAGCGCGCGGTCTGCCGGGACGTCCACACCACGTCCGTCGGCTGCGCCCGGCCCCCGAGAAGGCGCTCGGAGAGCTCCCGAGCACGGCCCATCAGGTACTCGTCGCGCCCGCGCGCGTTCGAGGCGGCTCGGGTGCGCTCGCGCTGGTCGACCAGGCGGGTGGTCATCTGCTCGGCCCACCGCGCGACCTCGCGGGACGACATCATCGCGGGGACCTGCAGGATGATCCGCTCCCCCGACCAGTGCGCGGAGACCGTGCGGCGGCGGCGCTGCGAGCGCCGGACCTCGACCTCGGGCTCCTCGCCGGTCTCGGCCTCGGCGGTGGCGCCTGCAGCGGCAGCGCTGTCCGGACGATCGGCGGAGTGCTGGCGGGGGCGACGGGCGGCAGGCATGGACCGAAGGCTACCCATCCTCGCCTGTGGACAGCGCTCGAGACTGCTCGAGGCCGCGCAGACTGCAGGCCCGGGGCGCTTCCCGGATCCGCTCGGTGCGCCATCGAGCGCGCGGCCGCCTGCTGAGAGGACTCCCATGCTGCCCACAGCCCCCGTTCCCGCCGCACCGGCACGGCTCGACCCGCTGCTCATGCCCCGCTCCAGCACCACGCACCTGCGTCTGGGCGCGGCCGTGTGCGACATGCGCGTGCTGCTGCTGGGCCTGAGCCCCCTCACGGCGGCCGCGGCCGTGATGCTGGCCGGGTGCGGGGTGCGCGGCTTCACCGTGGCCGACGACGGCTGGGTCACCTGGGCGGATGCCCGCGCAGGCTCCTTCGACTCGACCGAGGTGGGACTGCCCCGGGACCTGTGCACGCGCCGGCGCATCCGGGCGGCCAACGCGCTGGCAGCCCCGGTGACCTGGACCGATGATGTCCTCACCGACGCCCGACCCGGCCGTGTGGTGCTGCGGGCCTCCCGGCTGCGCGCTGCAGCGCAGGAGGGGCTGTGGCTCGAGGTGCCCGGCGACCATCTGAGGCTGCCGGACGGGGTGCCCCTGGTGGAGGTGCTGCAGCTGCCCGAGCTCGCGGGGCTCAGCGCCGCGGTCCTTGAGCAGACCGGCGCCTGGCACCGGCGCCCCTGCCAGCAGTGCCTGCAGCGGATCGCCGAGCACGCCCACCAGGACGGCGCGCAGCAGCTGGACCGGCCTGGGCCGCTGATGGCCATGCGCGCAGCGGCGCCCGCTCATACGGCGTGGGCAGCGGGAATGGTCGTCCAGGCGGTGCTGGCCGCCGCCCTGGAGCCCGAGGAGCCGCACCAGAAGTCGCCGCGGCGGTGGCTGCTCGGTCCCGGGCACCCCTTCAGCACCCGCACCGCCGTGTCCGAGCCGCCCGGATCCGCCTGCGACCTGTGCCGCGTGTGAACTGCGCCCGGCGGATCGGCTGCCGGACGCGGCTCAGCGGGTGAGCAGGAGGTCCTTCAGGAAGCGCGACGGGCGCCGGTTGGCGCGTCCGCCCGGGGTCCGCGAGGCTGAGCACGAGAGCATCAGCTGCTCGCGGGCACGGGTGATGCCGACGTAGAGCAGTCGGCGCTCCTCGTCGATCTCGTCCGAGGTCTCGGCGAACGTGATCGGCATGAGCCCCTCCGACAGCCCCGTCAGGAAGACCGCGTCCCACTCCAGGCCCTTGGCCGAGTGCAGGGAGGCCAGGGTGACCCCCTCGACCGGGGGCGCGTCCTGGGCCACGGCCCGACGACCCAGCTCCTCGGCCACGTGCCGCAGGGTGAACGGGCCGGGGCCCTCCGTCCCGGCGCGCTGAGCGGCCTGGAGCGATTCGGTGTGCGCGGCGGCCAGGCGGTCCGTCATGTCCACCAGCGCCGCCATGGACTCCCACTTCTCCCGCGTGCTGCCCACGGTGCGCGGGGCGTGCTGCGACCAGCCCAGCGAGCGCAGCATGTCCCGGACCTGCTGGGCCACGGCGCCGGTTCCGGACTCCGCCTCGGCCCTTGCCGCGGAGCGGATCTGCACCATGGCCTGGCGCACCTCCGGACGGCGGAAGAACTGCTCGGTGCCGCGCAGCCGGAAGCCGATGCCGGCATCGGCCAGTGCGGTCTCGAAGGCCTGGGCCTGCCCATTGGTGCGGTAGAGCACGGCGATCTCGGTGGCCGGGACGCCGTCCTGGAGCAGGTCCTGGATGCGCACGGCGGTGCCCTGGGCCTCGGCCTGATCGTCCTGGTACTCGTGCCAGTCCGGGACGGGACCGGCGGCGCGCTGCCCCATCAGGCGCAGGGGCTCGGCCCACAGCCCCTCGGTCGAATCCGGGCCGGCACGACGCGCACTGAGCAGGCGATTGGCCGTGTCCACGATCTGCGGGGTGGAGCGGTAGTCGCGCACCAGGCGGATCACCCGGGCGGATTCGTAGCGCGCCGGGAACTCGAGCAGGTGCCGAGACGTGGCGCCCGTGAACGAGTAGATGGTCTGGGAGGCATCGCCCACCACGCACAGGTCGTCGCGCGGGCCGAGCCAGGCGTCCAGGAGGCGCTGCTGCAGCGGCGAGACATCCTGGTACTCGTCGACCACGAAGTGCTGGTACTGCGCCCGCACAGCGGCCGCGATCCGCTGGTCCTCCTCGAGGATGCCGGTCATGATGGCCAGCACGTCCTCGAAGTCGATCAGGTTCCGGTCGGTCTTGAGATCCTCGTAGGTCTGCCACAGTCGCTGGATCGTGGTGGCGCTGTGCCCGCCGGGCAGATCCCGGACGGAGCCGGCCGCGGCCTCTCGGGCGATAGCATCCGGGTACATGTCCGGCACGAGCAGCAGCGCCCGGGCGCGCTCGATCTCCCCCGACAGGTCGCGGATCGCCGCGCGGTCGCTGCTCAGGCGCATGGAGCCGGCCGCCTCCGCGATCAGCCGCGCCTTGTGCGTGACCAGGTCCGGGATGGAGCCGCCGACGGCCTGGGGCCAGAAGTACTGCAGCTGGCGCAGGGCCGCCGAGTGGAACGTCCGGGCCTGCACGCCCTCCGCGCCCAGCAGACGCAGGCGATCGCGCATCTCGTGGGCGGCCCGGGCCGTGAAGGTCAGGGCCAGGACCTTCTGGGGGGTGTAGACCCCCGTGGCGATCCCGTAGGCGATCCGGTGGGTGATGGCCCGGGTCTTGCCGGTGCCCGCGCCGGCCAGCAGGCACACCGGTCCACGCAGGGCCGTGGCGGCCTCGCGCTGCTCGGGATCCAGGCCTTCGAGGATGCGCTCCTCGAGAGGAAGCTGCTCGGTCTCCGGCAGCGCGAACAGTGCCGCGGAGGCGGCGTCCGGGACGATCTCGCGCTCGAGGTGCTCCAGGCTCACCATTCGGCCCCCGTCAGAGGGCTGCCGTTCCAGTGCTCGATCAGGGAGCGGGCGATGGAGATCCGCCCGGGCAGAAGCAGCTCACCGACCTCCGAGGTGCGGCGCAGCTGCTCACGGGTCACCCAGCGCAGCTCGGCGATCTCCTCGCCGTCCGGGGCGACCTGCCCGCCCTGCAGGCGGGCGGTGCAGCCGATCATCAGCGATCGCGGGAACGGCCACGGCTGGGAGCCCAGGATGCGGACATCGCCCACGTCCGCCCCGGACTCCTCCTGGATCTCGCGGCGCACCGCCTGATCGATCGACTCCCCCGGCTCCACGAACCCAGCCAGCGTGGAGAAGCGGCCCTCCGGCCAGGCCGCCGCGCGGCCCAGCAGCAGGCGCTCCTGGTCGCTTCCGGGCTCGCCGTCGGTGACGGCCACGATGATCGCGGGATCGGTGCGGGGGAAGTGCAGGGAGGAGTCCTGCGGGCAGACGCGTATCCAGCCCGAGCGCGCGACCTCCGTGACCTCGCCGCAGCGCGGGCAGCGGGGGTGGTCCAGATGCCAGGCCATGGCGGCCTGAGCGGCCACCGCCAGCGCCTCGTCCTCCGGGGACCGGCCGATCATGGACAGGGCCGCCTGACGCAGCCCCTGCCACTGATGTCCCGGGGCAGCGGTGTCGAGCTGGGCCTGGACGGCCGCGATCTGCTGGCCGAGCTCGTCGACCACGCCGTGAGTGGTGTCCTGCAGAGCGGACTGGGAATCGTCCAGGGCGCGCACGGTGACTCCTACGCGCTGCTGCGGATCATGCTCCTCGTCCGGCAGCACGGCGGCGGCGGCGACCTCCCCCAGAAAGACCTCCGGCCGGGCGGGATCCGCCGGAAGCTCCGGCAGCTGCGAGCGCTCCAGCAGCACCAGGCGGTCCCCGTGCAGCGGAAGCCGCCCGCCGAGCATCACGAGCACGAGCCGGGCGCCGCGGCGCAGATCCGTGCGCTCGCGCTCGACCGCGCGCCGGTCCAGCGCCTCCGTGGAGAGCATGGACGAGGGGTCCAGACGATCGAAGCCCGGCCCCGAGGAGGTGCCGGGCGCCTGGTGATCGTGGGCGGAAGGTGCATTGCGGGTCTGGTCTGTAGGCACGCGACCACTGTAGAGCCCGCAGCTGACGACGCATCGCGGCCCGTCGCGTGCCCCGATGCCCCCACCGGGAAGCGGTGGGGATCGCCCGGGCCCCGCTGAGCAGGAGGGCGCTGTGGAGCGAGGCCGGACGCGGTCGTCGTGCGCGGGAAGCGACCAGGATGCGCTTGTAGGGTTGCCTGCATGACATCGTCCCTGGAGCACCTTGCGGCCGCGGCGGCCGCGGCCGTCCCCGGGCTGCGACCTGCGGGTGTGGCCCCCTCCCCCGACGACGACGCCGACTTCCGCTCCGCCGTGGTCGTCGATGCCTCGCAGCGCCGGTGGCGCGTGCGCAGCTCGCTGACCGACGAGGCCTCCATGCGCCTGGCCTCCGAGCACGCCGTTCTCAGTTCGTTCAGCCCGGCGCTGCGCGCCAAGCTGCCGTTCCACATGCCCACCGTCGTGGGCTCGGTCGAGGACCGCGGACGGCGCCTGTTCGTGTACTCGCACCTTCCCGGTGGCCCGGTGCCGATCGACGACCTCATGGACCTGGCCGACGCTCCGCCGGCGCGACCGCAGCCCCCGAGCGCCGAGCCCGTGCCGCAGGCCGCCGCGCAGCTGGGCCAGCTGATCGCCGCGATCCACTCGCTGCCGCGCGCCATGGTCATGGACGCCGATCTGCCCGCCTACAGCTCGGAGCAGTGCCGCCGGCGCCGGCTCAGCGAGCTCGACCAGGCAGCGACCACCGGACGCATCCCCGCGGCTCTGCTGCGGCGCTGGGAGGATGCGCTGGAGGACCGCACGCTGTGGCGCTTCTCCACCCACGTGATCCACGGCGACCTCCACGAGGACAACCTGACCGTGGAGGGCAACCGGATCACGGCCGTCACCGGCTGGTCGGACGTGCACGTGGGCGATCCCGCCGACGACTTCGCCTGGCTGATCGGGGCCAGCGACCCGTCGTTCGCCGCCGCCGTGGTCGCGGAGTACTCGCGGCACACCTCCGCCGAGCCGGACCCGCACCTGCTGCGCCGCGCGCATCTGGAGGCCGAGTTCGCCCTGGCCCGCTGGCTCGTGCGGGGCGTCTCACGGGATCTGCCGGAGCTGGTCGCCGACGCCGAGTCCATGCTGCGCATCCTGGAGAAGGACGTGGAGGCCTACGACCGGGAGCTCTCGGCCGCACGCGGAGCCGAGGCCGAGCAGTCGGTCGAGGCCCGCACCGAGCATGCCCGCACCTCCCGGCAGCGCGCCGAGGAGGCCTCCTTCACGGCCACCGGCCTCCACGGCCTGAACCGGGACTCGCTGTTCTCGGATCCCGCTGACGACGCAGGAGTCGGCACGGCCGAGCCTCTGGCGGACGACGACTCCCCTGAGCCTTCCGGCGCGAAGGACGAGGGTCCCGCCGCCGACCCGCACACCGGGGCCACCGTCACCCCGCTGCGCCGACCCGGCCCCGGGACGTCGCAGGACTGAGATCCAGGGCCGAGACCGCGGCGGCGGCGTCGCCCACCGCGGAGGACCATGACTGCGGGCTCCTCGCGGCCCGAGGGGCTGCGACCCGGGGCGAGGTCCTCAGCCGAAGGCCCGGCTCACCATCCGCTCGAGCTGCTGCTCATCCGCCAGGTCGTGCGGGCGGATGGTCCGGTCCTCGGAGACGAAGTAGAACGCCGCCGAGACGTCCTCGATCGGCACGCCCTGCAGTCGTGACCAGCCGAGGCGGTAGACGGCCAGCTGCACGGCTCGACGCGCCAGCTCACTCTGGGCCGGCACGGCTCCGGTCTTCCAGTCCACGAGCTCCCAGCGGCCGTCCTCGGTGCGGAAGACGGCGTCGATCCGACCGCGGATGGTGACTCCGGAGATCGGCGTCTCGATGGGGTGCTCGACCGACCACGGCTGCCGGTTTCCCCACTCACCTGCCCGGAAGGTCTCGGCCAGGCGCGGGAGGTCGTAGGACTCGTCCACGAAGTCGTCCTCCGCGGGGACCTCGTCCAGGTCGAAGATCGCCGAGGACTGGAAGTGGTCCTCGACCCACGAGTGGAAGGCCGTTCCGGCGCGCGCGGCCATGCCTGGGCGACGCGGCATGGGTCGGCGGAACTGCGCGGCGACCGCCTGCGGGTCACGGCCCAGCTCGACCACCGTGGAGGCCGACAGGTGCGAGGGCAGGGCCAGCTCCTGGACCTCGCTGCGGGTCTCGTGGGCGGCCAGCAGGATGCGCGCCTCCTCGAACCAGCGCTGGATCTGCGGATCCCGGCGGCTCTGCTCGGCCTCCAGGCGCTCGATCTCCGCGTGGTCGGTCTCGGACTGCTCGCTCACCCGGTGAGCGGCGGCCTCCACCCGGGCGCGTCGCCCGGCCTGCGGGGCCGGTTGCCTCTGCACGCCGGGCTGATCCGGGTCGAGGGGAGCCTGGGCCTGCTCGCCGCGCGTCTCCAGGACCTCAGGGCCCTCGAGGGGGTCGTACGGCCAGGCCGCCCACAGGCGTCGCGACTGCTCGGGGTTCTTCTCGTCCGCGGCGACATCCTCCCAGCCGACGAGCTCGATGCCGTCGATGCTCCGGTGCTGGTCGTCCTGGGGCAGCTCGACCGGCGCGGAGTCGAAGGCCTTCTCCTGGGCGGCCTCCCGCGCGATCTCCAGACCCGGCTGACCGCTCAGCGGCAGCAGCTCCAGGAGGAAGCGCGACGGCGTCCGCCGCGTGGCGGCCGAGCCGGAGAATGCGTTCGAGGACAGGTGCAGGCGGCTCCTGGCACGGGTGAAGGCCACGTAGGCCAGGCGGCGCTCCTCGGCCTCGGCATGCTGGGCGGCGTCCTCCTGGAACTGCGCCAGGGAGTCGCTGAGGGCGTCGAGATCCGAGGTGTCCTCGCTCCACTGCGGAAGGAATGCCCGGTCCCCGCGCAGCGGCCAGGGGACGTCCGAGGGGTTCTTGGTCCAGCGGGTGTCCCGGGTCATGGGGAAGTGCGACTGGTTCATGCCCGGCACGTGCACGTGATCCCATTCCAGCCCCTTGGAGGCGTGGACGGTCAGCAGCTGCACCGCACCCCGAGCAGGCTCCGGCGGGGCGGTGTCGAGCTTCTCCTCGCGGGAGGCGATGTCCAGCCACGCCAGGAACGCCCCGACGTCCTGCGTGGCGCTGGACGAGCTGAACGATGCCGCCAGGTCCAGGAAGGCGTCCAGGTCGCGGCGGCCCTGCTCGGCTCGAGCATCCGGGCGGGCGGCGACCTCGATGTCCAGACCGAGGGTCCGCTCGATCACCGAGATGATGGTGGCCAGGTCCTCGGAGAGCCAGGTCCGCAGCTCGGCCAGCTCCTCGGCGAAGGCGATGAGTCGCTGACGGCCGGTCTCGCTGAGACTGCGTCCGGCTCCGGAGATCCAGTCCGGGCGCGGCAGGGTCTCCACGGCCTCCACGAGGGAGGCGGCGTCTACCCGGTCCGGTTCGACCAGGACGTCCTCCTGGGGCGATCCCTGCACCGCGTCCTCAGGGTTGCCTGGCGAGTCGATGTCCTCGATCAGTCCCATGTCCGCCGCAGCGCTGCGGCGCAGCTCGAGGTGTCCGGCCCAGTCGCCGAGAGCGGCGAGGTCGTGGGCGCCCAGCCGCCAGCGGGCTCCGGTCAGCAGTCGGGCCAGGGAGTCCGAGCGACCGGGATCGGTGAGCACCCGCAGCGTGGCCACGATGTCGACGACCTCCGGGACCTGCAGCAGACCGCCGATCCCGACGACCTCCACCGGGATCCCCCGTGCGATCAGCTCGCGGCGCACGGGCTCGAACTGGGAGCGGCGGCGGCACAGCACCGCCGTGGTGGGAAGCTCCTGGTCCTCGCGGACCCGGGCGCACGCGGCCAGGATGTCGTCCGCGATGGCGACGGCCTCGTCCTGATCCGAGCGGTGCCGGGACAGCAGGACCTGCCCGCGATCCGCCTCGGGGCGCGGGTCCAGGCCGGGGACCTTCTTCAGCCCCTGTCCGGCGCTGCCGGTGCTCCACGGGGGCGGAGTGCGCAGGGGCTCGGCAGTGCTGTTGGCGACGTCGAGGATCGCGGTGTCGTTCCGCCAGGCGGTGGTCAGGAAGGAGACGGCGTCCTGGGGATCGCCGGGGGCCGGGAAATGGTCGCTGAAGCCGAAGAGCTGTCCGGCAGAAGCTCCGCGGAAGCCGTAGATCGACTGCTGGGGGTCCCCGACCGCCATCACGGAATGGCCCTGGCCGAAGAGCTCGGCGAAGATCTTCATCTGCGCGTGCGAGGTGTCCTGGAACTCGTCGAGCAGCACCACGCGGTAGCGCTCCCGCTCCGAGGCGCCGCAGGTCCGATCCTCCTGGGCAAGGCGCGCCGCGTGGCTGAGCAGATCGCCGAAGTCCATGACCTCGGCCTCCTGCTTGGCCTGCTGATAGCGCTGCGCCATGCGGCACAGCACGCCGGTGCGCAGCAGGCGGCCCGCGGCTTCCTGGGTGTCCTTGGTGACCTTCTTCTTCTTGCCCCCCGGTCGCGGCGGGGTCTCGAGCATGGCCTGCCCGAGCCGAGCCGTGTGCCGCCGGATCTCGTCGAGGTCCAGCAGGTGCTCCGCGGCGCCCGAGGACAGCGCGAGGACCTGCTCGACCGCCGTGGACATCTTCAGATCGGACGGGACCTCACCGTCCCAGGACTCCACGACCCGCGAGGCGATCTGCCAGGCCTGGGCCGGGCCGAGCAGCGCGGTCTCCGGCTCCAGGCCGATCCGCAGCCCATAGGTGCGCACGAGCGCGCTGGCATACGAGTGGTAGGTCAGCACCGTGGGCTCGAGCACGGGCGCGGTGTCCCCCTGGCCGGCGGGGGCGCCGCGGTCCGCGTCGGCCGCTGAGAGCTCGGAGGGGTCCACCGGTCCGGGCACGACGAGGCCCTTGGAGCGCAGCACACCCAGTCGGCCCCGCACGCGGTCGCGCAGCTCACCGGCGGCCTTGCGGGTGAAGGTCACGCCCAGCACCTGATCCGCGCGCACGATGCCATTGGCCACGAGCCACACGACCCGGTCGACCATGGTGGCGGTCTTGCCCGAGCCGGCACCGGCGACCACGAGCCGCGGGGTCAGCGGCGCGGCGATCACCTCCGCCTGCTGCTCGGTGGGCCTGTTGCCGCCCAGCGCCTCCGCCAGCTCCTGGGGGCTCCAGCGCGGCTCGACGCCCAGGTACGGGTGCGGGGATCCATCGCCCTTCATCGCCCCGGGTCCTGCAGCGCAGACCGCGGGCTCCGACGCCCCGGCGGGCGAGGACGACGCTGCGGACTCCGGTTCGCCTGACCACGACGCATCCTCGGATGACGACGTCTGGGGGCGGGAGTCGTGCTCGGAGGCCATGCCGGGCTCCTTCTGGGTCTGGTCGTGGTTCGGCTCGTGCGGCGAGCGGCCGCTGGAGGCAGCGGACACGCTCATTCGGTGACCTGCCGTCCCTCGGCGCACAGCGGGCAGATCTCCGGGAGGCTGCAGCCGATCCCGCCGTGGCCCGTGTTCGACCCTGCGGTGTGGCTGGCCAGGAAGCGGTCCCCTGCCACCAGATCCGCAGTGGCCGAGACCAGCTCGCGGACCTGCACGCCGCCTTCCTCGGTGAGCCCGTCCTGCAGCTGCGTGCTGACGTTGACCCTGTCCACGCCCAGCTGGACCAGCAGCGCACCGCCGGGCAGATGCTGAAGGGGCCCTTCCCGCAGCACCAGGGGCTCGCTCGGCTCCGGCTTCTGCCCTTCCGCATCCGTGCTCTGCCGGATGCCGCGCTGCTGCTCCTCGACCATGGCCTGACCGGCACCGGCCGCCAGCGCCGCCTGATAGGCCAGCAGCTGAGGATGCTCGGGCAGATCCTTGGTGGCAGGTGCGCTGCGCCCCGTCTTGAGGTCGACCACCACGAAACGGCCCTGGTCATCGATCTCCAGGCGGTCCACCCGACCGCGCAGCAGGGCATCGCGGGCGCGGCCGTGGATGAGGACCTGGAAGCCCCCCTCCACGAGGGCCAGGCGGCGGTGCTCGTCCTTGCGAGCCTGGATCACGTACTGGGCGAATCTGCGAAGCATGGTCTCGGCCCGCTCCTTGAGCAGGTCTGATTCCCAGGTCTCCGGCAGCCCGAGCTCCCTCCACCTGCGGTGGATCTGCGCCGCGAGCTGATCGCCGGTGCCTTCTGGGGACTGCTCTGCGATCGAGTGGACCAGGGTGCCGACCGAGCGCGCCGCATCCGAGGCCTCCTCAGCACGAGCCGTGGCCACATACCAGTCCAGCGGCGAGCGCTGGATGGTCTCGAGGCGCGAAGGAGACAGCGGAACCGGCTGCTGCGGGTCCAGGACCTCCTGCGTGGACGACAGCGGCAGCAGGCCCCACCACTGGTGCGGGGCCGCCCCATCCACGGGCTCGGGCGAGGAGGCGAAGCGGTGCAGCAGCTGTGCCGCCGCCTCCCTCTGCTCCTGCGAGGCCGTCCCCTGCTGGAGCACCCGGCGCAGCTCGGCGGTCAGGGCCCGCAGCGTGGGAGGACGCGGCGCGGTGTGCACGGGACGTGCCCGGTGGGCGGCCTCCGGGTGCAGCGAGGGATCCCACGGATCCACGATGTCCAGGAACTCCGAGGGGTTCTCCTCCTCGGAAGACACGGCCGTGGCGATCAGCTCGCGCGAGGCACGGGAGACGGCTGTGGCGAACTGCCTCAGCTCGTCGTGGCGGACCTCCGTGAGCCGGGCGGCGGGGCTGGCCTGAGCGGCGACCTCCACGCCGAGCTCGACGGCGTCCGAGAGGCGCTGGGCTCCCAGCAGCTGCCCGCGAAGCGTCGTGTTGGGCCACCTGCCCTCCTGGAGGCCAGCGATGAACACGACCGGCCAGCCGCGACCGGCTGCGGTGGCCGGAGTCATGATCTCCACGGAGGCCCCCGTGGGGGCGCGGGCGGCGAGGGTGTCCATGGGCAGGTCCTGATGCTCCAAGAAGTCCAGGAACTCCTGCGGCCCGGCTCCCGGGCGATGATCGGCGAAGCGCTCGGCCGTGCCGAACAGCGCGACCACGGCATCGAGATCGCGATCGGCCCGCTGGCCCTCCGGACCGCCGGCCAGGGCGGTGCGCTGCCAGCGTCCTGCCACTCCGGAGGCCTCCCACAGCGCCCAGAGGACCGTCTCGGCGGTGGCCCCGTCGGCACGCAGCGCGGTGCGCCCGGCTTGGAGCATCCGGGCGACACGACGCGCCGGGGCGGCCCTGACGCCTGCATCCTCCATGACGGTGGGGTCCAGCAGCGCCTCCACGAGCAGCTGGTCCGAGCTGCGTCCTCCGCCGCTGCGCAGCTCGTGGGCTCGCAGGCGCTGGCGCAGGCGGCGCAGGTCCATGGCCGAAGCGCCTCCGATCCGGGAGCTGAGCAGCTCGACGGCCTCGTGCGCCTCCAGCACGGCGCTGCTCTGCGCGGCCCCCTCTCCCGTCTCCGAGGCCCGCGGCGCTTCCGGGGCATCGGATCGCAGCGATTCGGGGTCCGGCTGCTCGCGCTCCAGCTCCTGATCGTGCTGGGCCGCCGAGCGCTCCGCCACGATCAGCCGCAGCGCGGACAGCAGGGGACGCACCGCGGACTCGTCCCGGACGGGAGTCTCGGCTGCCGAAGTGGTCACCGGCACTCCGAGAGCCGTGAGGTGGCGCTGCAGGGACTGCAGGCGATCGCTCGAGCGCACGATCACGGCGATGTCCTGCAGCGCCACGCCCTGCAGCAGATGGCGCTCGAGGATGGCGTGGCCGATCCAGCGCGCCTCCTGCGCGGCCGAGCCGAGCAGGACCGCCTGCGGCAGCTCTTCCGCCTCCGGATCGCCCCCCGGCGGCACGGGACGAGGACGGCGGGCCCCCAGGGCGGTCTCGAGAGCGGGGATCCGCTGAGCCGCGCGCTGCCAAGCCAGCTGGATGGCCGGGGGCATGCGGTGCCCGGTGCCCAGGACGCGGCGCGTGAGGGGCCGCTGCGGGGTGCCCAGGCGGTCGTCGAGTCCGCGCAGCAGGTCCGGGCGAGCACCGCGGAACCCCTGCACGACGGTGTCCGGCGACGCTGCGATCACGACGTCCCGGCCCCGGCACAGCACCTCCAGCAGACGGTGGATCGACGGCGTGGCCTCCTGGAGGTCGTCGATCACCACGAGCTCGAGCCGCTGCTGCTCCCGGTGGAGGAAGTCGGGGTGCTCCACGAGGACCCGGCAGGCCTCGCTCACCAGGGCCGCGGGGTCGAAGGCCTCCGGCATGCGCAGGCGGCGCACGCGCAGGTACTCCCGGCGCAGCACGGAGGCGGCGATCCAGTCCGGTCGCTGCATCTGGTGCCCCAGCTGCTCGAGGTCCTCCGGGGACAGCCCGTGCTCGCACACGCGGTCGAAGAGATCGCGGACCTCCTGGCGGAAGCCGCGCGTGCCGACAGCCTCCGAGAGATCCGGCGGCCACACGACGGCGGCGCCGTGGCCGCTGCGGTGACCGGCCATCAGCTCCTTGAGCAGGACGTCCTGCTCCGGTCCCGACAGCAGCTGGGGCGGCTGCTCGACTCCCGGCAGCAGTCCTTCCGCCTGAGCCCGGCGCAGGAGGTCGAAGGCGTAGGCCTGCCACGCCCGCACCGGCGGAGAGGTCATGGTGGTGGCCGCGGTGGCGGTCAGCGTGTCCCTGGCGCGGGCGGCCGCGGCGCGCGACGGGGTGAGCACGAGCAGCCGGTCAGCGGGCAGGCCCTCGCGCAGCCTGCGGGCGGCCAGCGAGAGCAGGGCCGTGGTCCGGCCCGTGCCCGGCGCCCCCAGCACGAGCTGCGGGCCGCAGCCGCCGGCCAGCTCGGCGATCTCCCGCTGATCGCGATCCAGGGCCGAGAGCTCCGGGAGCACGAGCGAGCTGCGCTCGGCCGGGACCAGGCGCCAGGCCGAGCGCGACGCGGAAAGATCGACGACGGGCTCGGGGGGATGCGACGGCCGCTGCTGGGACATGGCCACATCGCACCACAGCGCTCTGACAGCACAAGGCCATCTCGGGCGGCAGGTGCGCCGCCCCCCCCCCCGAGGCCCCGACCTCAGCGGCATCGGCATCGCCATCGGCCGCATCGCGCCGGAACAAGCCGCCGGCCCAGTGCTGTCGGAGCGGCTCCGTACGGTGTCGGCATGGCCAGCAGACCCGATCCGTCCGAGCAGACCGATCCGCTCTTCGATCTCCCGACCCCGTCGGGCAGCAGCCCGGCGAGCCCCTCGCAGCCCGAGGCCCAGGACGCCCAGCTGTCGCTGTTCGACACCCCCGCGGCATCGACCGGTGCCGGGGATCGGCCGAGCGCACCCGCCGCGAGCGCGGCGCCCGCCGATGCTGTGGCGCCGCGATCCGACCACAAGGCACCGGCCCCGCAGGACCCTGGCACCCCCTGGACCGAGCTGCCGCGAGCGGCTTTCGACCTGGAGACCACGGGCAAGGACGCCCACGAGTGCCGCATCGTGACCGCCTCGCTGCTGCTGATCGATGCCCGGGGCGAGATCCTCCAGCGCTGGGACTGGCTCGCAGATCCCGGCGTGGAGATTCCGGAGGGCGCTGCGGCCGTGCACGGCATCTCGACCGAGCACGCTCGCGAGCACGGCCGTCCGGCGGCGGAGGTGGTCCCGGAGATCGTGGCCGCCGTCGCCGATCTGCTGGAGCGCGGGATCCCCGTGCTGGCCTTCAACGCGTCCTACGACTTCACGGTCCTGGCCGCCGAGGCCCGACGCCACGGGCTGCAGGCCCCGGAGGCCTTCCCGGTGCTGGACCCCTACGTGATGCACAAGCACGTGCGGGTGAGATGGCGCGGCAAGCGCACGCTGGTGGCTCTGTCCGAGGCCTATGAGGTGGACCTGGAGGAGGCGCACACCTCCGGGGCGGACGCCCTGGCCGCCGAGCAGGTCGGGCGTCGTCTGGCCGAGGAGTTCGCCGAGCTGCGCGTGGGCGCCCCGCAGATCCACCGGCAGCAGATCGAATGGTCCGCCGAGCAGGCCGCCGACTTCCAGGAGTTCCTGCGCAGCCGTCGTCAGGACCCCAGCATCGTCATCGACGGCACCTGGCCGGTGCGCGACCTGCAGGGATGATCCCAGCAGGACTGCCGCAGGTCGGGTTCCCGCAGTAGACTTCGGATTCCCCGTCGGCCTTCCGGTCGACAGCAGAGCACAGGAGGTTCCCATGGGACTCGGTGACAAGATCAGCAACAAGGCCGAGGAAGCCTCGGGCCAGGCCAAGCAGAAGCTCGGCGAGGCCACCGGCGATGAGCGCCTGCAGGGCGCCGGCGAGCAGCAGGAGAACTCCTCGAACCTCAAGCAGGCCGGCGAGAACCTGAAGGACGCCAAGGACAACGTCCTGGGCGACAAGAACTGACGCGTCGCCGACGCACAGCGCCCCGGTCCGCTCCGCGATGCGGAAGGGACCGGGGCGCTGTCCTGTCCGTGAAGCTGGGCCCGGAGCCGATCAGCCCTGGACGGGCTGCGCCTGGGCGGCAGCCTCGGCGGCCTTGGGCAGCGCGTCGATGATCCGCTGCATGGCGGTCTCGTCGTGCGCTGCGGAGAGGAACCAGGCCTCGAACACCGACGGCGGCAGGTACACGCCCTGCTCCAGCATGGCGCGGAAGAACGGCGCCCAGCGGAAGACCTCCTGCGACTTGGCATCCGCGTAGGTGCGCACCGGGCGGTCCGAGGTCCCGAAGGTCACCGAGAACAGCGAACCGGCGTTCTGGATCGAGTGGTCGACTCCTGCGGCAGACAGCGCCGAGGAGACTTCGCCGCGCAGCTGCTCGGAGAGACGGTCGATCGTCCGGTAGCAGTCGTCGTCGGCCAGCTGCAGCGTGGCCAGCCCGGCGGCCATGGCCACCGGGTTCCCGGACAGCGTGCCGGCCTGGTAGACGGGGCCGGTGGGGGCCAGGTGCTCCATGATCTCGCGGCGCCCGCCCAGTGCCGCCACCGGCAGACCGCCCCCTATGACCTTGCCGAACGTGAAGATGTCCGGCTCCCAGCCGCCCTCCTGCGGCGAGGTCAGGCCCCAGTAGCCAGCGGGGTCCACGCGGAATCCGGTGAGGACCTCGTCGAAGATCATCAGGGCCCCGTGGGCCCGGGTGATCTCCCGCAGGCCCGCGTTGAATCCCGGATCCGGCGGGACCACGCCCATGTTGGCCGGGGAGGCCTCGGTGATCACGGCGGCGATGCGCCCCTCGTGGGCGGCGAAAGCCTCGCGCACGGCGTCGAGGTCGTTGTACGGGAGTACGAGGGTCTCGGCCGCCGTGGCCTCGGTGACGCCGGCCGAACCGGGCAGCGACAGGGTGGCCACACCGGAGCCGGCCTCCGAGAGCAGCGAGTCCACATGGCCGTGGTAGCAGCCGGCGAACTTGATCACGAGGTCGCGTCCGGTCACGCCGCGGGCCAGGCGCAGTGCGGTCATGGTGGCCTCCGTGCCGGTCGAGACCATGCGGATCTCATCCAGCGCCGGGACGCGCTGCACCAGGTGCTCGGCCAGCTCGGTCTCACCGCGCGTGGAGGCGCCGAAGGACAGGCCCTTCTCGACGGCGGCGTGCACGGCCTCCAGCACGACCGGGTGCGCGTGGCCGACCAGCGCCGGTCCCCACGACCCCACGAGATCGACGAACTCGCGGCCATCGGCATCGGTCAGGTACGGCCCGCGAGCCGCCGAGATGTACGGCGGGGTCCCCCCGACGGAGGCGAACGCGCGCACGGGCGAGTTCACCCCTCCGGGGATCACGCGGCGGGAGCGCTCGAAGAGCTCTTCAGAGACGGTCATGGGGTCCTTTCGGAAGCGATGTCTCGAAAGCCGGCGGCGGCGCGGCAGGGCGCGGCCGATGGCTTCCGCTGTGGTCGTCGTGTCGTCTGGGGCCTGTCAGCTCAGTCCGTTGTCCTCGCGCCACCAGCGGGCCAGGTCAGTTGCGAAGTAGGTCAGCACGGTATCGGCGCCGGCGCGGATGATCGAGAGCACCGACTCCTGGGCCGCACCGCGGCGGTCGATCCAGCCGTTGGCCGAGGCCGCCTGGATCATCGCGTACTCCCCGGAGATCTGGTAGGCGGACACCGGCACCGTCGACTGGTCGGCGACCTCCCTCAGGATATCGAGGTAGGACATGGCCGGCTTGACAATGACCATGTCCGCACCCTCGGCCAGGTCCAGCTCGAGCTCCCGGAAGGCCTCGCGCCGGTTGGCGGAATCCATCTGGTAGGTCTTGCGATCGCCGGTCAGCGCCGAGTCGACGGCCTCGCGGAACGGGCCGTAGAACGCCGAGGAGTACTTCACGGCGTAGGCCAGCACCACGGTGTCCTGATGACCGGCGGCATCCAGGGCGTCGCGGATGACGCCCACCTGCCCATCCATCATCCCGGACGGGGCCAGCACGTGGGCCCCGGCCCGGGCCTGGGCCACGGCGGCCTGCGCGTAGATCTCGAGGGTCGCATCGTTGTCGACGCGGCCCTGGTCGTCCAGCACGCCGCAGTGCCCGTGGTCGGTGAACTCGTCAAGGCACAGGTCGGCCATCACCAGGAGGTCGTCGCCGACCTCGTCGCGGACCTCGCCCAGCGCACGGTTGAGGATCCCCTCGGGATCGATGAGGCCCGAGCCCCGGGCGTCCAGGATGGCCGGGACGCCGAAGATCATGATGCCGCCGAGCCCGAGCTCGACCGCCTCGGCTGCCGCACGGCGCAGCGAGTCCATGCTGTGCTGCACCACCCCGGGCATGGAGGCGATCTCGACCGGCTCCTGCAGCCCCTCCTTCACGAAGACCGGCAGGATCAGCTGCGACGGGTGCAGGCGGGTCTCGCGCACGTGGCGGCGCATGGTCTCGGACTGGCGCAGGCGCCGCGGCCGGTGCGGCAGATCGACGCTGAAGCGGCGGCTCCGCGGAGCCTCGGCTGCTGCGCTGGGATCGATGCGATCGTTCATGTCATTCCTCCTGTGCTGATGGGGCGATGTCCTGGGGTGGGGCGGGCCGCCGGCGCCCCGGCGGAGCGGCCACGGCCCGCTCGAGTGCTTCGATGAGCCCGGACGGCGCCGTGGACTCGGCCACGACCGCCTCGAGGCCCAGTGCGACGACGGCGGTGTGCGTGGGCTCCCCGATGGCCGCCAGCGCGGGCGACGGAGCCCGCACGAGTCCGTCTGCCAGCGCACGGACGGTCGACGGAGCGGTGAGGATCACGCCGTCGATCGCGCCGGCTGCCAGCTCCGAGCGGGCCTGCTCGACGGTGCGCACCGGATCGTGCTGCCCCACGGGTGCTGCGACCAGGGGATCCTCGGCCGGCCACGGGGCCATCCGGTAGGCGTCGCGGCGCCGCACCTGCCAGCCGAGCTCCTGCAGCCCGCGCGTCAGCTCGGGCGAGGCCGCCACCGATTGGGGCAGCAGCACGGTGCCGGGGCGCACCGGGGCGAGGGCCGCGTCCGGGCCCTCCGGCCGCGCCCAGGTCTCGAGCAGCCCGGCGGCCGAGGCCGTGCGATGGGGCTGCAGATGAACGGGCACGGCATGGCTCTCGAGCTCGGCCGCGGTGGCCGGTCCGACGGCTGCCACGCGCAGCCCGCGCTCGATGCCGGGCTCCAGCAGCTCCCCGAGGCCGCGCCCGTGCGTCTCGAGCGCCAGACGATGCAGGGCGCGCACGGTGTTGGCCGAGGTCACCACGAGCCACAGCGGCTCGGCCCGGTCCGGGGATCCATGGGAACCTGTGACCGGTGCCGACGAGCGGCCCTCCGTCCAGCTGCCGGGGGGCACTGCTGGCCTCGGCCCCTGCGCCGCCGCCTCGAGCAGCTCGTACAGGTCCTGGCGCTGCTGGCCGGTGACCGGCTGCGCCTCCTGGACGGGCACGAGCACGGGCTCGGCTCCGCGCTCGCGCAGCAGCTCGAGCAGCTCCGCCGCCCGATCCGGGGTTCGGGTCACCAGCACGGACCGGCCCCGCAGCGGGCTGTCTCCGCAGCCGGCCGGGTGCTCCTGCCCCTGCCCCGCCGGCCCTGGCCGGCCCGGGCGCGGTCCCGAGCCTGCCGCCCCGGACGCAGGGGGCTGCGCGCAGGCTCCCGCGCTCGGCGCGCTGAACCGCGCCGAGTCCCGGGACGGGGAGGCCGTGGGCACCGTGCTCAGGCCAGCCCCGCCAGTCGGGCCGCGCCGTCGGCGAGCAGGCCGTCGCCCACGCGGCGCCCGAGCTCCCGGGCGGCGGCCGTGGACAGCTCGTGCGAGGCCTCGGTGCGGCGCATGACCTCGGCCCCGTCCGGGGAGGCCACGGCGACCCGCAGGGTGAGCATGCCGTTCTCGACCGTGGCCAGCGTGCCCACCGGTGCGGCGCACCCGGCCTCGAGCCGTGCCAGCAGCGAGCGCTCGGCGGTCACGGCCCAGCGGGTCTCCAGGTGGTTGATCCGCGCCAGGCCCTGCAGCAGGTCGCTGTCGAGCGCGTCCTGCCCGGGGCGGGCACGCTGCGCGGCGACGGCGTCCTGTGAGGAGCCGGAAGCCTGCTCGGCGAGCTCTGGATCCCTCTCGAGCACCTCGGTGCGGATCTCGAGGGCCAGCGCCCCCTGTCCGGGAGCGGGCAGCACGACCGACGGGTCCAGCGCCTCCGTGATGTGCGCCTGCAGCCCCAGTCGGCGCAGGCCGGAGGCGGCCAGGACCACGGCGTCGAGATCGCCGGGGCCCTCGGGATCCAGCCCGGCAACGCGCGCCAGGCGGGTGGGGACGTTGCCCCGGATGTCCACGATCTGCAGGTCCGGGCGGGCCAGCAGCAGCTGAGCGGCCCGTCGGGGCGAGCCGGTGCCGACCTTCGCGCCGTCGGGCAGCTGCTCGAGGCGCAGGCCGTCGCGGGCGCACAGGGCGTCGCGGGGGTCCTCGCGCTCGGGCACCGCGCCGATGGACAGGCCAGGGGTGGGTGCCGTGGGAAGGTCCTTGAGCGAGTGCACGGCCATGTCCACGCGATCCTCGAGCAGCGCCACGCGCAGAGCCGCCGCGAACACGCCGGTCCCGCCCAGGGTCGCCAGCGACCCTGTGAGGACATCGCCCTCGGTGCGGATGATCTCCAGCTCGTGGGAGACCCCGGCGGCCTCGGCCACCCGGTCCGCCGCCCAGGTGGTCTGGGTGCGGGCCAGCGCGGAACCGCGCGTGCCCACCCTCAGCACGGCGGCCGGCTGCCGCTGGTCCTCGGTGCGCTCCGCCTCGCTCATGTCCTGGCCTACCTGATCGGTCTCGTGGGGCTGCCCGCTCATGCGCGCACCACCTGGCCCGTCTCGTCGAGACCGACCGGGATCGGCTCTCCCTCGGGCCTCTGCGCGATCGTGGGTCGCGGCTCGGTGCTGCCGCGCAGGATCTTGACGCAGCAGTCGGCGGGGCAGTCGTCGAACCAGGTGCCGTCGCTGCACGCGGAGGACCTGGGCTCGCCTGAGCGCCCGGCCATGCGCTGCTCGATCAGGTCCGCGAGTCCGGACACGAACGCCGGATGGGTCCCCGGAGTCGGTGTGCGCGCAAAGCCCAGGCCGCGCTCCTGCGCGGTCTCGCGGGCCTCGGTGTCGAGGTCCCAGAGCACCTCCATGTGATCGGACACGAAGCCGATCGGAACCACGATCACGGAGTCTGCGCCGTCATCCGCCGCCTGCTCGACGGCATCGTTGATATCCGGCTCGAGCCACGGCATGGACGGCGGACCCGAACGCGACTGGAACACCAGATCCCAGCTCAGCGACTCGGGCAGCGACAGCCCCTCGTCCTGCAGCCGCGCCCGAGTGCGCTCCATGACCTTCCGCGAGGCCGCGAGCAGCTGATCCGCGTAGGCCGAGCCGGTCGCGAAGCCCTCCCGCATGGTCTCGGGGCCGGCGGCCAGGGCGTCGGTGTCCGGCACGGAGTGGGCGGCGAACAGGATCCTGAGGGGACCGCGCTCGGCACGCTGGAGCAGGGCCTCGCGCAGCCCGTCGACGAACGGCTCCAGGAACCCGGCCATGTCGAAGTACTGGCGGATCTTGCCCACGACCATCTGCTCGCCGAGCCCGGTCTGCTCGAGGGCCACTCCCCAGTCCTCGCGGTACTGCCGGCAGGACGAGTAGCCGGAGAACGCGGAGGTGGCCAGCACCAGGACCCGACGGCTGCCCTGGTCGTGCAGGGACTGCAGGACATCGGCGACGTAGGGCTCCCAGTTGCGATTGGCCCACGTGATGGGGGTGTCGATCCCGCGCTCGCGCAGCTCCTGCTCGAGCGCGCCCAGCAGCGCGCGGTTCTGCGCGTTGATCGGCGAGACCCCGCCGTTGGCGCGGTAGTGCCCTGCCACGGCCTCGAGCCGGTCATCGGGGATGCCGCGGCCCCGGGTGACGTTGCGCAGGAAGGGGATGACGTCGTCCTGGCCCTCCGGGCCGCCGAACGACGAGAGCACGATCGCATCCCAGTCCGCGGGCTCCTGCGCTCGGGCCCGGGAGAGCTGCGGCGCCTGGGCCGGGTGCGGCCAGGAGTCCACGGCGCGACCGCTGGGGATCGTCACCGCCGACGGCGCGAGCTCCGGCTCCTGCGGCACCGGGGCGCCTCCGGGCGCGGTCATCGCAGCACCTCGGCCAGGTCCGCGGTGCTCACTCGCCGACCGGTGTAGAACGGGGTCTCCTCGCGCACGTGCAATCGGGCCTCGGTGTTGCGGAAGTGGCGCATCACATCCACCAGGTCCACCAGCTCGGGGGCCTCCAGGGCAAGCATCCACTCGAAATCGTTGAGCCCGAAGCAGGCGATCGTGTTGGCCAGCACCTGCGGGTAGTCGCGGGCCTTCATGCCGTGGTTGCGCAGCATGCGCGAGCGGTCCTCGGAATCCATCCAGTACCAGTCGTACGAGCGCACGAACGGGTAGACGCAGACCCAGGCCTCCGGGGCGACGCCCCGGGCGTAGGACGGCGAGTGGTTGGCCGTGAACTCGGCCTCGCGGTGGACGCCCATGGCGGCCCAGACCTGGTGGGTGCCGGCCAGCAGCGCGGTGCGGCGAGCGCGGCGCAGGGCCAGCTGCAGGGCCGCGGGGTCCTGGCCGTGCAGCCACAGCATGATGTCGGCGTCCTCGCGCTGACCGGAGACGTCGTAGGTGCCGCGGACCACGATGCCCTCGGCCGCCAGCTGCTCGACGAGGGCGTCGAACTCCTGGACGGCGGCCGTCTCCTGCTCGTGGGTCGGCACGGTGCGGTCGTTGTCGCGGGCGTAGACGGACCAGACGGCCCAGTGCTGGGTCCCCTGCTGCTCGACGTCCTGGGACTGCTCGGTGCTCTGAGCGGACATGTGCGTTGCTCCTCTCGTCGGGCTCCGATCGGAATCGCCCGATCGGCGTGCTGTGCTGTGGTGCGCGGGGCTCAGACCCCGTGCGCTGCTGCCTCTGCGGGCGGCGGCTCGGTGACCCCGTGCTCCTGCAGCACGCGGGAGATCTCCCGGCGGGTGTCCGCCACGACGGCGACCAGCCCGGTGCCGGAGAGCCACGAGCCGACCGCTGCGACGTCCTGCATCTGCGCCACGGCCTGGCGGAAGGCTGCGACCTTCTCGGCGTGCCCGGCCGACGGGCGGGCCATGGCCTGCTCCCAGCGCACGACGTCGCCGTCAACCAGGCAGGAGTGCGGCAGCTCGACGCCCAGCAGGTGCGAGGCATCGCGCATGGCCAGGGTCAGCAGCTGGTCGTCCTTGAGCTGCAGCTCCGGCGAGGCCGTGCGCCCCGAGCTGTCGACCCGCCCGTAGGACAGGCGCAGGACATGGCGTCCGTCCGGGAGGGACTCGCGGACCCAGCCCCATTTGGCGCTCACGTGCGTGAGTGCCTTGGCGCGGACGTGCGGGACGCCCTCGGAGACCAGGATGCCTGTGCCGCGGGGCGCGGCATCCAGCTCGGGCTTGTCCACGACCAGCGTGGCCAGGGCGATCTGGGGGCCCAGCTTGGGCTGGAACTCGGAGATCTCCCGGGACTGTGCCCCGAGCAGGCGCACGGCCGTGGGGCCGTCGGAGGCCAGGACCAGCAGCTCGCCGCGGGCGATAGCGGACTTGTCCCCGAATTCCGGCTGGCGCTGCAGGACCATCCAGCCGGGACGGCGCGGATCCCGGTCCACTGCCAGGACGTCGTAGCCGAGCACGAGCTTGACCTCGCGCTGCTTGAGGTCCTCCACGAGGGCCTCAGCCAGAGTGTTCATGCCTCCGCGCAGACCCGCGACGTTGCCTCCCGGAGGTGCTGCCCGGCGCAGGGAGGCCGCCGCGCCGCTGAGGCTGCCGTGCTCGCGCAGGGCCTGGCGCATCCCCGGCGAGACGGTGTCCAGGTCCAGAGCGTCCGGGTGGGCGGAGTGCACCCCCATGGTGAAGGGGGCGACCATCCTCTCCAGCACGGCGGTGCCCATGCGCTGGCGCACGAGCTCCCCGAGGGTGCGCGCCTGCGCCCCGACCCTCGCCGGGCGCTTGAGGTCCGCGCGCGCCCGCCACAGCCCGAAGCGCCCCAGGGTCTCGGCCAGGCCGGGCTCCGAGAGGTCGCCGGGGATGCCCAGGATGCCCGTGCGCTGCGAGGGCCGGGGGCCGTCCGGCAGGGCCGTCCAGGAGCCCAGGGGCTCAGGGGAGATGATCCGATCCCCCAGCCCGAGCTCCCGGGCCAGCTCGGCGACGGCCTCCGAGCGGGTCGCGAAGGAATCCGCGCCGGAGTCCAGCACGAGGTTCTCGACCAGGTGGGAGCCGACGGAGCCGCCGAACTGGGGGCGGGCCTCCACCAGGGTGACGCGCAGCCCGGCCGCGGCGAGATCCCGCGCGGCGCACAGGCCCGCGATGCCTCCGCCGACCACGAGCGCGGAGCGCAGCGGTCCTCGCGCGCGCTGCTGGCCCGAGAGCCCCGACACGGTCTGCTCCACCGCTGCACGTCCTTCCTGCACTGGTGCGCCTGCGCCCAGGCGCCTGCTGATCCGAGTTCCGCTGCGGGGACCGGCCGGTCCGCGGATCGACGACCGCCGGCCCTCATCTGCTTCCAGGATGCCACTGCGCACCGACAACGCAGCCGCCGCGCGGCCACCGCCTGCAACCGGCCCCCTGCTCAGCCGTCGGCGGGCCTGGGCGCCGGCTGCTGGTCGTGGATGTAGGAGACCAGGTCCGTGAGCACCTGGGGATCGGTGCTCGGCGGGACGCCGTGGCCCAGGTTGACCACGTGGCCTGCGGCCTCCGCCCCGGCCGCCAGCACCTCGTCCACGTGGCGGTGCAGCACCTCCGCGGGGGCCGGAAGCAGGGCCGGGTCGATGTTGCCCTGCAGGACCGTGCCGTGCCCGACCCGGCGCACGGCCTCGCTCAGGCTCAGGCGGTGGTCCACGCCGACGGCCTCGGCCCCTGCATCGCGCATGGCGGCCAGCAGATCCCCGGTGCCCGTGCCGAAGTGGATCCGCGGGACCGGCAGGTCCGCCACGGACTCCAGGGCCGCCGCCGAATGCGGGGCCACGTGCTCCTGGTAGTCCCGCAGCGACAGCGATCCGGCCCACGAGTCGAAGAGCTGGACGGCCGAGGCGCCGGCCTCGACCTGGGCGCGCAGGAAGGCGCCCGAGGCGCGCGCCGCCCACGCCGCCAGCGCCTGCCAGGCCCCGGGATCGGCATGCATCATGGTGCGCGGGCGCAGATGATCCCGCGACGGCCCGCCCTCGACCATGTAGGCCGCCACGGTGAAGGGCGCCCCCGCGAAGCCGATCAGCGGGGTCGCTCCGAGCTCGGCGGTCGTCAACCGCACCGCCTCGCGGATGGGCTCGAGGGCCTCGTCGTCCATCTCGGGCAGGGCATCGATCTCCGCAGCGGTGCGCACCGGGTGCTCGAGCACCGGGCCCTTGCCGGGGACGATGTCCACGCCCACACCAGCCAGGCGCAGCGGGACCACGATGTCCGAGAAGAAGATGCCGGCGTCCACGCGGTGGCGGCGCACGGGCTGCAGCGTGATCTCCGCGGCGAGATCGGGCCGCAGGCAGGCGTCGAGCATGGCGGTGCCCTCGCGGACCTGCTTGTACTCGGGCAGCGAGCGTCCGGCCTGTCGCATGAACCAGACGGGGTGCGAGGCAGCGCGGCGCCCGGTCAGCTCCCGCAGCAGCGCCGAGTCATGGGTGCCGGCGCTGCGCAGCGGGTGCTCCGGGGCAAGGCGCTCGAACCCTCCGCGGAAGCCGTCGGGGACCGTCTCGTCCGTGAGCGGCCGGATCGCTGCAGTCTCAGCTCCGGAGGTCTGTGCTGCGTGGGTCATGGCTCCCATTGTGCCCTCCGTCAGCAAGCTGGTTTGGCGACGAGGCGTCTGCACGTTGTGCCCTCCGTCAGCATGCTGGTTTGGCGACGAGACGTCTGCACGGCCCCCCGCAGGCAGGAGGTGGTCCGCGCCACCGGTGCGAGCTTGCGACCGCGCGGTAGGATGAGGGGATTGTGGTCCTGTTCTCCTTGGTGGCATCCCACCGCACCGTTGATCTGAGCACCGTCGCGCGTCTGGCCGACGGTGCTGCCAGCGCTCCCCTGGAGCTCGGCCCCACGGCTGGGCTGAGCGGCTCCGTCTCGCTGTCCACCTGCAATCGCCTGGAGATCTACGGCGAGCTCGACGACAGCACCGGCGCCGCCGGCATCGGCCCCGCCCGCGAGGCCCTCGCTCGGCTGCTGGCCGAGCGCTCTGGAGTGGCCCTCGAGGACGTCCTGGAGTCCATGGACCTGCACGTCGACGAGGACGCCGCCCATCACCTCTTCACCGTCGTCTCGGGGCTCGAGTCGGCCGTCGTGGGCGAGCGCGAGATCACCGGGCAGGTGCGCCGCGCGCTGATCGATGCCCAGCGAGGCGGCACCGCCTCCGGCGGGCTCGTGCGCCTGTTCGAGGAGGCCGCCAAGACCGCCCGAGAGGTCGGCACCAGCACGAGCCTGGGCGAGCGCGGCCGCTCGATCGTCTCGGTGGCACTGGACCTGGCCGACGACGTCACCGACGGCAGCTGGCCCGAGCGCCGCGCGCTGGTCTTCGGCACCGGCGCCTACGCCGGGGCCACCATGGCCGCGCTGCGCGACCGCGGCTGCGCCGACATCGAGGTCCATTCCGCCTCGGGACGAGCAGAGGCCTTCACCGCCAACCGCGGCGGAACCCCGGTTCCCGTGGACGGCCTGCGCGAGGCCCTCGAGCGCGCGGACGTCGTGATCGGCTGCTCCGGAGGATCCGAGCCGCTGTCGGCCGATCAGCTTCCCGAGGGCCCGCTCACGGTGGTCGACCTGGCCCTGTCGCGGGACTTCGATCCCTCGGTCGTGGACCTGGACGGCGTCGAGCTGATCACGCTCGAGTCGGTCAAGCTCGCGGCCCCCGAGGCCACCGAGGAGTCCGTTGCCTCCGCCCGCCGCATCGTCGCCGAGGCCGCCAAGCGCTTCCGCGACCGCCGGTCCGAGCGGGACATGGACGCTGCGATCGTGGCGCTGCGCAAGCACACCATGTCCGTGCTGGACACCGAGCTGGAGAAGGTCCGCCGCCAGCACGGCTGCACCGCCGCCGCCGAGGAGGTCGAGTTCGCCATGCGCCGCATGGTGAAGTCCCTGCTCCACGAGCCCACGGTCCGCGCCCGCCGCATGGCCAAGGAGGGCCGCGCAGAGGACTACCTGACCGGGCTCGAAGCCCTGTTCGGCCTGTCCGTCGATCTTCCCGAGCAGGCGGTGCCCGTGCGCGCCGAGCCCCTCGAGACCCCTGCCCCCACCGGTCCCGACTCCTCCCGCAGCGACGCGGCAGGGACCACGGACCCCACCCACTGCGGCCGCGGCCGCACCGATCAGCGAGCCGAGCCGACCCCCGGGCCCCGCACGCACCACGACGCGGCCGACGGCCACAGGCAGCTGCCCCGCGCCGCTGGCTGAGCCCAGGAGCCCCATGCCCACACCCCGTCCTCGCACCACCCGTCTGCCCAAGGAGCAGCGGCGCCGCCAGCTGCTGCAGGTCGCCCTCACCGTCTTCTCGGAGCGCGGCTACCACGGCGCCTCCATGGAGGAGATCGCCGATGCCGCCGGCGTCTCCAAGCCCGTGCTGTACCAGCACTTCCCCGGCAAGCACGAGCTCTACCTGGCGCTCGTGGAGCACAGCCTGGAGCGTCTCGGCGGCGACCTGCTCCAGGCCCTGCAAGGCGCACAGGCCCGCGAGGGGATCACGGTCAACCGCGCGCGCGTCGAGCAGATGCTGCGCGTGTACTTCGACTTCGTGGACTACGACCCGCAGTCCTACAAGCTGATCTTCGAATCGGACCTCATGGCGGATCCGCAGATCGGCGAGCGCTTCGAGGACTTCCACATGCGCGTCGCCGAGGGCGTGGGCAGCGTCCTGGGCCCGAACACCGGAATGAGCCAGGACGCGGCCGTCATGCTCTCGCGCTCGCTGACCGACATGGTCCAGACGGGTGCCGGCTACTGGTCGCGCCACCGCGACCTCATCTCCCGCGAGGAGGCCCAGCTGCTGGTCTTGCGTTTAGCCTGGGGCGGAATCGGAGTGCTCGACGAGGACTGGAAGTGACCCGCTCCTAGACTCGTCAACCACCAGGAGTCCGGCCGCAGCCCTCGCGGCCCGCAGATCATTCAGGAGGAACCGTGGAGATCAAGATCGGGATGCAGCACGTCGGACGGGAGATCGTCGTCGACTCCCCGCTGGGCGCGCAGGAGGCCACTGACCTGGTCACCGCCGCACTGAACGAGGGCACCGTCCTGTCCCTGAAGGATTCCAAGGACAACCTGACGCTGGTGCCGGCCTCGGGGATCGCCTACGTCGAGATCGGCGCGGAGACCAAGCGCCGCGTGGGCTTCATGCCCGGAGTCAGCGCCAGCTGAGCCGCAGCTCGCAGCCAGCGCGCGAGCGCACCCGGGCCGCGTCGCGCTCGCCTCGACCGAGGCAGCGCGCCGCGGCCCCTTCCCTGACCGGGCACACAGCCGAGTACAGTGGTCCCGCAACCGGATGCCCGATCGTCGATGACGAGATCACCCGAAGACCTGCACGATCGGCTCCCACCCCTGGCACGTCCTCCCCTTCCGCCCCGGCCCCGCAAGCGGCCGCGAGCCCCGGAAGCGGTCGCAGCGGCGTGCCCCGTCGCACCTTCGCGCCGCGGACCGCGGCCGCGCGAGCGCGCACGGATGACCACGGGAAGGACCCGAACATGAGCCAGACCGAATCCCCCGAGACCGAGCAGTCTCCCGAGACCGCCCCGGACCAGGGCGAGGCCCAGCTGGAGGCCATTGCCGAGGACTCCGTGGAGGTGGAGCCCCAGGCCCCCGTCGAGACCCGCACCTTCGCCGACTTCGGCGTCCGGGAGGACATCGCCGAGGCCCTGGCGGAGGCCGGGATCGTCCACCCGTTCCCCATCCAGTCCATGACGCTGCCGATCGCGCTGAGCGGGCAGGACATCATCGGGCAGGCCAAGACCGGCACGGGCAAGACCCTGGGCTTCGGCATCCCGGCGGTTCAGAACGTCGTGGGCCGCGACGACGACGGCTGGGACCGCCTGGAGCGCCCGGGCGCACCGCAGGCGCTGATCATGGTCCCCACCCGCGAGCTCGCGGTGCAGGTGGGCTCGGACCTGTCCATCGCGGCCAAGACCCGCAACGCGCGCGTGCTGACGATCTACGGCGGCCGCGCCTACGAGCCGCAGATCGAGGCCCTGGAGAAGGGCGTCGAGGTCGTGGTGGGCACCCCCGGGCGCCTGATCGACCTGAACCGCCAGCATCACCTGGACCTGTCCCAGGTCAAGACGGTCGTGCTGGACGAGGCCGACGAGATGCTCGATCTCGGCTTCCTCCCGGACGTCGAGAAGCTGCTCTCGGCGGTGCCGCGCGTGCGCCACACCATGCTGTTCTCCGCGACCATGCCCGGCCCCGTCGTGGCCATGGCACGCCGGTACATGTCCAAGCCCATGCACATCCGCGCCGCCGCCCCGGACGAGGGCTCGACCAAGGCGGACATCCGCCAGGTCGTCTACCGCGCGCACAACCTGGACAAGCCCGAGATGCTGGGCCGCATCCTGCAGGCCGACGGCCGCGGCCGGTGCATCATCTTCATCCGCACCAAGCGCACCGCCGCCAAGGTCGCCGACGAGCTGATCGAGCGCGGCTTCGCCGCCGCCCCGCTGCACGGCGATCTGGGGCAGGGCGCCCGCGAGCAGGCGCTGCGCGCGTTCCGCTCGTCCAAGGTGGACATCCTGGTGGCCACCGATGTCGCCGCCCGCGGCATCGACGTCGACGACGTCACCCACGTGATCAACTACCAGTGCCCAGAGGACGAGAAGACCTACCTGCACCGCACGGGCCGCACGGGCCGTGCCGGACGCAAGGGCACCGCGATCACGTTCGTGGACTGGGATGACATCCCCCGCTGGCGCCTGATCGACAAGGCGCTCGAGCTCGGGATCCCCGAGCCGGTCGAGACCTACTCCTCCTCGGCCCACCTGTTCGAGGACCTCGGCATCCCCAAGGGCACCAAGGGCAAGCTGCCGCGCTCCAAGCAGACCCACGCCGGTCTGGGCGCGGAGAAGCTCGAGGACCTGGGCGGCCCGGATTCCCGCGGCGACAAGGGCGATTCCCGCTCCTCGCGCGGCGGCTCGGGCGGCCGCGAGGGCTCCCGCGGCGCTCGCTCCGGCGGATCCGGCTCGGGTCGAGGCGGCTCCGGCCGCTCGCGCAGCCGCTCCCGCGGCGGGCGCTCGGAGGACACCGCACGCGCGAACCGCACGGAGCGCTCCGGCGAGGGCTCGCACGACGGGCAGCGCGGCGGCGGCTCCCGCGATGCGGCGAAGGGCGGCTCCTCGGACGAAGGCCGCTCCCAGCGCGGCGGGCGCCGTCGTGGCTCAGAGACGGGCAAGTCCTCGCGCAGCCCTCGAGAGGGCCGCAACGCAGAGCGCACCCGCGGCTCCGAGACGGCAGCTCCGAACACCGCTCAGGACCGCGCCACGGCGAACGCGCGCCGTCGGCGCCGCCGCCGCTCCAGCGGCGAGCAGCTGACGGGCTCCCCGGCTCGCCTGGTCGACGGCCAGGACTGATCCTCCGGAGCTGATCCGCTCGCGCCGCCTCGGCGCGAGCACCCCTGAGGCGGGCTCTTCAGGGACGCACGACCTGCGTCCCGGAGCCCGCCTCCGCCATGATCCGGCGCAGGGACTGCTCCGAGGTGAGGTTCTCGCCCAGCTCATTCGGCTTGCCGGAGCCGTGGTAGTCGGAGGAGCCGGTGACGATCAGATCGTGCTCGGCCGCCATCTGCGACAGCACCGCCCGAGCTTCGGGCGGATTGTCCCGGTGAGCGATCTCCAGGCCCGCCAGGCCCGCCTCGATCATGGCGTCGAAGACCTCCTGCCCGACCGTCCGCCCCCGCACGCGGGCCAGCGGATGGGCCATGACCGGCACGCCTCCGGCCTGGCGCACCAGCCGCACCGCGGTGACCGGATCCGGGGCGTAGTGGCCCACGTAGTAGCCCGAGCGCGGGTGCAGGACCGTGCTGAAAGCCTCGGAGCGGGTCTGCGCGATCCCGGCGGCCACGAGGGCGTCGGCGATGTGCGGCCGACCCACGGTGGCATCCCCGACGACCTGGTCCAGGACCTGCTCCCAGCTGATGGGATAGTCCTCGGCGATCAACTCCACCATCCGCTCGGCGCGTGTGCGCCGCGAGCGCCGGGCCCTCTGCATGACCTCGTCCAGCGCCCGGTCCTGCGGGTCCTGCAGGTAGGACAGCAGGTGCACCGAGATGCCGTCGTCGGTCTGGCACGAGACCTCGGTCCCGGGCACGAAGGCCACTGCGTGCTCGCGCGCAGCCTCCGCGGCCTCCTCCCACCCGGCGGTCGTGTCGTGATCCGTGAGGGCCACGACGTCCAGACCCGCCTCCGCCGCGCTGCGGATGACCTCTCCCGGCAGCTGGGTGCCGTCGGAGGCCGAGGAGTGGGTGTGCAGATCGATCTTCATGGCCCCATCGTGGCACGGCCCGCAGACGCCGCCATCCCGCTCGGCGGGCGGGCTCAGGTCGCCTCGACCCCACCCCCGTCGGAGCCCGGTGGCACCATGGCAGGACGAAGACCGCGCAGCTTCAGGTGACGGCTGCGCCCCGAGCAGCCGGTCCCCGACCGGCAGGACGGAGCGAGCATGACGGATCAGCCCTCGGAGACCACCCCCGCAGCCGCCCGCGAGGCGAGCGCCGGCGCACCGGCAGACACCGGCGCAGAGCCCGGCTCGCAGCCGCTGTCCGAGCGAGTGGACAACAGGACCCACTCCCCCGAGTCCTCGGCCTTCGCCGAGTTCATGGCCTCGCAGTGGGCCCCGGCAGCGGAGAAGGACCTGCCGCGGGAGGAGGTCGCCGATCATGCCGCCCAGCGGCGGCTGCGGATCTCGAAGGAGCACACCGGTCAGCGCCTGGTGATCCCTGCGGGGGCGCCCAAGGTCCGCTCCAACGACACCGACTACCGCTTCCGCCCCCACTCGGCCTTCGCCCACCTCACCGGGCTGGGCCTGGACCACGAGCCGAACGCGGTGCTCGTGCTGGAGCCGGTCGAGCCGGGCAGCGGGGACGACGCCGGTGATCACACCGCGGTGCTGTACTTCCATCCCATGGCCGGGCGGGACACCCGCGAGTTCTACGCCGATGCCCGCAACGGTCAGTTCTGGGTGGGCGACCGGCCCACGCTGCGCGAGATCTCCACCGCCTACGGCCTGCGGACGCGGGATCTGTCGGAGCTGGAGGCCGCGCTGAGCAAGGACGTCGGGGCGGACGGCGTCCAGCTCCGTCTGGTCCGCGCGCAGGACGCGGCCGTGGACGGCATCGTCGACTCGGCCCGGCAGGCGGGCGGCGTGGAGCTGGAGCAGGCTCACCTGCAGGACGACCAGCTCGTGGAGCGGCTCTCCGAGCTGCGGCTGATCAAGGACGAGCACGAGATCGCGCAGCTGCGCGAGTCGGTGGACATGACCGTCCGGGGCTTCGAGGACGTCGTGCGGGCCCTGCCCCACGCCATCGCCAAGCCGCGCGGCGAGCGGCTCGTGGAGGGGGCGTTCTTCGCCCGCGCCCGAGCTGAAGGCAACGACCTCGGCTACGACACCATCGCGGCCTCCGGGAACAACGCGACCGTGCTGCACTGGATCCGCAACACGGGAGAGATCCGCCCGCAGGACATGATCCTGCTGGATGCCGGTGTGGAGGCCGAGTCGCTCTACACGGCGGACATCACCCGCACCCTGCCGGTCACCGGCGAGTTCTCCGAGATCCAGCGCCAGATCTACCAGGCCGTGCTCGATGCCGCCGATCACGCGTTCACGGTCGCGGTGCCCGGCAACCGGTTCCGCGACGTCCACGACGCCGCCATGTCGGTGCTGGCCGCCCGGCTGGAGGAATGGGGCCTGCTCCCGGTCTCCGCCGAGGTCTCGCTCTCGGAGCGCGGCCAGCACCATCGCCGGTGGATGCCGCACGGGACCAGCCACCACCTGGGCCTGGACGTCCACGACTGCGCCCAGGCGCGCCGCGAGCTCTACCAGGACGCGGTGATCGAGCCGGGCATGGTCTTCACGATCGAGCCGGGCCTGTACTTCAAGGCCGAGGACCTGGCCGTCCCGGAGCAGTACCGGGGCATCGGCGTGCGGATCGAGGACGACGTCCTGATCACCGCCGACGGCAACGAGAACCTCTCGGCCGCTCTGCCGCGTCATCCGGACGATGTCGAGTCCTGGATGCAGGGCCTGTTCGAGTCCTCCGAGACGTCCTCGACCGCGCACTGATCAGCCGACGGTCGCGGGGCCGGTCGCAGCTCCGGCCCCGCGACGGGCGGCCGCCTCCGCAGGCGGACGGCCGTCCGACAGCAGGTCATCTGCCTGCAGAAGCTCAGCTGCGCGGCTCGCCGCCGCTCCACGGGCCGTCGGTCTGGGCGTCCCCACCGGGGGCAGCCTGGTCCGGGCCCTGGCCCTGCTCCTGGCCCTCGGGGTGCCCCCGGTGCGCCTCCTGCTCCTGCGGGGAGACGCGCACGCCGTAGAGCGGGCGGCCGTCCGGGGTCTCATCGGGGCGCGAGACCGGAGCCGACTGCTCCTGCGGCTGCCCGTCGGGGGCGGCGCCCAGATTGCCGACCGGCCCGGCGGCTCCGGGAGCCGGCGAAGCGGGCGCCGCCGCGCGCGGGGCCCTGCCCTGCAGACCGGCCCCCTGGAGCATGCGCTCGGCCTGATCGGCCACATCCGGTCGGGCCAGGACGTCGTAGCGCGTGGCCACGATCGTGGACATGGAGGTGAAGTCGCGGCGTCCGCGCTGGGCGGCGTAGGAGACCACGCCGAGCAGCATCCAGAACGCCGCGCCCAGGGCCACGGTCAACAGGATGGCCAGGGGCCCGCCGCCCCCGAACAGGCTGAGGATCAGCCCGAAGAACAGGCCGAAGAACGCGCCCTGACCCGCGGCCATGAGGGCCACGCGGGGATACGTCAGCCGGCCGGTGACCTTCTCCAGGGTCGCGAGGTCGTGCCCGACGATCGACAGCGCCGAGACCTCGAGCTCCTCGTCCGAGAGGTGGTCCACGGCCCTCTGCGCGTCCGCGTACTTGGTGAAAGAGGCGATCACCCTGCCCTCCGGCAGTCCTGCCCCGGAGATCTGACGTGCCTTCTGCGCTGAGCTGCTCATGGGCTCAAGACTCCCCCATGCAGCTGACCGGAGCCTTGAGACGCAGATCTCGATCGCGCCCGGCTGAATCCGTGCAGCGACTACCCTGGTGCGGTGAGCAGTTCCCTCGAGAAGATCTTCATCGCGCGCCTCATCGGCCTGGACGTGTTCGACCCCCTGGGCGACCGCGTGGGGCGAGTGCGCGACCTCGTCATGATCAGGCGCGACAGCGCCGGTTCGGCCAAGCAGCCGGTGGTCGTGGGCCTGGTGGTGGAGGTCCTGGGCAAGCGCCGCGTGTTCCTGCCCATGACCCGGGTGACGTCCATGGACTCCGAGCAGGTCCTGTGCACCGGCCTGGTGAACCTGCGCCGCTTCGAGCAGCGCGGCTCCGAGATCCTGGTGGTCGGCGAGATGTTCGACCGCACCGTCACCATGCGCGACGGCAGCGGCACCGCCACCATCATCGACGTCGGCATGGAGCTGGCCCGCTCTGGCGACTGGCAGGTCACGCAGCTGTTCGTGCGCCGCGGCCCCGTCGGCGGCGGCCTCATGCGCCGTCGCAGCGGCGAGACGCTCGTCATCGACTGGAACGAGGCCACCGACCAGGAGGCCGTCGGCCATCAGCCGGCGACGCAGTGGGTGAGCTCGCACGAGGACGACAAGCCCGCGGACCTGGCCGACGAGCTGCGCGAGCTGCCCCGCAAGCGCATCCTGGAGATCGCCGCCGAGCTGCGCGACGACCGCCTGGCCGATGTCCTGCAGGAGATGACCGAGGAGGATCAGGTCTTCGTCCTGACCCACCTGGAGGTCGAGCGCGCCGCCGACGTCCTGGAGGAGATGGAGCCAGACGACGCCGCGGACCTGCTCAACGAGCTGCCGGACCCGGATGCCGAGTCGCTGCTGGAGCTGATGCAGCCCGAGGACGCCGACGACGTCCGCCGCCTGCTCGAGTACGAGGAGGGCACCGCCGGCTCGATGATGACCCCGGTGCCGATCATCCTGGCCCCGGAGACCACGGTGGCCGAGGCGCTGGCCGCGATCCGCCAGGAGGAGGTCTCCCCGGCCATGGCCGCGGCCGTGTTCGTGTGCCGTCCGCCGCTGGAGACGCCCACCGGGCGGTACCTGGGCATGGTGCACATGCAGGAGCTGCTGCGCGTGCCGCCGCCCGAGCCGATCGGCAGCCTGATCGACTCGGCGATCGATCCCGTGAAGGACCTCTCCCCCATCTCGGACGTGGCCCGCGAGCTGGCCACCTACGACCTGACGATCATTCCCGTGATCAACGAGCACCGCCGCCTGGTGGGAGCGGTCACGATCGACGACGTGCTCGATGACCTGCTGCCGGACGACTGGCGGACCTGGGACGACGGAACCCCCGTGAGGAAGGTGGGACGACGCTATGTCTGAAAGCCGCACCGAGCGCCGCACTGCCGGCCTGGACACCCCCACCGGCCTGCGCCACGGGATGTGGAACCGGCTGCGTCCCAACCCGGACGCCTTCGGCCAGCTCACGGAGGGCTTCGCCCGGTTCATGGGCACCCCGCAGTTCCTGCTGTGGATGTCCGTCTTCGTGTTCATCTGGCTGGGCTGGAACACGTTCATGCCCGAGGACATGCAGTTCGACCCGCGCGCGCTGAACTACACCCTGCTCACGCTCATGCTGTCCCTGCAGGCCTCCTATGCGGCCCCCCTGCTGCTGCTGGCCCAGAACCGCCAGGACGACCGCGACAAGGTCGTGGCCGAGCGCGACCGCCAGCGCACGCAGGAGAACCTGGCCGACACCGAGTACCTGACCCGCGAGATCGCCGCCCTGCGCATGTCCATGCGAGAGGTCGCCACCCGCGACTACGTCCGCTCCGAGCTGCGCGACCTGTTCGAGGAGCTGCTCGAGGAGCTGAACGAGCCTGAGGGCGCCGACGACGCAGACCCCGAGCCCTCCAGCCGCAAGCGCAAGGGCCGCAAGAAGCAGCGCTCCGGCGAGACCGTGGCCGCCCGCTCGGCCGGTCTCGAGCGGGCGAGCGCCGACCAGCACGGCGCCCAGCAGACGGCGGCCGTGGCGTCGGCGGCGGAGGATCCCGAGAGCCCTCGGAGCACAGGTGACCATGACTGAGCAGGACCCCATCGATCCCCGCCTGGCCACGGCCCTGTCCTCCGTGGAGGACCCCGAGCTGCGCCGCCCGCTGATCGATCTGGGCATGCTGCGCGCAGCCCGGCTCGACCCGGACGGCACCGCGGTCGTCGAGGTCCTGCTCACGATCTCCGGCTGCCCGCTGCGCTCCACGATCGAAACGGACGTCGCAGAGGCCGTGCGCGGGGTCGACGGCGTGCATCGCACCGTGGTGGAGCTGGACGTCATGACCCCGCAGCAGCGCGAGGAGCTCAAGGACAGGCTCGGGCACACGCGCACCATCCCGTTCGCGGATCCGACGTCGCTGACCCGAGTGCACTCGGTGACCTCCGGCAAGGGCGGTGTCGGCAAGTCCACGGTGACCGCCAATCTGGCCGCGGCCCTGGCCGCGCGCGGACGCTCGGTGGGCGTCGTCGACGCCGATATCCACGGCTTCTCGATCCCGGGCCTGTTCGGCATCACCGCCGGGCCCACGAAGGTCGACGAGATGATCCTGCCGCCCGTCGTCGAGGTCCCTGACTCCGCCGCGTCGGAGGACGGAGCCTCGCGCGCCGCCGACGGACACCGGCGCGGCAGCGTCCGGGCCATCTCGATCGGCATGTTCACGGATCCGGCGAACCCGGTGGTGTGGCGCGGACCGCTGCTGGACCGAGCGGTCGAGCAGTTCCTGGCCGACGTCCACTTCGGCGACCTGGACCACTTGCTGCTGGATCTGCCGCCCGGCACCGGCGACGTCGCGATCGCGGTGGCCCAGAAGCTGCCCGGCTCGGGGGTCCTGGTGGTCTCCACGCCGCAGCAGGCCGCAGCGGGTATCGCCGAGCGCTCCGGGGCCCTGGCAGCCATGACCGATCAGACGGTCTCCGGGGTCATCGAGAACATGTCCGCCATGGTCATGCCCGACGGCTCGTCCTTCGATCTCTTCGGCAGCGGCGGCGGCGAGCAGATCGCCGACTCCCTCACCCGCCGCATGGGCTACGACGTCCCCCTGCTGGGCTCGATCCCCCTGGACATCGCCCTGCGGCAGGCCGGCGACGCCGGAATGCCGCTCGTGTGGTCCGACCCGGAGGCACCGGCCTCCCAGGTCCTGCGCGGTGTGGCCGCGCGCCTGGACGGTCCTCGCGGCCTGGAGGGACGCTCCCTGGGGATCACCCCGCGCTGAGCGCTCAGGTGCCCTCCCCACGACGGAGGTCTGCGTCTCAGGTGGCCTCGGGATCGAACGGGGCCTGCTGGGAATCGCCCAGGCGCATGAACGGCTGGGCCTGCGCCGGGAGGTCCTCGCCGGCGGCCGCCGCCTCCTCCTCCCGCCGGCGCTTGCGCTCGGCGCGCGCGGCCTCGCGCTCCTCGCGCTCGCGCTTGCGCTTCTCGGCGGAGTCCTCCTGATCGGCCTCCAGCAGGGCATCGCGCACGATCGTGCGAGGGTCGTACTGGCGCGGGTCGAGCTTGCGCCAGTCGAGGTCGCCGATCTCCGGGCCGAGGGTCTCGCGCAGGTCCTCCTTGGCGCCGCTTGCGTAGCGGCGCGCCCGCTTGACCAGGTCTCGGAGGTTCTCGGCGTACTCCGGAAGCCTCTCCGGACCCAGGACGAGCAGGATCAGGACGATGAGGACGATGGCTTCCCAGCCGCTGATGCCTAACACGTCGTCGAGATTATCAGGGCGTGCACCGGCTCAGGCCCCGATCCCGAGCATGCGCCGCCAGCCGCTGAGCACGGTCTCCCCCGGCGAGGAGGTCTCCTCCGGACGCTGCACCAGCGTGGCCCGGTCCGCGGCCTCGGTGTGGTGCATCAGGCGCACCATCTCCGCGGCCGAGGACTCGCTCTGCAGCGTGTAGACCACGTCGTCGTGGACGATCTGCGCGCGCCACGGGCTGCCCTCGCGCACCCGCACCGGGGTGCCGCTCAGGACCGCCGGGTCCAGACCCGTGGTCGTGGACGGCAGACCCGCGATGCCGTCGGTGGGGTGGTACTGATCGATCCTGCCGCGCTGCTCGGTGATCTGGACATCGCGGCCCTGCGCGTCCTGCAGCTGCATGCGCACAGCGGGCTGACCGGCGATCGTGTCCTCGCTCAGCGAGAGCACCTCGTAGCCGGGCATCCCGGCCAGCGGCAGCGTCCAGCCCTGTGAGCGCAGGACGTCGAGGTCGGAGACCTCCGAGATCAGCAGCCCCGAGGACTGAGCCCACGGCGAGCCCTGCGCCGCGGTGGCGCCCGGAGTCGAGGGCACGCTCGAGCGCGATCCGGCGAACCACCCCAGCAGCAGGATGCCGAGCAGCAGCAGGAGGATCACCGAGACCACGGCCGTGACGAGCCGAGCCCTGGAGAGGAACGTGGGCAGAGCCGTGGAGCTCATGGTCCTCCCCTGGGGTGCTCGCGTCGGATCGAGCGCAGGCCGCGCTCGTGCAGGCCAAGGATCCGAGACGGACCTTGACGGATCCTGTGTGCGCTCTCGCCCTCGACGCCGCTGCCGGCCCGTTCGAGGCGCCGACCCCCACGTCGCAGGCGGACGGGGGCCGACGGGTAGGATGACCCGAAGTGCACTGCGCAGCCGGTGCTGCCGAGCCCTGATCACGGGCCGCGCGGAATCGGCGGCGCGAAGGCAGCAGGGCAGGACCGAGCAGAGGAACGGGCGGGTGGCGATGAGCAGCGGCAAGGCGACCAGCTGGGCCTACGCCGAGGCCTATCCGCAGGAGGACGACGTCCTGCTGCGGGCCCGCGAGCGCTCCATGGCCCTGCGACTGCGTCCGGTCACCCCCGCGGTGGCCGCCACGCTCACGGTCCTGGCCGCCGCAGGTCAGCCCCGGGCGGCCGTCGAGGTCGGCACGGGAGCCGGCGTCTCGGGTGCCGCGCTGCTGCGCGGCATGCCGGAGGATTCGGTGCTCACCACCATCGACACGGACATCCGGGCCCTGCGCGCGGCCCGCGAGACCTTCCGCGAGATCGGCACGCAGCCGCGCGTGCGCACCATCTCCGGGCGCGCCTCGCTCGTGCTGCCGCGGCTGAGCTCCGCGTCCTACGACCTGGTCTTCCTCGACGCGGAGCCGTCGAACACCCTGCTCTACGTGGACGAGGCCGTGCGCCTGCTGCGCCGCGGCGGTACCCTGATCGTCCAGGACGCCCTCGATCAGGACCGCGTGCCGGATCCGGTGCAGCGCCAGGACTCCACCCGCGTGCACCGCGAGATCCACCGCATGCTGCGCGAGGACGAGCGCTTCGTGTCCGCCATCCTCACTCCGGGATCCGGGCTGTTCGTGGCCGTGCGCCGCTGAGGCGGGCCCCCATGGGAAGGACCCCCGCACCCTGGTCGGGTGCGGGGGTCCTTGTCGATGCTCGTGGGGTTGTCAGCCGGTGACGCCTTCGAGGCAGCCCTTCAGCTCTGCGGCCTCATCGGCCTTGAGCTCGACGACGAGACGACCGCCGCCTTCCAGGGGCACGCGCATGATGAGGCTGCGACCCTCCTTGGTGACCTCCATAGGGCCATCACCGGTCCTGGGCTTCATAGCCGCCATGGAACTCGATCTCCTGTCCGTCGGCACGTTCTTCCAGCATCCATCATATCGGATGCGTCACACGAGGCGTGGCGGGGGTCTCCAGGGGTCCCCGATCACGGCGGATAGTCGCCGCCCTGCGGCAGCGGCGACCACTGCCACAGCACCCCGACCCACACGACCTGCGACAGCGCGCAGACCACCACCGAACCCCACCGGTAGGCCCTCGACTCGCTCGCCGCGACCAGCGGCGCGGCCAGCACGAACAGCGGCAGCAGCAGGCGCGGCGTGGAGGACTGGGGGTGCAGGAAGAGCAGGAGGTAGACGGCATAGGCGTGGACCCACACCTGCAGGCCCAGCGGCAGGGTGCGGCGCACCGCGGTCGTGGTCATCAGCAGCACCCACAGCACCACCAGGACCAGCACGAACAGCCACCCCCAGCCCTCCCCGAGCAGCTGAGCGCCCAAGACCGCCCAGGGCTCGAGCGGCACCAGCGAGGTGCCGCGCCATGCGGTCTCGGTGTCCGTGTACGCGCGCGGCTCCCCCGTGGCCAGCCACGCGATCGCCGGCCAGGCCAGCGCGCAGGCGCAGGCCCACAGGGCCAGCCAGAACCAGCGGTCCAGGACCTGGCCGAGCCCGCCCGGCCCCCGTTCCGTCAGCACGCGCACGGCGCGGAGGGCCCAGACGATGCCGAGCGCCGCGGCGAAAGGCACCCCGGCCGGACGCGAGAGGCACATGACCAGGATGGCGACGGCGGCCAGGGCGCTGCGCCTCTGCAGCACGAGCAGCAGCGACAGCGCCAGCAGCGCCAGATGCAGCGACTCCGCGTAGGCCGTCTGCAGGATCGGCGAGACGGCGCACAGGCCCACCACCGCCAGCGCCCATAGGGCATCGCGCTGCCCGAGCAGACGACGGAACAGCGCCGCGATCGCCAGGGCCGCGGCGAAGCTCGCGGCCAAGGAGACCAGGGGCGCGACGATCGACCACGGCGCCCCCGTCAGGCTCGTGATCCCGCGGACCAGCAGGGGGAACACCGGGTAGAAGGCCCAGGCGTTCTCCTCGGCGCTGCCGGTCCGGTCGCGAGGGACCTGCGTGGGATAGCCGTCGTCGTGGATGCGCTGGTACCACTCGCCGTCCCAGATCCCGGCCGTGGCGAAGTAGCCCAGCGGAGTCTCGCCCCACGGACCGTCCGGGGCCTGCCGGTCGATCACGATCAGCACGAGAGCCGACCAGGCTCGGGCCACCGCCCAGAGCAGAAGGACCTGCAGCCACAGCGGCTGACGAGCCAGCCGAGCACCGGCCTCGCCGGCCCAGCCGGCCAGGGCCGAGTGGACCCGCGTGGGACGGACGTCGGCGGCGGCAGTCCCCGCAGCGGAACCGCCCTGTGCAGCGGTGCTGCGCACAGTGCCGCGCATCGACTCGCGACCTGGTCCGTGCTCCGAGCTGTTCTGCGGGCCGGAGGCCTCCGGCCCCGCCGAGTTCACCGGTATACCCCGGGGACGCGCGCCGCGCCGGCTGACCGCCCGGATCGCGGCCCGCCGGAGGTGCGAGCCGCTCGCGCCCGTGCCGGTGCCCCGACCTCGCTGCGGCCTCGGCGCGTCCAGTGCACGGGCGCTGCGGCCGAGGGACCGGAAGAGGGCTCAGCGACCCCCGAACGCCCCAGCTGCCGCACCGCCGCGGCGGTTCCCGCCGCGACGAGCAGGAGGCTGAGCACCATCGCCATGACCGGAGCGCTCACCAGCGACCCGCTCGGCCGTCGTCGTCGAAGTCCCCGAAGGGCGCCTGGTCGTAGCCGCCCAGATCGGCGCGGTGCTCTGCCTCGCGGGTGAAGCGGTCGTGCGCCTCGCGCATGATCCGCACCGCCTCCTCGGCAGAATCGGTCAGGCGCACCAGATCCGGATCATCCGGGGAGACCATCCCCTGCTCCACGAGCGAGCCGCGGATCCACTCGAGCAGCGGTGTCCAGAACGCGACGCCCATGAGCACCACCGGGAAGCGGGTCACCTTGCCGGTCTGGACCAGGGTCAGGCACTCGAAGAGCTCGTCCAGGGTCCCGAAGCCGCCGGGCAGGGCGATGAAGCCGTGGCTGTACTTGGCGAACATGGTCTTGCGCACGAAGAAGTACCGGAAGTTGATGCCCAGGTCGATGTAGGGGTTCAGGCTCTGCTCGTGCGGCAGCTCGATCCCCAGGCCCACGGACGGGGCCTCGACGTCGTGCGCGCCGCGGTTGGCTGCCTCCATGATGCCGGGACCGCCGCCGGTGATCACGGTGTAGCCGGCGCGGCCCAGCGCCCGGCCGACCTCACGGGCCAGGTCGTAGTCGGCGGCGCCCTCGGGCACGCGCGCCGAGCCGAAGACGGTCACCGCCGGCCCCAGCCGGGCCAGGGTGTCGAAGCCGTCGACGAACTCCGACTGGATCCGCATGATCCGCCAGGGGTCCGTGCGGGTGAAGTCGTCGTCGTGACCGAAGTCCTGGGGTCCGCCCTGCTCCAGCAGCCGCTGATCCGAGGTCCGACGGTGGGCCTCGCGGCCGCGCAGGACGATGGGCCCCTTGAAGCGCGAGGGTCTGGTGGCGGGGCGCTCGGCCGAGGAGGAGACGGGCTGGTCCTCGCCCGGGAGGTCCTGTGCGGACTCGCGGCGGTCGCTGGCGCGGGGGTCGCTGTGACTCATGACCCCAGGCTATGCCCTAGGACAGCCAGCTCAGCAGGACCCGGCGGCACTGACGGATCGCCTCGGCCGAGACGTGCTCGTCGTCCGTGTGGGCCAGCAGGGCGTCTCCGGGGCCGAAGTTCACGGCCGGCACGCCCATGGCCGAGAAGCGGGCCACGTCGGTCCAGCCGTATTTGGGCTTGGGCTCCTGCCCGACGGCTGCCACGAAAGCCGCCGCAGAGGCCCGGTCCAGCCCGGGGCGTGCCGCCGGGGAGAGGTCCACGAACTCCAGCTCATGGCCCGGGAACAGCTCCCGGCAGTGCTGCTGGGCCTGCTCGAGGGTCTTGTCCGGGGCAAAGCGGTAGTTGATCTCGACCGAGGCCGCGTCCGGGATCACATTGCCCGCGGTGCCCCCGCTGATGCGGATCGCGTTGAGCCCCTCCCGGTACGCCAGCCCCTCGACCTCGATCGTGGCCGGCTCGTAGTCGGCCAGCACGGACAGCACGTCGGCGAGCTTGTGGATCGCGTTGTCCCCGCGCCAGGCCCGGCCCGAGTGCGCGGCCAGTCCCTGCGGGGCGATCGCGAAGCGCAGCGTGCCGTTGCAGCCGCCCTCGACCGTGCCGTCGGTGGGCTCGAGCAGCACCGCGAAGTCCGCCTGCAGCAGGTCCGGGACGCTGCGCTCCAAACGGGCCAGCCCGGACTTGGCCGAGTCGACCTCCTCATGGTCGTAGAAGACGTAGGTGATGTCCCGGCTCGGCTCCGTGAGCTCGGCCGCCAAGCCGAGCTGCACGGCCACCCCGCCCTTCATGTCGGTGGCGCCGCGGCCGTAGAGCGTGAGATCGCCGTCGTGGTCCTCCCAGCTCGAGGGCACCGTCCCGCGCGAACCCGCGGCGGTGGGCAGCGGCACCGTGTCCAGGTGACCTGCCAACACGACGCGTTCGGCCCGGCCCAGCTCGGTGCGGGCGATGATCGCATCGCCGTCGCGATGCACGCTCAGGTGCTCCAGGCCGCGCAGGGCATTCTCGACCAGGTCCGCCAGCGGCGTCTCGTGATCGGACACGGACTCGACATCGATCAGCGCGGCCGTGAGCTGCGCGGGATCCGCGGCCAGGTCCAGGGCCTGCGGGCGTCCTTCGGGGCTCGAGGGGGATTCGGTGGCGGCGGGTGACTCGGGGCTCGACATGACGCCACCATATCGGCCGACGCGCAGGCCCCGGCCCCTGCGCTGGCCGGGCCTATCCGTAGGATGGGCACCATGACTTCAGCCACCCCTGCCCCCAGCAACAACGAGACCCGCCACGCGGCCGGCATCGGCCTGGCCAGCGTCGTCGCCGAGGGCCCCCGCGCCGGGACGATCCTGGACGTCTGGTACCCGGCCCCCGTCCTGGGCCAGGAGCCCGACCGCTCGCTCGACGGCGACCTCCGCCGTTCCGCGCTGCCGGATGCCGATCGCAATGTCACGGTCGAGGTCGTGGACCGCGTGATCGACCTGGATGCCGCTCCGGTCGATGCCGCCGACGTCTACCTGCGCCTGCATCTGCTCTCCCACCGCCTGGTGCAGCCCCACTCGATCAACCTGGACGGCGTGTTCGGCCTGCTGGCCAACGTGGCCTGGACCGACCGCGGCCCCGTCCTGGCCGAGGAGCTGAACCTGGCCCGCCTGCGCATGCGCTCCACCGGTCACGTCAGCGTGCTGTCCGTGGACAAGTTCCCGCGCATGGTCGACTACGTCGTGCCCTCCGGCGTGCGCATCGGCGACGCCGACCGCGTGCGCCTGGGCGCCCACCTGGCCGAGGGCACCACCGTCATGCACGAGGGCTTCGTGAACTTCAACGCCGGCACGCTCGGCTCCGCCATGGTCGAGGGCCGCATCTCCGCCGGCGTGGTCGTGGGGGATCACACCGACATCGGCGGCGGCGCCTCGATCATGGGCACGCTCTCCGGCGGCGGCAAGCAGCGCATCCGCCTGGGCGAGCGCGTGCTGCTCGGCGCCAATGCCGGCGTGGGCATCTCCCTGGGCGATGACTGCATCGTCGAGGCCGGCCTCTACCTCACCGCCGGAACGCGCGTGCAGGTGCTCGAGGACAGCGCGCAGGCGGCCCGCACCGTGAAGGCGCTCGACCTGTCCGGGGTGTCGAACCTGCTCTTCCGACGCAACTCCACCAGCGGCGCCGTCGAGGCCCTGCCGCGCGGGGGCCGCACGGTGGAGCTGAACGACGCCCTGCACAAGAACTGATCTGTGCGCGCCGGAGCCGGGCTGGCTCCGGCTCGCTCCACCGCGCCCTGTTCATCGGGGGCTGGGCGCAACGCATCCAGCTGAAGGAGAGACATCCGCATGCGCATCCTTGTCACCGGGGGGACCGGCTACATCGGCTCGCACACCGTCCTGGCACTGCTCCAGGCCGAGCACGACGTCATCGTGCTCGACAACCTGGCCAACTCGTCGAAGACGAGCCTCGAGCGCGTCCACCAGCTCGCCGGCCGGGAAGTGCTGGGCTTCGAGGAGGTCGACCTGCTCGATCAGCCGGGGCTGCACCGCGTGTTCGAGCAGTGGAAGCCGGAGGCCGTCATCCACTTCGCCGGTCTGAAGGCCGTGGGCGAATCCAATGAGAAGCCGCTGTGGTACTACTCCAACAACGTGGGCGGCACGCTGAACCTGCTGCACGCCATGGAGGACAGCGGCTGCCGCACCATCGTCTTCTCCTCCTCCGCGACCGTCTACGGCGACGTCGAGACCATGCCCCTGACCGAGAAGGTCGACAAGGACGCGACCAACCCGTACGGGCGCACCAAGGAGCAGATCGAGGACATCCTCGCGGACATCGCCGCCTCCGACGATCGCTGGAACGTGGCTCTGCTGCGCTACTTCAACCCGGTGGGCGCCCACGAGTCCGGGATCATCGGCGAGGACCCCACGGGCATCCCCAACAACCTCATGCCCTTCGTGGCGCAGGTGGCCGTGGGGCGGCGCGAGAAGCTCAAGGTCTTCGGCGGCGACTACCCCACCCCGGACGGCACCGGCGTGCGCGACTACATCCACGTGGTCGACCTGGCCGACGGCCACGTCCGCGCCCTGGAGTGGCTCGCCGACAACGGCGGCGCCAAGATCTGGAACCTCGGCACGGGCCGCGGCTACTCCGTGCTCGAGGTCCGCGAGGCCTTCGAGAAGGCCTCCGGGGTCGAGATCCCCTACGAGATCGTCGACCGCCGCCCCGGCGATGTGGCGATCAACTATGCCGACCCCGCCTCCGCCCTGGCGGATCTGGGCTGGTCCGCCGATCGCGACATGGACACCATGTGCCGCGACCACTGGAACTGGCAGAAGAACAACCCCATGGGCTACGCCTCCTGAAGCCACCCCGCCCGGTGCGCGCGAGCGGGCACGACGACGGCGGGCCGCCTCCCAGCTCGGGAGGCGGCCCGCCGTCGTCTCAAGGACCTGCTCGGTGAGCGGCGCGGGCCCGGGAGCCTCAGCAGCCCGCGCCCGCGCGTCCGATCACTTGGTGGGGTAGTCGCGCGCGCCCTCGCCCACGTAGAGCTGGCGCGGACGCCCGATCTTGGTCTCAGGGTCCTGGACCATCTCGCGCCACTGGGCGATCCAGCCCGGCAGGCGCCCGATCGCGAACAGCACCGTGAACATGCGCTCCGGGAAGCCCATGGCCTTGTAGATCAGGCCAGTGTAGAAGTCGACGTTCGGGTAGAGCTTGCGCTCCACGAAGTAGTCGTCCGCCAGGGCCTTCTCCTCCAGGCGCATGGCGATGTCGAGCATCTCGTTGTCGCCGCCCAGGCGCTCCAGGATGTCGTGGGCGTAGCCCTTGATGATCTTGGCGCGGGGATCGTAGTTCTTGTAGACGCGGTGCCCGAAGCCCATGAGCTTCACACCGTCTTCCTTGTTCTTGACCTTCTCCATGAAGTCCTCGGGCGACAGGCCCTGGTTCTGGATCTGGTCGAGCATGGCCAGCACGGCCTCGTTGGCGCCGCCGTGCAGCGGGCCGTAGAGGGCGTTGATGCCCGCGGAGACCGAGGCGAACATGTTGGCCTCGGAGGAGCCCACCAGGCGCACGGTGGAGGTCGAGCAGTTCTGCTCGTGATCCGCGTGCAGCATCAGCAGGATATCCAGGGACTTGGCCAGCGCGGGGTCGATCTCGAGGTCCTCGGCCGGGACGCCGAAGCACATGCGCAGGAAGTTCTCCGCGTAGGACAGCTCGTTGCGCGGGTAGAGCATGGGCTCGCCGATGGACTTCTTGTAGGCGTAGGCCGCCAGCGTGGGCACCTTGGCGAGCAGGCGGATCGTGGAGATCTCGACGTGCTGGGGATCGTGCGGATCCAGCGAGTCGGCATAGAACGTGGACAGCGCCGAGACCGCGGAGGACAGCACCGGCATGGGGTGGGCCGAGCGCGGGAACCCGTTGAAGAACATCTTCAGGTCCTCGTGGACCATGGTGTGGGTGGTGACCCGGTGCACGAAGTCCTCGTACTGCTCTTGCGTGGGCAGCTCGCCGTAGATCAGCAGGTAGGCGGTCTCCAGGAAGTTGGAGTGCTCCGCGAGCTGCTCGATCGGGTAGCCGCGGTAGCGCAGCACGCCGTTCTCGCCGTCGATGTAGGTGACCGCCGAACGAGCGTTCGCGGTGTTCATGAAGCCGGGGTCATACGTGACCGCACCGGTCTCCTTGCGCAGGGCGCCGATCCCGATGCCCTCGTTGCCCTCGGTGGCACCCAGGACGGGCAGCTCGAGGGGCGCGCCCTCGGAGATGCTCAGCTGGGCCGTGCGGCCGTCCTTGCCGGACTCGGTCATGGGTCTCCTCCATAGTCTGTGAGCCCATGGGGCTCACCTGGTCCCGTTGCGCACCGGTCTTCTGCGGGGGCGTCGGGTCACGGGAGCCGGCGACGTCGCTGTCGCGCGGCGGCAGGTCAAGGGGCGTGTGCAGACACGCCATCGAATGCCAATCTACTCGCACGTCGCCCGCCCCCGCCAATCTGGGACGCGCCTCGCGAGCCCTCGGCGGGGCCCGGCCGCAACTCAGTCGGCGGCGGCCTGCAGCCTGGCGACGGCGGCGTCGATCCGCTCGTCCGAGGCCGTCAGCGCGATCCGGATGAAGCCTGCCGCGGCGTCTCCGTAGAAGACCCCAGGGCCCACCACGATGCCCAGCTCGGCGAACTGACGGACCAGGTCCCATGTGTCCTGCTCCGTGCGGCCGTCGCGCCGGCACCACAGGTAGAGCCCGGCCTCCGAGTGCTCGATGCTCAGCCCGAAGGCCTCGACGGCTCGGCGCAGACGATCGCGACGAGCCCGGTACAGCGCCTTCTGCGCGACCACGTGGGCGTCGTCGTCGAGCGCGGCGCGCATGGCCGCCTGCACGGGGGCCGGCACGATCATGCCCGCGTGCTTGCGGGAATTCACGAGCCCGGCGACGATCTGGGCGTCGCCGGCCACGAAGGCCGCGCGGTAGCCCGCGAGGTTCGACTGCTTGGACAGCGAGTAGACGGACAGCAGCCCCGTGGGGTCTCCCCCGGACACGCGCGGATCCAGCACCGAGGGCACAGCCTGGCCGCCCTCCTCGCGATCCCACTCGCCCCAGCCCAGCTCGGCATAGCACTCGTCCGAGGCCACGACCGCGCCCAGCTCGCGAGCCCTCTCCACCGTGGCGCGCATGGCCTCGACGTCGGCGACCGCGCCCGTGGGGTTGCCCGGCGAGTTCAGCCAGATCAGGCGGACCCGTTCCAGCACGTCCTGCGGCAGCTCGTCCAGGTCATCTGCGGCCACGTTCTCCGCACCGGCCAGCTGCGCCCCGATGTCGTAGGTGGGGTAGGCGGCCGAGGGGCGCACCACGACGTCCCCGGCGCGCAGCCCCAGCAGCAGGGGCAGCCAGGCCACGAGCTCCTTGGAGCCGACCGTGGGCATGATCTGCTCGGGGTCCAGTCCGGGCACGCCGCGACGGCGGTCGTACCAGCGGGCGATGGCCTCGCGCAGCGCGGGGGTGCCATGGGTGGTCGGGTAGCCGGGGGCGTCGGAGGCCGCGGCCAGCGCGTCCTGGACCACCAGCGGCGTGGGGTCCACGGGCGTGCCGATCGACAGATCGACGGTCCCCTCCGAGTGCTCGGCGGCGATCCGCCGGTACGGCGCCACCGACTCCCAGGGGTACTCCGGCAGATCCAGGCCGAAGGCGCGGGGCTGCAGCGTCATGGCCAGCTCAGTCCTGGTTCTGCGGGGGCAGGGCGGCGATGCCCGGGTGGTCCTTGCCGGTGTTGCCCAGGCGGGCGGCGCCGCCGGGCGAGCCGAGGTCGTCGAAGAACTCGACGTTGTACTTGTAGTACTCGGCCCACTCGTCCGGGGTGTCGTCCTCGTAGTAGATGGCCTCGACGGGGCACACGGGCTCGCAGGCTCCGCAGTCCACGCACTCGTCGGGGTGGATGTAGAGGCTGCGCTCGCCCTCGTAGATGCAGTCGACGGGGCACTCTTCCACGCAGGCCTTGTCCTTGACATCGACACAGGGCTGAGCGATCACATACGTCATGGTGGCGGCGGTCCTTTCTCGCGGAGTTCTCCGCCCATTCTAGGGGCGAGCGCCCGGTGGTCCGCCCCGCGCGTCATACGCCGATACTGTGAGGCCCATGACGTCCCAGCCTCAGCAGGACCCCGCACGGAGCATCGCCTTGAGCCGCTTGGCCGGCGCAGCGCTCGGCACGCGGTTCAGTGTGCGCTATGCGCTGCCGACCGGGGACCCGTCCGGCAAGGGACGCACGGATGCGATCGGCACGCTCGTCTCCCGGCACGACGATCCCCCCGCCGTGACCCTGCAGACCCGCAGCGGGCCCGTGCGGATCCCGCTCGAGCTGGTCAGGCTCGCCCGCGAGGTCCCGCCCCCGGTGCCGCGCCGACGGCCCCGCTGACGTCCTCAGGGCTGACGAGCGGCTCAGCGTCGAAGGCCTCCGCCGAGTGCGCGGCCAGTGCCCGGCGCACCTCCGCACGACGCCGGCGCCACCAGCGGCCGACCAGGACCACCGACAGCAGCGTCACCACCAGGATGCCGCCGAACCACAGCAGCCCGGCCAGCCCGATCGCCGAGGTGGTCGACAGGACCACGAGCGGCGAGTCCTGACGGCCGAAGGCCAGCACGAAGGCGGCTGCGTAGGCCACGATCCCGGGCACCGCGGCGGCCCAGATGCGCCGCGTGGTGGTCCCCGACCACACCGACAGGCTCAGCAGGAGGGCCAGCGCCAGCGGGGCGCCCCACGGGATCCACACGCCGTCGCCGAAGCGGGCGATGTTGCCGTGCACCGCCGTGCCGACCACGCCCGCCAGCATGCCGCTGACGATCGCGATGGTCGCCGAGACCGGCACGGACGCCTGATCCACCGACGAACGGCCGCGTCTGCGGCCCTGCTCATCCCATTCGCCGTTCATCGAGCAGGCTCCCGCGGCGCGAGCCTGGCGGCGTCGCCCCCGATGAGACGGAAGGTCTCGGCCTGCGGCAGGGTCTGCGGCACCCGGTTCGAGAGCGCGTAGCGCGGATCCGCGGGATCATCGCCCGTCTCGATCTGGGTGGCATGGGCGCGCATGGCCGCGTGGCGGGCCGCGCGCGAGGCCTCGTCGGCGTGCACCACAGACTGCGGGCGCTCATCCTGCGGATCCGGCTGGCCCTCGATCGCCCAGGCCAGAGGCCTCAGGGCCGGCTCAGCCCCGGACTCGTCCTCGAGCAGCTCGAGCGCCCGGGCCAGCACGCGCGCGGTGCGCACGTGATCGGGGTGGCCGTAGCCGCCGTCGTCGTCATAGCTCAGGACCGCATGCGGGCGGATCTCGCGCAGGGCTGCTGCCACGTGGGCGGCGGCCTGATCCACGCCGGCCGTCGTGAGCGCCTTCGGCGAGACGTCCTCGGCGGGCTGGGCCCGGCCCTCGGGGCCCCAGGACATGCCGGAGTCCATGAAGCGGTCCCCGCCGCCCGGGAAGCCCGTCTGGGCGTCCAGGGCGGGCGACTGGCCCGCGTAGACGTGGTGCTCCACGCCCAGGGCACGGCAGGCCGCGGCCAGCTCGCCCTCGCGATAGGCGCCCAGGGCGGTGCCGTCGTCGTGGTTGTCCGGGTGCCCCACCTCCAGGTGGGCCAGCTCCGGGATCATCACCTCGCCGCGCTCCCCGCGGGTCATGGTGATCAGGTGGACCTGCGCCCCGGCCTGGGCCAGCGAGGCCAGGGCCAGCCCGGAGGCCAGCGTCTCGTCGTCGGGATGCGCGTGCACGGCCACCACGCGGGCCTGCTCGGGGGCCGTGCCGCGCGGCAGCAGCGAGTCCACGGCATCCGGGCGGATCAGCGTGCCGGGCTCCGGGTACGACGGCGGCGCCGAGGTCTCCCCCGGCGCCGGCGTGTCGTGGTGCTGATCAGGCACGGTTGCGCTGGCGCGCCTGGCGCACGCGCTCGTTGGACTCCAGGATCACCTTGCGGATGCGGATGGCCTCCGGGGTGACCTCCACGCACTCGTCCTCGCGGGCGAACTCGAGGCACTCCTCCAGCGTCATCTGGCGCGGCGGGGTGAGGTTCTCGAAGTTGTCGGCCGCGGCCGAGCGCATGTTGGTGAGCTTCTTCTCCTTGGTGATGTTCACCTCCATGTCATCGGCGCGCGCGTTCTCGCCGACGACCATGCCCTCGTAGACCTCCTCGGTCGGCTTCACGAAGATCGTGCCGCGCTCCTGGAGGTTGATCATGGCGAACGGAGTGGCCACACCGGCGCGGTCCGAGATCATGGAGCCGTTGGTGCGGTATTCGATCGGGCCGAACCAGGGCTCGAAGCCATCGGAGTAGGACGAGGCGATGCCCGCGCCGCGGGTCTCCGTCATGAAGGTGGTGCGGAAGCCGATCAGACCGCGGGCGGGCACCACGAACTCCATGCGCACCCAGCCGGTGCCGTGGTTCGTCATGGTCTCCATGCGGCCCTTGCGGGTGGCCATGATCTGGGTGATCGCACCCAGGAACTCGTCCGGGGTGTCGATGGTCATGCGCTCGACCGGCTCGTGGACCTTGCCGTCGATCTCGCGGGTGACGACCTGCGGCTTGCCGACCGTGAGCTCGAAGCCCTCGCGGCGCATCTGCTCGACCAGGATCGACAGGGCGAGCTCGCCGCGGCCCTGGACCTCCCAGGCGTCCGGGCGCTCGGTCGGCAGCACGCGCAGCGACACGTTGCCCACGAGCTCCTTGTCCAGGCGGTCCTTGACCTGGCGGGCGGTGACCTTGGCGTTCTTCACGCGACCGGCCATGGGCGAGGTGTTGATGCCGATGGTCATGGAGATCGCGGGATCGTCGACCGTGATGACCGGAAGCGGCTTGGGGTTCTCGGGATCGGTCAGCGTCTCGCCGATCGTGATGTCCTCGATGCCCGCCACAGCCACGATCTCGCCGGGGCCGGCCGACTCGGCCGGGACGCGGTCCAGGCCCTTGGTGGCCAGCAGCTCGGAGATGCGCACGTTCTTCAGGGAGCCGTCCTTGCGCGCCCAGGCCACAGTCTGGCCCTTCTTCAGCGTGCCCGAGAAGATGCGCAGCAGGGCCAGGCGGCCCAGGAACGGCGAGGCGTCCAGGTTGGTCACGTGGGCCTGCAGCACGCCGTCGTCCTCGTAGGACGGAGCCGGGATGTGCTCCATGATCGTCTTGAACAGCGGCTCGAGGTTCTCGCTGGCCGGCAGGTTGCCGTCGCCGGGGAACTCGGTGTCGGCGCGGCCGGCCTTGCCGGAGGCGTAGACGACCGGGACGTCGAGCACGGCGTCCAGGTCCATGTCCGGGTAGTCCTCGGCGATGTCGGAGGCCAGGCCGAGCAGCAGGTCCATGGTCTCGGAGACGACCTCCTCAGCACGGGCGTCGGGGCGGTCGATCTTGTTGACGACCACGATCACCGGCAGCTTGGCCTCGAGGGCCTTGCGCAGCACGAAGCGAGTCTGCGGCAGCGGTCCCTCGGAGGCGTCCACGAGCAGCACGACGCCGTCGACCATGGACAGGCCGCGCTCGACCTCGCCGCCGAAGTCGGCGTGGCCCGGGGTGTCGATCACGTTGATGGTGATGACCTCGCCGTTCGCCGACGGGCCCTCGTAGAACACCGTGGTGTTCTTGGCGAGGATGGTGATGCCCTTCTCGCGCTCGAGATCGCCCGAGTCCATGACGCGCTCGGCGACCTCGCCGTGCTCGGAGAACGTGTTCGTCTGCCGGAGCATGGCGTCGACGATCGTGGTCTTGCCGTGGTCCACGTGGGCCACGATCGCGACGTTGCGGAGGTCGGTGCGCTGGGCAGTGCTCATACGAGTGGGGTCTCTCTTCAGACGATGGCGTGCTCCCGCCCCTTCTGCCAGGACGGTGCTCGGTTCCGGCCCGTGGCCGGCGGGGGTCGCGACGAGGGTCGCGGAAGTCCGCCGACGAGTCTAGCGCGCAAGTCCAACCCCTCCCCCGGGACGTCGCGCACCTCACACGCCGATGTCGCCGTCGCAGCGCTCGCACGCCGCTCTGCCCGTCGCCGGCACCGGCCCGCACATCGAGTGGCCGCTTCTGGCCCGCTCTCCCATCGAGTGGCCGTTCCATCACCGGTTCCGCCGGGAAACGGTGATCTTCTGGCCACTCGATGCATGAACGGTGAGAGATCGGCCGCTCGACGCGACAGGATCAACGCGTGGCCTGAGAGCCGCTTCCCTGTCCGGGCGATCCGTCTCCTCGGCACAGCGGCTGAACAGCTGAGGGTGCGACACACACCGAGGGACGACGCCTGCGCCCCGGCTCGGCCTCCACACGGACAGCTCGCGGAGGACGCCGTCGACGTCTCGGTAAACCCTGGGCGCACGCCGCAGCGTCATCAGGTTCCCCAGCCTCTTGCAGGGCGCATCTTCGCTCGCCCGGAGGCGATGGCCGTCGGCCTCACTTCACGGCAGCTGCGAGCGCCCTACTACGAGCGCGTGGCCTCCGGGATCTGGCGATCCCTGACGCCATCGGCGGCCTCCGCCCGGCCAGACGCCCGAGCCGAACTGATCCAGCTCGCCCGGGCACAGCGCGAAGCCATGCCCGGCCATGCCATCAGCCACCAGTCTGCGGCCGTGCTCTGGGGCTTCCGCCGGCGCTGCGCAGTCTGGAGCTGCTCGGGCGCGACCTGAGCGAGCCCGCGGGGACCAGGGGACGGCGTGCTGTGCTGCGAGCCCTGGAGCGAGCGCGGCGGGGCGGGGCGTCGACTCCGAGCCCGAGACGCGGCTGCGCCTGATGCTGGAGGACCACGGGTACGGAGGCTTTCGACCCGACCTCGAGCTGCGCGGCCCGGTGGGGCGTCGCGGTGGGACGCGTGCGGCGGTACGGCTCGGGACAGAACGCAACCGAGGATGCACGTGATCCGGTGCGGGTCACAGGCCCCGGAAGGACTCCACGATCTCGGCGGCGGGGCGGGCTCGGCACGCGGGGAAGCCCGTGCCGGCCCACAGGTGCACCAGCTCCCGCTTCCCCGCAGCAGCCGCGGCCTTGCGGATCGGCGACGTCAGCGAGTTGACCTGCGGATAGCCCGCGATCTCGTGCTCGGCCATCGCCTCGGTGAACGGCGTGGACAGCGCCCGAGCAGGGCGACCGGAGAACGCGCGCGTCACCACGGTCTGCGCCGACGACGGATCGCCCGCCGCAGCCAGCACTGCCTCCCGATGGACCGCCCCGGTGCCGGCCTCCTCGGCGGCGAGGAAGAGGGTGCCCACCTGAACGGCGTGAGCTCCCGTTTCCAGCAGCCGAGCCGCATCCGCGCGGAAGGAGATGCCGCCCGCCGCGATGACCGGCAGCTGCGGATGGGACGACGCCAGCGCCGCCAGCGTCTGCTCCAGCAGCTCCTGAAGCGGGGTGGTCCCCGGCGCAGTGTCCTGCGCGAGCGTGAAGCGATGCCCGCCGGCGTCGGGGCCCTGCAGGACCAGGGCGTCGGGGCCGAAGGCCGCGGCCTCCACCGCCTCCTCGGACGAGGACACCGACAGCAGCACAGTCGTGCCCGCATCCTGCAGCGCCCGGATCGTGGCCGCCGGCGGCAGGCCGAAGGTGAAGCTCACGACAGGCACCGGATCCTCGACCAGCAGGGCGATCTTCTGATCCCAGCCGTCGTCCGAGTAGTCGGGAAGCGGGCGCGCCGCGGCCTGCTCCCCCATCTCGGCATCGAGCGCAGCGACCGCCTGCACCCACCGCGAGCGGAAGTCCGCAAGCTGCTGCGTATCGGTGGGCGAGGACTCCGCCACGAACACGTTGACACCGAACAGACGGTCGACGTCACGCAGCCCCGAGCGCACCGCCGCGATCTGCTCGGCGAGCGCCTCGGCCGACTGATACCCGGCAGCCAGCATCCCCAGTCCGCCTGCGCGCGCGACCGCGACCGCCAGCTCCGGACTCGACGGCCCGCCGGCCATGGGCGCTGCGATCAGCGGCACCTCGAGGGCATCGAGTGCGAACGGACGGGCGGCCGGAGCATCCATCGACATGGAGGGACCTTTCAGGCGAGTAGCGTGGTGGCTGATCGAACGTGCCATGAATCACTCTAGGGGCCACGCCATGGAGCCAGGATGCTGAGCGACCTCTCATGGGGCGCTCTGGTGCTGGCTGCCGCGGCGATCCTGATCGGCTCCGCACTGCAGCGGCTCTCGGGCACCGGCGTGGGGCTGGTGGTGACCCCGGTGCTCTCCCTGCTGCTCGGACCCGTGGCCGGGGTGCTGCTGACGAATGCGGTCACCACCGTCTCCGGCTTCACGATCATGCTCTCGGTCCGCAAGCGCGTGGACTGGCGCCGCGCGGGGATCGTGGTCGCCGCTGCCCTGCCGGGGGCGGTTCTGGGCGCTCTGCTGGTGCTGTGGCTGGAGGCCTCCTGGCTGCAGATCGGCATCGGCGTGCTGGTGCTCATCGCCCTGTCGCTCACCGTCGCCACGCCGGAGCTGCCGCATGTCACGAATCGCGCCGCGCTGCCCGTGGCCGGAGCTGTCGGCGGCCTGCTGAACACCACCGCAGGAGTGGCCGCCCCGGCCATGGTCATCGTCTCTCGGCTCACCCGCTGGGAGCAGAAGGCGTTCGCGGCGTCGCTGCAGCCGATCTTCATGTCCATGGGACTGATGTCGGTCGTGCTCAAGTCCCTGATGGGCGCCACCGGAGACCAGGGACTGCCCCCGTGGTGGGTCCTGCCCGCGGTGATCGCCCTGGTGCTCGGCGGGGTGGGAGTCGCCGCCGCCCTCGAGTCCCGCGTGACGCCCGGGCGCGCCCGCACGCTGGCGCTGATCCTCGCCGGTCTCGGCGGGGCGGCCGCCGTGGTCAAGGGAGTGCTCGGGCTGCTCTGAACGACGACGGCCACCCAGCAGTCCGCCGGAGGCCGGACCGGAGCCCGCGACCACGACCGACGCCCCAGGACGTCATACCCCGGGATGACCTGACAACTGCCCCGAATAGGCCGTCGGTCCGATGTGCCGCAGGCCTGGAGGGCGCAGTCTTGGACCATGAGCACATCGCCTGAGTCTTCTGCCCCGTCCGGCCACACCCACCAAGCCATCCCGCACACCCCCTGGCAGCCCCCGCGCGAGCTCGCGGTGGCCGCCCGGAACGTCTCCAAGACCTACGGCGACGGCGAGCTGACCGTCACCGCCCTGGACTCCGTCTCCCTGGACATCGAGCGAGGGACCTTCACCGCCGTCGTCGGGCCCTCGGGCTCCGGCAAGTCGACCCTCGTGCACTGCCTGGCGGGCCTGGACTCCCCCGATCGTCGCCCGGAGACCTCCATCGTGGTGGGCGGCCGGGACATCGTCTCCCTCAACGACAAGGAGCTCACGGAGTTCCGTCGCGAGCACGTGGGCTTCGTGTTCCAGGCCTTCAACCTGGTCCCCGTGCTCACCGCTCGGCAGAACATCGAGCTGCCCCTGACCCTGGCCGGGCACCGGCCCGATCCCGAGCTGCTGGCCCGGATCACCGACAGCCTCGGTCTCACAGAGCGCCTGGACCACCGCCCCGACGAGCTCTCGGGCGGTCAGCAGCAGCGCGTGGCGATCGCCCGCGCGCTGATCACGAGCCCGGACGTCATCATCGCCGACGAGCCCACCGGAGCCCTGGACACCGACACCACCACCCAGGTCCTGCAGCTGCTGGCCGACACCGTCCACCAGCAGGGCCACACGGTCGTCGTCGTGACCCACGACCCCCGTGTGGCGGACTTCGCGGACCGCACCGTGCGCGTGCAGGACGGGGCGATCGTCTCGGACGAGTCCCGCGCCGGCCGCCCGGTCGCCGACGGCAGCAGGGCAGGGGGTGTGCGCTGATGCGCCGCATCGTCCTGAGCCGACTGCGCCTGCAGTGGACCCGCTACGTCCTGATCCTGCTGGCGATCGCCGTCTCGGCCGCCTTCGCGACCGGGTCGCTGATGCTCGGCACCACCATGCAGCACTCGATGGTCTCGACCATCTCCGACTCGACCCGCAACGCGGATCTGGTGGTGAGCGAGGACTGGGAGAACAACACCTCTGCAGAGACCGAGGAGACCGAGGCCTCCGATGCCGAGGACCCCGAGTCCCTGTACGGGGCGGACTACGTCTCCAGCGGAGACATCAAGCAGCTGCAGGACATCGACGGCGTGGAGACGGTGTGGGCCCCGACCGGCACCGCCGTCGACGTCGAATCGAACGACAGCTCCTCCCCGGTCCTCTACATCGGCACCGCCCCGGAGGATCCCCAGATCTTCCCCTGGGAGCTCGACGAGGGCTCCATGCCCCAGGGCGAGAACGAGATCGCGCTGAACACCAAGCGCGCCGAAGACCTCGGCGTGGGCGTCGGCGACACGATGACCCTGTCCGTGCAGTCGGCGGAGGAGCAGGGCATGTCTGAGGATCAGATGATCCCGTCCGGCGGGGACGCCGAGGTCACCGTCACGGGCATCGTGGGCGCCGAGAGCGGCGCGGACATGTACATGGCCTGGGTCTCGCCCGACGTCATGAGCACCATCTCCCCGTTCGACACCGACATGCTGCCGGTCTCCTCCAGCACCCAGATTGCCCTGGCCGACGGCGCGGACCTGGAGACCGTGCGCGCGGACATCCAGGATCAGCTCGAGTCCCTGCCCGGCGACACCGCCTTCCTGGTGCAGACCCCGCAGGAGCAGACCGAGGACGCCCTCGAGGACATGGCAGGCGCCGCCGCCGGTCTGTCCGCCTTCCTGCTGGCCTTCGCCATGCTGGCCGTGCTGGTGGCCTTCCTGGTGATCACCACGACCTTCGGAGTGCTCACGGCCCAGCGGGCCCGCGAGCTGGCGCTGCTGCGCTGCCTGGGTGCCACCGGCGGCCAGATCCAGCGCTCGGTGCTGCTCGAGGCGCTCGTGCTCGGGCTCGTCTCCTCGGCGATCGGTGTAGCGGCGGTGGTCGGTGCGGGCTTCGCGCTCGAGCCGCTGCTTCCCGCCACCGCCCCGATCGACGTCGCCGTGGCCCCCAAGGACATCGTCCTGGGCCTGGTGATCGGCATCCTGGTGACCGTGCTGGCCTCGCTCGGGCCCGCGCGCCGGGCCATGGGCGCCTTCCCGCTGGACGGCATGCGCGGCTCCCGTCGCGCCGAGCGGATCCCGTGGGTGCGCTCCGGGTTCGGGCTGCTCGTGCTGATCCCCTCGGTGATCGCCCTGGCATGGGCCGCCTTCACGCACGACCACCCCGCCGTGGGCGTCGTGAGCGGGATCGGCGCGGGCGTGGGCCTGATCCTCACCTCGCGGCTGTGGATGCCGGCGATTGTCGGCGTGCTGGGACGGATCCTGCCCGGCGGCGTCCCGTCACGGCTGGCAGCCGCGAACGCGATCCGGCACAAGTCCCGCACCACGACGACGGCCACCGCGCTGCTGATCGGCATCACGCTGGTGACCACCGTGCTCACCGGCCACGCCGTGGCGCAGAAGTCGGTGCTCGATGACCTGGACCGCTCCATGCCGGTGGACATCACCGTCTCCCAGCAGGTGGACCAGGACACCCTGCAGCAGATCGAGGACGTCGACTCGGTGGTCTCCGTCGAGCAGACGGACGACGTCGTGGAGGTGGATCTCGAGCGCGGCATCGGCTCCACGGAGACCACGACCGCAGCACAGGAGATCGCCGAGCTCACGGACACCGAGGCCTACGAGATCGCGGCGAACGGCATGCAGAAGGCCATGATGGTCGACATCCTCAACGTGATGCTCTGGGTTGCGCTGGGCCTGCTGGCCGCCGCCGTGGCGGTCTCCGTCCTGGGCATCACGTCCACGATGTCGCTGTCGGTGCTGGAGCGCACGCGGGAGAACTCGCTGCTGCGGGCCCTGGGGCTCTCGCGCGCTCAGCTGGGCGCCATGATCCGCCGCGAGGCGCTGGTCATCTCCGCCGCGGCCGGCGTCGCGGGAGCGGTGGCCGGCTGGCTGCTGGGCACCGGCGTGGTCTCCGCGATGGTCCCCGACACCATCCCCGTGGCGATCACGGTCCCGTGGGGCGGTCTGCTCGCGGTGGCGATCGGCGTGCTCGTCGTGGCCCTGGTGTCCTCGGCCCTGCCGGCCCGCCGCGCCACACGGGTGGCCCCCGTGGAGGGTCTGGCATCGTTGGACTGATCCGGTCCGCGTCCGCGGCCGGGGCCCGATCCGTCGGGTCCCGGCCGTGGCCGTTGCCCTGAGCGCTCTCCGCTGTCCTGTCGACGCGGCCGCCTCGAGGCCCGTCGCCCCAGTGCCGACGCGATGCCCATCCGCTCGATACCCCCGAGGTCCCATGCAGCTGCATCACCGCGTGGCCGACTGGCTGCGCACCCACTCCGTCTGGGCCAATGCCCTGTTCCTCCTGGTGCTGGCTGCCTTCACCACGCTCGTGACCGTGAGCTCGCCGGCGCAGATGGCCTGCTCGCTGGCGCTCATCGCCGTGCTGGTCCTGCGGCCCCTGCGCCCCGCCCTATCCGCCGCGCTGTTCGCCCTCCTGTCCGTGATCGCCACGGTGGTGCTGGGGGTCTTCCCCCTGGGCATCGGCCTGCTCGGCGTGCCCTGGCTGCTCTACACCGTGGCCTCGCGCTGCCGCCGTCGCACCCGTGTGTCGGTGCTGGCGCTGGCCCTGCTGGTGGCTGCGATTGTCAGCGCCAGCTGGCCCGGATGGCGCCTGGGTGGTCCCCTGTCCTTCGGCATCGCCGAGGTCACGACCACCGAGTGGGCCATCGGCGCCGCCACCCAGGGGATCATGATGATGCTGATCATCGTCGCCGCGTACCTGGCCGGCGATCTGCATCGTGTGACCCTGCAGCGTCGGGAGGCCGAGGCGCACCGCGCCGACGTCCTCGCCGAGAGGGCGCACCGCCTGGAGGTCGAGCGCGATCAGGAGGTGCGCCTGGCCGCACAGGACGAGCGCACCCGCATCGCCCGGGAGATGCACGATGTGGTGGCCCACTCGCTGTCCGTCGTGATCGCCCAGGCCGACGGCGCCCGGTACGCCGTGCGCAGCGATCCCTCGGTGGCCGCCGACGTCCTGGCCACGATCGCCACGACCGCTCGCGGGTCGCTCAGCGAGATGCGCAGCCTGCTGGGCGTGCTGCGCACCGAAGGCGAGGAGGCCGAGCGCGCTCCGGTCCCCACCGTGCAGGACCTCCCGGCGCTCGTGGACTCGGTGCGCAGCGCCGGTCTGCAGATCGATGTGGAGACCTCCCCGGAGCCGCTGCCGGAGCTGGCCTCAGGACCCTCCTTGGCGTCCTACCGCCTCGTGCAGGAGGGCCTGACCAACACGCTCAAGCACGCCCCGGATGCCTCCCGGGTCAGGGTCGAGCTCCGCCACGACGGCGCGGAGCTGACCGTCCGCGTCACCAGCGACGGCCTGGGCGCGGAGTCCCCCGAGCCTCCCCGCCCGGGGCACGACGGCGGCGGACAGGGCCTGCGCGGCCTGCGCGAGCGCTTCGGTCTCTACGGCGGGACCATCCAGGCCGGCCCCGACCCCGCATCGCCCGGACGATGGCTGCTCGCCGGTCGCCTGCCCGCCGAGGCCCGGAACGTGCCAGCCGCCTCGTCCGAGGCATCCGACCAGCAGGACGAACGAGACCAGCCGACCGCACGGGATCAGCCGGCCGAGAAGGATCCGCATCTCCCACGTGATCCGCAGGCCACCGACCCGCAGCACGGCACCCCCACGACCACCGAGGAGGGCACCCGATGACCGATCCCCTGCGCATCCTGCTGATCGACGACCAGCCCCTGATCCGCAGCGGCATGGCCATGCTGATCGGCTCGCAGCCCGACCTCGTCGTGGGCGGCGAGGCCGGGGACGGCCAGGCGGCCGTGGACCTCGTCGCGCGCCTGGCCGCGACCGGTGAGGCGCCCGACGTCCTGCTCATGGACATCCGCATGCCAGGCATGGACGGCCTGGAGGCCACCCGTCGCATCCTGGCCGAGCATCCGCAGGTCACGGTGGTCCTGCTGACCACGTTCGATCTGGACGAGTACGCGCTCGAGGGCATCCGCGCCGGGGCTTCGGGCTTCCTGCTCAAGGACGCCGAGCCGGAGGAGCTGCTCGGCGCCCTGCGCACCTGTGCCCGCGGCGACGCCGTGATCGCGCCGTCGACCACGCAGCGCCTGATGCGCCGGTTCATCGACCCGCCGCAGCGCACCGTGGCCGATGACCCCCGCCTCCGGTCCCTGACGCCCCGGGAGCAGGAGGTCTTCGGGCTCGTGGGCCGCGGGCTGTCGAACCACGAGATCATGGAGGCGCTGGTACTCTCCGAGCCGACCGTGAAGACACATGTCTCCCGCGTGCTCGCCAAGACAGGAGCTCGCGACCGCGTGCAGGCCGTGGTGCTGGCCCACGAGCTCGGGCTGGTGGGCTGAGCAGGAACGCGGAAGGGCCCCGTCGCCGTCCCGGAAGGAGACGACGACGGGGCCCGGTGCGGGACCGCGCTCAGACCTCCAGGAGGTCCTTGCCGGGGATCGCGTCGAGCAGTCGGCGCGTGTACTCCTGCTGCGGGTTCTCGAACACCGAGTCCACGGTGCCGGTCTCCACGAGCCTGCCCTTCTCCATGACGCAGACGTCGTGGGCGATCTCCCGCACCACGGCCAGGTCGTGGGTGATGAACAGGTAGGTCAGACCGAGATCCTGCTGCAGTTGGCCGAGCAGCTGCAGGACCTGCTCCTGGACCAGGACGTCGAGGGCCGAGACGGCCTCGTCGCACACCACGATCTCCGGATCCAGTGCGAGCGCCCGGGCGATGGCCACGCGCTGGCGCTGACCGCCCGAGAGCTCGTTCGGGTAGCGATCGCCGAGCTGGCGCGGCAGCGCCACGCGGTCCAGCAGGTCATGGACCTTCGCCCGGCGCGAGGCGGCATCGCCCACCTTGTGCACCTTCAGCGGCTCCTCGATGCAGCGGAAGACGCTGCGCATGGGATCCAGCGAGCCGTAGGGGTCCTGGAAGATCGGCTGCACCTTGCGGCGGTAGTCGAACCACTGTCGGCCCTTGAACCCGCTGATGTCGTGGCCGTCCACGGTCACGGTCCCGGAGGTGATGTCCTCCAGTCCCAGCAGCATCTTGGCGATCGTGGACTTGCCCGAGCCGGACTCCCCCACGATCGCGGTCGTGCGGCCGCGGCGCACCGTGAAGGAGACGTCGTCCACGGCGCGGAACTCGGAGGACCGGCCCCACGAGCCGCGGATCTTGTACTCCTTGACCAGATCCTTCACCTGGATGAGCTCCGGGGCGGCGCTGTCCACGCTCGCTGCGAGATCATCCGGGGACAGCGACGGAACCGCCGCCACCAGCTCCTTGGTGTAGGGATGCTGCGGGTTGCGCAGCAGGCTCAGTGCGGGGCCGGACTCGACCACGCGGCCCTTCTGCATCACGATCACCCGGTCCGCGCGCTCGGCGGCCAGGCCGAGGTCGTGGGTGATCAGCAGCACCGCGGTGCCGAGCTCGCTGGTCAGCCGCCCCAGGTGATCCAGGATCTGGCGCTGGACGGTGACGTCGAGTGCGGAGGTCGGCTCATCGGCGATCAGCAGCTGCGGGCGGCACGAGAGCCCGATGGCGATCAGCGCGCGCTGGCGCATGCCGCCGGAGAACTCGTGCGGGTACTGCTTCATGCGCCGCTCGGCATCCGGCAGCCCGGCCTCCTCCAGAGCCCGGACCACGTCGGCGTCGCCGTGCGGCTTGTCATTGGCCTTGAGCGTCTCGCGGACCTGCGCGCCGATGGTCCACACCGGGTTGAGGTTCGACATGGGGTCCTGCGGGACCATGCCGATCTGCGAGCCGCGCAGCGCCTCCAGCCGCTTGGCCGACGGATGCGTGATGTCCTCCCCGTCGAAGAGGATCTGCCCGGAGGACACGCGCCCGTTCGAGGCCAGCAGCCCGATGGCCGCCAGCGCCGAGGTGGACTTGCCCGAGCCGGACTCGCCCACGATCGCCACGGTCTCCCCGCGCATCACCCGGATGTCCGAGTCGGCCACGGCCTGGACGTCACCCGTGCCGGTCTTGAAGGTGATGCCCACCCCCTTCATCTCCAGCAGCGGCGTCTGCCCCTGCTGGCGCTGCCCCGAGGCGTCTGAACCCGCGTTGAGGATCTCGTGGGCCTTGAGGCTGACCATCCGGCCCGTGCGGGTCAGCGGCTCCTGCCCGGGGGCCCAGGGCCCCTGGGTCTCGGCCCGGTGCTTCCCGCCGCCGTCGGGCTGGGGGCTGTTCGCCGAGGTGCTCACTTGGTCCTCCCCTTGGGGTCGAGGGCGTCGCGCAGCGAGTCGCCCATCATGATGAAGCTCAGCACGGTGATGGAGAGCATGAGCGAGGGCCAGAACAGCGTCTCGGGGTTGGTGCGCAGCTGAGGCCGCGCCGCCGAGATGTCATTGCCCCAGGAGATCGCCTCCGCGGGCAGCCCGATGCCCAGGAACGACAGCGTGGACTCGGCCACGATGAACGTGCCCAGCGAGATCGTGGCGATCACGATGACGGGCCCGGCGGCATTGGGGATCACGTGCTTGAACAGGATGCCGAGCCGGCTCATCCCCAGCGAGCGCGCCGCGGTCACGAAGTCCGCATTGCGCACCGAGATCACGGAGCTTCGAGTGATGCGCGCGATCGACGGCCACCCGAAGATCACCAGGGTGATCGCCAGCGTGGTCACGCCGCGGTTCTCCCGCATGAGCGGGACCTGCATGAACACGATCGCGCCCAGGATCAGCGGCAGCGCGAAGATGATGTCCATGAAGCGGGAGATGATCGCGTCGATCCAGCCGCCGAAGTAGCCGGCCAGCGCGCCCAGCAGCCCGCCGATGAGCACGACGCCGAGGGTGGCGCCGAAGCCCACCATGATCGAGGGGCCCGTTCCGTGGACCACGCGGGCCAGGATGTCGCAGCCCTGGTTGGTGTAGCCCAGCGGATGTCCGGGGGCGGGGCCGCCGTTGGAGTTCGACAGCTCGCACCCGGCGTTGGGTGCAGCCGAGGTGAACACCCCGGGGAACGCGGCCACGAACAGCACGAAGAGCATCAGCACCGCGGAGACGAGGAAGACCGGGTTGCGGCGCAGGGTCGACCAGGCGTCGCGCCACAGGCTCGAGGGCTTGCCCTCGAGCTGGTTCTCGATGCCGGCGCGGCCCTGCTCCTCCACCACCGGGGCCACGAAGTGATCCGGCAGGTAGACCTCGTGCGAGCCCATCACGCGAGGCGACGGGTCCAGGGTCTCGTGCACCGAGCCCTGCGGGGAATCCGGGTTCGGGTTCTGGTTCTGCTCAGGCATATCGGATCCTCGGGTCGAGCACGGCGTAGAGCAGATCGACGACCAGGTTGGTGATCAGGAAGATGACCACCACGAGCGTCACGATGGAGACCACCATGGCGCCGTCGCCCAGGTTGATCGCCTTGTAGAGCTGATTGCCGATGCCGTTGACGTTGAAGATGGACTCGGTGACGATCGCCCCTCCCATCAGCGCGCCCAGATCGGCGCCCAGGAAGGTCACGACCGGGATCAGGGAGTTGCGCAGCACGTGCACAGTGATGACCCGGCGGCGCGGCAGGCCCTTGGCCGTGGCGGTGCGGACATGGTCGGACTCGCGGTTCTCGGCGATCGAGTTGCGGGTCAGCCGCAGCACGTAGGCGAAGGACAGCGCTCCCAGCACCAGCGCTGGAAGTATCAGCTCGTTGAGCGGTGCGCCTCCCGAGACCGTGGGTCTGGCCAGCCCGAAGTGGATGCCGATCACGTACTGGGCCACGAAGGCGAGCACGAACACGGGCACCGCGATCACCAGCAGGGAGACGACGAGCAGGGTCGAATCGATCCAGGTGCCCTTGCGCAGGCCGGCGATCACGCCGAAGAGGATGCCGAAGACCGCCTCGAAGATCACGGCGAGCGCAGCCAGCTTGATCGTGGTGGGGAACGTGTCGGCGATGACCGACATGATCGGGCGTCCGGAGAAGTTGTCGCCCAGGTCCAGGGTCACGACGCCCTTGAGGTAGAGCAGGAACTGGATCAGGAAGGGCTTGTCGAGGTTGTACTGGGCCTCGAGCGCGGCCTTGGTGCCCGGGGTGCACCCCTTCTCGCCGCACAGGGCGGCGGTGGGATCGCCGGAGGTGGCGAACATCAGGAAGTAGACGAGGAAGATGGCTCCCAGGAAGACCGGGATCATCTGGAGGAGGCGGCGGACGAGGTACCAGGCCATGTCAGCGGGCACCTCCCGTCGTACGGAGATGCCGGAGGGCCGGCGCGTGGTGAGTCATGATGCGAGAGGCTCCTGGAACGATGCGGCTGCGGGAAAAGCGCGACCGGGCCGGAGCTGCTCAGCGGCTCCGGCCCGGTCGCGAGGCATCAGGCCCGGGTGACCTTGGTGTAGTCGATCTCGCCGTTCCAGGTCAGCGACACGTTGTCCACGGCCTCGCTGTAGCCGCTGGTGCGGTTCGGGTAGTACAGCGGGATCGCGGGCAGATCCTCGAGCAGCATGTCGTCGGCCTCCAGGAAGGCCTTGTTCGCCTCGTCGTCCGAGCTGGCGGCCAGGCCCTCCTTGAGCTTGTCGTCGAACGCCTTGTTCTCGTAGTGGGCGTCGTTCGACGAGCCGTCCGTGGCGTACTGCGCGGAGAGGAAGTTGTACAGCGACGGGTAGTCCGCCATCCAGCCCGAGCGGAAGGCCGAGGTGAGCTTGCCGTCGTTGGCCTCGGTGCGCAGCTCCTTGAAGGTCGGGTACGACTTGCCCGCAGCCTCGATGTCGAGGTTGTTCTTGATCATGTTGCAGACCGCGTCGACCCACTCCTTGTGACCGCCATCTGCGTTGTAGGCGATCTCGAACGTGTTGCCGTTGTAGGGCTCGATGTCCTCGGCCTGGTCCCACAGCTTCTTGGCCTCGTCGGCGTCGAACTCGGCGTTGGCCGTGTTCTTCAGGGCGTCGGCGTCGTAGCCGGCCACGACCGGGGAGGTGAAGTCCACAGCAGGCGTGTTCTCGCCCTTGAAGATCACCTCGATGAGCTCCTCGCGGTCGATCGCCTTGGAGATGGCCTGGCGGCGCAGCTTGCCGGCCTCTCCGGACCAGCCCTCGAGGTAGTACGGGATGCCGAACGTGTAGTTGCCCGCGTACTCGCGATTGGTCAGGCGGCCGGAGAGGTCGTCCTCGGAGACCTCGATGTTCGACGGCGGGATGGTGTCGAGCAGATCGAGGTTGCCGCCCACGAGGTCGGTGTAGCCGGCCTCGGCGGTCTGGTAGATCTTGAAGGTCACGGCGTCGTTGGCCGCCGGCGTGGAGCCGTCGTAGTCCTCGTTCTTGACCAGGCGCATCTCCTGGTCGTGGACCCAGGCGCCCTCGCCGTCCATCTTGTAGGGGCCCCAGCCCACGGGGTTCTCGCCGAAGGCCTCCATGTCGTCGAAGGCCGAAGGCGGCATGGGCGCGTAGGAGGAGTAGCCCAGGCGGTTGCCGAAGGTGGAGTCGGGGCCCGAGAGGGTGACCTCCAGGGTGGTGTCGTCCACCGCCACCAGGCCCTCCATCTCGTCCTCCTCCGAGCCCTCGGCGGAGACCTTGTCGTAGCCCTTGATGGTCTCGAAGAAGTAGGAGCCCTGCTGGGCGTTCTTGGCGGCAGCGCCGTAGTTCCAGGAGTCCACGAAGCTCTGGGCGGTGATGTCCTCGCCGTTGGTGAACTTCTTGCCGGACTTGATCTTGATGGTCCACACGGTGTTGTCGTCGTTGGCCTCGATGGACTCGGCCAGCTCGTTGACAGCCTCGGAATTGTCGTCGTAGCTGATCAGGCCCACGAAGATCAGGGTGACCACGCGGCCACCGCCCTGCTCGGTGGTGTTGGTGGGGACCAGCGGGTTCTCGGGCTCGGTGCCGAAGGCCGTGATGGGGCCGTCGCTGTCCTCGCCGCCGCCTCCGCCGCAGGCGGTGAGGACGAGGGCAGAGGCCGAGGTGAGGGCGAAGGCGCCCAGCAGTCCGCGGCGGGAGAAGGAAGGGTTCATGGTGACCTCCTGTGGAGAGTGCTGGTGGGGCTCTGCCGTCGCTGATGTGATCCGAGACACCCCTGAATGTAAGACAGGCTACAGCTCGCATCCAGCATTTCTGAAGATTTCAGGGACGCTCCCACGCATACCCCCGCGCCACCACCCGCTCCGTCTGCCAGATCGCCCCGTCGGAGCCCGACTGTCCAGCGCTGGAGCGGTTTCGGCCCCTGGATCGGACGCTTTGATTCCGACCGGCATTCTCGGCAGACATCGGCGTGTCGCCGGACATGGCCGGCTCTTGTGGCGCGTGACATGTCACGTTATTCTCGGGTGCATGAGCGAAGACGCGCGGTTCTACCTCGACAAGGCGGATCCCGCCTCCTGGAAGGCCCTCAACGGCCTCTCCCGGCAGGTGGCCGATTCACTGGCGGAGGCCGGCCTCTCCCGGGTCGTCGCCGAGCTGATCAACGTGCGGGTCTCCCAGCTCAACGGCTGCGGGTTCTGCCTGGACATGCACGTGAAGCTGGCGCGTCGGGCCGGTGTCACGGATCGTCAGCTGGCTGTGCTGACCGCCTGGGAGGAGACCGAGCTGTTCGACGACGTCGAATGCGCCGCGCTCACCGTGGCCGAGATCGCCGCCGAGCTGCCCGATCAGGTCACCCGCCGCTCGCGCCTGGAGGCCGCCCGCGAGGTGCTGACCGACGCCCAGTTCTCGGCGGTGCAGTGGGCGGCCATCACCATCGGGACCTTCAACCGCCTCTCCATCCTGTCCGAGTACCCCGTCCAGGAGCGCGCACTGGACCGCAAGAAGAAGGCCGAGGCACGCCATGACTGAGCTGAGCTTCCGCAACGACGACGGCCCCCAGCGCTACGAGGCGCTGTCCGGGGACGCCATCGCCGGCAAGATGTACTGGGTGGACGCCTCGGAGGCCGAGCAGCCCGAGCGCATCTTCTTCCACACCGAGGTCGACGACGCCTTCGAGGGTCAGGGCGTGGCCTCCCAGCTGGTGCGCTTCGCCCTGGACGACGCGATCGAGCGCGGCTTCCGGATCGTGCCGGTGTGCCCGTACGTCAAGGCCTGGCTGAAGAGGCACGACGACTATGCGCAGCACGCGGTCGCGGTCCGCCCGCGCCATCTGGAGGCGGTCCAGGCGCGCCAGCGACGCAGCTCCTGAGCCGACGCACTCGGAAGCTGTCAGGGAACGCAGTGCGCGAGGGCGCCCGCACCGGTCATGGTCCGGGCGCCTTCGTCGTGCAGTCGGGTCTTCCGGCAGCGTCTGCGCCGGGTCGGCTCACCAGGCCGGCAGCTCCGGGGCCTCGTCGACGCCCTCGGGCAGGTAGATGCCCTCGGTGCGCCCGCGCGAGAGCCAGTCGAGGATGCCCTCGCGGTCGCCCTCCACGCGCAGGGAGCCGTCGCCGACGACCCACTCGTCGCCCTCGTCGGTGACGATGGTCAGGCCCGGAGAGTTCTTCACGGACAGGTTCAGCACTCCGGCGGTCACGGCGTTGAGCAGGGAGTCGGGATCGGCCTCCTCGACCTCCCACTGGGTGTCCAGATCGGCGTGGTGGACCACGACCTCCGCGATCAGCACGGCGGGGATGGAGGTGGCCGGGAAGCGCTTGGGGCCGATGCCGACCTCCTCGGCCTTCAGCTCACCGGTCAGGACCTCGGCGTCGGCGATGAAGGCCTCCAGCGCGGCGCGGGACTCGGCCTTGAGCTCCTCGCGGGGCTTGGCGGCCAGCTGCTCGAGCAGCTCCGTGCGCTCGTCCTTGGACTCGAAGAGCTGCTGCTCCTCGCCTGTCTGCGCCCAGTCCAGCAGACGGGTGAGCCGACGGGCCGCGACCGCCACGTGGGCGATGACCATGGCGCGGTTCCAGCCCTCGCAGTGGGACGGCTTGTCGAACTCGTCGTCATGGAAGGACTCGACGGTGGACAGGTACTGCTCGGACTCCCGCCCCAAGCGGGAGAGGTCCGAGCGGACGCGGGCGGGGTTCAGGACGGGATGGATGGCGCTCATGCGCTCAGGCTATCGGCCTCGTGTAAGGCGCAACACATGGAGGCCGCGGCGGCACCCGAGCTCCCCTGCGCGCCAGGAACCTCCCGTACCCTCAGGAGCATGGTTCCGCATGACACTGCCCAGTTCGGCTCGCGCCGCTCCGACTCCTCCGCGCCCACGCCGGCGATCCTCGACACCCCGGAGGCCGGCTCCCTGCCCGCGCAGGGGACCACCACCCCGGCAGAGTCCGCCGTGGCCGACGAGCCGACCGTCCAGCCGTCGGCCTCCGCCCCCAGCACCACCTACCTGCTGGTCGACGGCGAGAACATCGACGCCACCCTGGGCATGTCCCTGCTCGAGCGCAAGCCCAAGCCGGAGGAGCGGCCGCGCTGGGAGAAGGTCATGAAGGGCGCCCGCAAGCTGTGGCGCCAGGACACCAACGGCCTGTTCTTCCTCAACGGCTCCCACGGGCACCTGCCCTTCAGCTTCGTGGCCGCGCTGCGCGGCTTCGACTACCAGGTCATCCCCCTGGCCGCCCCGCCCAAGGTCAAGGTCGTCGACGTCGGCATCCAGCGCATGCTCAAGGCGATCCTGGACCAGGGCCACGGCGACGTCATCCTGGCCTCCCACGACATCGACTTCCACGACGAGATCGAGGCCCTGCTCGACGACGGCCGCCGCGTGGCCGTGCTGTGCTTCCGCGAGCTGCTCTCGGCCGGGCTGCACGAGATGGAGGACAAGGGCCTGCAGATCGTCGACCTGGAGGACGACTTCGAGGCCTTCAAGGCCCCGCTGCCGCGCCTGCGCATCATCGAGCTCGACGCCTTCGATCCGTCGCGCTACCTCTGATCCGCTGCTGCTGATCCGCACCGCCTGAGGAGAGTCGTTGGCCGCTGCCCTGCTGCTGACGGTGATCGCCGGGCTCGCCACGGGCCTGGGCGGTCTTGCCGTCTTCCTCACGAACCGCTCGAACGGATCGTTCCTGGCGCTGAGCCTGGGCTTCTCCGCGGGCGTGATGCTCTACGTCTCGTTCGTGGAGATCCTGGCCGAGGCCGGCGACCTGCTGAGCGCCGCCTGGGGGCCCGGTCGCGGGACGTGGGGCATGGTCGGGGGCTTCTTCGCTGGCATCGCGGTGATCGCCGTGATCGATCGGCTCGTGCCGCATCAGGCCAATCCGCACGAGTTCGCCTATCAGCCCGGCGACGCCGAACCCGACGCCGCAGTCGCAGCGCCCGCAGCCGACTCCCGGCTGCTGCGCACCGGCATGCTGACCGCCCTGGCCATCGCGATCCACAACTTCCCGGAGGGCTTCGCGACCTTCGCCGCGGCCCTGGGCGATCCGTCGGTGGCCGTGGCCATCACGGTGGCGATCGCCCTGCACAACATCCCCGAGGGCATCGCCGTGGCCGTGCCCGTCTTCCAGGCCACCGGCTCGCGGGCCCGCGCGATCGGCCTGTCCTTCCTCTCCGGGCTCTCGGAGCCGCTGGGCGCGGTGATCGGCTTCCTGCTGCTGCGCCCGTTCCTGACCGACGCCCTGTTCGGGGCCTCGCTGGCCGCCGTGGCGGGGATCATGGTCTTCATCTCGCTGGACAAGCTGCTGCCCACGGCCGAGAAGTACGGCGGGCACCACCTGTGCGTCTACGGCATCGTGGCCGGGATGGCTGTCATGGCGGTGAGCCTGGCGATGCTGGGCTGATCAGGCGGAGTGCTCAGCGGCCGCGGCCGGTGGGGTCCTCCGGGTCGTAGATCTCGCCCTCGTGCAGGCGGCCGTCGTCGCCGCGGTACTGGTAGGTGTCCGGCCCGCTGCGCCGCGGGGCCTGCGAGCCGCCGCGCACGGGGCGGCCGTAGGGATCGCGGCCCGGAACGGCACCGGGACGCTGCTCGACCACGACGACGTCGCGCCGCCTGGGCTCGAACGCGCCCATGAGCATGCTGACCAGCGAGATCACGACCGAGCCGAGCACGGCCGCCGGCCAGAAGGACTCGACCGCCCAGTAGCCGCCGAAGACCTCCATGACGGTGGAGACCGCCAGCAGCATGGCGGCGTTGATCACGATCAGGAACAGCCCGAACGTCAGGATGATCAGGCAGCCGCTGAGCAGCTGCAGCACGGGCTTGACCACGGCATTGAACGCACCGAGCACGGCGGCCACGATCACGATCACCAGGATCTGGGTGCCGAGGGTCGCGGTGTTCAGGTGGATGCCGGGCACCAGGGCGGTGGCCAGGGCCACCGCGAGCGAATTGACGAGCCATCTCCAGAGCATGGACCCGTTCTACCCGCTCCAGCTGTCCGGAAGCTGAGGCAGGGACGCGCTGACGTCGGCGTTCGCGCCGCGCGCAACAGCGGACCCGTCGTCCCAGCCTGCCGCCCGGACAGCGTGACCCAGGCCTCTGATGGAGAGGTCGGATCGGGTAGGTTTGAAGGCGATCACGCACCGCATGACGTCGAACGAAGGAGTCACGACTCATATGCCCAAGATCATCTGGACCAAGACCGATGAGGCCCCGCTGCTGGCCACCTACTCCTTCAAGCCGATCGTGGAGGCGTTCGCCACCACCGCCGGCGTGGAGGTCGAGACCCGCGACATCTCGCTGGCCGGTCGCATCATCGCCCTGTTCCCGGAGCGCCTGACCGAGGACCAGCGCCTGGACGACGCCCTCGCCGAGCTCGGTGAGCTGGCCAAGACGCCCGAGGCGAACATCGTCAAGCTGCCGAACATCTCGGCCTCCGTCCCGCAGCTCAAGGCCGCGGTCAAGGAGCTGCAGGCCGCCGGCTTCGACATCCCGGACTACCCCGAGGACCCGCAGACGGGCGAGGAGAAGGACGTCCGCGCCCGCTACGACAAGGTCAAGGGCTCGGCCGTGAACCCGGTCCTGCGCGAGGGCAACTCGGATCGCCGCGCCCCCAAGGCCGTGAAGAACTACGCCAAGAAGAACCCCCACAAGATGGGCGCGTGGTCGAAGGACTCCAAGACGAACGTCGCGACCATGGATGCGAACGACTTCCGCGACAACGAGCAGTCCGTCGTGATCCCCGCCGATGACACCCTGACCATCCGCCTGCGCACGCAGGACGGCGAGCAGGTGCTCAAGGAGTCCGTGCCGGTGCTCGCGGGTGAGGTCGTGGACTCGACCAACATGTCCGCCCGCGCCCTGGACGGCTTCCTGGCCGAGCAGGTCCAGCGCGCCAAGTCCGAGGGCGTGCTTTTCTCCGTGCACCTGAAGGCCACCATGATGAAGGTCTCCGACCCCATCATCTTCGGCCACGTGGTCCGCGCCTTCTTCCCCACCCTGTTCGAGGTCTACGGCGATCAGCTCGCCGCGGCCGGCCTGTCCGCCAACGACGGCCTGGCCTCGATCCTCTCGGGCGCGGAGCAGCTGGATCCCGAGGTCCGTGACGGCGTCAAGGCCGAGATCGAGAAGGGCCTGGCAGAGGGCCCGGCCCTGGCCTACGTCAACTCGGACAAGGGCACCACCAACCTGCACGTGCCCTCGGACGTCATCGTGGACGCCTCCATGCCGGCCATGATCCGCACCTCGGGTCACATGTGGTCCAAGGACGACACCGAGGAGGACACCCTGGCCGTGCTGCCGGACTCGTCCTACGCCGGCGTCTACCAGGCCGTGATCGACGACTGCCGCGCCAACGGCGCCTACGACCCCACCACCATGGGCACCGTCCCGAACGTGGGCCTCATGGCGCAGAAGGCCGAGGAGTACGGCTCGCACGACAAGACCTTCGAGATCCCCGCCCCGGGTACCGTCGAGGTCGTGAACTCGGCCGGCGAGGTCCTGATGTCCCACGAGGTCGAGCAGGGCGACATCTGGCGCGCCTGCCAGGCCAAGGACGCCCCGATCAAGGACTGGGTCCAGCTCGCCGTGCGCCGCTCGCGCGAGTCCGGCATGCCGGCCGTGTTCTGGCTCGACGAGTCCCGCGCCCACGACCGCAACCTCATCGAGAAGGTCGAGAAGTACCTGGCCGAGGAGGACACCGAGGGACTGGATCTGCGCATCCTGAGCCCGATCGAGGCCACCAAGTTCTCGATCGAGCGCATCCGCAAGGGCGAGGACACCATCTCGGTGACCGGCAACGTCCTGCGCGACTACCTCACGGACCTGTTCCCCATCCTGGAGCTGGGCACCTCCGCCAAGATGCTCTCGATCGTCCCGCTGATGAACGGCGGCGGCCTGTTCGAGACCGGTGCCGGCGGCTCCGCACCCAAGCACGTGCAGCAGCTGGTCGAGGAGAACCACCTGCGCTGGGACTCGCTGGGCGAGTTCCTGGCGCTGGCGGCCTCCTTCGAGCACCTGGCCTCGCGCTACGACAACCCCAAGGCGCAGGTCCTGGCCGACGCCCTGGACGAGGCCACCGGCCGCTTCCTGGAGGAGAACAAGTCGCCCTCGCGCAAGGTCGGAGAGATCGACAACCGCGGCTCGCACTACTACCTGGCGCTGTACTGGGCCCAGGCTCTGGCGCAGCAGACGGCCGATGCCGAGCTGGCCGCGGCGTTCTCGGACGTCGCCCAGCGCCTGTCCGACGGCGAGGAGAAGATCGTCGCCGAGCTGCTCGGCGTCCAGGGCTCCCCGGCGGACATCGGCGGCTACTACCGCCCCGAGGACGAGAAGGCCTTCGCGGTCATGCGTCCCTCGGCCACGCTGAACGAGGCGATCGACAGCCTCAAGAAGTGATCTCCCGCCTCTGCTGAGGCACCGGATCAGACTGCGGCCCCGCTCACCGATCGGTGAGCGGGGCCGCAGTGCGTCGCAGGGCCTTTCCGGCGGATCACGCGCCTCCGATGACTCGATGCAGCTCAGCCCGCCGCGCTGATCTGCCAGTTCACGCCCCAGCGGTCCTGCAGCCACACGAAGGCGGGGCTGAAGGGGTACTCCCCCCGCGGCATGAGCTCGGTGCCGCCGTCGAGCAGGATCTCGTGGGCGGCGCGGACCTGCTCCTGCGTGTCGAGCTCGACGAACATCGACACCGCCGGGGTCAGCGGGAAGCCGTGGTCGAAGGCGCTGTCGAAGGCCCGCACGGTGGTCCCCGCCACGCGGATCAGGCCCTGGGAGATCGTGCCCGCGACCTCGTTCTCGTCGCTCTCGGACCACCGCGACAGCTCGAGGACCTCTGAGTCGGGGAATGCGCTGACCCACGTGCTCAGGGCGGTCTCCGCCTGGCCGTGGTTCTCGCCGAAGAACATGATGAAGGGGCTCAGTCGTGCTGCCATGGGGTCCTCCTGGGACGTGATCCTCGGGTGCTGGTTCTCGGGATCAGTGTGGCATCGGTGCGGCTGCGCTCCGTCATGCGCTTCGGCGCGGCAGTCCCGTCCACGGCCTGACCGACGCCGATCCGCTCAGCTCGCCACGAGCAGCGCTGCGGGGCTGACCTCGGCCCGGACCTGGACAGCGCGGCCCAGCAGATCGCCGTCGGCCTGCAGCAGCAGCGGGCTCCGCGCTCGCAGCTCGACGGACAGGGCGCAGTCGTAATGCAGGGCGCGCGCCCGCTGGGGTCGTCGGATCAGCCCGTGCCAGCCGATGCTCGCCCAGTCGCGCAGCGACTGCGGCGCTGCTCGTAGCAGCTCCAGGTCCCCGGAGTCCGTGCGCACGTGCGGGAAGACGCGGATGCCCAGCGGGATCCGCGGCGCGCTGCCGATCAGCACGGACCAGGCGGGCAGCTCGAGCTCGGGGCCGTCGTCCACGCGCATGCCGAGGGTGTGCAGGGGCGAGCGCAGCCTGGCGGCACCGCGCAGCAGGTAGGCCGGCCAGCCGGTGCGGGATTTGAGCGCCTCGTCCGTGGCGGCCACGACCGCTGCGTCCTCGCCCATGCCGGCGACCGCCAGGAAGACGTCGTCATGCCGCTGCTGATCGGCGTCGCGCCAGCTCAGGAGGCCGACGTCGCGAGGAATCGGGTCAGCTGCGAGCACATGGCGCAGCGCAGCGTCGAGCGCTTTCACCGTGCGCGGAGCACGGAGGCCCAGATTCCGGGCGAAGAGGTTGGCGGTGCCCGTCGGGATGATCCCCAGCGCCGCTCCCGAGCCTGCCAGGCCGGAAGCGACGCTGCGGACGGTGCCGTCGCCGCCGGCGACGATCACCCGAGCCGCACCGTCGGCCACGGCCTGGGCGGCCTGCTGCGCGCCGGGGCGCTGCGAGGTGGTCGCCTCGAAGCGCACCCGCAGCCCGGCCGCGGCCGCTCGCTGCCGCAGCAGGGGCTCGATCGCAGCGGCATGGCGCCTCAGCGGATGCACGATGACGACGACGTCCGCACGATCGCTCACGGAGAGCCGCTTCCGACGACGGCCGCGTCCCGCACAGGCGAGGACGCGGCCGTCATGGAGATGCTCCGCGGATCGATCAGCGCGCTCAGCGCAGCGTGGACTTGATGCGCTCGCGCTCCTTCTCGAGCTTGCGCACGCGACGGTTCACGGCGAACAGTCGCACCGAGCCGACCAGGGCCATGACCAGGGCGCCGGCGATCGCGGCGAGCAGCATGGCCACGCCGGTGGGCATGGAGGAGGTCCAGGACATGAAGTGGATCGTGGCGTCCTCCATGTTCTGGAGGATGAAGATCAGCAGGACGATCAGCACCAGGATGCCCACGATCAGCGCGGCCCACACGCCGGCGCCCGGGCCGGAGCTGTGGCCGTCGAGCTCGGGATCGGTCGGCGGGGCCTGGCGCGGAGCCTGCTGGGGCGCAGGCGCCGGCTCCTGCGCGGGACGAGGCTGCTCCGGCTGCTGTCCGGGCACCTCGGAGGCGGACACGCCGGCCGGGCTGGTCTCCGGGTTCCAGGTCGGCTCGGAAGGGGTGTTCTGCGACATGGGGTCTCCTCGCTCTCAGGGGCGGCGGGACCGGAAGGGGACGCACGGCCGCCGCGCATTCCGTGGGCCCAATCTACGGGATCATCACCTCGCTGACGGCCTGACATCGGGTCTCACCAGGACCTTGTGATGTCGGACTCGCTTCCTAGGGTCATGGGAGTTCGCTTCCCCGGCCCGTTCTCGTCCCCGCATCCGCCGGAGCGCCCTGATGGAGGCCCGCCGTGACCGTTCGTTTCCTGCACACCAGCGACTGGCAGCTGGGCATGACCCGGCACTACCTGGCCGGTGAGGCTCAGCCGCGCTTCACCGCCGACCGGGTGGACACCGTGCGCACCCTCCTGGCGCTGGCCCTGGAGCGCGAATGCTCGTTCGTGGTCGTGGCAGGAGACGTGTTCGACCATGCCAATCTCAGCCCTCAGGACATGGGCCGGGCGCTGGAGGCCATGCGCTGCGAGCTGCCGGTACTGCTGCTTCCGGGCAACCACGACCCTCTGGGCACGGGCTCGCTGTGGGACTCGCCCGCCGTGCGCGACGGCCTCCCGGACAACGTCGTGCTGCTGCGGGACTCGGATCCCGTCCAGGTGCTCGACGGCGTCCAGGTGGTCGGGGCGCCGTGGCGGACCCGCAAGCCGGACGCGGATCCCGTGGCTCCTGCGCTGGAGGGCCTGGAGACAGATGGGACCGTCCGCGTGCTCGTCGGCCACGGCATGCTGGAGGAGCTGGATCCGGATGCCTCCTCCCCCGTCACCGTCAGGCGGGCACCGCTGGAGGCAGCCTTGGCGGACGGGCGGATCCACTACGTCGCACTGGGCGATCGCCACATCCGCTGGCCGCAGGACGGACGCGGGGCCATCCAGTACTCGGGGGCCCACGAGACCACCAGCTTCCGGGAGACCGGTCTGGGCCTGGTGCTGGAGGTCCAGATCGATCCGCAGGCCCCGGCCGGGTCCCAGGTCACGGTGCAGGACCACCAGGTCGGGCGGTGGCGCCACGTGGTGATCGAGCGCGAGCTCGACGGCCCGGAGGACCTCGAGGCGCTGGCCGCCGAGCTGGATGCTCAGACGCCCAAGGAGCGGACCATGGTCAAGACGGCTCTGCGGGGAGCCCTCACGGTCGGGCAGGCGGCGCAGCTGGACGAGCTGCTCGAATCCCAGGGGGCGCGCTTCGCGTCGCTGGAGGCCTGGGACCGGCACACGGACATCGTGATCCTGCCCAGCCAGGAGGAGATGCAGGAGATCTCGCTGGGCGGCTTCGCCCAGCAGACCCTCGAGGAGCTTCGGGAGAGGGCCTGGCAGCCCGAGCGGGAGCGCGCTGAGGACGGGTCGCCCGAGCCGATCGCCGCAGAAGAGCTCTCGGAGCAGGCCGAGCAGGAGGAGATGCTCCGCGAGCCGGCGCCGCCTGCTGAGCACGAGACCGCCCAGGATGCCCTGCGCCTGCTGGTGCGGCTGAGCGGAGGGCAGCGCGCATGAGGATCCACCGCATCGCCGTCGACAGCTTCAAGGGAGTCCGGGACCGCACGGTCGAGTTCCCGGACACAGGGATCACCGTGCTGCAGGGGCGCAACGAGTCCGGGAAGTCGTCCCTCATCGAGGCCTTCGACCTCCTGCTGGAGATCCCGGACAGCTCCGGGGCCAAGGCCGTCAAGGCGGCGGATCCCGTGGGCGATGACCTGGGGATCGCCGTGGAGGCGGAGTTCACCCTGGAGGGCCACCGCCTGCTGTACCGCAAGCAGTGGCTCAAGGCCAAGAAGACCACCCTGCGCTTCCTCGAGGGACCGCGCGCCGGGGACACGCTCTCGGGGCGGGAGGCCCACGACACCGTCATGGCCCTGCGCGAGCGCTCCGATCAGACGCTGTGGTCGGCGCTGCGCATGCTGCAGGGCTCGGCCTCGGGCCGGGAGAGGCTCACCGACTCCTCGGCGCTGAAGTCCGCCCTGGAGCAGGCCAGCGGAGGCAGCGCCCAGAGCGAGTCCGGTTCGAGCCTGCTCGCTCTGGCCCAGGCCGAGCGCGAGCGGTACTGGACGGCCGGCGGCAAGGAGAACGCCGCCACCAAGGCCGTGCGCGACCGGCACCGTGAGGCCGTGGCCGACCATGAGCGAGCCGACGCCGAGCTCGCGAGCCTCGTGGAAGCCGAAGAGCGCCTGGAGCGGGACGAGCGCGCGCTGACCGCCGCCCAGCGCACCCTCGCGTCAGCGGAGGAGGACGCCGAGCAGGCCAGAGTCTCGGCCGCCGCGCTCACTCAGCTGCAGACCCGCAGGGAGCAGGCCGCAGCGGCGGCGGAGGCGGCTTCATCGCGCACCGAGCAGCGCCGATCCGATCTCGAGCAGCGCGAGCGGCTGCGCACCCGGGCACAGGAGGCTCACCAGCGTGCCGCGCAGCTGCGTACGGAGGCAGAAGCGCTGCAGGTCAAGCTCGACTCCGCGCAGGAAGCAGCGCAGCAGCACCGCACCGAGCTCGAGAGCGCTCGCACTGCGGAGGAGCAGGCCCGGGGCCGAGTCCGCGCGCTGCGCACCGCCCAGCGCCTGGTCCAGCACCGGCAGCGCCACAGCGAGCTGGCACAGCAGCTGCACGAGCTCGAGGAGATCGCCCAGCAGCTCGAGGCGCTGGGTCAGGCCCCTGACTCCCCCATCGGCGCCGCCGACGTCGAGCGGATCGATGCCGCCGAGCGGGCCCTGGCGACCGCTCGAGCGCAGGTCGCAGCCGGTTCCGCCGAGCTGACGGTGACCGCCCTGGGAGGCCCCCGCACGGTGCACCTGGGCGACGAGTCGATCGAGCTGCTCGATCAGCAAGCGCAGACCCGCGCCGTGACCGAGCAGATCGACCTCGAGCTGCCGGGGCAGCTGCGGGTGAGCGTGGTCCCCGAAAAGGGGCGCGAGGACCGCAGCCGGGCCGCGAACGACGCTCAGGAGGCCCTGCGGCAAGCGCTGGTCCGGTGGGAGGTCGCCTCCCCGCAGGAGGCCCGCGATCTGCTGCGCGAGCAGACGGAGGCGCAGCGCGAGCGCACCGCGCTGGTACAGCGCCGCCGTAGCGTGCTCGCCCAGCACGACGAGGCCGAGCTGCGCCGCGAGCACGAGCGGCTTGCCTCCTTGCTGGCCGATTCGGAGCGGCCCGCGGACTCAGATCCTCCGGCCATGACCGGATCGGCGCAGGAAGCCGCAGATGCCCTGCAGGAGGCGGAGGAGGCCGCCGAGGACGCCCGCAGCACGCTGGAGACCGTGCGCGACGACGTCTCCGGCGCAGAAGCGGCCCTGTCAGCCCGGCGGGAGGAGCTGGGTGCCGCGCGGGCCGCGCTGGACGCGCAGGCGGAGTCCGCGCAGCGCGACGAGCAGCAGCTCGCCCACGAGCGCGAGCAGATCGCCGACGATGCCGTGGAGGCCTCGCATCAGGAGGCCATCGACGAGCTCGCGCGGGCCCAGGAGCAGGCAGCCCAGCTCGAGCGGCAGTGGCAGGACCAGGACGGCGAGCACAAGCGCAGCCAGTACGAGGCGCGCATGCGCCGCCCAGAGGCACTGCGCCGGGTGCTGGATCAGGCCCGCGATCAGCGCGCCCAGTCCCGGGGTGCTCTGATGGCATTGGACCGAGACCAGAAGCAGTCCGATTTCGACACCGCGCTCACCCGGCGCCGCGCGGTCGCTCAGGAGCTGAGCAGCCATCTGCGGCGGGCAGCGGCCGCCAAGCTGCTGGCCGGCACCCTGGAGCGCTTCCAGGCGGAGGCGCATCGCCGCTACACGGAGCCGTTCCGCCAGCAGCTGGAGCGGCTGGGGGCCCACGTCTTCGGCTTAAGCTTCCGGGTCGAGGTCGACGAGGATCTGGAGGTCACCCGCCGCTTCATGCACGGGACCTGGATCGACGAGTCGTCGCTGTCCACGGGCGCCCGCGAGCAGCTCGCCGTGCTGGTGCGCCTGGCCGTGGCCACCCTGGTGGATCCGGTGGAGGGAGTGCCGGTGATCTTCGACGACGCCCTTGGCCACTCCGACCCCGAGCGTCTGGCCAGCCTGGCCGCGGCTCTCGAATCGGCCGGACGCCGGGCTCAGGTCATCCTGCTCACCGCCACGCCGGAGCGCTTCGCAGCGGTCGCAGGCACGGCCGAGGTCCGGATCGGCGACTGAGCGCAGCGCGCTCTCCGATGATCCCGGACGGCAGCGACTGCGAGTCCCGGTCCAGCACGGAAGGCCGGGACTGCGACTCCCGGCCCCGGACGGCAGGACCTCCGGGGCTCGGCCGCAGACGCGGGCCGGACTGCGCTGAGTGCGCCAGCAGGCTCAGGCGGCGAGCTCGCCGATCCTGAACTCCGCGAGCTGCTCGGCCACCCGATCGCTGCCCTCGTGCTGGCCGGTGAAGGCCTCGGTGCCGTCGCTCCCGCACAGCGACTCGATCGCGCCCTCACCCCCGGGATGCTGGGCGATCCAGTCGCTGAGGTCGTAGACGCCGTCGTCGATCGCGGCCCAGCAGGACTCGGCGCCGTCGTGCTCGGCAACCTCATCCATCGTGTCGGTCTCAGCCTCGGACTCGGTGGCGGCCGAGGACGACTCCTCGGCGCTGGTGCCCGCAGGGTCGTTCGTGGCCATGGCCCCTGACCACGCGGCCTGGGCGCCCGTGTGACCGGTCTGCACGGCGAAGATCAGCACGGCCGCGCCCGTCAGAGCGCTCAGCGCGCCCAGGACCGTCGGCAGCGCACCTGCGCCCGAGCCCTCGACCTCGGCGCGCTGCTTCCGGTCGGCGAGGACCCGGCTGATCCACCAGGCCGTCGTCAGCACGAACAGCGCGATCGAGGCCGCGAGCAGGCGGTTCGCGGCGTCGGCGTGCTGCTGCGGCATGCCGACCTGCTGGGCGAAGGCGTTGCCGGAGATCAGGGCCAGGATGACCCCGGCCAGCCCGAGCGCGGCGCCGATCACGGACAGGCCCAGGACGCGTCGGCGCACGGCTGGCACCACCGCCGCGACGATCAGCAGGATGGCCGTCAGCGGCAGCACCACGACCGGAAGATGCACCACGAGCGGATGCAGAGGAAGGTCGCCTACGGCGGTGAACGGACTGGTCTGCAGGGGAATCTGCGAGTTCATGCTTCCACGGTACGAGAAAAAGATGACGCGTCCCTCAAATTGTCGGACTCAGTGGAGTGAGACCCCGCACGTCGCTGACGCGGGAAGCTTCCGTGACGGGTCAGGAGCGCTCGTCTGCCAAGGCTGCGGGCGCCTCCGAGGCCTGCGTCGAGTCGCTCGCCTCCGCTGTGCTGCGACCCGCCACCGGTGCGGGGCGGCGCCGGCGTCGGGTGGTCCCGCTGATCCAACGGGCCAGGGCGCCGCGGGAGGCACGGGCCTGCTCGGCGGCCGCCGACGACAGCCCGTCCTCCGGCGAGGAGGCGATCAGCGCGTTGACAAAGCGCACGTCTGGGTTGGGATCCACGAGCAGGGCCTTCACCAGCAGCGTGGCCGGCAGGGCGAGCAGCGCCCCCAGCGGGCCGAGCACGAGCGACCACAGCAGCACGGAGACGAACGAGACCATCGGGGTGACTCCCACGGCGTCGCCGGTGAACTTGGGCTGGATGAACGACTGCATGACCAGGTTGATCACGCTGAAGCCCAGGATCACGGCCAGCGCATCGAGCCAGCCGCCCTCGAGCAGGCCCATCATGGTCGGCGGGATCATGCCGATGACGAACCCGATGTTGGGGATGTAGTTCGTCACGAAGGCCAGCACCGCCCAGACACCGGCCAGCGGGATCCCCAGGGCCCACAGGTAGCCCAGGTCCATGAGCGCCACGATCAGCCCGAAGACCGTCGTGACGATCCAGTACCTGCGCACCCCGGCGGCGAAGCTGAGCAGCGCGCGGCCCACCAGGGGCTTCTGCAGCAGGATCACGCCCATCCGCCGGCGGATGGTCATGGAGTCCAGGGTGAGGAAGAAGATCGCGGTGATGACGATCGCCAGCATGGTGGCCACTCCGGAGACGTTCGAGGCCACATCGAGCAGCCATTCCGTCGAGAAGCCCACGATGTCGGGCACATTGGCTTCGATGTTGGCCGCCATGGTCTCGGTCGTCACGCCGAACTGCGCGAGCCACTGCATGAGGTCATCGCCCAGCGCGGCGAACTCTCCGGAGTAGCCGGGCAATGCCGTCAGCAGCGCGAAGATCGCCCATCCCATGGAGTAGAAGAAGGCCAGCAGCGCGATCAGCACCACTGCCAGAGCGGTGATCGCGGCCAGCCAGACCGGCCACCGCAGCCTTCGCACGAGCCAGGCGTGCAGGGGGTGGACGATGATCACCATGTTCAGCGCGAAGAAGACCGGGGCGATGAAGCTGGCGTAGCGGCTGATCCCCTCCAGAGCCAGCAGTGCCGCCGCCACCCCGACCAGCATCAGCACCAGACGACGCGACCCGGCCTCGCCCCCGCGCATCGAAGCGGCTGTGTCGAGGGTCGGCCCGGTCGCCTCTTCCTGTCCCTGTGGCTGTCCGTCATCAGGGGATCCGTCGCGTGCGGCCTCGAAGGCCTCGACCGGGGTCAGGGTGGTGCGGTCCTCGGCAGGCACCCCCGTCTCCGGGGATTCCTGGACCGGCTGCTCGTCCAGCAGATCCGCGAGACCGGCGGGCTCATCGGCCGGATGATCCGTGGCCGTGGGTCCTGTGGATTCAGGTGATCCGGCACTCGAGTTCGACCGCACAGACGACGCTGTTCCGGGCTCACCGAGCGTCGAGCGGTCGGTCTTGCGGGTTCCGTGCGGCTCAGCCGGGGACATCGAGGCTCCTGTGGGGCAGCGGCGCCGCGGCTGCGACGCACGGGCGGCCCTGCGGCCGTCGAGCAGATCCTAGACCCGGCTGATGTCGCGTAGATGTCCGGGCGCCCGAGCGGCCGCATCGCCGCTCCCCCTCCAGCGACTGGCCGATTGCCCACCGCTCCTGGATCCGGTGGCCGCTTCCTCACCGCAAGCCGCCGGAACCGGTGACGACTCGGCCTGTCGGTGGCGGTGCGGTTCGGATTCGGGCAGTCGGGTGGGGGCTCAGGACCCGGGCGCACGCAGATAGGGTCGGGCCATGACCGAAGCTCATGCCGACTTCCCCGCCCAGCACCTGCCGGATCTTCCCCTGTCCACGCCTGCGGTGGTGGTGGATCGTCGGATCCTGGATGCCAATATCGCTCGGGTGGCCGACTCGGCGGCTCGGCGCGGCCTGATGCTGCGCCCGCATGCCAAGACGCACAAGATCCCGGAGATCGCCCGCCGGCAGATCGACGCCGGTGCGGTGGGCCTGACCGTGGCCACGATCGGCGAGGCGGAGGTCTTCGCCGGTGCCGGCATCGAGGACCTGTTCATCGCCTATCCCCTGTGGGTCGACATGCGCAAGGCCGTGCGGCTGAAGCTGCTGGCGGAGAAGACGCGGCTGCGCATCGGCACGGATTCGGTCGAGGCCGTCGAGCAGATCGCCCGCGAGCTGGGCGATGCGCCGCTCTCGGTGTCCCTGGAGCTGGACAGCGGCCACCACCGCAGCGGCGTGCTGCCCGACGACGCCCTGCCGATCGCGCAGCGCGCCCGGGAGCTGGGCGTGCGACTGGACGGCCTCTTCACCTTCCCGGGGCACAGCTACGCCCCGGGCGAGCAGTCCTCGGCGGCCACCCAGGAGAGCGCGATCCTTGCAGGCACTGCCCGAGAGCTGCGCGAGGCCGGCCACGAGATCGTGCACGTCAGCGGCGGCTCGAGCCCCACCGCCGAGGTGGAGGAGCCCACGGCGGCGCAGGAGATCCGCCCGGGCGTCTACGTCTTCGGCGACGCCCAGCAGCTCGAGCTCGGGCGCATCGGCATCCAGGACGTGTCCCTGTCGGTCGCGGCCACCGTCATCTCCCGCCACGACCACGAGGAAGCGGAGGACGACGGACCGTCGTTGCGCCGGATCGTGCTGGACGCGGGCTCGAAGGTCCTCGGCAGCGACCGCCCGGCGTGGGCCACCGGGTACGGGCGCCTGCCGAACCACCCGCGGGCGCGGATCACGGCGCTGTCCGAGCACCACGCGACCGTCGTCTTCCCGTCCGAGGACGCGCTGCCGGCCATGGGCGAGCAGCTGCGCGTGATCCCCAACCACGTGTGCCTGACCCTGAACCTCATCGGCTCCGTCACGGTGATCGACGGCGGGGCCGTGCTGGGCTCGTGGAAGGTCGCCGCCCGCGGGCTCAACAGCTGAAGCGCTCGAACCCGACGACGACGCCTGCGCTCAGGCGAACGCGCTGAAGCCCGTCAGGTCTCGGCCGATCAGCAGCGCCTGCACCGACTCGGTGCCCTCGTAGGTGTGGATCGCCTCGATGTCCGCCAGGTGGCGCATGACCCCGTTGTCGATCAGGATGCCGTTGCCGCCCATGAGGTCGCGGGCCTCGGCGGCGATCGCGCGGGCCGTGCGGGTGTTGTGGTATTTCGCCAGCGAGGCCTGGGTGGGCCGCAGATGCCCTCCGGCCTCGGAGGCGGCGAGCTGGGAGCAGTACAGCTGCATGGACGTGAGCATGGACAGCATGCGGGTCAGCCGCTCCTGCACGAGCTGATGCTCAGCCAGGGGCTTGCCGAACTGGCGTCGCTGCTTGGCGTAGGACAGCGCGGACTCGAAGCAGCCGGTCGCGTGGCCCAGCGCGGACCAGGCCACCCCGGAGCGGGTCGCGTAGAGCACGCGCGAGGCGTCGCGGAAGCTCGTGGAGCCGGGCAGCACGGCATCTGCGGGGACCTTCACATCCTCCAGGCGGATCAGCGCCTGGTCGATCGCGCGCAGAGCGCCCTTGCCCTTGATGACCTCGGCGCGGTAGCCGAGCGTCTCCTGCGGGATCAGGAAGCAGCGCACCGAGCCGGTGGCCCCGGGCACGCCCTCGGGCACGGAATCGTCGACTACGCGCGCCCACACGAAGCTGATCCCGCCGGCGGCCCCGTTGCCGATCCACTTCTTGGCCCCGCGCAGCGTCCATCCCTCGGCCGTGCGCTCGGCGACGGTCTCCAGCTGCGCGGAGTCCGAGCCGTGATCCGGTTCGGTGAGTGCGAAGGCGCCGAAGACCTCGCCTGAAGCCAGCGGCTTCGCCCAGCGCTGCTGCTGCTCGGGGCTGCCGTGCAGGATCAGGCTGCGCAGGGCCAGACCGCCCTGCACCGCCACGATGGTGCCGAGCGAGCCGTCGATGCGGGAGAGCTCCATGTTCACGAGCCCGGCCCCCAGCGGGGACATCTCGCTCAGCAGGGGGTGCTCGAGCCCGTCGACAAACAGGTCGGCGGCCCCCAGCGCGGCAACAGCCTCGAGCGGGTACTCGTGGGCGTCCCACGCCGCGGCCATGCGCTCCTGCAGCCCGGTGCCCACCTCCCGAGCCCGTTCCCAGAGCTCGCGGTCGGCCTCCGGGATCTGCGTGAAGAGGCTGTAGTAGTCGATGTCCAGGGCGTGGGTCACCGAGTACTCGGGCTCGGTGGCGCCGGGAAGCGGGGTCTCAGTCATGGCCCCACTCTAGCGATACTGCGTATCAAATGGAATGAGACGCAGTATCACCTCAGCTCAGAGCTCTGCGCACCTTCTCGACGACAGCGTCGACATCGACCCCGGAGCCCGACGACGACGGCGCCGTGGCCACCACGACCGTCACCGCATCCGCCGCAGAGCTGTCCGCCCGACTGCCTCCATCGAGCACGCCTGGACCGTCGTGCGCGCCCGGGTCGCCGTGGCCATCGCCGTCTTCGCCGGTTTCGCCGCCGAGCCCCGCCGAGCCGGTCGCCAGCCGGGCGCGCAGATCCTTGAGGGCTGCGCGCAGCGACTCGACGGCCGCGTCGACGGCTTGCGGCTGCTGGGCATGCTCATCGCGCAGCAGAGAGCGCAGCGCGTGATTGTGCGCCGCGGTCACGGCGGCGGCGAAGACCACGGTGCCCAGGGAATCCGCCTGCGGCAGGTGGGCGCGCAGGGTCTGGACGAACAGCTGCTCGTAGCGCCGCTCGGTGACGATCTCGCGCTCGCGCAGAGCCGCCACGGAGCGGACCACGCCGTAGCGTCGCCGGGCCGCCGGAAGGTCTCGAGCCAGGTGGGACAGGACCTGCAGGGAAGCCTCGCACACGATCACGTGCGCTTCCGCTCCGTCCTCCGCGAGCCGCTGGAGCATCCAAGCCTCGATGCGCTCGAGCAGCGGGGGGTGATCGGCGAAGACCGCGTCCTCCTTGCCGCCCACCTGACGGAAGAAGGTGGCTCGGGAGATGCCCGCCGCGGCGGCGATGTCCGCCACGCTCGTGGCTTCGAACCCTTCGCGCTCGAACAGCTCGACGGCCCAGCGCACCGACTGGGTGCGCAGGTCGTCCTCGGCGGGTTCCGCAGCGCGTACGGGATCGACTGAGGGCTTCGACGACGGGGCGACTGGGCGCGAGCGCCCTCCTGCCGCAGAGGTCTCGCTCACGGGCTGCTGCTGCGCGGGGTCCATGGCTTCGGGACGCTACCAGCCCCGCCGAGGATCAGTCCGCAGAGCGCACCGCCTTCAGGATCTCGTCGTGCGTGTGGCCACCGCCGGCGCCGCCCTCCACATGGCGGGGACGACGCTCGCGGACGGCGATCTCCCAGCGCGAGGAGCGCTGCAGCGCAGCCTCCAGATCGTCGATCGAGAGGTAGTCCTCCGGATCGAAGCCGCGAGCCCGGGCTTCCTCGGGGTCGATGTCCGCGTGGCCGACGAACAGCAGCGTGCCTCCCGGGGCGACTGCGCCGAGCAGCGCGATGAGGTTCACGCCCTCGGGCTGCGACGGCAGGGCCGGGTAGAACACCGAGACGAGGTCGAAGCCATCCTCGGGCAGCTCGACGTCGTCGAGCCCGGAGTGGATCCACTCGGCCTGCACACCGGCGGCCTCCGCCGCGGCGCGGGCGTGCTCGAGGGCCACCCCGGAGATGTCCAGGCCGGTGACCTGCCACCCCTGCTGGGCGAGCCAGACGGTGTCGGCGCCCTCTCCGCAGCCGACGTCGAGCGCGGTGCCGGGCTCGAGGCCGGCGACCTCGGCCACGAGCGCCTGGTTCGGCTGGCCGCTCCAGCGACGCTCGGCGGGCGAGTAGATCGCATCCCATGCCTCGGCGGTGTTCCCGCGGCGCAGCAGCTCGAGGTCCTCTCCCCCGCCGTGGTCATGGTCGTGGGAGTGGCTGTGCGGCTGCGGGGTGCTCATCGAATCGCTCATGACCACGATTATGAACCGCGACGGGTGCGGGCCGGACCGCCGGGGCCGCCCGCACCCGTCGCCGCGCTCAGTGCGGGTGGTGCCCGCCGTCGTGCTCGGACGATCCGTGACCGGCGTGGAAGGTCATGATGTCCCGCGGCAGGACCGTGAAGGGGCGCATCATCGTGTGGTCCTCGTGATCCAGGATGTGGCAGTGGTACATGAAGCTGCCCGAGGCCCCCTCGAAGTGCCCGGCCACGCTGTACCATTCGCCGGCGTTCATGGTCCACGTGTCCTTGGGCGCGCGCACCAGATCGTCGAACTCCTCCGGCGGCACGGGCCTTCCCACCAGCGGGGCCGTGGTGCGGGCCCGCACCGGATCCCACGAGGCCGGGTCGATCCGGCGGCGGCCGATGGCCTGGAAGTCGGCCATGTGGATGTGCATCGGATGCGCCGGTCCGCCCAGGTGCAGGAAGTGCCACACGGCCCAGTCCCCGCGGTTCAGCCGGATCGTCGTGGCGTCGTCGAAGAGCTTGGCCACCGGGCGCAGCGAGCGGACCGCTCCGCCGTGCTCCACGACCTGGATGAGCTCGCGCTCCGGCAGAGTCTCGCCCGCCGGGATCTCCGCCAGCTCCCACATCTCCGGGTGCACCCCGCCGGCCGGTCCTGGCGGGATGATCCCGACCCAGAGGTGTTCGTGGTGCTCCACGATCTCGTGGCCGGCACGCAGGCGCCCTCCCTCCAGGTGCTCATACCTTCGGAACGAGCGGTCGAGCACCGCCGGCGGCTCCCACGTCTCGCGGCCGCGTCCGCGGGCGCGGCCCACGCGCAGCTGCAGGATCGAGGCCTCCGCATCCCCCGGCACGGCGTGCAGCACCCCGTCCTCGTTGCGCAGCTCGACGGCGGTCTCCTCGAGCCCGCGCAGATCCACGAGCACGTCCAGCCGCTCGCCGGGCCCGAGCACGACCGTGTCGCCGAAAGGCCGGTGAGGGGCCGGCAGCAGTCCGGCATCCGCACCGATCACGACCAGGCGCCCGCTCAGCCGCGAGGCGGCCTTGCGCGCCGCCCGCACCTGCGCATCGCCCGAGGCCCACTGGGCATCCCGGGAGCCTTCCGTCCTTGCCGGATCGCGGCGCGGGTCGTGCAGCGCGAGCCGCAGGACCCGGGAGTTCGAGGCATTGAGCAGCCGCAGCCGATGCCAGCGCGGCTCGACGTCGACGAAGGGCCAGATCCTCCCGTTGACCAGGCTGTACGGCCCGACGATCGGGACCTCCCCGGGCTGCCCGCCGGGCGTGAAGGTGAATCCCGCCTGCTTGTAGAGCATCCGTCCGGTGAGGCCCCCTGGCCCACGGCCCGCAGGAGACGTCTCGAGATTGCGGTCCCCGATCATCAGCGGGATCTCGCGCTCCCCGTCGGGAAGCCCCAGGGAGCGCTCGTTCCTGTCGCGGATCAGCCAGAACCCGGCCAGTCCCGCGTACACGTTGAAGCGAGTCACGGCCATGGCATGGTCGTGGTACCACATGGTCCGGGCGCTCTGCCGGTTCGGATAGCGGGTGCGGGCGGTATCGCCCAGGGCCAGGACGTTGTGCGCCCAGCCGTCGTCGTGGCCGTTGGTCAGCGCGCCGTGGACATGGACGGAGATCCAGCCGCGCAGCTGCTCGGTGCCGGGCAGGGCAGGAAAGGCCCTCGGTCCGCTGCCGCGCGATGCCGACCAGCCGCCGGGGCTCACGGCTTCGGTGAGGTCGCCGTTGAACGGGAGCCCAGGTTCCGACCGCTGCGGGACGCGCACGACGTCGTAGGGCAGCGCAGCCGGGGCGCCCTTGCGGTCGCCCAGGCTGTTGACCCAGTCGATCTCGAGGGCCTGGTCGCGCTCGACCTCGATCGTGGGCCCCGGGCAGAAGCCCTCCCATCCCCAGATCTCGGTCTCCGGCAGCTCGGCATGCAGCCTGGTCCGCACCACGTCCGCGCGGATCTCCAGACCGCGCCCCGACGGACGCCGCGAGGCCCGCAGCACCGGCGGGATCGGGAGCCGGTCGACGAACTTCTTCAGGATCAGGTTCGACGGCACGGGGCCGCCGGCCCGGGACGGCGCCGGCCGGGCGGTCTCGGGGCGGACGGCCTCCGGGGGAGCAGCCTCCGGAGCAGGCGCCTGCGGGCCCGGCTCCACGTCCCTCAGGGGCGGAGCCGAGCCGGTGGCGGCCAGGAACGCGTACTCGAGGGTGCCCGGCTCGGGCAGAGTCGCGGCAGGATCAGGAGCTGGTGCGGAGGAGCCGGCGGCGGGGCGGTCGGCAGAGGCGGATCGATCGGACATGGCAGTGTCCCTTCGGCGAGGTGAGCGGCGTGCGCTTCTCACCCTTCTCCGTGATTCATGATCGCACAATATTATCGGCTGCAATGTTGTGCGATCGGAACCTTCGGAGGGTGCTCCCGGCCTCGGTGGCTCCCGGAGTCAGTGCCCCGGCCGGGCTCGGCGTGCCCGCGCATGTGATCCTGGCGGCCTGCCAGGCGGCAGCGGCATCCGGTAAGCTGCGCCACGCGGACGTGGTCGAGCTGAATCCTGCCTTCGACGTGGACTCCCGCACGGCGCGCACCGCCGCGCGGCTGATCCACACGATCCTCAGCGAGGCAGCGCGGACCCGGTGAGACCGCTGGCGGCGAGCTCGCGGTCGAACTCACCAGCCAGGTACCGCTGGTGGATCTCCGCGGCCACGTGGAACGGACGGGCTGGGGCATGCCAGCCGTGGAAGTCGATCACGATCGGCTCCCCGCGGTGCATGGTCATTCGCGTGGAAGTGCCGTTCGAGCGCAGCCGTCGACCGTCGCGCAGGACCACTACCACGGCGCCTGACCAGTAGAAGCTCCTGTCGACCTCGAGATGATCCACCGCCGGCCAGGGAATCTGGCGAGTGCGCCCCATCCTGCGCACGACCAGGCCACGCGAGGTGGCGGTGAAGCGCCACAGCTGCGACATCCACAGCAGCGTGCACAGCCCCGCTGTCGGCAGCACCATCACAGCGACCAGGACGATGCCCGTTCGCCAGCTCCCGTTGGCCAGCACGATGGTCGGCACGATGCCCGCCAGTACGAGGAGCATGCCGATGCACAGCGCCGCGAGCACCCGGAAGAGGACATGGCAGCGCGCGGAGTAGAACACGAAGCCCGCGTCGACGCTGCCTTGGTCCCTCTGTGCGGATGCCATAGTCCGAGTTTACCTCAGCAAATTCCACCCTGCCATGCGTGCGATGCCTACGCTGGCCCCATGCACAGCACGGAGCAGCTCGCGATCCTCGAGGAGGACGGGCTGCTGATCATCCCCTCGAACCCGCGCCGCACCGCCCTGAGGCTTCTGGGCGGTCTGATGGTCTCGGCCGTCGGGGCGCTGCTGTGCGCGCAGGCCGGGCGCGGGCTGGAGTCCGTCGCACAGATCTTCCTGCGGCCCGGACTGTGGCTCGGTGCCGTGCTCGTGGTCCTCGGGTGCCTCGCGGTGCGACGCGCTCTGGGCATCCGCCGCTGCGGCCTCCAGCTGATCCTCACGGACGAGTCCCTGGTGTTCGAGCACAGGCCGGAAGGCACCTGGTCCACTCTGCACCAGCTGCGCTGGGATGAGATCGTCGCCTTCGCCCCGGCCCACGGGTCGCTGCCCGGGGCGGCCGGGCACGTTCTCTACACGCTGCGCCCGGCAGCGGCCCGACGGATCGACGAGCAGCGCGCCGCCCTGGACGATCCGGCGCACCGCCCGAGCTGGGCCGAGCGCGCCACGCAGATCGAGTCGGGCCGCGGAGCCATCCCCGCCCAGATCGGCGACGGACCGACGCAGCTGCTGGAGACCCTGCGCGCCGCCCACCGCCGGTTCGGCTGAGAACTCAGCTCGAGAGCTCGGCGGCCTCCCGCCGACGCCGCAGCCCGATGAGCACCTCTCTCAGCGCCTCGCGCTCGGCACCGCTGAGCTCGATCCCGAGATCGACGGCGGCGTCGACGGCTTCGCGCGCAGTGATCTCCTGGTGCTGCGTCGGCTTCCCGTCGGCGCGCACCACCCGGGTGGTGTCTGTGATGGAGACGTGGCCCTCATCCGTCCAGCGGTTGGCCATCAGCATCACGGTGAACGGGCCAGGGGCGAGGCCGCCGGAGGTGATCTGGTCCCCGGTGTGCATGTCGACCGGGCGCACGGGCAGCCTGTCGGAGACGTGCTGGAACTCGCCGTCGCGGTGCAGCGCCCAGCCCGTGGACGGCCCCTCCCCCACCAGGCTCAGCTCGAAGAGCCGGCCGCCCTCGTCGCGCACCGCGCCGTCGCGAAGGGGCATGGGGCCGCGGATGCTGAAGCCGAAGCCGGGATCGGCGAACCAGGCACCGTCGTCGAGCCGGACCTCGAGCGAGGTGTGCGTGCGCGCCCGATCCGGGGAGCCCACCCGGCCCAGGTGGCGCGTGACCTCGAATCCCAGGTGCTCGAGGGCCGCGGCCATCAGCTGCCCGTGGGCGAAGCAGTAGCCACCGCGGCGTCGTTCGATCAGCTGCCGCTGCACGGCCGCCGGCGCCGCACCGGGGTAGGTGCCCAGCAGGATGTCGACGTTCGTGAACGGCAGCGTGCGCACGTGCGCCTGGTGCACGGCCTCGAGCAGCTCGAGGCTCGCGGGGCCGGGTTCGATGCCGATCCGCTGCAGATAGGCGGGGATGTCGAAGTCCTCAGTGCGCCACGAGGATCCGGTGAGGTCGGCGGGCATGGTGCTCCTTTACGAGCCGCGCGCCGACGCTCGTCGGCGCTCGTCGGCGCTTGTCGGCGCTTGTCGGCGCTTGTCGGCGCTTGTCGGCGCTGAGCCGAGCCTAGGTCAGACGGGTCTCCCCGGTCCGCGCTGGCTCCTCCGACGCCCTCCGGCTGGAATGATGGACGGATGTCCCCTTCGAGCACCCCTTCCTCCCACGCCTCCGCACCGCCGCCGGAGAGCACAGAGACCGCTTCGAGCGGCCGTCGCTCCGGCGCCGTGCTGGTCGCCTCCCTGATGCTCTTCTCGATGTTCTTCGGCGCCGGGAATCTGATCTTCCCGCCGATGCTCGGCGCTCAGGCGGGCTCCAGCACGACACCGGCCCTGCTCGGCTTCCTGAGCACCGGCGTCCTGCTGCCGGTCCTGGCCATCCTGGCCATCGCCGTCACCGGACGCGATCTGCAGGATCTGGCCAACCGCGGCGGACGGGTCTTCGGCGTCGTGTTCACCGTGCTCGTGTACCTGTCGATCGGCGCGTTCTACGCTCTGCCGCGCACAGGGTCGGTGAGCTACGAGACGGCCGTCGCCCCCTACCTGGGCGAGGAGTCCCTGTGGATCGCCGTGGCGTTCAGCGCCGTGTTCTTCGGGATCTCGCTGCTGCTGGCCTTCGACCCCAGCGGGATCGTGGACCGGCTCGGACGCTTCCTGACCCCGGCGCTGCTGATCCTGCTCGTGGTGCTGATCACGATGGCTGTGCTGCGTCTGAGCGCCCCCGGCCACGGCCCCACCGAGGAGTACGCCTCCGCCCCGTACGTCACGGGCTTCCTGGAGGGCTACAACACCATGGACTCGCTGGCCGGTCTGGCCTTCGGGATCATCGTGGTGGCCAGCCTCCGGGCCAAGGGCGTCTCCGACGGCCCCGCGATCGTGCGCGGAGTCAGCCTGGCCGGCGTGATCGCCGGCGTCCTGCTGGCCGCCGTCTACATCGGCCTGGCGATCGTGGGGCTGCGGATGCCCGAGGGCCAGTCCCACCCCGACGGCGCCTCGCTCCTGGCCGAGGCCGCCGTCCAGGTGCTGGGCGGACCCGGGGCCGTGGTGTTCGGGCTGATCGTCGTGCTGGCCTGCCTGACCACCTCCGTGGGGCTGATCGGGGCCACCTCGGAGTTCTTCCACAAGCTGGTCCCGGCCCTGTCCTACCGGGTGTGGGCGATCCTGTTCACGGTCATCGCGTTCCTGGTCTCCACCGCCGGGCTGGAGACGGTGCTGGCCATCGCCGGACCGATCGTCGGCTTCCTCTACCCGGCAGGCATCACGCTGATCCTGCTCACCCTGATCGAGCCGCTCACGCGCCGGCGCCTGAACCTGACGTTCCGCCTGGCCCTGGCGGTGGCCATTGTGTGGGCCGCGCTCATGACGCTGCGCGATCTGGGTGTGGGCGCCGACCCGATCGAGACGCTGATCGGCTGGACGCCTCTGCACGCGCAGGGCATGGGCTGGGTCGTGCCCACGGTCGTCGCGGCCGTCGTCGGGTTCGTCGTGGACCTGGCCCGCGGGGCCTCCGACCCCGTTCCGGTGGGCGGCGAGTCGCAGGAGGCCGCTCAGGAGCGGGTCGACGCCGCCTCCTGAGTCAGTCCGCCAGGTTCGAGAGCGCGGTGCGGAAGGCCTGCTGCGCGGACTCTCCGAAGGGCACGAAGACGACCTCGTCGATCTGCTGCCCCACCTCCGCCCGCATCGCCTCCGACGTCTCGACGGCGATGCGGGCGGCGTCGTCCATGGGCCAGCCGTAGACGCCGGCGGAGATCGCGGGGAACGCCACGGTGCGCGCGCCGATCTCGGCGGCGACGCGCAGGGACTCCCGATAGCAGGAGGCCAGCGTCTCGGACTTGTCGATGGTCTTGGCATAGGTGGGCCCCACGGTGTGGATGACCCAGCGTGCGGGCATCTCCCCGGCCGTCGTGGCCACGGCCTGGCCCGCGGGGAGGCCGTCCGGCAGCTGCTCGGCGCGCAGCTGCTTGCACTCCTGGAGGATCGACGGGCCGCCGGCGCGGTGGATCGCGCCGTCCACTCCCCCGCCGCCCATCAGGGACGAGTTGGCCGCGTTGACCACCGCGTCCACGTCCATGGTCGTGATGTCACCGGGCTGAATGCGAAGCTCCATGACGTCGAGCCTACGCGGGGGCGCTCCCGTTCCGCTCAGTCGATCAGCTCGTGCAGCAGCTGCTCGAACTCCTCCGGCTTCTCCGAGTGCACCCAGTGGCCCGCGCCCTGGACCGTGCGCAGATCGACGCGCGGGAAGAGCTGGGACATCAGCGGCAGCTGGGCCTCGCTGACGTAGTCGGACTCCGAGCCGGCCACCCACAGCACGGGGCCGTCGAAGCTCTGGTTCGTGACGGGGAAGCCGCCGATCTCCTCCAGGGACTGATACAGCAGCTCGAGGTTCGGCTGCCACCCCCAGGCGCCGTCCGAGTAGCGCAGATTCTGCAGCAGGAAGAGGCGCACCGAGTCCTTGGGGATGGCCTCAGCCAGCTTGGCATCGGCGTCGCCGCGGTTCTCCACGTTCGCCAGGTCCAGCTCCCGCAGGCTGCCCAGCAGGTGCGGGAACTCGCCGCCGCCCTCCCAGGAACGGCCCGGGGAGATGTCCACGACCATGAGCCGCTCGATCAGCTCCGGGTGGCGCAGGGCGATCAGCATGGCGACCTTGCCGCCCATGGAGTGGCCCACGAGCATGATCTTCCGCCCTCCGGCCTTGGCGCGCAGGGCCTCCGCGACCGTGTCCGCCATGTCCTCGTAGGAGAACTCGTCCGTCCACCCCGAGGTCCCGTGGTTCGGCAGGTCCACCAGCAGGCTCGTGCACTGGGCCGAGAGGTCCTTGGCGAAGCGCGTGAAGTTCTTGCCGCGCCCCATCAGCCCGTGCAGGAACGCGACGACGACGGGGCCATCGCCCACGGTGGAGATCGTGACGGACTCGGCGGCTTTAGACAGTGCGGACATGGGATCGACGATAGCCGCGGGTGACGACACCCGAACGGCGCGCGAGGCCGCGGACCCCTAGGGTGAGAAGGCCCTCGACGCCGATGCCCAGGACAGCGCCATGACCATCCCGCCCTCAGCCGCCGCACCGCATGAGCCCCTGCAGGCTCCCCGCGCCACCCGAGGGAGGCTGCGCCTGATCGGGCCGGGGATCGTCCTGGCGCTGTCGAGTGTTGGCGCCTCGGACATGATCACCACACTGAACTCGGGCGCCGAGCACGGGCTGGCCCTGATCTGGGTGTTCACGGTCGGCATCCTGCTCAAGTTCGTGCTCTCGGAGGCCGTGGCCCGCGTGCAGATGAGCGGCGACCGCTCGCTGATGTCGCACATGTCCACCGCCGGCGGGCGCCTCTTCCCAGTGGTGTTCCTCGTGGCCGAGCTGCTCGTGGGGCTGTTCTTCGGCGCCAGCGTGGTCTCGGTGTGCGCCATGATCCTGCAGAGCCTCATCCCCGGGCTGCCGTTCTGGCCCACCGCGATCGTCGTGCTGGCCTCGGCCATGGTCATGCTGTGGGTCGGGCGCTACGGGTTCGTCGAGAAGGTCATGATGGGCTTCGGCATCCTGATGTTCTTCGGCATCGTCGCTCTGGCGATCACCACGGCCCAGGGTCAGGAGGCTCAGGAGATCGCCACGCAGACCCTCGTGCCCGTCATGCCCGGCGGGTCCCTGATCACCGTCCTGTCACTGATCGGCGGCGTGGGCGGAGCCACCGGGATCCTTGCCTACTCGTTCTGGATCCGGGAGAAGGCCTGGCGCGGCGTGCAGTGGAAGGCCACGATCCGCACGGATCTGCTCATCAGCTACGGCGTGGTCTTCGTGTTCGCGGTGGCCATGACGATGGTCGGGGCGTTCCTGCTCTACGGCCAGGGCTTCACCATCTCGGACAACGGCGCCATGTTCGCCATGGCGGACTCACTCGGGGCCTCCCTGGGCGGCTTCGTGCGTCTCGTCTTCCTGCTCAGCTTCCTGGCGGTGGTCTACACGAGCGTGCTCGGCGGCTTCTCGGGCATCGCCTACGTGACCGCCGACTGCCTGCGCGTGCTGCGCCGCTACCCCCATCAGGACGCCCCGGGTCTGGACATGTCCTCCAAGGCGCCCGAGTTCCGCATCGCCCTGATCTACCTGACGATCTGCGCCCTGGCCATCATGGGCACCGGCCGGCCGGTGACGCTCGTGCTCATCTACGCGGCGATCAGCGCCTTCATCCTGCCGGTGCTGGCCATCGCCCTTCTGGTGCTGCTCAACCGCCGTGGGATCCACGAGACGCTGCGCAATCGCGCACCGGCCAACGTCCTGCTCTCGGTGTGCTTCCTGCTCTTCGGCTTCCTGGCCGCCATGCAGGTCGTGGAGTCCGTCGGGGGCCTGCTGGGCTGACGACCCGCTGGTCCCGACGACAGCCGCGGGTCCCTCTGCGCTGGGCCCCGCTCAGCCGGCCGCGGACTCCGCAGCGATTCCCGCGGCCTCGGCGATCTCCCCGTAAGCCCGCGCAAGGTCGTCCACGGAGGAATGGGCGTTCAGTCCGCTCGGATTGGGGGCCGCGAACAGCCGCGTCCCCTCCCACGGAGACTCCTGCTCCCCTGTCGTCGCCCGAGGCCGCCCGAAGGCCGTGCGGTAGGCGGTGATCCCGACGACGGTCACCACCGTCGGGCGATGCTCCGCGACGGTCGCGGTGAGCCTGTCCCGACCCGTGCGCAGCTGCTCGCGGGTGAGCTCGTCCGCCCGGGCCGTGGCCTCCGGCCACAGATTGGTGATGCCGATGCCGCGCGAGGTCAGCTCCGCCAGGTCGTCGTCGCTGAATCCGTTGGCCGTCCGGATCAGGTGCCCCGTGATCCCGGCTCGGTGCAGCGCGGGATAGAAGCGGTTGCCGGAGCCGCTGAAGTGCGCGCCGGTGGCCGCGGAGCGCAGACTCGGATTGATGCCCACGAACAGCAGCCGCAGAGGGTCGGGCAGCAGGTCCGGGACCTCCCGTCCGTAGTGCTCCTCCAGCTGCACCCGTGTGAATCCCATGGCCCCAGGCTATGACCTCGAAAGGGCGCGGATTATGCGGCTGCAAGCACCTGATTGTTATCGGAAGGTGATCGGATTCCCAGGTTGAGGGCCCAGACATTCAGGTTCGTCTCCCTATGGTGGGGACTCCCCCGGCGGCCCCGAGGAAGCACTGGAAGAAGTGGGGCCGCCTGATCGCACGGAGGTGTGAGATATGCGCAAGAGCATCCGCCGAACCCTGGCCGTCCCCATGCTGGCCGCTGCGGCAGTGGCCGGCTCGGCCGCGGCAGCCAACGCCGCCCCGGCCCAGGAGTCCGCCCCCGCCGCCGAGCAGACCGGCACCGGCGTCATCACCGCTGACGGCCAGCCGACCACCAACGGCGACTACCGCCAGGATCTGGCTGCGGTCGTGACCTTCCCGCAGGCCGATCCGACCGTGCAGGACTATGTGCAGATCACCTTCCACGGGGTGCCCACGGGTCCGCTGGTGCCGCTGGATGAGAACGGCCAGGCCGAGGTGCCGCTGTACATGTCTCCGGGCTCGTACTTCGTGGGTGCGAACTACGTGGAGGACGGCCAGGAGGTCACCGACTCCGTCCAGCTGCCCGGCTTCACCGCCACGGCTCCGCTGCCCGGCGAGGAGGACGCACCCGTCGTGCCAGTGCAGTGATCGGCTGACGTCCTCAGCGCACGAGACCCGCGCCGTCCCCCTCAGGGCGGTGCGGGTCTCGTCGTCTCCGGCCCTGGGCCCCGCATCCGGCCGAGCCCTCCCCTACCCTGCTGTCCATGACTGCTTCTCCGAATCCGCCGCAGCCGCTGCTGAGGCTCAGTGCCAACCACCTGCGCCCTGCCGATGAGACCGATGGCCTCGGCAAGGTGCTGGCCTGGAACCCGGTCCAGCTGATCACCGGCGGATTCGGGTACCTGGCCGACGGAGGCCACCTGCTGATCTGGCCGAACGGCGTGAGCTTCGAACCGCACTCCATGAACCTTCCCGGCGGGCAGTGGTGGGCTCCCGCTGAGACGATCCGCGTCGTGCGCACCTTCTCCCAGCAGGCGCTCAAGGGCCTGGAGATCGAGCTGCAGGACGGCGCCACCCGCAGGTTCGTCGTCGGCGACCGCGAGAACGTCCTGGAGACGCTGCGAGCGCTGGGCCTACCGACCGGCTGAAGCAGGCGGCGCCGGGGACCAGCCGCCCCTGCTCATCCCATGCCTAGGGGCCCGTGCTGGTGAAGCGCTCGCGGAAGCCGCTCGGCGTCACCCCGAGCTGCCGCAGGAAGGCGCGGCGCATCGTCTCGTCCGACCCGAATCCAGCTCGTCTGGCCACTGACGTCAGCGGCATGTCGCTGCGGATGATCTCGCGGGCGGCGTCGACCCGCGCGGCCTCGAGCCACTGCATGGGCGACAAGCCTGTCTGCGCCCTCACCAGCCGGTGCAGCTGCCGAGAGCTCACCCCCAGGCGCTCGGCCATGGACGCCACGGAGTGACTGCGCTCCGGATGCTCGAGCACCTCGCCCATCACCGTCTGGAGCCCCGCATCGCCCACGGTCGCCTGTCGCAGGGCGGAGGAGAACTGCGCCTGTCCGCCCGAGCGCTGCATGAGCACCACGAGCTCGCGGGCGGCCTCACGCGCCGCAGCCGCCCCCAGATCCTCCTCGACCAGAGCCAGGGTGAGGTCCAGTCCCGCGGAGATGCCCGCCGAGGTCGCGATGCGTCCATCACGCACGTGGATGACGTCGGGCTGGACGTCGAGCAGGGGGAACCGGTCCGCCAGCGCCTGCGCATGGCGCCAATGAGTGGTCACGCGGCGTCCGTCGAGCAGTCCGAGCCGGGCCAGCACGAACGCTCCCGTGCAGACCGACGCCACCCGGCGCGCGTTCTGGGCCAGGTCCCCCGCCAGCTGCAGCAGCTCGTCCTCGATCGGCTCGGCGACCAGCCGGTCCCCGCCGACGACGATCACCGTGTCCGCAGCGCCTTCTGCGCTGGGCGACTCCGTGAGGACCTCGAGCCCCGCCGACGAGCGCACCCGGCCGCCGGCGGCGGAGACCAGACGCGTGCAGTACAGCTCCCCGGACGGATCGGCGACGCGCAGGACCTCCAGCGGACCTGTGGCATCCAGCAGGGTCATGCCGTCGAACACCACGATGTCCACGCGGCGCATCGGAGCCGCACCGCCGGCGGTCATGTCCGATTCCGAGGGGATATAGGCTGATGGAACATGGCCCGATCCTATGCGGCGGACCAGGGTGGATATCAGCATCTTCACCGCACCGAAAGGATGGATCCCATGCCCGAGATCATCGCCGGCATCACCATTCCCGACAGCGCCGTCGCCCGGGAGGCCACTGAGCTGGTCCGCGACGTCGAGTCCGATCTGCTGTATCACCACAGCCGTCGCGTGTTCGTCTTCGGCTCCCTGCGCGGGCACGCCCTGGGCCGCGGATTCGACGACGAGCTGCTCTACATCTCCGCGATGTTCCACGATCTCGGGCTGACCGAGAAGTACCGCTCCGACGACCTGCGCTTCGAGATCGACGCCGCGAACGTCGTGCGGGACTTCCTCACCGGCCACGGCTACAGCCAGCACGACGCCGAGGAGGCCTGGGCTTCGATCGCGCTGCACACGACCCCCATGGTCCCGCTGCACATGTCCCCGCTCGTCGAGCTGGTGACCCGCGGCGTGGAGCTCGACGTGATGGGCGTGGACTACCACGAGCTCACCGACGCCCAGCGCGAGGAGATCACCTCCGTGCACCCCCGCCCGCGCTTCAAGGAGGGCATCATCGAGTCCTTCGCGCAGGGCTTGTTCCACCGCCCGCAGACCACGTTCGGCAACGTGAAGGCCGATGTCCTGGCCGATCAGATGCCGGGCTTCGAGCGCGGCAACTTCGTCGACGAGATCCGCGGCTCCGACTGGCCCGAGTGATCTCGCGCTCCGCGTGAGCACCGCACGGCGGGCCCCCTGCGCGGCCTACGCACAGGGGGCTCGCTATGGCGAGGACCGCCCCGGCGCCGTCGGATCAGCCGGTGGCGGCCCGGTGGTCGTCGTCCAGGAACGCAGCGGTCGGCACGAAGAACAGTGAGCCGGTCTTCGCGGTCGAGAAGTCCAGGACTCGGTCCGTGGTGCCTTCAGGCTCGCCCACGAACATGTTGCGCAGCATCCGCTCGATGATCGCCGGGTCCTTGGTGTAGCCGATGAAGTAGGTGCCGGATTCGGCGGTGCCGATCGTGCCGAACGGGCGGTTGTCGCGCACGATCTTGAGATCGCGGCCGTCGTCGTCCGTGATCGAGTTCAGGTGCACGTGGGAGTTCTTGGGCTTTCGGTCATCGGGCAGCTCGATGTTTTCGGCCTTGGTGCGCCCAATGGCATCGTCCTGCTGCTCGACGCTCAGCGCGTTCCAGGACTGCATGTCGTGGAGGTACTTCTGCACGATCACATAGCCGGCCCCGGCATAGTCCGGGTCCTCGGCGGAGTCGATGCTCACCCAGTCCTGGGCCGTCTGGCCCTCCAGATTCTCGGAGCCGTCGACGTAGCCGAGCAGGTCGCGCTCGTCGAAGAACGTGAAGCCGTGGGTCTCATCGACCACCTCGGCGTGACCGCGCAGCCGATCCGTCACCATGCTCGCGAGCTCGAAGCACACGTCCATGTTCTTCGCCCGCAGATGCAGGAGCAGATCGCCCGGCGTGGACGGCACCCGGTGGCGCGCGCCCTGGATCTCCTGGAACGGATGCAGGCCCTTGGGGCGGGGAAGATCCCAGAGCCGATCCCACAGCCGGGCGCCGATGCCGGCCACGGCTTGCAGGCTGTCGTCGGGACGACGGAAGGAGACCGAGCGGGGCGACGATCTGCTGCAGCGGCGTCGGGGCCTCCGTGGGGTGGCGTTCGGACCTTCGGGATCAAACTTGTCCCGCAATCTCAGTATGTGAACCGCCCCACATGCACATGGCTCGGCTCGTAGACTCGCCCCATGACCGAGACCGAGCAGACCTACGACACCATCCTCGTGAAGACGAAGGGGCGGGTCGGGATCATCACCCTCAACCGCCCCCAGGCCCTGAACGCCCTGAACTCGCAGGTGCTGGCCGACGTCCTGCACGCCGCCCGGGCCTTCGATGCCGACGAGGGGATCGGCGCGATCCTGCTGACCGGCTCGGAGAAGGCCTTCGCCGCAGGAGCCGACATCAAGGAGATGGCCGACCGGGGCTTCGCCGAGATGTTCGCCACCGACTGGTTCGCCGGCTGGCAGGGCCTGGCCGAGATCCGCACGCCCACCATCGCCGCCGTGAGCGGCTACGCCCTGGGCGGGGGCTGCGAGCTGGCCATGCTGTGCGATCTGCTGATCGCCTCCGAGACCGCCAAGTTCGGACAGCCGGAGATCAATCTGGGCGTGCTGCCCGGCATGGGCGGGTCGCAGCGCCTGACGCGGGCGATCGGGCGCCCCAAGGCCATGGACATGGTCCTCACCGGGCGCCAGATGGATGCACAGGAAGCGGAGCGCGCCGGGCTCGTCTCGCGCGTGCTCCCCGCCGACGAGTTCCAGGACGAGTCCCTGGAGATCGCGCAGACCATCGCCTCGAAGTCGCTGATCGCGACCATGGCCGCCAAGGAGGCGGTGCACACAGCCCTGGAGACCCCGCTGTCACAGGGCCTGGTCGCCGAGCGGAGGCTCTTCCACAGCCTGTTCGCCACGGAGGACCAGAAGGAGGGCATGGCCGCGTTCATCGAGAAGCGCGACCCCGAGTTCACACATCGCTGAGCCCTGCACAAGTCGTCATACACCCGTTTGCGAAATCATCCAGGCTCCTCAACGCCTTACCCTGAAGCGAACTAGGTCAAGTCGAAGGCGAACCCAGATTGAGCACACTCCAGCCCTATGAGATCGCGCTGCAAGCGGGAGAAGTCGTAGCGCATGCCCTCAAGCCCTTTGTGGAACGGCATGCCCCCACCCCGGGCGATCCCGGATCTTGGAGCGCGCTGATCGCCCGTGCAGATACCAAGCGACTCGGTCGGCATGACCCCGAATATCTCCTCACCGACCCGCGTGTGCTGCTGAAAGCCATCCGCTTCCATCCAGAGCAGTTTGGTGGACGGTTCACGGCGCAGGACCAGGAATGGGCAGAGACTGCGCTCCAGACGCTCCATCTCGCGCATGGTGGCCGAGCCGTCAGTCGGAAGACCGTCAGCACTGGCATCGAGGCCATGCAGCTGCTGCTCGAATCGGTCGGCGCAGAGACTGCGGCTCGTCGGCTCGAAGCCGTCGATGACGAACAGTTCGACGATTTCGAAGCAGCTCTTCGAGGGCTGACGAGCGATCTGGCCGAGCCGAGCGTGTCGGAGCTGTCGGAGCCCACACCTCCCTCAGAGACGCCACCGGCTGCTGACGCCACAGGACTCGAGCAGTTCTTCGACGGCGACTCGGCCCCCCAGGAATCGCAGCGCTCTCCGTCGAACCATCTTCCCGATGAAACAGCGACCGGTGTTTCTGTGGCGGAGCTCGATGCCGCGGAGGTCTTCTCCGCAGAGTCAGGTCCTGCACCGCTCTCAAATCACCTCGAGGAGCTGCTCGGGCACCACACAGTTCCTCGTGGCTGCAGCGCAGCCAACTTCTGCTCGGGTCCGGTCGTGGTCCGGGTCGTCTATCGCAATGCTCTGAACTTCGCACTGATCCATAACAGGGTCAGCCCGATCCACGATGTCATCGCTCTGCATACCGATCATGAGGGCGACCACACAGTGCAAGTCACCGTGGCTTTCGGGGAGCCGGATGACGTGACCGCAGACCCGCTGCGCATCGGCCCAATTCCGATGCCAAAGCTGCCCGAGCAGAAGAGCGCCTTCACGCGCAGCTGCCCGCCGTCCGAGGTGGCCTGGCAGATTGGGCCTCAGCAGTTCGCACAGCTCGACGAGGCCCGAATGACCACGCTTCGTCTCAACGTCCTGATCGACGCGGAGCAGCACTCGCAGACGCACCACATCGAGCTTCTTGCACGTGACGAGTGGCATGCACAGCTAGTGCCGGAGAGCCTTGCGGCCTTCGTGACGCCCAACAGCTCGGCCCTGATGCCCGTGCTCCGTCGAGCTTCGGAGCTGCTCGAGGAGAAGACGGGCTCTTCGGCCCTCAACGGGTATCAGGAGGGCCCGGAACGAGTGCGGCAGATCGCTGAGTCGGTGTACGACGCATTGCGCGAGAAGCGACTGACCTACATCAATCCTCCCGCCTCGTTCGAAGACACTGGTCAGAAGATCCGTCGCATCGAGGACATGCTCGAGCACCGGATGGGGACGTGTCTCGACCTCAGCGTGCTCTACGCCGCAGCACTAGAGCAGGCCGGGATTCACCCCGTGGTCGTCCTGGTCCCCGGCCACGCTTTCGCGGGCTACCTGGCCCACGACGAGCAGCTCGCTCAGCCAGTCCTGGAAGACCGAGGGATGATCGACAACGTGGTCCGGACGGCCCGGCTGGTTCCCGTCGAGACGACCAGCCTGGCCGAGACCACGCCGGTGACTTTCGAGCAGGCGTGCCGTGCATCGGCCCACCACTTCGATGCCGAGATTAATCATGTTCTCGACATCGCCTCCGTGCATCGCAGATTCAAGCCGCTCCCTCGCTTTGTCCAGGGCCCAATGGGCGTCGTCGAAATGCACACCGAGCGCGCCCCCGCGACGCCGTTGCCCAATCCAGATGCGGCCATGGTGCACGAGGAGGACTCGGAACATCGCTACAGGGCCTCCCAAGAGCAGCTTCTGCCCCCGCGTATTCGAAAATGGCGCCAGTCGCTGCTGGACCTGTCCTTGCGCAATCCCCTGCTCAGTCTGAAGAAGTCCGCTCTCGAGCTGATCATGCCCGAGCGCTCCCTGGCGGATTTCGAGGACCTGCTCTCCAGTGGCAGCCGCATCCTCCTGCGCGCGACGGACGACCTTTCCGATATCGGACGGGCCGCCGGATTCGAATCAGCTCGCTCTCTCGGGGATGACGCCCTGGATCAGATCCTGCGACAGGAGAAGACCGCCTATGTGGGGCTCCTTCAAGCCTCCTATGGCACTCGTCTGCAGAATCTGCACCGCATAGCACGTTCTGCGATAGATGAGACAGGCTCCAACTTGCTGTTCGTGACGCTTGGCGCACTGAGCTGGCGCACGACCACGGGCAAGGAGTCGCTCGCACCGCTTTTCCTCCTGCCTGCGAAGCTGGAGGGCAGCAAGAAGCATCGATTCCATCTCTCCATCGAAGAGGGAGCCGAAGCACAGCCGAACTGGGCCCTCATCGAGAAGCTGCGTACAGAATTCGCTCTGGAGGTCCCTGTTCTTGAAGAGCCTCCCGAGGATGAGCACGGGATCGATGTGCCGCGCGTGCTCCACGAAGTGCGCACGGCCCTGGCGAAGAGCAAGCACCCGTTCGCGGTGAAACCCGACGTCCGCCTGGCGATCCTGCAGTTCGCCTCGATCGAGATGTGGCGCGACTTGGGCGCGCATTGGGAGTCCTTCCTCGAGAATCCCGTCGTCCACCACCTGGTCGAGGAGCCTTACGAGTCCTTCCAGGATTCGATCGAGACAGCCCCCGTGACAGCGGAGCTCGAGGCCGAGGCGGCGTTGCCCGTGCCGGTGGACGGCTCGCAGCTCGAGGCGATCACCTGGGCTGGCGCCGGACGCACCTTCGTCCTCGAAGGCCCTCCCGGAACAGGAAAGTCCCAGACGATCACCAACATGATCGCCGAGGCCCTGAACCGCAGTAAGACTGTTCTGTTCGTAGCGGAGAAGCAGGCGGCACTCGATGTGGTCCGCACGCGACTCCAGCGGGTCGGGCTGGGCCCGCTGGCCCTTCAGATGCACGGAAAGCGGCAGACTGTCGCCGATGTCCGTCGACAGCTCCTGGAGTCCTGGGATGCAGAGGCCGTCGGCAATGAGGCGTCGTTCCGGGCGCTGGCGGACGAGTACCGCCGGCTCATCCGCGAGCTGGATGCATATCCGCGCCAGTTGCACGATTCACCCGATTCGCAGCCTTCCGTCTGGGAAGCCCACCAGAACTACATCGGAAGCCTGTCCAGGCTCAGCTCCTCGGCAACAGATTCCGGGGGGCTGCACGTGCCGGCTCGGGTCATCCGGGACAAGACGCTCATCGACGGGATCGTGGATCTGGCGGACCGTGTGGTCAATGCCCTCCGCCCGCTGGGAGAGACACCGCTCAACGAGAGCCCGTGGCTGCTGGCCGGGCCGGCTGGCGGCAGTGCATCGTCGTCGGCCACGAGCCTCGAGACAGCCTCGCAGCGCGAGTCTGCGGTGGTCGCATCTCCAATGGCAGCAGTGCGGGGTTTCCTCAAGGAATACGACTCGCTTGGGGCGGAGGGACGTGAGCTTCTGACCCGCTACCCCGATGCCCGGGCTTGGGCCCATCTGGCGGCCTGGCAGTCATCTGTGGCCAGCGGCGTCTATATGTCCGTAGCCCATCATCGCGAGGTCTGGACCCGGACACCGCGGTGGGACCGGGAGATGCAGTCTTTCATCCAGCAGATCCAGGAGCTGTGGAACAGCCTGGGCCACTTGCTTCCTTATCTGCGCATGACATCCCGTGACGCCGACGTAGAAGACCTCCGAGAGCAGCTGCATTCGGCCGAGAGCAAGTTCATCCGGAAGCAGAAAGCCATCGACCATGTGCTACAGCGCATGGAACCCCTGGTCACGCCCGGAAACGAGTCACTGATCTGGGATGATCCGCGAGCCTTCCTGAACGGCCTCGGCTGGGCGCAAGCCCAGACGGCTCACCTGTCCGCGGAGGCAGCACGATTGCTGCCGGCTGATACGCCGTGGGACCCGTGGAACCCCCGAACCGTTGAGATTCCCCGCATCATCCTTGAGTGCTCCGATGTGATCGGAACCGCTAGACAGTGGTTCTCCGATGAGGATCTGGAGGGGCTCTCGGCGACGGGCACGAACATCGACGTGGCGGCGTATCACTCGGCCTGGAACCAGTTGCTGGACGCCTTGGGATCCACCCCGGCCTCATTGGCTCGATGGCAGCGGGACAACTCCGTTCTTGAGGCTATCGATCGCAGCGTAGAGAGCTGGCGGGTGCAGGCCGAGAGGGACCGCTCCAGCGATCTCAACCGCTTCCGTCGAGCCGACCGCGCAGTGGCGGACCTCGAGGCCGAGGGCTTCGAGTCCCTGGGTGCGTCACTGCGACGGGGCGAGGAGGACCCCTCCGACCTTCCGGCCAGGATCAAGCTGGCCACCGCCCGTGATCTGCTTGCGGATCGTCTCGACGAATCGGAACTCTCGTCCTTCGATCCTGCATCCCGGCAGAAGCAGGTCGACCGGTTCATCGGTCAAGGCGAGCACTACCGTGACGCACTGCGCCAAGAGCTCCCGGCTGCTCTTCTGAAGCGCCGCCGACTCGCACAGGACGGGACACTGACCGGCGAGCAGACCCGGTTGCGGAGGGAGATCGAGCGTCGGCGGGGCGGGAGCATCCGCGGGATCTTCGAGGCAGCGGGCTCTGCGGTGCAGGATGTCACGCCCTGCATGCTGATGAGTCCGGCGAGCGTGGCAAAGCATCTCCCGGTGGGGAGCGTCCGATTCGATCTGGTGATCTTCGATGAGGCTTCGCAGATCCGCGTCGCCGACTCCATCGGCTCGATGGGTCGGGCCGATTCCGTCGTGATCGTCGGCGACTCACAGCAGATGCCGCCGTCGTCCATGTTCGCCGCAGGAACTTCGGAGGACGACGACCTTGATGAGGAATCCGGCGCGACGGCTGCTGACCAGGAATCGATCCTCACTGAGGCCGTCAGTGCGAACATCGAGCAGAAGATGCTCACTTGGCATTACAGAAGCCAAGACGAATCGCTGATCGCCTATTCGAACCAGCGCTACTACCAGGGAGGACTTTCGACGTTCCCTGCGCCGCCCATCCCCAGACCCGGGCTGGGCGTACGACTCGTCCAGGCGGACGGGACCTTCGACGGCAGTCGCCGGGGCGAGACCCGGAAGCCCACCCGGACCAATGAGGTCGAGGCGCAGCGGATCGTCGCCGACATCATCGCTCGACTCCACGAAGACCCAGAAGCCTCCATCGGCGTGGTCACCTTCAACGTCCAGCAGCAGGAACGCATTCAGGACCTGCTCGAAGACGAGGAGAGCCCTGCGCTCAGGGATGCGTTGGCGCGGGAGGTCGATCCGCTGATCGTCAAGAACCTGGAGAACATCCAGGGCGATGAGCGCGACATCATCCTGTTCTCGCTGGCATTCTCTCCGAATCCCGAGACGCGGAAACTGAGCATGAACTTCGGCCCGCTCTCTCGCCAGGGCGGACAGCGTCGGCTCAATGTGGCGATCACTCGTGCGCGTCGGGAAGTCATGCTCTACACATCCTTCGCTCCTGAGGACATCGACCTCGCTCGCACCAGCTCCGAAGGCATGCGGCACCTTCGGGAGTACTTGGAGTTCGCCCGCGATCAGACGGAGGCCGAAGGGACGCCCCAGCTGCGCAGACCGAGTCCTGAGCTGCATCGTCAGGATGTAGCCGCGACACTGCGAGAAGCCGGCCTCGAGGTCGTCGAGGAGTACGGGCTCTCGAGATTCCAGGTGGACCTCGCGATCCGACGCCCTGACTCCGACCTCTGGTTCGCAGTGATGCTCGATGGCAAGTCCTGGGCGCGCCGACCGATCGTCTCGGACAGGGACGCAGTGCCCGCCCAGGTGCTGACGCGGATGGGCTGGACGCAGGTGCTTCCCATCTGGCTTCCGAGCTGGTGGCACGATCGTCAGTCCGCCGTCGACTCGCTGCTGCGCGACATCGACGAGGCCTTATCCGCTGCGGCGAAGGAAGGCGAGCCCACGCGGACAGATGAGCCGACTATCGCGCCAGAGCCGAATTCCGAACCCGCAGATGCACCCAGCAGGTCTTCGGAGCCCATGAAGATCACCGAGGAAATGGCTTCGCCTCGAGAGGCTGTTCCGGAACCACCCACCGAGGGGCAAACCGCATCGGTTCATTCTCCTGAGCATGCCTCGGAGGTTCCATCGACCTCACAGCCGGAAGCGCAGGCGTCGCCTGTCCACACGCTCGTCGAGCAGCATGCATCACCTTTTCCGACGGCCTCACATCCTGCGCCATCGGCGAGCAGGCCGTCTGCAACCCGCGGCGCCATCTGGAATCCGGACACAATCGTCACGGTCCCTTTCCAGCCCGTCCACGTAGAGCAGGTCGGCCGACCAGACCACCTCTACGACCTTCGAGGCAGCCGACAGCGACAGGCGCGTGTGAAGAGCGAGATGCTGGACCTTATTGAGAAGGAGGGTCCTATCTCGCAGAACAGACTCCTGGACATGATGCGCGTGCGCTATGGGATCGGCCGACTCACGCTCAATCGCAGAACCGCTCTCCTGGAGGCTCTGGATGGCCCACGGTTCGTCCAAGCACACACCAAGTTCTACTGGCCTCGAGGGGTCGACCAAGCGACGTGGCAATTCGTACGGACCCCTGCAGGAGACCGTTCCATAGCCGACATCTCCGCACGCGAGCTCGAGAACGCTGTCGTCCTGATGCTGAATAGAGCTCCTGAGGGCCTGGACTGGAACATCCTTCAGGCCAAGCTGAACTCGCTCTTCGGCTTCGGCCGGACGGGCAGGGTCATCACCGGCGCGTACCACTCCGTCGTCGACGGCTTGGTGGCGCAAGGAAGAGTCCAGCGTGAGGATTCAGTCGTCAGGCTCACCGACAGCTGAGCCTAGAAGTGAGGAACGCCGTCGACCCCTGCAGGGATCGACGGCGTTCCTCGCTATCGGCTGGTGCGAAACAGCGAATCAGGCCTCGGTGGTCGTGGCCGGGCGGGCACCCAGCTCGGAGTCCATGCGCAGCAGACCCGAGCCGTCGTCGCCGACGAGGCGGATGCGGCCGATGATCTCGTCGACCGTGGACTCCTCCTCGATCTGCTCCGAGGTGAACCAGTTGAGGATGGGGCGGGAATCGAAGTCGCCGGCCTCCTCAGCAGCGCGGTAGAGGTTCTGGATGGCCTCCGAGACCTTCTGCTCGTGCTTGAAGGCGGCCTCGAAGAGGTCCAGAGCGGACGGATCGGCGAACTGCGCCGGGGCGCTCAGGCTGCCGATCTGGACGTGGCCATCACGGGCATCGACGTAGTCGATGAACTTGTTGGCGTGGACGATCTCCTCGTCGGCCTGGTGGCGGAACCACGCGGCCATGCCCACGAGGTCCATGCGCTCGGCCTCGACGGCCAGCTGGCGGTAGACCAGCGAGGCCTCGAACTCGAGGGTGATCTGATCGTTGAACTTGGCTTCCATCTCCTGTGAAATCTTCATAATAAGGACTATAGGAGAGGTCGCATCAGAAAGCCAGAGCATGCGCTGTGAAATGCATTGCTGAGCTGAGGCTCAGCTTCGCGTGATGAGCCTCACCTCAATGAGATGAGCCTGACCGAACGCTCCTCTTCCCTGCTCAGGAGACGGTCGTGCACGTCGCACCAGGTGACAGGCACCCGCAGCGCGGACATGAGTTTCTCGTCGAGGCTCCCTAAAGTGAAAGGGTCGGCTGATCCCCCGGCGCACCATCGCTGCGCGGAGATCAGCCGCTTGCACGCCGGAAAGATCTCGTCCACCCGGAAGGAACTCTCATGGCAGGATCCACCGCACCGCCGTCACCCGGCACCGTCGGCCACGGAGCCGGCGACCCGCTCAGACGCGAGCCCCTCGATCAGGGCGGCCCCCGCCACTCCGCCGTCAACTGGCCCGTCTTCATCGGGGCCTCCGCCGTCATCGTCGCCTTCGTGGCCTGGGCCGCTATCTGGCCCTCGGCAGCCGAGACCGCGATCTTCGGGTCGATGGCCTGGATTGCCGAGAACTTCGGCTGGTACTACGTGCTGACCGTCTCGGTCGTCGTGGTCTTCGTCATCGTGGTCGCGCTCTCGCGCGTGGGGCAGACGAGGATGGGCCCGGATCACTCCAGGCCCAAGTACAACCTCTTCACGTGGACGGCGATGCTCTTCGCCGCCGGCATCGGCGTGGATCTCATGTTCTTCGGGATCTCCGGACCGGCCACGAATCTCCTCACTCCCCCGGATGTCGCGCCGATGTCCGATGAAGCCGCCAGGATGGCTCCGCTGTGGACGATCTTCCAGTACGGCATTCCCGGCTGGGCGCTCTACGCGCTGATGGGCATGGTCGTCGGCCTGGTGTCCTATCGCTATCACCTCCCGCTGAGCATCCGCTCGGCTCTGGCACCCATCTTCGGCAAGCGCATCCACGGCGGTGTCGGCCACGCCGCAGAGATCGGCGCCGTGATCGGCACGATCTTCGGCATCTCGGTGTCGCTGGGCATCGGCGTGGTCTTCCTGAACTATGGGCTCGCCGCGATCTTCGGCGTCCCGACGACCGTGGGCGTGCAGGTCGCTCTCATGGCCGTCGCCGTGGTCATCACCGTCGCCTCCACGGTCTCCGGCGTGGACAAGGGGATCCGACGCCTGTCCGAGCTGAACGTTCTGCTGGCAGTCACCCTGATGCTGTGGATCCTCTTCACGGGCCGCACGCATGAGCTGCTCAACGCCCTGGTGCAGAACATCGGCGACTTCTTCTCTCGCTTCCCGGGAATGCTGATGAACACGTTCGCCTACACCGACGGGACAGCCGCCTACCCCGCCGATCAGTGGATGGCGGACTGGACCCTGTTCTTCTGGGCCTGGTGGATCGCCTGGATGCCGTTCGTCAGCCTCTTCCTGGCCCGCATCTCCCGCGGCCGGACCCTGCGGCAGTTCGTCTTCGGCGTGCTGCTCATCCCCTTCGCATTCATCCTGCTGTGGGTTTCGATCTTCGGCAACGCCACCCTGATGAATGCCGAGGATCAGGACTTCCTCGACTTGACGATGACCCTGCCCGAATCCGGATTCTTCAACCTGCTCGAGCAGCACCCCGGGGCCTTCTTCACGATTCCGCTGGCGCTGCTGACCGGGCTGTTCTTCTATGTGACCTCCGCCGACTCAGGCTCCCTCGTCCTGGCGAACATGTCCTCCAAGACCACGGACACGGACTCCGACGGCCCTCCGTGGCTGCGCATCGTCTGGGCGGTCATCACCGGCGTGCTGACGCTGGTCATGCTGTTCATCGACGGCGTCTACACGCTGCAGGCAGCCACAGTGGTCGTGGGACTGCCGCTGTCGCTGATCGTCTGGATCGTGATGGCGGGGCTCTGGAAGATGCTGCGCACGGAGCAGATCAACCTCGACTCGAGGCAGGCAGCTCTGCCCGCCCTGCTCACCAGCCGAGTTCGCGAGACCGGCCAGCAGGTCACCTGGCGGCAGCGCCTTCACGACCGGATGTCCTATGCCTCCGCCGCCGATGCGCAGGCATTCGTCGAGCACACCGCGGCACCGGCGGTGGAAGAGGTCGCTGAGGAGCTCTCCGAGCTCGGGCTGTCGGTGGCCTGCCACCGCGGCGAGCACCCCGACAGCGGCATCTGCTTCGTGGACCTCGTGGTCTCCTTCCCGGAGGCTGAGGACTTCAAGTACCAGGCCTACCCCGTGGCCCACTCGCTGCCGAGCTTCGCTGCGAACCTGTCGACCGTGCGCGATGTCTACTACCGGATCGAGATCTTCTCGACCCACGGATCGCGCGGCCGCGACATCATGGGATACACGAAGGACCAGGTCATCGCCGATGTCCTGGATGTCTACGATGCACACATCGCCTACCTGCACCTCAGCGGCGACGGCGGCGGGATCGCCACAGGCGCGGTGGTCGGAACCACCCCTGAGACCTGGGTCGACACCGATCAGATCCCCACCGTCGCCCCTCGGCTAGATTCCTCCGCCGAGACCGTGAACACCGCAACCCAGAAGGAGCGCCATGCCTGAGTCCAGCTCGACCCTGTACATCGACGGAGAGTGGGTCCCCTCCTCCGACGGCGGGGCCCGCACCATCATCTGCCCCGCCGACGGCACCGAGGTCGGCGTCGTCGCCGAGGCTACCGGCGAGGATGTCGAGCGCGCCATCCTCGCCGCCCGCAAGGCGTTCGAAGCCCGAACCTGGGTGGAGACCCCCGCCGCTGAGCGCGGCGACTTCCTGATCCGCGTCTCGGACGCCCTGCTCGAGCGCAAGGACGAGTTCGCCCGTGCCGAGGCCCTCGACACCGGCAAGCGCCTGGTCGAGGCCGAGGGCGACATGGACGACATCGCGGCCTGCTTCCGCTACTTCGGCAAGATCGCGGACCAGAGCCCGGGCCGCCTGGTGGATGCGGGCGACGACACCGTCATCTCGAGGGTGGTCCACGAGCCCGTGGGCGTCTGCGGCATGATCACGCCGTGGAACTTCCCGCTGCTGCAGGCGGCGTGGAAGATCGCCCCCGCGCTGGCGGCCGGCAACACCTTCGTGCTCAAGCCGGCCGAGCTGACCCCGCACACAGCGATCCTGATCGTGGATGTGCTCGACGGGCTGGGGCTGCCCGCCGGAGTCGCGAACCTGGTCCTCGGCGACGGCGCAGTCGTCGGTGCCCCGCTGTCGAGCCACCCGGAGATCGACCTCATCTCCTTCACCGGAGGCCTCGTCACCGGCCGGAGGGTCGCCGAGTCGGCGGCCCGCGGCGTGAAGAAGGTCGCCCTGGAGCTGGGCGGCAAGAACCCCAATGTCGTGTTCGCCGATGCCGACTTCGATGCCGCCGTGGACAACGCCCTCAACGCCGCGTTCACGGACTCCGGGCTCGTCTGCTCGGCGGGCACGCGCCTGATCGTGCAGGACTCGATCGCGGAGCGCTTCGTCGACGAGGTCGTCCGCCGCGCCGGCGACATCGTCATGGGCGGTCCGTTCGACGAGAAGGCCGAGACCGGCCCGCTGATCTCCAAGGAGCACCGCGACAAGGTCACCGACTACGTCCAGCGCGGCATCGAGGCCGGCGCCCGCCTGCGGGTCGGCGGCCACTGGGGCGGCAAGGAGCATGAGGATGGGTACTTCTACGCCCCGACCGTGCTGGACCAGTGCGACCGGGAGAACCCCGCGGTGATCGAGGAGGGCTTCGGCCCAGTCATCACGGTCGAGACCTTCTCCACCGAGGCCGAGGCCATCGAGACCGCCAACCACACGGAGTACGGCCTGGCCGGAGCGGTGTGGACCTCGGACGCCGGAACGGCCAACCGCGTGTCCCGTCGTCTGCGCCACGGCACGGTCTGGATCAACGACTACCACCCCTACCTGCCGCAGGCGGAGTGGGGCGGCTTCAAGTCCTCCGGCGTGGGTCGCGAGCTCGGCCCCACCGGCCTGGAGGAGTACACCGAGGCCAAGCACATCTACCAGAACACCGAGCCCGCGGTGACCGGCTGGTTCCCGCAGAAGTGACCGCTTCAATGCCCCGCACTCAGCAGAAGGAGGACCGCGTGCTCGACGAGCCCGTGTCGGAGAACCTGATCACCGAATACGACTACATCATCGTGGGAGGCGGGTCGGCCGGCGCCGTCGTCGCCGCCCGACTCAGCGAGGACCCGGACGTCTCCGTGGCCCTGGTCGAGGCCGGGGACCACGACCTGGACCACGAGATGGTCCTGCAGCTCAACCGCTGGCCGGAGATGCTGGAATCCGGGCTCGACTGGGACTACCCGATCGAGCCGCAGGCCAACGGCAACTCGTTCATGCGCCACGCCCGCGCCAAGGTGCTGGGAGGCTGCTCGTCGCACAACTCCTGCATCGCCTTCCATCCGCCTGCGGAGGACATGGACCTGTGGGAGCAGATGGGCGCCGAGGGCTGGAGCGCCGAGACCATGCTCCCGCTGATCAAGCGCCTCGAATCGAATCAGTCCCGTTCCGGTGAGCGGCACGGGACCGACGGCCCCGTGGAGCTCATGGACGCTCCTCCGAATGATCCCGTGGGCGTGGCCCTGCTTGAGGCCTGCGAGCAGGCGGGCATCCCTCGAGCCACGTTCAACGACTTCGAGACCGTGGTCAACGGCGCCAGCTTCTTCCAGGTCAACCGCCAGGCGGACGGACGCCGTGCCTCGTCGTCGGTGTCCTACCTGCACCCCATCCAGCAGCGGGACAATCTCGAGATCCTCACGAACCGGCAGGTCATGCAGGTCCTGTTCGACGACGACCAGCGGGCCGTGGGCATCGAGTACATCGACAACTGCTTCGACCGCTCCTCGATCATGAAGGCCCGCAAGGAGATCATCCTCTCGGCCGGGGCGATCGACACCCCCAAGCTGCTGATGCTCTCCGGCATCGGCCCGGCGGATCACCTGCGAGAGGTCGGGATCGACGTGCGGGTGGATTCATCGGGCGTGGGCTCGAACCTCCAGGACCACCCCGAGGCCGTGATCTCCTGGGAGTGCACCCAGCGCATGACCCGAGACACCACCCAGTGGTGGGAGATCGGGATCTTCTCCCCGACCCAGGAGGGCCTGGAGCTTCCCGACCTGATGATGCACTACGGCTCGGTGCCCTTCGACATGCACACACGACGTCAGGGCTACCCCACCTCTCCGGAGTCGTTCGCCCTGACTCCGAACGTCACGCACGCGAAGTCGCGAGGCACCGTGCGGCTGCGCACGATCGACTACCGGGACAAGCCCAGGGTGGATCCACGCTACTTCACGGACGAGGAGGGCTACGACATGGCCGTGGCCGTGGCCGGGATCCGGAGGGCGCGCGAGATCGTCTCCCAGTCGGCCATGGACGCCTACCGCGGCCGCGAGCTCTTCCCCGGCGAGGAGGCCCAGACCGACGAGGAGATCGCCGACTACGTCTCCAAGACCCATAACACCGTCTACCACCCGGCCGGCACCTGCCGCATGGGTGCGCTGGACGACGACCTGTCCCCGCTGGATCCCCAGCTGCGGGTCAAGGGCGTGAAGGGACTGCGCGTGGTCGACGGCTCGATCATGCCGCAGCTGGTCGCGGTGAATCCGAACATCACCACCATGCTGATCGGCGAACGCGCGTCGGACATCATCCGAGGCTCCTGAGCTCCGATGGGCTGAGTCAGCCGCCGGCCTGAGGCGAGAGCCCCGCAGATCCGGTGATCTGCGGGGCTCTCGAATGACGCAGCGCCTCGAGCCGTCCGAGGACGGCTCGAGGCGCTGCGCGCTGTGCAGCGTCGGCTCAGCCCTTGAGGCGGTCGATGTGCTCGGACGCCTGCGCCTTGGTCAGATCGGTCGGAACGGACTCCCCCGCCTGCTTGGCCAGGGTGTCCAGATAGGACTTCTGGGACTCGGTCATGGGCTCGTCGCCGCTGACCCACTCCTCCGGGTCCTTCTCCAGGGACGAGGCGCCGCCGGCGTCGCCGGTGGCGCCCATCATCTCCGCGCCGCCCTCGGTGTCGTCCGTGACGGGCGTGTAGAGCTCGTCGTCGCCCTGCGTGTTCTCTGACATGGGAACCTCCTGGATCTGCGGCCGCCCGCGAGGGCGACCGGTTCGGGACATCGGCGCGCATCGCGGGCTCGGGCCTGCGCCTGTGCGCCTGATCTCATCATGGCACCGCCCACCGACGGGACGTCAGCCCCGCGAGGTCGGGCCGCGGAGGATCGGGCCCGCAGCTCGCAGACGCACCGCGGCCCCGGCCTCAGGGAGAGGCCGGGGCCGCGGTGCGCGCGGGATGCTGCGGATCAGAAGGTGCCGAAGTTCTGCGTGGCGTAGACGTTGCCGTCGGCGCCCTCCGCCAGACCGAAGCCGGCGGCGTTGAACTCGGGATTCATGATGTTCGCCTCATGCGAGGGGCTGTTCATCCAGAAGTCCACGAAGTACGAGGCCGTGGCCTCGACGGAGCCCTGGGAGCCCACGCTGTAGGCGATGTTCTCGGCCATGCCGGTCGAGCCCGCGGCGCTGGTCTGCGCGATGAACGACGGGTTGTGCGACGGCGCGCCGGCGGCGGCCTGCTGGCCCGACCAGTCGGTGCTCATGGCGTCGAGCTGCCCATTGCTCGACAGCGGCGACAGCCCGGCCTGGGAGCGGTGCTCGTTCATCTGGGCGAGGACCTCCTGGGAGACCTGTGCGGAGAACGATGCATCGGAGGCCGGCGCGGCCTCGGGGGCCGGAGCCTCACCGGCCGATGTCTGAGCCTGGGTCTGCATCGGGGTCTCGGCACCCGAGACGGAGACCGCGGCCTGCGCGGGAGCAACGGCGGCGCTGGTGCCGGCGAAGGCGAGCGCGGCGGCTGCGGCGTAGCGAGTGGTCTTCTTCTTCATGGCGTGCTCCTCAGCGGATGTCGATGCGGGCGTGCTGCCCGGAGTCCGCCAGAGAACCTAGGAGGTCACGCAAGACCCGCTCAAATCGCATTCGTTATCAAACCGTGATTGTACCGTGATGGAATTGTAACCTGAACAGTGGCTGAGTACGGCACATCCCTGCCATGACAGGGATGATGTCCTCGCCCACCTCGATCGTCATCGTAAAGTTGGGAGTTCCCCCAGAATCGGTGAGCTCGGCTGCTCGCACCCCGCCTCGCGAGCAGTCCGCGCTGCCGCACGGGTTCTGCTCAACCTTGCGTCGCGATGCTCGCGTGAGCCGCGCCGCAGGTCGTCCAGCCCCTAGGCTCCGAAGAACCCTCCACCCGGTCGTCGCCGTCTTGGCCCTGATCGGATCGGACGCGACCACGACCCGGTGCCACCGCACCGGCGGAGGCGGATCCGCGGCCCCACCCGGCCGACCGTTCGAGGAAAGACGAGCCCCGTGCGCGCACTCACCAAGCTGTCCGCCGACCCCGGACTGGAGCTGCTCGACCACCCGGAGCCGGGCTGCGGCGCCTGGGACGTGAAGATCCGCGTGCTGCGCGCCGACATCTGCGGCACCGATCTGCACCTGGCCGACTGGGATGACTGGGCCCGCTCCACGGTGGACCCGCCCCTGGTCATCGGCCACGAATTCTACGGCGAGATCGTCGAGGTGGGCTCGGAGGTCACGAGCGTCGCCGTCGGCGATCGAGCCTCGGGTGAAGGCCACATCGTGTGCGGGACCTGCCGCAACTGCCGTGCCGGGCACCGCCACGTCTGCATCGCCATCGAGGGCCTGGGCGTGAACCGCGACGGCGCCTTCGCGGACTTCGTCGTCCTGCCGGCCACGAACGTGTGGGTCCACCCCGCGGATCTGGACCCGGACCTGGGCGCGATCTTCGATCCCCTGGGCAATGCGACCCACACGGCCCTGCAGTGGCCGATGGTCGGCGAGGACGTCGTGATCACCGGCGCCGGGCCGATCGGCGTCATGTCCGCCGCGATCGCCCGCCACGCCGGCGCCCGCTACGTCGTCGTCTCGGACGCCAGCGACTACCGCCTGGAGCTGGCCCGCACCGCCGGTGCCGACCTGACGATCAACGTGACCCGCGAGTCGCTGGCCGATGCCCAGACGAACCTGGGGATGAAGGAGGGCTTCGACATCGGGATGGAGATGTCCGGAGCGGGCCCGGCCGTCATAGACATGATCGCCAACATGAACCACGGCGGACGCATAGCGCTGCTCGGGCTGCCCCACCAGTCCTACGATCTGGATTGGGGCAAGGTCATCACGCACATGATCACGCTCAAGGGCATCTACGGACGTGAGATGTTCGACACCTGGTATGCGATGTCCCAGATGATCGCCGCCTCGCAGCGCTTCCGATCAGCCGTCTCCCAGGTCATCACCCACCGCTTCCCCGCCGAGCGGTGGGAGGACGCCTTCGCCGCGGCCCGCTCCGGGCAGTGCGGCAAGGTCGTCCTGGACTGGTCCTGACGGGCCCGGCGACAACGCCTCCCCTCACCTCCGACCCCGAAGGACGACCATGTACGGCACCCTGAAGGACGAGCTGACCGCCACGCTGCGGGAGATCCGCGACTCCGGGCTCCACAAGGACGAGCGCGAGCTGACCTCCCCGCAGTCCGCCCACATCACGACCCTGAAGTCCGAGGCGCTGAACTTCTGCGCCAACAACTACCTGGGCCTGGCCGATGACCCGCAGATCATCGGCGCCGCCAAGACCGCCCTGGACGACTGGGGCTTCGGCATGGCCTCGGTCCGCTTCATCTGCGGCACGCAGAACCTGCACATCCAGCTCGAGGACAAGCTCTCCGAGTTCCTGGGCACCGAGGACACGATCCTCTACTCGTCGTGCTTCGACGCCAACGGCGGCGTCTTCGAGGTGCTCTTCGGCGCCGAGGACGCGATCATCTCCGATGAGCTGAACCACGCCTCGATCATCGACGGGGTGCGGCTGTCGAAGGCCCAGCGCTTCCGCTACAGGAACGCGGACATGGCGGATCTGCGCGCCCAGCTCGAGGCGGCCGCCGATGCGCGCCGGAAGGTCATCGTGACCGACGGCGTCTTCTCCATGGACGGCTCCTACGCCCCGCTGGATGAGATCTGCGACCTGGCCGAAAAGTTCGGCGCCCTGGTCTTCGTGGACGACTCGCACGCGGTCGGCTTCATCGGCGACGGCGGGCGCGGAACCCCCGAGCTGTTCGGCGTGATGGATCGCGTGGACATCCTCACCGGCACGCTCGGCAAGGCCCTGGGCGGAGCATCCGGCGGCTATGTGGCCGCCCATCAGGAGATCGTGGACCTGCTGCGGCAGCGCTCGCGCCCCTACCTGTTCTCGAACTCGGTGGCCCCGGCGGTCGTCGCCGGCTCCCTGGCCGCGCTCGAGCTGATCGAGTCCTCGGCGGACAAGCGGCGCACGCTGCAGGCCAACACCGAGCTGTTCGACTCGCTGATGCGCGAGGCCGGCTTCGACGTCCTGCCCGGAACGCACCCGATCCGCCCGATCATGTTCCCCGGTGACGACGGCGCCCGCCAGGCGACCCAGATCGCCGATCGCATGCTCGAGGCCGGCGTCTACGTGATCGCCTTCAGCTTCCCGGTCGTGCCGCGGGGCAAGGCGCGGATCCGCGTGCAGCTGTCCGCATCGCACTCGGAGCGCGACGTCCGGGATTGCGTGCAGGCTTTCATCGACGCGCGCGACGCCGTGGCCTGAGGCCTCCGCGCGCAGCGGCCCGCACCAGAGCGCATCGACAGGCGGACCCGACGAGCTCGAGCTCGTCGGGTCCGCCTGTCGCTGTCGGGACAGGGATCTCGTCGTCGTGCTCAGGCCACCTGCCGGCGTCGGGCCGCCTGATGCCGGCCGTGCACTGCGTGGTAGAAGACGCCGGCCACGACCACCACGACCGCCAGCCCCGCGTACATGGGGCCGTAGCCGGTCGCCGAGAGGAGGGCGCCCAGCAGCACCGGGCCCAGCCCGATCCCCACATCGGCCAGCAGCAGCAGCGTGGAGATCCCGGTGCCGAGCTTGTCGGCAGGCACGGCGCTCACGGCGATGGCCTGGGCGGCCGGCATCAGCGTGCCGTAGCCCAGGCCGGTGAGCGCACCGGCCACGACCACCTGCCAGTCCTGCTGGGCCGCGGACAGCACGACCAGCGCCAGGACGAAGCACACGATGCCGAACCACACGACGATGTTGTCCCCGCGCTGGTCCTGGACGCGACCCAGCACGAAGCGCATCACGAGCATGGCCAGGGCGTAGGCCACGAAGAACAGTCCGGCGCCGGTGGCGACATCGCGCTCCACGGCATAGGCGTTCAGGTAGGTGATCACCCCGGCATAGCTCAGTCCGATCAGTACCATGAACAGCCCGATCGGCACGACGGCCGGATGCAGGATCTCCGAGAGCGAGAACTCGGCCTTCCGCGCGGCGACGGCCTCGTCGTGCTCCTCGGCCTCCTCGTCCGTTCGCGCCGGGGTGCCCTCGGCATGACGGCGCAGGAACAGCGCCAGCATCAGTCCGATGGCGGTGGCCGCCAGCGCGACGGCGAACAGCATCCCGTAGCTGTACGCGCCGACCAGGAAGAGCCCCAGCGCCGGCCCCACGGCCGTGGCCAGCGTGGTGCCCAAGGCGAAGAAGCCGGTGCCCTCGGCGCGACGGGCTGCGGGGATCACCGACTGCACGATGGCCATCACCGCCGTGGAGGCGAAGGCGTAGGCGAATCCGTGCAGGATGCGCACCGCGATCAGCAGGGGCAGCGAGGCGGTCGGGAGGTAGAGGGCGCAGGCCAGGATCGTCACCGCCAGGGCGGCCAGCATGACCCGGCGCCTCCCCAGCCTGTCGACGATGAAGCCGGTGACCAGTCGCGCGACGGTCGCCCCCACCACGAAGGAGCTCGAGGCGAAGCCGCTGGCGGCGTCGTCGGCGGCGAACTCGCGCACGGCGTACAGCGCCATGGTCGTCACCAGCAGGTAGAAGACGAGGTACTGCGAGAAGTTCACCAGCCACGCCAGCACGAAGGCAGGGGTGATCAGGGGCTGAGCGCTCGGGTGGTCGATGCGCGGGATCTCACCGGTGGCGGCGGACAAGGGTCATCTCCTGGGATCGAGGTTTGTATGATGCAAATCTAGCACTGAGTTTGCACGATACAATTCGAGGCGACGAGATCGCACCGCTGAAGGGGGCCGCCGCATGGACGAGCAGAGCGAGAGCCGGACGCTGCAGGCGCTGATGTACGAGCACATGCTGATGTCCCGGCACGCGCTGCAAGGCTCGGCTCCCCGCCTGCGCTCGGCGACCCTGGAGCGCAGCGCCGCCGTGCTGCTGGCACGGCTGGAGGCCTCGGGGCCGCTGTCCGTGGGAGAGCTCGCCGAGGCCTTCGACCTGGACGTCTCCACAGTCCACCGCCAAGTCGCGGCCGCCATGAAAGCCGGGCTGATCGAGCGCGTCGCAGACCCCGACGGCGGATCGGCCCGCAAGCACCGCCCCACCTCGGAGGGCTCGGCCCGCCTCCGGGAGGACTTCCGCGGACGCACGGACTCCGTCGCCGCGGTGACGGCCGAGTGGGCTGACGAGGACGTCGAGCAGCTGACCCGCCTGATGCGCCGCTTCAACGAATCCGTCGAGGCCATCCGCGCCCAGCCCTGGCCGCGGCCCGGACTCGACTGAGCAGACCAGATCGAACGCGCCGTCGGCCGAGCGCGCTAGCCGGCAGCGACGACGTCGGTGAGCTCCAGCCAGTCGGCCATCGAGCGCAGCTGGGCCGCGAGCGCCGGCCGCGCCGCAGCCGGCGCGTCGGCCTCCCAGGTCAGACGCTGCACGCGCAGGGCATCCGCGGCGCGGTCGGCCTTCAGGTCCGCGCGGGCGACCAGAGTGTCGCCGTAGACGAAGGGCAGGACGTAGTAGCCGTGCAGGCGCTGGGCTGCGGGCGTATAGATCTCCAGGCGGAAGCGCATGCCGAACAGCGACTCGGTGCGCTCGCGCTGCCACACCAGGGAGTCGAACGGGCTGACCAGAGCCTCCACATGGGCTCGGCGGGGCCGTCGGGCCTCGGTGTGCAGGTACGCCGGCCCCAGGCCGCGGACCGTCACCTCTTCCAGCTCGCCGGACGCCAACAGTTCGACGACGGCGGCGCGGGACTCGTCGGCTCGCAGCCGGAAGTAGTCCCGCAGGCTGCGCAGGCTCGCCACCCCGTGGGCGCGAGCGGCGATGCGGATCAGCTCCACATGTGCCTCATGAGCATCCATCTGCCGCGAGCGCTCGAGCAGCTCGGGAGGAAGGATCCGCTCGGGCAGCACATAGGTGCGCTCGAACTGCTGATTGCGCCCGCTGCTGACGATCTGCCCGGACCAGAACAGGAACTCCAGGGCGGTCTTGACGGCCGACCAGTTCCAGCCCCAGCCATTGCCGCGCCCGGGGATCTCGTGCTCCACGAGCGCGTCGCACTGCCGAGCGGTCAGAGGCCCGTGCGCGGCCACGACGGCCAGCACGCGCTCCACGAGCTCGGGCTGCTCCTGGGCGATCCGGCGGATGCCGCCCCACGCTTCGTCGCGTGCGCGGGCGCGGCGGAAGGCCAGCAGCGGCCAGGTCTGCGGCGGGACCAGGCTGGCCTCGTGCGCCCAGTACTCCACGAGGCGCCGGGGCGAGCGGTCGCGCAGGCGGTCCAGTCGGGCGCGGTCATAGGGCCCGAGCCGGGAGAAGAACGGCAGGTAGTGGGAGCGGGTGAGCACGTTGACCGAATCCACCTGGACCACGCCCACGCGATCGATCACCCGGTTCAGGTGCCGCGCCGTGACAGCGCCCGGAGCCGGGCGCGGGTCCAGGAAGCCCTGGGCGGCCAGGGCGATGCGGCGGGCTGCCGCAGGAGTCAGCTCGGTCATCGGGGCCCCTGGTTCAGCGCGGACTCCAGCTTCTCCAGGGTCTTGGCGCACGTGCGCTGCCCGATCAGCCCCTCCCGGGCATGGGCCGTGGCTTCGAGGCCATGCTGCGACCACACGACCTGCAGGACGCAGGGATTCATCCCCGCCGCACCCGAACCGACCATGCCGGTCATGAGCACGACCGGTCGGTCCGGGGCCCATCCCCACTCGGCTCGACCGCCGAAGACCTCCCGCAGCACGTGCTGGGCCAGGTCCTGATCCAGCGCCACCGGCAGCTGGGCCCGCGCCCCGTCCAGGTGCGTGAGGTGGCGGGTGCCGACCTGCGCACCGAACGCACCTCCCGAGCGGCCTCCGACGGCACCGGGGATCCCGGCCCCGACCCCGCCGCCGAGGCCTCCGCCCGCACCGCCGAGCTGGGCGAGCCGCCCCTCCAGGCGCGCCTCGACCTCTGCCAGGGGCAGCACCGGAGAGGGCACCTGCGGTCGAACCGAACGTCGGCGGCGAAGCAGCGGCAGCAGGATCAGCAGCACTCCCCCGACCCCGAAGAACAGGGCACCGATCAGCATGATCGCGACCATCACCCAGTCCCCCGCGTCGCTCGGCCCACCGCTCAGCCCGCCGGCCAGCATCGCCAGGCACCCCAGGCCCATGCCGATGGATCCCACCCCCATGAGGATCGGGGTGGCGGGGTGATCGGCGCCCAGCAGCTGCGTCAGCCCGATCAGCGCGCAGCCGCCGAAGAAGGCGATCACGACCAGGCCGAGCATCACGGGGCCGAAGAGCAGGACGAAGACACCGGCGGCGACAAACAGCAGGGAGATGACGAGCAGCAGGATGGCCTTGAGCCGGCCGGGCTGAGATCCGCCCATCGCTCAGGACCCCGACGGCCAGGTGTCGCGGACGGGTGCTCCGCCTTCGACCACGTCCTCGGACCTGCCGGTGAAGCGGGTCCAGGAGTCCTGCGGCCGGTAGCCGAGCTCGACCATGGTGTTCGTGATGTCCCAGCGCCGGTTGGGGTTCTCGGAGATCGCGTAGTACGCCCCGAAGCTGCGATCCGCCTCAATCGCGCAGCGCACCACCTGGACGCAGTCGTCGGGCGAGAGCCACATGGCGTGCAGCAGCTCGTCGTCGGCCTCCAGAGGATCCTGGGCGTACCAGCCGATGCGCAGGGCGATGAACTCGAGGCCGAACTCGTCGTGGTAGTAACTGCCCAGCGCCTCGCCGAAGACCTTGGAGACCCCGTAGAGCGAGTCCGGTCGAGGCAGCGTGGTGGGCAGCACGGGCCACTGCTCGTTCCGATCCCACATGCCGAAGGCGTGATTGGACGACGCATAGACCACGCGGCGCACCCCGGCCTGCCGGGCCGCTTCCAGCACGCTGCGGGTGCCCACGATGTTGGCGTCCAGGACGTCGTCCCACTCGGCCTGCGGGGCCGATGCCCCCGCCAGGTGCACCACGGTGTCCACGCCATCCATCAGGGCCAGCATCTCGTCCAGGTCGGTGATCTGCGCTGGGCGCAGCACGCGCTCCTGCTCCTCGTTCCTGGGCGTGCGCCCGTGCTGGATGATCTCGTAGCCGGGGCCCTGCTCGTTGAGCCGCTCGGCCAGCAGCAGCCCGATCCCGCCGGTGGCACCCGTGATCAGGAGGCGGCGGCTCGGGGCGGAGGACTCTGATGGCGTGGTCATGGCCCCATCTTCCCCCGGCGCATGGATCGGCGCACGCGCCGCAGCAGGGTCGTGCTCGGATCCTGGTCGCGCTCCACCGACGGCTCGTGGGAGGCGCCCTCTACCACGGCCTGCGCCGCCGAGGACTCCACGCCCGCGTAGAGCATCGCGTCCAGGGCAAGAAGGCGGATCATCCGCACTGTGGGATCGCAGTCCCGGGCGGAGCCCAGCTCGGACAGCGCCGCCGGGAAGTCGTCGACGACGCCCTGGCGGGCGCTGCGGCTCGCGGGATCCTCGGCCAGGCGCTCGATCAGTCCCGCGAAGCGCTTCAGGGAGGCGCCGTGGGCCATCCGGAACGACGGGTCCGCGGCGATGGCCAGGCGCACGGCCATGATGGCGTCATCGCCCAGCAGGTCCAGATGACCGGCGTTCTCGGTCATGGCCACCAGGGGGCGCCTCCCGGAGCGGCGGGTCAGCGAGTGCCGGGCCACGCGCTGGCTGCGCTCGCGCGCCGAGGCCACATCGGCCAGGTCGTCGCGCGTCTCGCGCAGGCCCGCGAGCGCGTCGACGGCCGCGTCCTCGTCGTCGTGCTCGAGGGCCTCGGCAGCCCGTCGCAGTCCGGAGCCCACGGCCGTCAGCGCCTCGGACTCCGCCGCGCGCAGCATCTTCAGCGGGTCCGGGGTGAACAGCAGCTGCGTGAACACGAGCGCGACTCCCGCCCCGATCAGGGCGTCGATCAGCCGCTCAGGGCCGGCGCTGCCGTCGGAGATCGACACGGTCAGCACGGCCGAGGCCGCCGACTGGGCCACCAGCAGCCGGGAGCCGCCGGCCAGTGTGGAGATGCTCAGCGCCACGAGGACCGCGATGCCCAGCGCGAGCGCCAGATCGGAGACGACCAGCAGGGTCAGCTCCCCCACCACGATCCCGAGCACGACGCCCAGCAGCAGCTTCAGGGCGTTGAGACCGCGCTCGCCCAGATCCGTGTTCAGGGACACGACCGCGGCGATCGGGGCGAAGAACGGCTCCGAGTGGCCCCCGAGCCAGCGGGCGAGCAGGAAGGCGATCAGCGCGGCGGCGGCCAGCTGCAGGATGGTCCACCCGTCCTCGCGCAGCCGATCGCGCACCTCAGCTCTCCATCCCACCGCACCTCACCCGTCCTCCTCGGCGCCCTGCGCCAGCGGCCTCAGGCCATCGCCCTGCCCTTGGTCTCGGGCAGGGCCTTCCACACGAAGCACACGCTCAGCAGCGCGAAGGCCGTGTACAGACCGTAGGCCAGATCCAGGCCGATGCCCGCCAGGACGGGGAAGGTCAGCGTGATCAGCCAGTTCATCAGCCAGTTCACGGCGGTGCACACGGCCACGGCGATGGTGCGGAGGTCCGAGTCGAACAGCTCGCCGAGCATGAGCCACATGACCGGCCCCCAGGTGATGCCGAAGGAGATCGCGAAGCCGTTCATGCCGATCAGGGCGGTGAGCGCAGCCCCGCGAGGCAGAGCGCCCTCGGCGCCGCCGCCCTGGGCGAAGGCGATGGCCATCGCGGCCATGGAGGCGACCATGAACGCGCCGCCGACGATCAGCATGCTCCGGCGTGGGACGCGGTCCATGATCAGGATCGCCACGACCGTGGCCGCGATGCTCAGCCCGGCGGTGAGCATACTGACCTGGAAGGAGGCGTCGACGGGCACGCCCACCGACTGCCAGATGGTGTTGGAGTACATCTTCACGACGTTGATGCCCACGAGCTGCTGGAAGGCGGCCAGCAGGATCCCGGCCCACACGATGCCCTGGAGCCCCAGCCGGCTGCCGCGCAGATCCTTCAGCGACGGGCTCTCGGATCGGTCCGCGAGCTTCTCGCGGATGCGCTCGAAGCGGCCCTCGGCGTCCTCGCCGCCGGCGCGCTCGATGAAGGCGCGGGCCGAGTCGTGATCGCCCAGGCGCACGGCATCGGGCGGGGACTGCGGCAGGCGCAGCGAGATCAGCACGTAGGACAGCGCCATGACGGCGACGACGGCGAACATCCAGCGCCAGGCCTCCATGCCCCACAGCTGGGCCGATTCGGAGCCTGCGGCCCGGGCGAACAGGTACCCGGAGACCAGGCCCAGGAACTGACCGAGCACGATCGCCATCTGCCAGAAAGTGCCCATGGTGCCGCGGATGCGCGGCGGGGAGACCTCGCTGACATAGGCCGGGACCACTGCGCTGGCGGCGCCGATGCCCAGGCCTGTGCAGATGCGGAAGACGAGGATCAGCCAGAAGCCGTCGGCGAGCTGCGTGAGAACCGAGCCCACGAGCATCAGGGTGCCGGCCAGGGTCATGACCGGGGTGCGCCCTATCCGCTCGGAGACATCGCCCGAGAACCAGGCACCCGCAGCCGCCCCGATCATCGCGATCGAGGTGATCAGCCCCGTCTGGAACGAGCTGAGCTCCAGCGACGGCGCGATGCCGTTGATCGCCGAGTTCATGGTCGACATGTCGAAGCCGAACAGGAAGCCGCCGATCACCGCGCCGACCGCGAGCACGGCGATGAAAACGGTCTGATGACGGGCGGCGGGCCTCGCCTGGGCGGGCGCAGAAGAAGGCACGGGGAACCTCGCTGACAGGGGAGGGGAAGGAAGGGTGCTGTCCTTCACCGTATCCACGCTCCGGATCCCCCGCGCGCCCGAGGTGAGCCGGATCTCAGCCGCGCAGTCCTGCGGCGGCCCGGTGGAGGGCGTCGGCGGAGACCGTGAGCACGGCGTCACGGTCGTCTCCACGAGCTTCCAGATCGCGGGCTGCGTCGGGACCTCGCTGGCCGCCGGCGTCCACGGCGCGCTCAGCGCCTCCGGCACGGCGAGGAACCGCGCCCCGTGGGCATCGTGAGCCGCTCGTCGATCAATCGCATGGTGGCGGGAAGCCGTCTGCGCCGGCACAAGGACAGTAGGACGCTGGTGGAGACCAGCCTGTGATCAGGCGGCCCGCATGGCGCGGGGCTCAGCGCAGCAGCCGGCTCAGCAGCCGGTGGGCGCCGCGGCGGCCCATCCGCTTGCCGAGGGCCTCGGGGCCGCGCTGGGCCGCGCGGGCGTCGCCGCGCATCCGTCGTGCCTTGAACAGCCAGTTCAGCATGGTGTTTTCCTCCTGCGCGTCGTCGGTCCGGCGCGGAGTCAGCGGCAGGTGCCGTGGTAGCGGACCGCGTGGTCCGGCTCAGCCTACGGACCCCGTCCGACGGGCGGGAGACCCTCAGTCGCCGCGCATGTCCTGGGCGAGCATCACCACGATGCCGCTGGGCCCTCGCAGGTACGTCAGGCGGTAGACGCCCTGGTAGTCCGCGACTCCGCGCAGCGGGTGGCAGCCGTGGGCGGCCGCCTTCTCCGGGGCGGCGTCGAGATCGTCGACCTGGAAGGCGACCCGGTGCATGCCCAGGTCGTTCGGCTGGGTCGGTGGCATGGGGCTGGCAGGCGGGTGGATGTACTCGAACAGCTCCAGGACGCCGCGTCCGTCGGGAGTGGACAGCACGGCGATCCGCTCACACATCCACAGCGGCTGGGCATGCCGCCACGATCGCCGAGGCAGCCTCGATGGCCTCCTGGACGTCCTGCTTCGTGGCGAGCGCCCCAGAGATATCGGGGTACTCGGTGCTGTTGCGGACCTGTCGCATCCAGTCGAACTCCGCCACGGAATCGTCGGACACATACGCAGCGGCGGCCGCGCCGGTGTTCACGTGCGCCCCGCCCACCGGCCGAACACGCAGACCGTGGTGAGCCAGCACGGCTGCCAGCGCCTTGCGCACGTGGTCGGGGTTGGCGCTCACCCGCTCGAGCCTGCGCGCCTGCAGCATCTGCTCGATCTCGGCCGGCCGTTCAGTCATGGATCTCGCCTGTCATCACGTCGACGACCGGACGCTGGCGGATGGTCTCGACGAGGGGAGAGGGCTCATCCGCCTCCCACTTAGGGGAATGGTCACGGGTGCGCTCGAGATCTCGCTGCGACGTCAGAGCAGGCCTGTAGCGTGCGCCGAGATACACTGCACCGACGAAATCTCGTGAAGGGAATCCGATGACCGAGACCACGCAGGACCGCACGCCCACGCAGGACCCAGCGGAGGACGGGGCCTTCTTCCCGTCTCCGTACTCACTTTCCCAGTACACCGCTCCCACCACGGACTTCGACGGACTGGCCACCGAGGAGCAGTACCGCGGCGGCCGCTGGAAGGTCCTGGTGATCGCCGCCCACGAGCGCTACATGCGCATGCGCAACGGGACGTTCTTCTCCACCGGCAATCACCCCGTCGAGACTCTGCTGCCGCTGCACCACATGGCCCAGGCCGGCTACGGCATCGACGTCGCCACGCTCACGGGCGGGCCCGGCAAGTTGGAGTGGTGGGCCTACCCGTCGCAGGACCAGGCTGTGGCCAGCACCTGGGAGGCCGCCCAGGAGTCCTTCAAGACCCCGCGCGCGCTCGCCGACGTCATCGCCGACGGGCTCGACGACTACGCCGCGATCTTCATCCCCGGCGGCCACGGTGCCATGACGGGCCTGCCCGACAGCCGCGAGCTGCGGTCGGCACTGGACTTCTTCCTGGAGCAGGACCGGCTCATCATCACCCTGTGCCACGGCCCCGCCGCCCTGCTGGCCGCCGGCATCGACCGCGAGAAGAACCCCTTGGCCGGTCGCCGCATCACCGCGTTCCCAGATTCCCTGGACCTGGGGGCGAACATCGAGATCGGCTACCTCCCCGGGCAGATGCCGTGGAACCTGGGCGAGCAGCTCACCGCCGCCGGTTTCGAGATCGTCAACGACGACATGTCCGGAGCGACCACCCGCGACGGCAATCTGCTGACCGGCGACAGCCCTCTGGCCGCGAACCAGCTCGGCAAGGAGTCCGCGCTCGCGCTGCTGGAGTCTTTCGGCGACTGAGTCGTCCCCTGGAGTCGGCACACCATCGCAGCTCCTGCACCGAGCCCGCCCCGGAGCCTCTTCCGGAGCGGGCTCGGCCATGAAGCCCCCGGCTCTTCAGCTCCGCGCGGTGACTCGGGCGATGAAGCCGAGGATCTCCTCTTCGGCCTCGGCGCGAGTCAGCGGCTCGTTGTGCACCTCGTGGCGGACCTCGGGGAAGACGCGGGTGCGGACGTCGTCATGGCCGCTGTCCCGCAGTCGATTGGCCACGTGGAACGCGCCTTCGCCGAAGTTGGCGACAGGATCCTGCTCCCCCGCCAGGATCAGCACCGGCAGATCCACGGGCAGAGCGGCGTAGAAGGAGTCGTCGTTCGCCTGGTCGTAGAGGTCCACGAACCCCTTGAGGAACCGTGCGCTCAAGGGCGCCCCGAAGTTGTTGAAGGGGTCGCGGCCGTGGTCGGCCACCACGTCGGCGTCCAGGGCCACCCAGGCCGTGGGGCCCGCGTCCTGGCCGAACCGGGCCAGGAAGCCGTCGAAGAGCTGTCCCACCAGAAGATCCGGCGCCGGCTCGGCACGGCCCTCTCCGGCGGACAGGCGGGCGAGCATGTCCCGGTCGATCGTCGACTCGATGCCGCGCATCTGCGCTGCGATGCCGCCCAAGGCCAATCCGGCCAGCTCGACATCCGGCTGCGCGGCCAGGACGCGGGCGATCATCGAGCCCCAGCTGTGCCCGAACACGACCACCGGGACCCCGGGCAGCTCCTGGCGCACCCTGGCCAGCAGCGCCAGCTCGTCGTCGACGACCACACGGGCGGCGTCGTCGCCGGCATCTGCCCAGATCCCGGACCGCATGGCCGTGCGACCATGCCCGCTGTGATCGCCCGCCGCAACCGCGAACCCCTCGTCCAGCAGCGCGCTGATGAGGTGGAGGTAGCGCCGCGAGTGCTCGCCGAGGCCGTGGACGATCTGCACGATCGCCTTGGGCTCGGCGATCGGCGTGTGCAGCCACGCCTGGATGGTGTCGCGGCCATTGGCCGACGCGAACTCGATCTCCTGCAGTGCCATGGGGGTCCCCTGTGCTGGATGCGCCGCCGGTCGGCGCTGGGAGCCTCAGCATAATTCGGCGCGACCTGACAGCTCCGGTGGAATGCAGCCGCCCCGCAGCTCACTGCCGGGCGCTGCTGCCGTCCACCGCACGGGCCAGATCGGTCATGGCCAGCTCGCCGTGGACCCCCGCGCCTGCCATGACTCCGGCTGCGGCGGCCGAGACCACCATGGTCATGGGCTGGCTTGGCGTTGCCTGCGCTCCAGATCCCCGGGATCGGTGTCATCCCCTGCGGGTTCGTGGGGATCTGCCGCCCGAAGGGCGTCTCCCCGGGACAGGCCGCGGAGTTCTCCACCATGACCCTGCACGCGCTCGAAGCCCACCGCGGGCCGGCGGAGATCCTCACGGTCTTCGATCACGACGGCGAGCAGGCGCACCTCCCTGGACGGCCCCAGGGCTGAGGCTCGCCAGACCGGATCAGCCCCTGGCGAGCTCGGGCCGCTGACGCATGCCGTACGTCGCCACGCGCCGAGTAGCGTTGGCTCCATGAACACGATCTTCGATTCAGTGCGCGGCCTCGGCTTCCGACGCGGACCGCAGCGGCTCGCCGGAGGCATCGGCGGCGCGATCGCCGCGCGGCTCGGGATCAACGTGTGGGTGGTCCGCGCGCTGCTGCTCGCCTCGTTCCTGCTGCCTGTGCTGGGCGTGGGCGCCTACGCGCTCGTGTGGGTGCTGACCCCTTGGCAGGACGGCAGCATCCCGCTTGAGCGGGCCCTTCGAGGCTGACGACCGTGGTCCTGGCCTCGCGAGTGCTATCGCTGCTCAGCGCCGCACTGTGGGTCCTGAGCCTCACCACGCCCGTCCTCGATTCACGGGACAAGGACGGCATCTCCATGGTCCAGACCGCCCTGGGCGGCACCGAGAGCGGGCTGAAGGCGGACTGGCCGCTGTTCGCCGCGCTCGGTGCGGCCGTGATCCTGTGCGCGCTCAGTGCCTGGATCGGCCGCTCGCGCCGGTGGGCCCTTGCGGCGCTGATCGTCGCGGCGGTGTGGGGCGTCGTCCTCTGGCACATGATCGACACCGCGCCGTTTGCGCTCTGGGACGGCATGGACGCACAGGGCCGACCCACCGGCGGCATGGTCGTGGCGGAGCCCGCGGCCGGTGCCGCCCTGTGGGGTGCTGGCATCGCCGCCCTGGCGCTGGCGGGACTACTCCGGCTGGCGGTGCGGCGGCCTCAGGCGACTCGCGCCGACTGACCCGTCAGCCCGGTCCTTGGGACCGGGATGGCAGCGAGATCGGGGGACGATGCAGTTCGATCCCATCACCGCAGGAGGAGTCGTCCTTGCACGTCATCTGCTGATGGTGCTCCAGGACCAGCGCGAGCATCGCCCCGTCCAGATCGTCTCGAACGATGACGTCTCGCTGCTGGTGGGCCACCCGGAGGACCTCGCCGTCGTGCGCCCCGCCGTGGAGGCCTCGCCGGAGCACGGCCGCGCCGGACTGGTGGCCGCGGTCGCCCAGCAGGCCGAGGACGCCCTGGAGAGGATCGACGAGGACAGCCAGCAGCTCGGGGACGAGACGCTGGGGTTCGCCTCCACACCACGACGACGGGAGCTGGGCCGACTGCGCGCCGAGTTGTTCCGCCTCGGCCAGACGCAAGCCGCGCACCGCAATATGCTCATCGCCCACGACGAGCTCTCGGATATGCTCGAGCAGCAGCATCGCAGCCGCCTGAATCAGGCCGCAGCCACCTTCAGGGCGAACCAGTCCACCGCCACGCGCCTCTACGCGATGGTCGGCGACGTCCTGGACGAGCAGGCGACCGTGGTCTCGGAGCGCCTCACCGTGGTGGCCACGATCTTCCTGCCGCTGACCCTGGCCACCGGCTTCTTCGGCATGAACTTCCAGTGGATGCTCGACCGTCTGGACTCACTGGCCTCTTTCCTGCTGCTCGGGCTCCTTGCCCCTGCCGTCCTGACGGTGCTCACCGTGTTCGGGCCGCGCCCGCTGAACCGACGGACCTGAGTCGGCTTCTGCCCCAGGGCAGTTCGACGGGAACGACCTCGAGCACCCGGAGCAGGAGAACATCTGCCGCGCTCATCGTGAGGACAGTTCCTGTCCTCACGATGAGCGCCCGCACTATGCCCCCTCCAGCGCCTGCAGGAGCTGAGCGCTCGTCGGCCCGAGACCCTGATCTGGGCAGCTCCTGACTCGACTCCGCGAGGGCTCGACAGCGCACTAGGTACGCTTCATACTTAGATACATGACAGACGCCGATCCACTGTGGCCGACCCCCTGGGTGCGCGCCGCCATGGGCACCGCCCTGCTAGCGGTGCTGGCCGAGGAGCCGCTGCATGGATATGCGATCGCCGAACGGCTCGCCGAACGCGGGCTCGGCCGCCCCAAGGGCGGCTCGCTCTATCCGCTGCTGAACAGCCTCGAGCAGCAGGGCGCCATAGCGGCGTCGTGGTCCCAGGGCGACAGCGGCCCCGGGCGGCGCACCTACCGCCTCACCGACGTCGGACGAGAGCGCCTGTCCCGGGAGCGCGACGACTGGCATCGCCTGGTCGCAGCGCTCGAGCCCTCTTCTCCCGCAGCTCACTCTCAGGAGGACGCACGATGACCGCGCAGAGCGATTTCCAGGCCGCCGTCGACAGAGTGGGCACCGCCCGCGGTGCTGAGGAGGATCAGGACTGGGCGCTGACCGCAGGTGGTCGGCTGCTGATGGAGGAGGTGCTGGAGCATCGCATCGTCGAGGCCCTCGACGAGGTCGCCGAGCAGGTGGCCGCGGCACAGGAGCCTGCGCAGGAGCTCTTCGGCGACCCGCTGACCTGGGCGCGGGGGCAGGAGGCGGCCTGGCGCGAGCAGGGCATGGCCCTGAAGGCGCCGCCGACGACCAGCCCGCGCAACTTCGCGGTCGAGACGCTGATCATCGCGAGCTTCTACGCCGGCCTGTTCCTGCTCTACGAGCTGATCACCTGGTCCTGGGCCGACCCCCTGAAGCTGTCCTTCCTGCTGGCACCGCTTGCTCTGGCGCTGACGTCGCGGACGATCGCAGCCGTCCACACCGCGGTGACGGCGGCTCGATCGCACACCGCCGGAGTCCTGGCCGCGGTGGCCGCAGCGCTTCCCGGCATAGCGCTGAGCGTGGGCGTCTTCGCGCTCGGCAATCCCGTGACGCTTTCCGGCACGGCCATGCTGGGCTTCCTGGGCGCGGTCGTCGCCTATGCGCTGCTCGCCTGGGCCACCGCACTGGCCTGGCCCGCGCGGCCCGCCAGGACCGCAGCGCCTCACGACGACGCCTCCTGGTACGACGCCCTGGGCGCTGCACTGCGCAGCCGCGGGGACCTCACGGATTCGCGGGTGAAGGAGATCCTGACCGAGGCGCGATCCCATGCCCAGGAGGCCGGCACCTCGCCTGCCGAGGAGTTCGGGGCGGCGGAGGCCTACGCGCAGCGGTTCGCGCCGAATCGGGCAGTGGCGGCTCGACGCCGGGCCTGGCTGATGACCGGCGTGGCCGGGCTCGCGCTGCTCACCGGCGTGCTCAGCCTGATCGACGGGCAGCTGCGGCCGTGGACTGTGCTGTGGCTGCTGCTGGTCGTGGTCATCGCCGCGCTGGAGTGGCGCAGGGCGCGCAAGCTGAGCTGATTCCTTCCCGCCGGCGCCGATGATCAGACCCGTTATGACGAGATTCTCCGTTGGATCGCGATGCTGTGGCGAGCAGAGTCGGCACAGGCCCGGTGGGCACTGGATCACCGCCATACTGAGCCCATGAAGGATCGTCTGGCTCCTCTGGACCTGCCCGATCAGTCCGAGCGCATGACGAAGACCCACGGCTGGCGCCCCTTCCGGGCCTACGGGCGCTCCAAGCTCGCGGACATGCTGTGGGGCCTGGAGCTCAACCGCCGGCTCGCCCCGCGCGGGATCCCCCTGATGCTGGCCCACCCCGGCTGGGCGCTCAAGGCGCTGCGCGGCGCCCCGACCCTGCTGGCTCGCTCCCCCGAGGCCGCCGATCCGCAGCTGGCGCGGCGGCTGTGGGACGAGGCGGTCCAGCTCACGGGGACCGACCTGGCCTGAGGTGACGCTCCTCGTCTCCATAGCTGCTGGCTCGGCCGCCTCGCGAGGCCGCGCAGAGTCCCGATGGGGACCACAGCAGATCTGCTTGACTGCCTTCATGACGATCTTCGCTGTGCGCTTCTCCCACCTCGACAGGCCAGACCCGCTGGATGCCGAGCGCGTGATCGAGCAGTGGCGCCCCACCGGGGGCACATGGCTCTGACCGCGCACGGGCGTTCGCAGAATCTTCTCGCTCCGGACCTCACATCTCACCCATCCCGCGCGTCTTCAGGGCGATGACGATGAATCAGCCCTTCGATCAAGCAGTCCAGCGGCACGGCGAGACCGTGCTGCGGGTCTGCCGGGCCGTGCTCGGGCCCGGCCCCGACTCCGACGACGCCTGGTCCGAGACGTTCCTGGCCGCGCTGCAGGCATGGCCCGAGCTGCCCCAGGACACGAACGTGGAGGCCTGGCTGGTGCGCGTGGCCCACCGCAAGGCGATCGATATCACCCGGGTCCGCGGGCGGCAGGCGATCCCCACCGACGCGCTCCCCGAGCGAGGCGCCTCACAGGAGCTGCCCGGCGACGACGGGCGCGAGGTGTGGACGGCCGTGGCCGCACTGCCGCAGCGGCAGCGCCTGGCGATCGCCTATCACCACCTCGGCGGCCTTCCTCATGCTGAGACCGCACGGATCATCGGCGGGAGCGCAGAAGCGGTGCGCCGAGCGGTCTCCGACGGCCTCAAGAACCTGCGTCACGGCATGGGCGCGGACCACCCCACGAGAGGAGCCTCCCGATGACCGAGAAGACCCCGACGCCCTGCCCCGGCGACGACCTCGCGACCGAGCGGGACATGCTGTTCCCGATCGAGTCCTCTGCGGTGGCGGATCTGCGATCGCGCCTGTCGGCGCAGGCCGGCGAGCGGGGGCTGGTCGACGTCGCCTATCGCACCCTGGAGACCCCCGTGGGTCCGCTGCTGCTGGCAGCGACCGAGACGGGGCTGGTGCGTGTGGCCTTCGAGCGCGAGGGCTTCGACGCAGTGCTGGAGTCGCTCGCGCAGCGGATCAGTCCGCGGGTGCTGGAGGCGCCGCACCGCCTGGATGCTGCGGCGGTGGAGCTCGACGAGTACTTCGCGGGCCGCCGGCACAGCTTCGACGTGCCGCTGGACTTCGCCCTGTCCTCGGGGTTCCGCCGCAGCGTCCAGACCAGCCTGCTGGGCATCGACTACGGGCGCACCCGGTCCTACAAGGAGATCGCCGAGCTCGTCGGCAGCCCCCGGGCGGTGCGTGCCGTCGGCACGGCGTGCGCGACCAACCCGCTGCCGGTCGTGCTGCCCTGCCACCGCGTGCTGCGCAGCGACGGCGGCCTGGGCGGATACATCGGCGGCCTGGAAGCCAAGACTGCGCTGCTCTCATTGGAGAAGGCGGCCTGAGCGCCGACGACCGGGAACTTCTCAGCCCCCTCCGACACAGCCGGTCTGTAGAGCTCGATGAGGCTCTCATCCGGCACGTCATTCGCCCTGGCCAGGGCCTCGAGCATCGGCGGCGTCGACGACGGGTGCGGCCGGGGACCGATCAGCCGATCGGGTACCCGGTGACCGGGCCCTGGGCGTTCGGCTCCCAGCCGAGCTCCGGAGCCACGTGCTCGGCGAAGCTGCCCAGCAGGTTCAGGTTCAGCTCCGGACCCATGTGGGCGGGGATCGTGAGCATCAGGGTGTCCGATTCCATGACGGCGGCGTCGGCCTTGAGCTGCTCGACCAGCCGGTCCGGCTCGCCGACGTAGGACTTGCCGAAGGTGCTGCGGAAGCCGTCGATGATGCCGATCTGGTCCTGGCCCTCGCGCTGCAGCTGCCCGTACAGCGCCTGGTCCTCGGCGGTGACGATCGGGAAGATGCTGCGGCTCACGCTCGTGCGCGGAGTCCGGCTGTGGCCTGCGGCCTTCCACGCCTCCCGGTACTGCTGCAGCTGCTCGGCCTGCAGATCGGCGAATGCGGCGCCGGTGGCCTCGGTGAGCAGGGTCGAGCTCATGAGGTTCACGCCCTCGCGCCCGGCCCACTCGGCCGTCTCACGGCTGCCGGCGCCCCACCAGATCCGCTCGTCCAGACCCGGCGAATGCGGCTCGACGCGCAGCCGCATGCCCCGTCCGTGCTGGGCGGGATCGGCGTCGACCATCGTCTCCCCTCGCACGGCCGCCATCAGCTGATCGAACTTGGGGCGGGCGATATCTGCACCGCGCGGGTCGGTGGAACCGGTGTAGCCGAAGGCCTCCCAGCCGCGCAGCGCCGGCTCGGGCGATCCGCGGCTGATGCCGATGGCCAGGCGCTGATCGCTGAGCAGATCCAGCGCCCCCAGCTCCTCGGCCAGATAGAGGGGGTTCTCGTACCGCATATCGTGGTTGCAACGCCCGTTCACGTAAGCTTGGTTGCATGGTCGAACTGGTAGCGCTGAGGAAGACGAACGAGGTGGCCGCGTACGTCCGCGCCTCCATGGACCGCAAGGGCGACCGCTGGACGGTCGATACGCAGCTGAGGAAGATCAGGGCGCTGGCCGAGGCCAAGGACTGGAACGTCGTCGAGGTCTACGAGGACAACGCGGTGTCGGCGACGAAGAAGCGCCGCGCTGGCACCCGGTGGGCCGAGATGCTGGACGACGCCCGCGCGGGCCGGTTCTCGATGGTGGTCGCCGTGGACATGGACCGGCTCCTGCGCAGCACGAAGGACCTGAACACGCTGATCGACCTCGGTCTGCGCGTCGTCACCGTGGACGGCGAGATCGATCTCTCGACGGCGGACGGCGAGTTCCGGGCGACGATGCTCGCCGCTCTCGCCCGGTTCGAGGCGCGTCGCAAGGCCGAGCGACAGATCAGGTCGAACGAGCGCCGACGTGCCGAGGGCATCCCCACGTCCGCCTGGAAGGCGTTCGGATGGTCGAGGGAGGGTGAGCTGATCGAGGAAGAGGCCGACGCGGTTCGGCGGGCCTTCGACGCGTTCCTCGGCGAGCCGTCGCTGTCGATCCGGCGCATCCGCGAGGACCTGAACAGCGCTGGTCACCTCACCGCCCGCGGCTCGGAATTCTCCGTCGATGCCGTGCGCTACCTGCTCGCGAACCCGCTTTACTGTGGCTACATCAAGCACTACGCATCCGGCGAGCTGTACCCGGTGCAGGGCGAGGCGTTCCCGCCCATCGTCAGCGAGCAGACGTGGCGGACCGCGGTGGCGAAGCTGGAGGACAACGTGCGGAGGTCGGCCAGGCAGGGCAACCAGCCGAAATACCTCCTGTCGACGATCGGGCTGTGCGGGAAGTGCGGTGCGACGCTCGTCTCGGGGACGAACAGCCGCAAGCAGCCGACGTATCGCTGCGGCGAGCAGTTCCACCTCACCCGCCAACGCGAGCCCGTCGATGCGATGGTCACCGAGGCAGTGCTCACCCGCCTGTCGTCGGTGGACGTGCACGACCTCGTGATGCCGCAGGAGCACGACGGGCCGGACCGCGAGGAGCTGCTGACCGAGCGGAACGCCCTGGTCGAGCGCGTAAAGGAGCTGAGCCCGCTGCTGCGCGACATCCATCAGCCGGTCCTGGAGATCACCGCGGCGATCAACGACGTGAAGGTCCGCATCGACGAGATCGACGCGGAGCTGCTCGACCGCTCGGTATCCGTGGCGGCGAAGCTGCTGGCAGACGTGGAGGAGGCGGTCGGCACCGCGGAGCGTCGCGAGGTTGTCGAGTCGAAGTGGAAGGCGTTGGACATAGACCGCCGCCGGATGCTCGTGGACGAGCTGGTGACTGTGACCATCGAGCCCATCGCGCCCGGTCACGTGAAGTTCGATCCCGACCTCATTCGCATAGAGCCGCGTCGCGACTGACTCATGAGTCAACTCGTCATTGCAATGGTGAGTCGACTCGTGGGAGAGTGGTTGCAGACAAGAAGATCCCACCGGGGCCGCGACTTAGAAGCGCGGGGTTCTGCTCCCGGATGAGTAGCCGGTCAAACAGCCCAACTACCGTGGCGGGGAACCGGAAGATACTCATATCTGAGGACTTCCGATGTCTGTCGTTATCGACGTTCCCCGCGCATCCGCGCTTGACTGCCCTGCTCTCGATCAGGACTCGTCTCCCGTTCCGCATGCTGATGGGCTCGATCCCGTCATTGCCGCCGCCCGCGCCGCCGGTCGCCGAGCCGGTGAGCGCCTGGCACTCACTCCGCTGACGCCGCGACAGCGCGCCGCCGTCGCCGCCGTGATGGGCGGTGGTCGCTGATGAGCGCGAACTCCGCCGCCTTCGATCACCTGACCAGCTTCCGCTGGCGACAGGGCGACCCGTCCCTCGCCGATGGCGAGGCCCAGCTCTACGACCTCGGCGTGCTCCGCTCCGTGCTGGAGGAGGCCGTCGAGATCGCCGTCGCCGACGCCCGCGCCGACGGGGTGACCTGGGCCAGGATCGGCGACGCCCTCGGCGTCACGCATCAGGCTGTCATCAAGCGCTACGGCCGGGGCGGTGGTCGCTGATGCACGCCGACGCACGCAACCTCAGCACCGCACCCGCCGACCTGACCCCGCCCGGAGGGCCTGGCCTGGCACCCGCCGAAGGCGGGCTGCCCATCGCCGTGATGACGGTCCGCAGCCGTGCTTCGCACTCCAAGAGTTTCGGGGGCCTCATTCGTTCCTACGGGCGCGGCAAGGGCTTGTCGATTGCCGCGCCTTGCAACAACGCGCCTGGTCAGAAGCCGATTCCGTCTTCGCTGCGTCGCGTCGCCTCGCGGGTTCATTTGAGGTCTCATTTGGGGGTCAATACGGGGTCATTTAGGCGCCGCACCCCCTCTGCGGCCCTCCACGCCGCCTGCGACGGGGGTGGTCGCCGTGGCTAAGCAGGAGAACAACCCGACGAGCATCGGGCTCACGCAGTACCTCGATCCGTCGTACTGGACCTGGGCTGCCGAGGACCCGAACGGGGCCGCGCTGCTCGAGCAGGGAGCCGGGGCGATCCTCGCCTACGTCGCGCAGCGGCTCGAGGCCATCGGCTGCGAGGTCATCGAGGCCTACGGAATCGTGCACGACAAGGATGAGCGCGAGGTCTGGAGCGACACGGAGAAGGCTCTGGTGGTCGAGCCGAAGCCCGATCACCTGCACGCGGTCATCAAGTTCGCCAGCCGTGCGAAGAGCGCGCCGCTGGATCGGCTCGCGTTCGGCATCGGCGTCGAGCCCCAGTACGTCGAGAAGCCGGGCCGCGGTCGGTACGCCTTCGACAACATGCTGTCGTACCTGACTCACGTGAAGTATGCGGACAAGCATCAGTACGCGCCGTCGGAGGTCGCCACGGTGCGCGGGCCGGACTACCTCGGGATCGACGCCCAGCGCCGGGAGACCTGGCTCAAGGGGCGCGCCCACGTGAAGAAGAAGGTCGTCGCGGAGAACTTCGAGGACATGCGGGAGCGGGTGCTGCAGGGCGAAATCACGCGGGATCAGATCATGCTCACGGACGAACTGTTCGACATCTACTCGCGGCATCAGCGGGAGATCGACGACGCGCTGTCGGCCTACGGCCAGCGCCGCGCGTACCGGGCGGCCGCGAAGCTGCGCGCCGGTGCCTTCTCGACGCACGTGGTGTTCGTCCACGGGGATGCCGGGATCGGCAAGACTCGGTTCGCAACGGATTTCATCACCGAGGCGATTAGCGCGGCCAATGCACATGGCGAGCGGTGGCAGGTCTACCGTGCCGCGACGGGGAACCCATTGGATGACTGGCGGGGCGAGGAGGTGCTGCTGCTGGACGATCTGCGGGCCTCGGCGATGGACGCGAACGATTGGCTGCTGCTGCTCGATCCGTATAACGCCTCGCCTGCGAAGGCTCGGTACAAGAACAAGGGCGAGGTGGCTCCGCGCCTCATCGTGATTACGGCGACGATCGAGCCGGTCGAGTTCTTCTACTACGCCCGCCAGAAGGGCAACGTGGACGAGGCGCTGGACCAGTTCATCCGCCGCCTGGCGTCGGTCGTGAAGGTCTACCGCGCCGACGACATCAACCGCTACCTCGTGCAGCACATCGGGAAGATCGAGCCCTACGAGTGGCACCAGTGCAGCATCCCGACCGCCGCGCACACGCCCGGCATGTACGGCAACGCGTACCACCAGAACGCCGGGTCGCGGGAACTGACGTACGGTCCGGAGACCTCGGCGGAACACGACGCGGACGGTGCGGTCGCGGAGCTGCTCAGCGGGCTCGCGGTGCGAAGTCCGGACGTGCCGCTGGCGCTGATCGAAGGTGCCGCATGAGCACCGATCAGCATTCGCTCTTCCAGGGGGTCGAGGGGGCCGGAGGCCCCTCGCAAGCAGGGCTGGAGGACACGAGCGTCAGCGATGTGTCCGACAGGCCTACTGCTTGCCACTCTGGCGTACAGGTGGAGCAGCAGACCGACTCCCAGGTGAACACCGGTCGGGCTGATGCGGAGGCTGTGCGTCAGAGTCACGGCGGCGCGAAGCGTCGTCGTGGGGGCCGCGCGAAGCTCGATACCGACTTCGGGGAGGAGACGCTCGCGGCGCTTCGCACTCGTGCGAAGCGGCTCGGGCTGGCTCCGAGCACGTGGGTACGGACCGTCGTACGCGATGCCCTCCACGCCTCCCGCTCGGAGGAGTTGGACGCCGCCGTGGCGGCGCACCTGCTCGGGGTCGAGGCGCGTGTGCAGGCGTCGGCGGACGCTCGTGAGCTGGCTGCCCAGGTGCGCCCGCTGGCGATCAACGTCAACGACTTGGATCGCCGCGCGCGCGCCGGTGAGGCGGTGGCGCTGTCGTCGGAGGTGCCCGAGCTGATCGAGCTGCTGCGCGAGGTCCGCGCCTTGCTCGGGGATCGGACGGCCGCATGAGCACCACCCACTACAGCCCGAGCACCAGCGCCGCCGACACCGAGCGCTATATCCGCGGGAAGGAGGACGAGCGGGGCGTCGCGATCACGTGCGAAGTGCCGGGAGGCCCTGGCGCATTCTCGGCGCGCGCACGGGCGCTCACGCAGAACACCACGCGCGAGGTCGAGGCGCTGCATTACCGGCAGTCTTTCAGCGACGAGGAGTTCGACCCGAAGAACCCGGAGCACGTGCAGCGGGTGAACGATCTCGGCTATCAGCTCGCGAAGAGGATGCACCCCGACTCGGACTGCCTCGTGGTCAGTCACGTGGATGGCCGGGGCAGAAAGCCGCATAACCACATCTTGGTCATCAATCACAGCAACCGGACCGGAAAGGCGCTCTCGGACTACCGGACGTTCCACGATCGCAAGGCCGGGAACCAGCGGGGCGTGCAGTCGGCGAACGACGAGCTGATGCGAGAGCACGGGCTCTCGGTCGTGAAGCGGCTGGAGCACGCGCCGAAGGACTGGGAGCTGCGCCGCGAGGACTTCGCGGAGGGCGGGCTCGACCGCGAGATGGGTGACCGGATGAGCGCCGCACTGGCCGACCCCCGCGTGGTGGACAAGGCCGGTCTCGAAGCGGTGATCGAGGAGCAGAACCAGCAGCTCGACGACGCCGGGGAACGTGTGCCGAGGATGCGGCTGCACAGCCCCGTCAGCAAGAAGGGCAAGCGCGCCGGGCAGGAGACCTGGACGCTCTACATCGAGGACCGCCGCGGCGAGTCCGGCCGCGCCGATCGCCGCAAACGCGCGAGCGCGCTCTCGGCGGACTTCACCCCGGAGGGCGCGCAGGCGTTCTTCGACTACCACCAGCAGCAGAAGGAGCAGGAACATGAGCGCAGCGCTCGACAGGCTGAAGCAGCAGAACGGGCCCGTGCAGTCGCCGCAGCCGCTCGGCAGTCCGGAGACGATGGAGCTGTTGACCTCGATCCTCGCCGCCGTCGAGGCGCAGAATACGAGGATTGCCACGCTGACCGAGCAGCAGAAGAAGCTCGCGGGGTTCGTGAAGGTCATGGACGAGGAGACGACGAGGCGGCTGGAGCGGATCACGACCCCGGCGTCGACCTCCTCGCCCTCCAGCGACGTGTCCGCGAGGATCGCGAGTATCGAGAGCAGGCAGAACGAGATCGCGAGCACGCTCGGCGAGTTCGCGCAGAGTCTCAACGGCGAGAGCTTGAACGCCGCGTCGCGAACCTTGGTCGCGGAGGCGCAGAAGAATCGCGCGGCTACGGCCTCGGCGATTGAGGGTCTGAAGGTGCAGGCCACAACGAACCAGAAGCTTGTGAGCCAGGTCGGCGGCGCGGTGCAGCGGATCGAGAAGCGTACTGAGGAGCGGGTCGAGAAGGCCGTCGAGCAGGTCGCCGGGGAGGCCTCGGCCACGATGACCGCGAACCTCGACGCCTCGAACGAGCGCGCCGAGCGGATGATGGCGGCGACGGCGAAGCTCGAAGCGCGTCAGCTCTGGTCGGCCGCCGCTGCGATGTGCCTCGCCCTGCTGCCGGTGGTCGTGGTCGTCGCCGGGCTCTGGATGGGCATCGCCGGTCTCATCACGGGCGCTCAGTGGGCGCTCGACGTGGACGGGCGCATCTGGCTCGGCATCGGGCGCTGGCTCGTGGTCTCCGTGGGTCTCGCCGGGGCCGGCTACGGGCTCTTCGCGTCCGTCCGCTCGGCCGCCGGTCTCGTGGAGACGTGGAAGGGTCGCGGGGTGCCGAAGTGGCCGAGGTGGCGATGATGGCTGGATCCGCTCGAGCTACCGGTTCCGATCAGCGGTCGAAGGATTTTCGCAGCAGCCGGTCCTGCGGCCTCGGTGCCGCCGCCCTAACCTGACGAGCATCCCCGCCGTGACGGCCATCACGACGGCGATCCCGGCACCGATGATCCAGGGGTTACCGAGGAGCCCACCGACGCCCGCGAGTGCTCCGCCCGCCGCGATGAGCGGCAGGCCGCAACAGAGCAGCAACGGAAGCGCGCAGCATGCCAGCAAGAGCAGTCCGGTCCCTGCAGCGACGACGGGACCGGCGCGCCGTTCGTCGCGGTCCTGATCGGCGCTCGTCGTCTGCACCTCTTCAGGATGAGATCTCCCCGATTGCCTGCGCTGCCGGTCATGCGCAGCACGACAGCAGCGACGGGTCGGTGGTGAAGGCCTTCGCGGCGATCCGGATGCCCTCGGCCATCGTCAGGTAGGGAGCCCAGGCGTCGGCGATCTCGGCGACGGTCTTGCCGAGCACGTGGACACCGGCGGCGGCGAGCTCTCCGGCGTCCTTGGCGACGGCGGTCAGGCCGAGGATCTCGTTCGTGTCGGCGTTCACGACGATCTTGATGAACCCGCGGGTGTCGCGGTTGACCAGCGCGCGGGGCACGTGGTGCAGCGGCAGGACGCGGCAATCGCAGCGGATCCCCGCAGCAAGCACTTCCTTCTCGGTCATCCCGACCGCTCCGATCGCGGGCCCGGTGAACGTCACCCGCGGCAGGCGGGAATAGTCGACGGCACGATCGGCGTCGGCGAACGCGTTCTCGGCGACGAGGGTGCCGTGGTGGGCGGCGACGTAGACGAACTCGGGGTGCCCGGTCACGTCGCCCGCGGCCCAGATCCGCGGGTTCGAGGACCGCAGCCGGTCGGAGACGACCACCTCGCCGGAGTCCCCGGTCTTCACCCCGACCGCATCGAGGTTCAGGCCATCGGTGACGGGACGGCGTCCGAGGGCGACGAGCACCTGCTCGGCGCGGAACTCCTGCGAGTCGCCGGACACGTCGGCGGTCACGACGGCCTCGCCTCCCGTGCCGCGGGAGACCCGGGTGGGCACCACGCGGCGGACGACGCGGATGCCTTCGTCGGCGAACGCCTCCTGAAGCGCCTTGGACACCTCCGGCTCCTCCTTCGAGGCGAGCCGGGACCGCACCAGCAGCGTGACCTGCGAGCCGAGGCGAGCGAACAGCTGCGCCTGCTCCAGGGCGACGTAGCCGCCGCCGAGCACCAGCAACGACTCAGGAACCTCAGCGAGTTCCATTGCCGTGGTCGAGGTCAGGTACCCGGTCTCCTCCAGGCCGTCGATCGGCGGAGCCCACGGGCGAGAACCAGTCGCGACCAGGAAGTGGTCGGCCTCGATGGTCTCGACCGTCCCGTCGCCGGCGATGATCTCCAGTACCGGGGCGTCTGGGCCGCCGGCGAACGATGCATCGCCGCGGCGGACCTGCCAGCCGTAGGAGTCGGCGACGTCGGCGTACTTCTCGCCGCGCAGCGACTCGACCAGCGCCTGCTTCCCGGCGATCAGCGCAGGCATGTCCACTGTCTCAGCCGTCGCCGCGATCCCCGGGAACCGGCCTGAAGCGTCGGCGGCGACGTGACGGGTGTCGGCAGCGGCGATGAGGGCCTTCGACGGCACGCAGCCGGTGTTCACGCAGGTGCCGCCGAGCGTCCCGCGCTCGATCATCACCACCGACTTGCCGAGCGTGGTCGCACGGATGGCGGCGGCGAATGCTCCGCCTCCGGATCCGATGATGGCGAGGTCGTACTTGGTAGGCATCGCTGCTCCTGTCAGTCCTTGGCTTTCTGCTCTGTCTCAGCCATACTGGACCTTCCAGTGCAGGGGAAGGTCAAGCCTGCTCCTGCCGAACGATCGGAGGCCGCGATGCGCATCGGAGAACTCGCCGAACGCGCGGGCACCACGGCGAAGACGCTCCGCTTCTACGAGGGGCAGGGGCTGCTTCCGCCGGCCGAGCGCACGCAGTCCGGCTATCGCGACTACGCACCCGAGACGGTCGCCCGGATCGACTTCGTCCACCGCGGCCAGGCCGCGGGCCTCACCCTCGCCCAGATCCGCCAGATCCTCGACATCCGCGACGGCGGCCATGCGCCCTGCGAGCACGTGCGCGACCTGCTTGACGTGCGCCTCGCTGAGATCGAGCAGCAGATCGCGCAGCTCTCCGTGCTGCGCGACACTATCGCGGACCTCAGACAGGACGCCGCGCACCCGGACCCTGAAACGTGCAGCACCGATCAAGTGTGTAGGTACTTGTAGACGACGGTAGCCAATGACTCCAACGCTACAACCCCGATATGCGCTAGCGCATGTCGATGACGCCGGTGCCCACCTCGATGCGCTGCGTGCGTGCGGCGATGGCACTGAGCAGCGGCACCGGAGCCGCACCCTGCCGCGCGAAGTGGTGGACGCGGAAGTACGCGCCGTTGACGCCCATCTCGTCGGCACCCTCGGCGATCTCGACGGCGTCGTGGAGGACCTGACGCGCGTCGGGATCGCCGGGGCCGCGCCCGGAGCCATAGTGACCGAAGCTGAGGAATCCGAATGCCTTCATGCCCCCGTCAACCTGGTGGACGTGTCACGTATTCCCGGGGTGCTCGAGCCGACTCTTGACCGCGCCCTCGGGCACTCGCACGATGAGTGAGCAGCCTCAGCGCTCCCCTGCCGTCATCGACGTCCGCGCTGCCGCTTCGCCCTCTCCGCCCCTGCGGGCGAGCAAGGATGCTCTCCGATGGATCACGCCACTCCCATCAGCGCCCCTGCACGCCACGGAGGAGCAGCTGAGGCCGCGCCGGCGGCGCAGTCGTGTCCGGATCGTTCCAGGCCTTCGACCAGGGGTATCTGATCGACGCGCTGGCCGCGCTGGGCCCCACATTCGCGAGGGTCACGCAGATCCCCAGCGACACAACCGACGACGACATCCGGGCACTGCACGACGCCCGCGTCCGAGCCGTGCGGTTCAACATCGCGCACGGCGGCTCCGCGGACCTCGACGGCCTGGAGACCCTGGCCCGCCGCGTCCACGACCTCGAGCGCATAGCGCAGTCGCTGAGCCCGGAGCAGGTCTCCGCCGTGTTCTGGGACAACGCCGCCGATCTCTACCTCGGGTCCGCGCACTGATCTGTCGGAACTGGCAGACGGCCGCGACGTGGGTCTGCGACGATGGCGGGGAACACGAGCGCGCATCTTCAGAACAGGAGCCCGTCATGACCGCACCTCGCCGTGCCCTCATCGTCATCGACGCCCAGCAGGAGTACTTCGATGGCCTTCTGCCGATCCAGCACCCGCCCCGCGAACAGTCGCTCGCTCGCATCCGGTCGACCATCGAGGCCGCTGAGAGCGCCGACATCCCCGTGGTCATCGTGCAGCACGAGCTGCCCGAGGGAGCTCCGATCTTCGCCTCCAGATCGGCCACCGTCGGGAACCACCCTGAGATCGCGGCCTTCGAGGACCGGGCCGCCAAGCGCGTCAGCAAGCAGTTCTCCAGCGTCTTCGCCCAGACCGGACTGGCGGAGTGGCTGCGCGAGCAGGACGTCGGCACCGTCACCCTGGTCGGCTACATGACCAACAACTGCGTCATCGGCTCGGCCGTCGGCGCCGAGCCGCTCGGATTCGCCGTCGAGGTCCTCTCCGACGCCACCGGCGCGATCGACATCGCCAACGGCGCCGGCCGCGCCTCCGCCCAGCAGGTGCACGAGACGCTCATGGCCCTGCTGCACTCGAACTGGGCCGCCGTCGCTGACACTGACTCATGGATCGCTGCCATTCAGGCCGGCCAGGCTCTGGGCAAGAGCGATCTCGTCACCTCTGCTGCAAACGGCCGCGCCGACGGCTGAGGACCCGAGGTCATCATGTTCCCGCAGCACCCCGTTCTGCGGAACCCCGGATGCACCCGAACAGCGTCAGCGCGCTGCGTCCTTCGATGAAGCCCTGACGGCCAAGCGCATGCTGATGGAGAACAGGCCGCTGCTGCGCCGCATCACCTCGACCATCGGGATCAGCGGATACGAGCTCACGACCGGATACATCAAGGCCATCCGCGGCGACGACGGCCCCGCCCTGCACATCTACCCCGAATACACCGGCGGCTTCTCCTCGAAAGGCCGAGCTATGGAAGCCGCCGGAGACGTCGAACGCTAATTCTACGAGCGTCGCAAGCTGCGGCCTGTCCTGCACCCGGTGCACAGCATCGGCGACACCACCGGAGTCTGCGATGACTGCGGGTGGGAAGCATCTTCCGAGAGATGACACCAGCCAGAACCGACAGCCTCGGAACGAAACCCAGGGCGCTTCAAGACGCTGCACAACGAGGCCCTCACCAGAGAGCCCGCACCCACAAAGCAGCGGCAGAGAAACCGGGCCGATTCACTATGGCTGTGGTGATCGCTTCTATGTCGTACCAAAAACGAAAGTAGCAGCTCGTTGAGGGATCCCTCAGCGGGCATTCATTCGGGCAGGGCTTACGTACGCCAAGAACTTCAGCCCCGCCATCCACCGCCGGCCTATTGCCTCCTCAGTGGTCCGGGCCTGCATCGGAGTCCTCTACGCGAGATGTGTCGTCGTTCTGCGCTGCGTCGTGGACCGCGCTGTCATTGTTCTTTTCGCTGCGTGAGCGGCGCCGCGCCTCGCGCCGTTTGCGCTCCCGGTAGCTATAGGCGGCCTCGAGCACCGACTCTTCACTTTCGAAGCCAGACCCAATCGCACCCGCGATCGTCGCAGCGGCGGTCGCGAACAGGGTCACCAGGAGATACTCGCCCAGCCCGTATTCGTCTCCGGCGTACTGGCTGAACACCTCCGGAGTGAAAACGATCAGCGCGGCAGTCAGGTTCAGGACGAACAGCCCCGCATAGCCGCACGTCAGCCCAATAGCGAGGGTCAATACAGTCGACGCGTTGAACAGCACCGTTCGTTCACGTTCCTGCGGCGGCAGATCTTTGGCTCGTTCCCAGAGGTGGTGATAGACGATGAGCCAAGTGATCATCACCGTAATTGAGGCAACGACGACGGCGACCAGCTGCCACGCTGCCATGGTGAGTGCGAGTTCCCACAGCGTGGCGTTCAACAGATAGAATGCGCTGAACGCGAACGCTCCCACCAACGCCCCTCGGAGACCGGAGACCAGCCGCCACGGACGATTATCCCGGACCATTCCCACGAGCAGCCGCAGACGCCCGCGGTTCGCGAAGATACGGACGTCGACACCGTCTTGGTCTGGGGTCGTCCGCTCGAAGGCGCCGCCCAGAGCCGAGACCCGTGACCGCCGATGCGCCTGGGACTCGTCCTTCAGAATGGTCCCGCCGCGCATGTCCCCAATGAGCTGTGTCACCACCTCTGAAACTCGCCTTCGTAGGCTCATGGCCCCGAAGGCCGGCAGTGAAACCACCGCCACATTCCGACTGTGGTCGGCGTCAGCGACGACGGGGCGCCGGTCGATCATCAGTGGGAGGTCGGTCACGCATACCGCGAGGTCCCAGCCATGTTCCCGCTTACGCTCAGCTGCCAGGTCCATCATCTCAAACCGCTTCTCGTCACTGGGAGGCAGCCTCTCTCGGTGCACCTCCACTCTCCAGTGACCGTCAACGAGCTGCTCGGCGAGTAGGCCAGGCAGTTCCCGTTCGAGATGCTTCGCGACTGTCAGGGCGGTGGCGACGGGGTCGGCTATCACCCCGACCACTACCTCCCCCGTCGGGCTTTGCGTCGTCCCGATGGGTTCACTCTTGTGAGTCGTCAAAAGTCGACTCCTTCCGCGTTGTCAGTTCGCGTGCTCCTGCCGGCTTCTCTGAATCGGCCCGGTTTCTCCGCCGCTGCTTTTGTGGGTGCGGGCTGGCTCTCGGGTGAGGGCCTCGTTGTGCAGCGTCTCGAACTCTATCGGGGTCAGCATCCCGAGGGAGCCGTTGAGGTGCCGGTTGTTGTACCAGTCGACCCAGCCGGCAGTCGCGAACTCGACGTCCGCGAGGGCCCGGTAGGGGCCGGCGTGGAAGACGATGGCCCGAATGCACTCGGTCTTGTAGAGCCCGTTGATCGTCTCCATCAGCGCGATATCGAAGGCATCTCCGACGGTCCCGATCGACGGGGTGATGCCCTCGAGGTCGAGGTGCTCGGTGTACCGGATCGACGTGTACTGCGATCCGCAGTGGCGTCATGACGAGATCGGTGCGCAGCTCGAGGACGCGTGCCAGCCCACGATCCGCTGAGCGAAGACGTCCACGACGAACGCGACGTAGACGAACCCCGCCCAGGTGCCGACGTAGGTGAAGTCGGTGACCTAGACCAGGTTCGGGGCGGTAGCGGTGAAGTCGCGATTCAGTAGGTCACCGGCTCGCTTCCCGTCAGGATCGGCGATCGTCGTGCGGAGCTTCTTCGCCCGCCGGATACCTTCGCGGCCGAGGGTGCGCATCGCCCGGTCCACCGCCCCACGGGACGTGCCGGCCAGGCCTTCCAGGCGGCGCAGCAGCGCGACCCACTTCCGCCGTCCGTAGAGGCCCTCGGGCGTCATCGGGGCCTGCCCGGTGACGGGGTTGGCCCTCCAGGCGAGGTCGCGGACCTTGTCCTCGACCAGGGCGTCTGTGACGGTCCGATCGGCGAGGCGGGTTCCGTGATCGACCTCGGCCTGCGCGAGCCAGCGCCGCGCGGACTCCAGCGAGGCGCCTTCCTGCCGGGCGAGCGCGGCAGTGAGGGTGGGGTTACTCCTGGAGGTGCTCCCTGACGAGCCGCACGCACCTGGCGCGCAGCTGGGGATCGATCTTCTTCGGCATGCTGTCCATCCTTCCGGACTCAAACAGCAGCGGCATCAAACCCGGGCCGATTCACAGTGCCCGCGGGATGCCGGCGAGGTCGTAGTCGTGGGGTGTCGCGTACTCGAGGCAGCAGTGCCGTCGACGACGGTTGTAGGACACCTCGATGTGCTCGAAGATCGCGTTCGCGAGCTCGATCTCGCCACCCTGGGCTCGGGCCCCGACCTACACGGGATCATGGAAGCGCGCCACCTTGCCTCGGACCGCCCGACGGAGCTGTCCGCGACGATCGCCTGCAAGCCTCTCCAGACGGTTGGTTCCCCGGCGGGATCCCCAGGTCCTCGACATCCCGATCACGGCGCCGCGCAGAGCGGCCCCTGCAAGTGACCATCACGCCATCTTGTACAAGATGTACCATCAGGACATGACTTCCGTAACGCTCTCCGACTTCCGCAGCCGCCAGGCCGATCTCATCGCCGCAGCACAGCGCGAGCCCGTCGAGATCACCTCGCGCGGCGCTGGTCGTCGCGCGGTCGTCGTGTCCCCGGAGTTCTACGATCGCGCACTCCAGGCGTTGGAAGATCAGGCCGACATCCGTGCGGCGGCGGCCGCGCGTGAAGAGACCGAGCGCGTCTCCCATGAGGATCTGGTCGCCGAGCTCGGACTCTGATCCGTGGCGTATCGCGTCACCTACGTCGCCTCGGCGGCGAAAGCCCTTCGGAAGCTCGATCGTCAGACCGCCTGACGTATTCTCGAGGCACTCAACGCCCTTGCTGATGACCCTCGCCCACCCGGTTGCCTCAAGCTTCAGGGCGGCGAGGGCGAGTTGCGCTTCCGAATCGGTGACTACCGAGTCGTCTATGACGTCGTGGATGATGAGCTGGTCGTGCTGATCCTCCGTGTCGGGCACCGCAGAGAGGTCTACCGATGAGCGGGGACGGATCTCGGAGCATCGCTGACGCGCGCCGGAGCGCCCAGACCATAGGCCTCGCCAGCGACTCCACCCGGGCCCTCATCGCCCATCTCGCGGCGTAACATCACCTCGAGGGCAATGTCCCCTGGGCACCGTCGCCCCCCCCGCAGCACGGCGGCTGGCGGCCAGTTCCTGACGGAGTTCGCAGAGGAACTCACCCGGTCGCGAGGGTGAACGGCGACTCGCTCACACGTTGAACCGGAACTCCACCAAGTTCCGGCACGGACCAACCTCAGCGGCCGCTGGGTCGCAACGGCCCGGTCTGATCGCGGGACAGCCAGTGATGGAGCACATCGGTCCACTCGTCGAAGGCGTCAAGGTGGGCGTCATGGCTGCCGTCGGCCAGATCTACTCTCTCCGTTTCGGGCCTGCGCCGGACCAGTTCGTCCTTATCGGCATCGCTGAACATCCCATGCTTTGCGAAGACCGCGAGCGTCGGAACCTGCAGAACCTCCCACTCCTGCCAGCGCGGCTCATGGACGGCCTCGATCGTGCGCTGCATGACCGAGGCATCGAAGCGCGGCACCAGGCCATCATCGGTCTGAAGAAGGTCGGCCACCCAGGCATTGACGATCGCGTCATCACCGAGGAACCCCCGCGCGGCAGCTTCGTCTTCGAACGGCACCGGCCAGGACTCGAAGTAGCTGCCGAGTCCGACAGCCTCTCCCGGATCACCGTTGCCCGCCACGTGCCCTTCCAGCATCACGAGCCCCTCGACCAGGTCTGGCCTCGCCGCCGCGACAAGGAACGCGGTGTGGGCTCCCATCGACTGCCCGACAAGCGTCGCCCGCCGCCCAGGGACGAGTTCCTCAATCACTGCGACGACGTCTCCGACGAAGGCATCGCGCGACAGATCATCGGGAAGCCGCGTGCTCGCGCCGTGCCCCCGCTGGTCTACGAGCAGCACACGATAGCCCGGTAGCGCATGCGCCGTGGGCAACAGTTCGCGTGAACTCCCCGCGAGGCCGTGCAACAGTACGACGGTGGGGCCATCGCCACCGAGGTCGGTGACCGCGATCCAGACGCCGTCGGGGCGCAGCACTGTGCGGTCCATCACGTCAAGCGCAGTGGCGTGATCGCCGCGACCATGTCGCGCAGCGCTCGACGCTCGAGCCGCAGCTCATAGTTCGACTGTAAGTTCATCCAAAACTCCTCGGACGTGCCGAAGTAGCGCGCGAAACGGAAAGCTGTGTCCTCACTGATCCCGTGCTTGCCGTGCACGATCTCATTGATCCGGCGCGGGGGCACACCGATCGACACCGCAAGCTTGTTTTGCGTGATCCCGAAACCCTCGATGAAGTCCTCCATCAGGATCTCTCCCAGGCGGATCGTCTCGATCCGATCTGCCTAGTGGTAGTCGACGAGTTCGACATCTTCCGCACCTCCATCTCTCCAGACGAAGCAGGTCCGGCACTGGGCATTCACGCGGATGCTGTGCTGGCTTCGACGATCGCCGACCAACCTTTTACGACCGATCACCAGGCCCGACCCCGCAGGTCGACCGCACCCACCGGCCAATCGGCGATCTCACCCTCAACCGGCAGGATCAGCAACGGCTGGCCGGGCGGGTCTTCGCGAGGTCGGCCAGACGTATCGATCGAACGCTCCTCAGCAGAGATCCGAGTCCAGCCGCACGAGGCGTAAAACGAGACCACCTCTTCTCGACAGCCGAGATACCCAAATGCGACGCCGTTGGTTCCCCTCATCGACTCCGCAACAGCGCTCATGAGCCGACTCCCGACGCGCTCACCCCTCATAGCATCAGAGATCAGCACTCCCCCGACACCGCCGATCTCGATCTCAGCACCGCCGACGGCTATCGTCCGCCTCGCCCAGCCAACATGACCGACGATCTCCCCGCCTCTCCGCGCGATGACATGAAGGGCGTAAGGCGCATACCCGTACGGCTTATCGGGGTCCCACTCACCGAAGTCATCCAGGTACTCGGCATCGAAGAGTCGACGCAACCCCTCGAGGTCACTGGACGCCATTTCCTCGTGCGCAACGATCTCGATCGCGACTTCTGGCATGCTTCCAAGTCTACGGACGTCGTCATCGTGCATCTGGTCAACATCTCGAATCGCAGACGTGCCACTTGCCGACCTCGCGCAGGCCACCCTGAAGAGCCTCGATCAAGAGGAGTTGTAGTTTCAGAGGTTAAACCGCAAAACGAAATTCGACCACGTCGCCGCAGTTAGCGAACGTCTGAAGACTGTCACCTGATGTGCCGGCCACACACTCGGGCGCGAAGCCGACGTCGATAGCCTCGAGGTCGCCGTACGACTGTCCTTGACCTCGGCCAGCGCCTTCCTCCACCTCGACGCGAGTCAGCTCGCGGATGGTTCTTCGTGCCCCGGCACTCCGACACGTAGCGTTACTCGCACGCATTGCCCCGGTCAAGGTCGTGCGGCACGACGAAGCTGCGTATGGCGTCCGCCTCGTCGATCGCCGCGGCGAACTCCTCCTCGGTGGCCGAGCTCAGCAGCTCGAGGGGCGATCGGTCCGAGCCGTCCGCGCCATGGGGCAGGTCCGGGTGCGGCGTCTGCCACCAGTCCAGTAGCGCCCTGGCGACGTCGGTCGGATCCGAGCCTCCGCAGGACCGGGCGAGCGCCTGGTTGATCTCGGCAAGCGCGTCGATGATCTTCCCGTCGCGGAACTGGAAGGCCGGATAGAACTTCGTCCCTCCGAGCTCGACCTCGATCACGACGTTGTGCTTGAGGTAGGTCCGCAGCAGGCTGCGCTGGGCGGCCTTCTTCGCGCGCGCCGCCTGCGCCGGGGTACGTGTCCGCTCCGCGTCGATCACTTCCGCCCCCGTCAGCGATGCGCGGGTCTCGGCGGCGGTCATGCACTCGGCTCGGTCGAGCAGGCTCGCGGCCATCATCGGTGAGCGGTCGAGCGCGAAGGCCCGATCCCAGATCGGGCTGCTCCTCCAACTGTCAGGGAATCCGAGCTGCTCCATGCCGAAGCCGACGGTGCGGGACTTCTCTTCGACGAAGTCGGCCAGGTCCACGACGTCGCCCTTCTCCGGCGCGATGCTCAGCAGGAGGTGGCGCAATACGAGCAGCACTCCGTAGAGCCTGTTGTTCGTCCCTTCTTCCGCGAGCGACGCGAGCAGGTCGTCGGCGTCCTTTCGAGCCTGCCCCGGCGCGTCGATGAGCACATCGAACGCGCGGTTCCACACACGGCCGTAGTGGGCGCAGATGTTCCGCACGTTCCTGAGGTTGTTGAGCCAGTTCCCGAGAGCGCCGCGATCTCCGTGGCCGTCGGCGGTGCGGACCTGGAACCGTGCCGCGAGGATCTCCTGGTCGGGCTGCAGCATCAGGTCGTAGAGGCTGCTCAGCACTCCGAAGGACATCACTTCTGTCGCGACCCAGATGGGCAGGTGCGGACCGTACTGCTGGCGGAAATGTACGACGAAGTCGCCCCGGGCGCGCTGCTCGTGCCGGTCGTACTCCTCGAGCCACTCGCGGTAGGCGGCGGTCGGCTCGGGCGGCGCGCCGGGATCTTCCTGCCTCGTCGCGCCGAGCGCCCAGGGGTGCCTGTGCGCGAACGCGTCGATCCTGCCGAGCCGGTGGCCGATGAAGAACCGGAAGGCCGTCTCGACGGTACTGAGGACGTCGCCGAGGCGCATGCGCAGCTCGTGGTCGAACTCGTACAGCGAGACCACGTGCGCGAGGCCGGTCCCGGGCACGAACGTGTCCAGGCGGATCTCGCGGTGCTCTTCGTCGAACCGGGGCGCAGGAGGAGCGGGCCGGTCGCGGTAGAGGTGCCAGTAACCCGAGAGCCGGTAGTAGCCGTATCGCTGCAGGACCTCGGCCGCGTAGGCGTTGTCTCCGCAGTCCATGCCGCGCCCGCGCAGCCGGCGGATCTGCTCGGGGACCGTGAGGAACGGCTTGGCGTAGGTGCTGTTCGGGGTCGTCACGTGCGCATCGTCCTGCTGTCCCCGGTACCCGGGGGTAGAAAGAGAACAGGCCCGCGTCTCATCTAGAGAAGCGAGCCTGTCGTGTTACTTCGAGGATACGGGTTCCACCTGCGCAGGTCAAACACTGCTCGGTCGCTCAGCGTCGGCAGCTCCGGGCACTGCTTGCCCCGGCCACGACCTCGGTGCTGGAACCAACGCGCTGGTGAAGCGCCCTGGGTTCCGTTAGGGAGGCAGTCGGCTCCTGCGGAGGTTCCGCAGGGGCCGGTTAAAAGCGAAGGTCAGCGCCATTAACGCTCAGCAACTGATGGTAGATCGGAACTCACCCATCGGACCCAAACGGGGGCCGAGAAGATAAAATCCCTGGTCAAAGGCGATTCTTAGACATTGAACCTGAATTCGACCACGTTCCGTAGCCGAATAACCTCTAGGCTTCAACTTCCGACACAGCCTCGTCAGGCCCAGAGCGGACTGCTGGTCTGCCAGTCGTCAGGGATGCCCATGTGCGCGACGGGCACAGCCTGAACTGCTGGATAGCTCTTCAGAACGGCCCGGAGCAGGCTGCTGCGGCCGAGCCCCAGCCGGTCCGATAGGAACTGCACGAGCGTCAACTGCCCGAACGTGCGACTCCAGTCCGCAGCGCTGGCGTCGAGATCAGCGTGACGGCCGACAGGTGGGAGCTTCGGCTTGAGCGTGTGCACCCGGTTGAAGAGACGGCCGTGATGAGCGCACGTGTTACGCACAACGTTGAGCGACTTTAGCCAGCTCGCCAGCTGGGAAGGGCTGAGCCCGCAAGCATCGGCGACGTCCTCGCGAACCCCGACTGGCGCGAAGTTGTAGAGACGCGTGAGGCTCCCCCAGTCGATGATCTCGACGGCAACCCAGACCGGAAGGCGCCCGCCGTACTTCATGTCGTGGTGCTTCACGAAGTCTTCGCGTGACCAGTTGAGTTCGCGCTGGTACTTCTTCAGCCACCTCGGGTAGCGATCGCCTTGGCGAGCTGTCGGGCCGAGCAGTTCCGTGTCGAGGTGCGCGCAGGGATCGATGCGCCCGAGTTCATGGCCGAGCAGCGCGCGGATGGCCAACTCGACGGGAGTCAGCGTTGTGAACGTCGCGGCTCGAAGCCTAGCGTCGAACTCGTAGAGCGCGACCACGTCACTGAAGCGTGTGCCGTCGTAGAAGTCGTCCTCGCGCCGACCCTCAAACTGCTTGCGGAACGGATACCAGTAACCGCTCAGCCGGTAGTAGTTCACTCGCCGGAGCGTTGCCTCGGCCGACTCGCGGTCGCCCATGTCCATGCCACGGGCGGCGAGGATCTCGACCTGCCGGGCGTAGGACTCGTGCGCCTTGACGCCACTGTCCACGAACACCGCCTGAAAGAATGAGGACCGGCCCTGGACCTACCGAGGTAGGCGGAACCGGTCTTAGTAGTAGCCAGTGTACGCGAGCGGCCGACAGCCGACAACTCGCCTTCATGACCGTGGGAAGTCCTCGTCGAGCGGACGGACCCGTGGGTTGGACGTACGAGGCGGCTCCCAGCCCTGCTGCTCGTGAACGCTGAGGGTCATGCTCGTGGCGTGCTCAGTGAGTTCGCTGAGCGCCGGGCCGTCATGGCCCTTTGACCGGAGGTAGCGGAGGTTTTGGCCGAGCACCTGCGCCCAGAACATGAGAGGTTCGAGGCTCTTCAGTCGCCGGTCGATCGAGTCGTCCGACCTCGCCTGCTCCATGACTAGCCGGCCGAAGGTAACGCCGAGGGTCCGCTCGGAGTCGAGCCATAGATCGAGACCTTTCCACTCGTCGCCGAGCTTTTCGACGAGCTCCGTCATCGCGATGCGAAGATTTGTCAGGCGATCGTTGATTGGCTCAGCTGCGGGATCGAAGCCGATGAGCCGCTGCACCGCCTCCTGGAGCTTGGACCAGCACGCATCGGCAGCCGCACGCCGAGCCTCCTCAAGCGCTTCCTTGGCGCGAGCATTCGCCAACCAGGTGCCGAGCCCGGCAACGACAAGTGAGAGGCAGGAGATTACGAAGGCGGCGACGTCCATGCGGGCATCTTCCCATTGACCGCACAGGAACATCGCGAATCGCTACGTTGCGGGAAGGGGACTGTTATGCGGTCAGGTATCTGCAAGGGACAACGCGGCACGAATCCGATCGGCAGTGGGCTCCCTTACGAGCGGGTAGAACCTATTCCGGCAAGCGTGCCTGCGAGAAGAGGTAGGCAGTCGCGCGGCACCAGACCTCGCTCTCCTGCTCCAATTGGCGGTTCCGGCGGTGGAGATCCCATAGCCCGGAGGATTCCTCACGAGTAGCTCCGGAACGGTGGTCACCGTCGATGTCGGCCTGACGGAACGACTTGTCGATCGTCGTCCCGTGGATGCCGGAGTCCTTAATGATCCGAGCGAGGGAAACGCCGTCTTCACGGGGCCAAACCACGCGCACGACACACTCGCGGAACTCACTCGGGTAGGGAGCAGCCGTGGCGCGCATCCTTCCTGGCCGCCCAACGGGCAAGCCAGATTGGATGTCACCCATTTGGGCGGCAGTCCCGATGCCTTCACACAGGAATGTTGTTGGCTGGCGCTTCAGTTCGTCGGTCTAACAGGCCCGTTCACGACCTGTCACGGACGCCAGAGGTTATACGGCGAAACGAAATTCAACCACGTCCCCGTCCTGCATGACGTAGTCCTTGCCCTCCATGCGCACCTTGCCGGCGGCCTTGGCATCGGCCATGGAGCCGGCGGCCACGAGGTCGTCGAAGGACACGATCTCGGCTTTGATGAACCCGCGCTCGAAGTCCGTGTGGATGACACCGGCCGCCTGCGGAGCGGTGTCGCCCTTGTTGATGGTCCAGGCACGGGCCTCCTTGGGCCCGGCGGTGAGGTAGGTCTGCAGCCCGAGGGTCTCGAAGCCCACACGCGCCAGCTTGTCCAGGCCGGCCTCGTCCTGCCCGGACATCTCGAGCATCTCGGCAGCCTCCTCCTCGGAGAGCTCCACGAGCTCGGACTCGAGCTTGGCGTCCAGGAACACGGCCTCGGCCGGGGCCACGAGCTCGGCCAGCTCAGCCTGGCGCTCGGCCGAGCCGAGCACGCCCTCGTCGCAGTTGAAGACGAAGATGAACGGCTTGGCCGACAGCAACGTGAGGTCGCGGATCTGATCGAGCTCCAGCGAGTCCTTGCGGGAGTAGATCGTGTGCCCCTCGGAGAGCACCTCGTAGGCCGCCTGATAGGCCGAGAGCTTGGCGGGGTCCGCCTTCTTGATCTTGACCTGCTTCTCCAGGCGCGGGATCGCGTTCTCGAGGGTCTGCAGGTCGGCGAGCACCAGCTCGGTGTTGATGGTCTCCATGTCGGAGGCGGGATCGATCTTCCCGTCCACGTGGACCACGTCGGGGTCGTCGAAGGCGCGGACCACCTGGGCGATGGCGTGCGCCTCGCGGATGTTGGCGAGGAACTGATTGCCCAGCCCCTCCCCCTCGGAGGCGCCCTTCACGATGCCCGCGATATCCACGAACGACACCGTGGCCGGGAGGATCTTCTGCGACCCGAAGATACCCGCGAGCGCATCCAGGCGCTCGTCCGGAAGGCTGACCACGCCCACGTTGGGCTCGATGGTGGCGAACGGGTAGTTCGCCGCGAGCACGGTGTTGCGGGTCAGCGCATTGAACAGGGTCGACTTGCCGACGTTGGGGAGACCGACGATTCCGATAGTAAGAGCCACGGGAGGACACCCTACCGGCGACGGGCGCGGCGGTCCGCCCAGCGGCCGAACATCACGGTCCGATCACAACCCCTTGCGACCGCGAATCACGACTGCAAACGTAGGTGCCATCGCAAATCGCGATGCAGGACACATCGACGAGGTGAGCACGATGAACAGCAAGCAGATCCGCAGCACCGCCATCGCCACCGGAGCGGCTTCCCTGCTCTTCCTGGGCTCGGGCGTCGCGGCACAGGCCGCCCCCGCCTGCCCCGGAACCGACCCCACTGACCCGTACGAGGCCGACCAGGCCGCCGCCGCCGAGAAGTGCGACGGACTGACCGGCCAGGAGGCCTTCGACAAGAAGGCCGACGACCTGCCGGACTCCGACGACGGCCACTACACCTGGACCGCCGACAGCGGCATTGCCGACACCGAGCACTACGACCCCTGCGACGGCCTCTCGGCCATCACCGTCAGCTACGCCACCGACGAGGGCGTGCCGGCCGGCAGCCCGGGCTACTTCATCGTGATGCTCTTCCACGACGGCGAGTACCTGGGCACGGACACCGCCGAGGCCTACGAGTGGACCCCGGAGATCGAGCGGGTGGACGACGACACCCTGAGCATCGAGTACCCCTACGGCCACCGCGACGATGCCGTCGGCTTCGAGGGCACCACGGAGTCCACCTTCACCTGGGACGAGGCGTCCGATTCCGTCGAGCACTCGGGCGAGTTCCCGGACACCTTCTGATCCCCTCTCCGCCGCCCGACCCCTGGGCAGGCGGCGGCCTTTCTGAGCACCGAAATCCAGTCGCTTCAGCACGATCGACCCTCACGAGGTGAGACTCATGAACCGCACCCAGCTCCGAGACTCCGTCATCGCCGGCGCAGCGGCCTCCGCTCTGCTGCTCGGCACCGGCACCGCAGCGCATGCCGCCGACGTCGCCCCACCCCAGAACCAGCCCTCACAGTCCTGCTCCGACCTCACCGGAGAGGAGGCCGTCTCCGTCTGGGGCGCCCTCGTCCTCAGCGCCGACGACAGCACGGAGTTGCTCGACCATGCCGACACCTCCGGCTACGACCGCTGCGCCGACCTGTCGTGGATCGTCGTCCCGCACGGCGGCACCGCCTCCTCGGCCAACAGCGTGATGCTGTTCCACCACGGCATCTACAAGGGCACTGCCACGGCCGAGCCGCAGGCCTTCGTCCCGCAGATCGAGCGGATCGACGACGGCTCGATCTCCATCACCTACCGGTATCTGGAGGGCGACGAACCCAACGCCGCACCCCAGGGCCGCGCCGAGTCGACCTTCACCTGGAACGACGCGAGCGACTCCGTCGACCACGAGGGCGAGTTCCCGCCGACCGCCTGACCTGTGTCGACAGATCTCAGATCTCGGCTCCAAGGCCACGGGGTCCCGCACTCGCATGAGTGCGGGACCCCGTGACTTCGACGACACCCGGGCGCAGTTCACCGCGAAAGGAGTCCATGCCAGCTCTCGGAGCACCCACCCCGTCGACCATCTCGCGTCGCCGCGTCCTCCACTCCGCATATGATCCCGCCACCCGCACCACGCGCCTGCAGTGGATGATCCCGGCAGGGACCCGCGTGACGGGCGAATCGCGCTCCAGCAGGAAGCCGCAGATCCTGTTCACGTTCCGCGACGGCGCCTCGAGCACCAGCGGGGCCGGCCGGATCACGAACACGGTGGTGATCCGCAGCATCGCCGGCGGGCGCATCGTCGAGCCCGGGAGCCTGCCCCTCGACCCCTCCGTGGTCAAGGACTACAACCAGAGGGCGACCAGCCCCGACGGCATCTACTGATCCCGTCGGGATCGTCCCGCACATATGGGCCATCTGTCATGGCCAGGTCGTGACACCTCCTGACGGCGGACAGGGCCCCGCGCGGTGGACCATGGAGGCATGCGCACAGCACCCGATGCCCCAGACCCCCGCTCGGAGCCCGTCGCTCCCCCGGCTGTCGAGCTGAACAACCTGCACAAGAGCTTCCGCACACGCTCCGGCCGGGTCGCAGCCGTCGACGGACTGGATCTCACGATCGCCCAAGGCGAGATCGTCGCCCTGCTGGGCCCCAACGGCGCTGGCAAGACCACAGCGCTGGATATGGTGCTGGGCTTCACCGACCCCACGTCCGGGACCTGCCGCGTCCTCGGGCTTCCCCCGCGCCAGGCCGTCAACCAGGGACGGGTGTCGGCGGTGCTGCAGAGCGGAGCCCTGCTGGATGACCTGACCGTGCGCGAGACCGTGGCCATGGTCGCCACGCAGCATCCCCGCCACCTTCCCATCGACGAGGCCCTGGAGCGCGCCGGGGCTTCCGGCATCGCCCGCAGGAAGGTCTCCAAGTGCTCGGGAGGCGAGCAGCAGCGTCTGCGCTTCGCCCTGGCCCTGCTGTGCGAACCCGAGCTGCTCGTGCTCGACGAGCCCACCGCCGGCATGGACGTGACCGTGCGACGCGAGTTCTGGGCCTCCATGCACCAGGAGGCCCAGCGGGGGCGCACGATCATCTTCGCCACCCACTACCTCGAGGAGGCGGAGCAGTTCGCCGACCGCATCGTCGTGGTGAGCGCCGGGCGCATCATCGCCGACGGCACGACCGAGCAGATCCGCGCCCTGGGCGGGCTGCGGCGCGTCACCTGCCGCTGGGACCCCGCCGACGGCGACCCCGCCTCCGTGCTGAGCCGTCTTCCGGAGGGCGTGCAGATCGAACAGACCCCGGAGCGCACCGTCTTCAGCGGCGCCGATACCGACCTGATCGCCCGCACGCTGCTGACCACGACCCGGGCCAGCGACCTGCTGATCGAGCAGGCGGGCCTGGAGGAGGCGTTCGTGGGACTGACCTCGACAACCGCCGACGACGACGCCGCCTGAGCGTCCCCGGACAGCCTTCCGCCCGCATGAAGGAGCCCTCGTCATGACCACCTCCACCGCACACGGCACGCAGGCAGCGCCCTCGCCTGTCTCCACAGCTCGACGCAGCCCCGTCCTGGCGGTCCTGCGCTACGCCGCCTACGACCTGCGACGGAATCTGCGCATGGTCGAGAGCCTGTTCTTCGTCATCGTGCTGCCGTCGGCGCTGTACCTGATGTTCGGGGCCCTCACGGAGTTCGGCGACTTCCCGGCCGGCTCAGGCAATGTCGCAGGGACGATCGCCGTCTCCATGGCCGTCTACGGCGCCACGCTGGCCACGACCAGCATCGCCGGCACCGCAGCCGTCGAGCGCTCCAAGGGATGGGGCCGGCTGCTCGGGCTGACCCCCATGCGCCAGGCGGAGTACGCCGCCGCGAAGGTCCTGGTGGCGCTGGCCATCGCCGCGCTTCCGGTGATCGTCGTCTTCATCGTGGCTGCGCTGACGGGCGCCGACATCGGCCCGATCGGCACCTGGATCTCCACCGGGCTGATCACCGTGGCGGCCTCGGCCATGTTCGCGCTCTACGGGCTGACCTTCGGGCTGCTGTTCCGCTCGGAGTCCGCCGTCGGGGCCGCCTCGGGCCTGCTCGTGGTGCTCGCGTTCTTCGGCAACCTGTTCATGCCGCTGTCCGGGACGCTGCTGGAGATCGCCAAGTTCACTCCCATGTACGGGCTGAAGGGACTGGCCTCCTGGCCGCAGATGGAGGGGATGACCACCGGGATGAACGCCGCACAGGAGGACAGCCTGCTGGGACTTCTGGTCAACGTGCTCGCCTGGACCGCGATCTTCGCCGTCACCACCCTGCTGGCGGCCCGACGCTCGAAGGCACGGGCATGACCCTCTCCCCCGCCGAGACCACGCACGACGAGCGCGTCGGATCGACCCTCTATGCCTCCATCTGGCTGATCTTCCTGGCCTTCCCCGTGGTCGGTCTGCTGCGCAGCGCACACGGCCCGGCGGCCATGGCCGTCGGCGTCGGGCTCCTGCTGCTCTTCGCCGTCGTCTACGTCCTGTCCTGGTGGGAGCCGGGCGCCCTGAGCCGCCTGCCGCGCATCCCGGCCACCCTGATGTGGCTGTTCGGCCTGACTCTGTGCCTCGCCCTGCTGACCCCCTTGCTGGGCGGGTCGGTGCTGGGGTGCTTCCCCTTCCTGGTGGCGCTGCTCGCATTCCGCCTCCCCTCGGTGCGCTCCCGCGTGATGTGGATCCTGGTGCTCGACGCGCTGACGGCGGCCCTGCTGATCTGGGTGTGGCCTCAGCACCTGTTCTGGGCCGTCCCGGTCATCGCCATGTCCTCGGTCCTGATGGCCGTGCTGGCCTCCGTGATAGACCGCGAGGAGCGCACACGCGACCTCGCTGAGCAACTGCTCCTGGCGCAGCAGCGGGAATCGCTGGGACGCGACGTCCACGACCTGCTGGGGCACTCGCTGACCGTCATCACGGTCAAGACCGAGCTCGCTCGCCGGATGGTCGAGCGCGACCCGCAGCGCGCGATCGCCGAGCTCGACGAGGTGCTCGCACTGTCCCGCGAGGCCGCCAGCGAGGTGCGGCAGGCCGTCGGCGGTCTGCACAGCCCCGAGTGGGCGGCGCAGCTGCGGGCGGCGCGCACGGCCCTGGACGCCGCCGAGATCGAGGCACGGCTGCCCGGCCCTGCTGGTCTGCCGGCCGAGCAGCAGACCCTGCTGGCCTGGTGCCTGCGCGAGGCCGTGACCAATGTGATCCGCCATGCCCAGGCCACCGTCTGCACGGTGGAGGCCGGACCCGGCAGACTGGTGGTGGAGGACGACGGCGTCGGAACCGATCCGGGCGCGGGCACGGGCAACGGCCTGCGCGGCATGCGCGAGCGCGTGCGCCAGGCAGGCGGCGAGCTGATCCTCAGCGCCGCCGACGCCTCCCCCGATCGACCCGGAACCCGACTGGAAGTGCGGCTGCCATGACCGACCCGATCCGCCTGCTGCTGGCTGATGACCAGGCGCTGGTCCGCGGCGCCCTGGCCGCGCTGCTGGAGCTCGAGGGGGACCTGGAGATCGTGGCCCAGACCGGCTCGGGAACGGAGGTCGTGGACCTGGCGCGCGAGCACCGGGCCGACGTAGCGCTGCTGGACATCGAGATGCCCGGGCTCGACGGCATCGACACCGCAGCCGCCCTGCGGGACGCGCAGCTCGGGTGCCGCAGCCTCATCGTCACCACGTTCGGGCGCCCCGGGTACCTGCGCCGGGCGCTGGAGGCGGGGGCACGCGGCTTCGTCGTCAAGGACACGCCTGCCGAGCAGCTTGCCGCCGCGGTGCGCACGGTCCACGTCGGTGGACGCGTGATCGACCCCTCCCTGGCCGAGGAATCGCTGATCACCGGCGGCAGCCCCCTGACCGAGCGCGAGCGCGACGTCCTGCGCATCGCCCTGGACGGCGCCTCCGTGAAGGAGATGGCCGCCCGCCTTCACCTGTCCCAGGGCACGGTGCGCAACCACCTGTCCTCGGCGATCGGCAAGACGCATACGGCCAATCGCGCCGCGGCAGCACGGGCGGCGCAGGACAACGGGTGGCTCTGAGCTGTCAGTGCATCGGTTCGCATGGAGAACCTCCTAGGATGTTGGACACAGCCTGAACGATGGCCGAATGCCCGAGAACCCGGAGGCCCCTGTGTCCCACCCCCGTCACCCCCTGTTCGCCGCGAGCCTCCTGGGGCTGACGCTGGCGCTGTCCGGCTGCACTGCGCAGCCCTCCGACGAGCCCGAGCCGGCCCCGGAGACCGTGACGGTGACGCAGACGGCCCCGGCCGAGGATCAGCCCTCCGCCGAGGCGTCCCCGGAAGCCGCAGAGGACTCCCCCTCGACCGAAGGCGACGATTCCGCCGAGGCCTCGGGGCAAGCCTCGGAGGCGGCCGATAGCGATGCGGCGGCGAAGCCTGCCGCCGACGCCTCCGGCCTCAGCGAGCGCGGCAACATCCCCAAGCAGATCGGCGAGGAGGCGAGCCTCACCGCTTCCTCCGGGGAGAAAGCGCTGTCCTTCGAGGTCACCGACATCCAGTCGGACTTCCAGTGCACCAGCCCCTACGCGGAGGCCCCGGAGAATGAGTCCTTCGTCAAGGTCGACATCATGGCCAGCACCGGCTCCGCCGAGGACCTGGAGGAGCTGTTCTACATCAACTCCATGATGTTCAATCCGTACGACTGGAAGTTCGTGGACTCTTCCGGTCGCACGGCCAATGACATCGGCACTGTGGCCAGCTACATGTGCCTTGACACCGGCGAATCCCTGCCCGATGAGATCGGCCCGGGTGAGAACGTCTCCGGATCACTGATCCTCGACGTGACCGACTCCTCCGGCACGCTGGTGTATGCCCCGCTCTTCGACTCCGAAGGCTGGGAGTGGAGCCTCTGACCTACTGAGGGTTCTCGTCGCAGCGCGGCTCCGTCCGAGGACGGGGCCCCGCTGTGCTGTCGGAGCGAGCTGAGAATCTGAGTCGCATGGAACAGACCTCCTCCCTCGGCATCGTCCTCCCCCTGCTGCTCTTCATCGCAGGCACGGTGGCCGGTCTGGCCGTGGGCTGGCTGCTGGCCTCCCGTCGTGCGGCCGGTGGAGCGGACGCCCGGGAGCTCGAGAGCATGCGGCAGGACAACGCCGAGCTGCAGCGCCGCCTTGCTGCGGCCCAGGAGAGCTCCCGACTGCAGACCGAGCGGGTGGCCGCGCTGGAGGAGCGCTCTGCTCAGGACCAGGACGTCCTCACCGCTCTGGCTCCGCTGGCCGATCGGCTGCGCGGGGTCCAGGAGCACGTGACCCGGCTCGAGAAGGATCGCTCCCAGCAGTTCGGGGAGGTCTCCCGCGCGCTCGAGCAGGCTCGGGAGGCGGACGCCGAGCTGCAGCGCGTCACGGGATCGCTGGCGGGATCGCTGCGCTCCAACTCCGCCCGCGGCACCTGGGGCGAGGTCCAGCTGCGCCGCGTGGTGGAGGCCGCGGGGATGCTGCGCCACGTCGACTTCCAGGAGCAGGTCCATGTGCAGACCGAGGACGGCGCGCACCGTCCGGACATGGTCGTGAAGCTGCCCGGGGAGCAGCGGCTGATCGTTGATGCCAAGGCCCCCATGGCCTCGTACCTGCGCGCCCAGGACCTCGGCCACGACGGCTCGGAGCCGGCCCTCGCCGCCCGGACCAAGCTGCTCAAGGGCCACGCCGATGCCCTGCGAGCGCACGTGGACGCCCTGGGCTCCAAGAAGTACTGGACCTCGACCGTCGGCTCGCCCGAGCTCGTGCTGTGCTTCGTGCCCGTGGAGTCGGCGCTGTCGGCCGCGCTGGAGGCGGATCCCTCGCTGCTGGATCATGCAGCGGCGCGCAGCGTGGCCCTGGTGTCGCCGGTCTCCCTGCTTGCCTCGCTCAAGGCGGTCGCCTTCTCATGGCGCCAGGAGTCGCTGGCTCAGGACGCGTCGCAGCTGCTGCAGCTGTCGCGGGACCTCTACGACCGGCTGGGCACCGTGGGCGGGCACCTCAGCGCCATGGGCGGGTCCATCCGCCGCTCCGTGGAGACCTACAACAAGCTCGTGGGCTCGCTCGAGACCCGCGTGCTGCCCACGGCTCGTCGGCTCAACGACCTGGATGTCACGGCACCCGCCGACGACCGCCTGGAGACGGCCACGGTCGAGTCCACCCCGCGTGCGATCACAGCCCCGGAGCTGCTGGACCAGGAGACGCAGGAGGGGCCGCAGGACTGACCTGTCGATCGGCCGACAGGCTCAGCGCGCCGGGCGCGCTCCGCGGCCTCCGAGGTTGCGGGTGGCGTCGCCGTCTGCCGTCAGACGCGCACGCAGCTCCTTGGGAAGCGAGAAGAGGATGTCCTCCTCGGCCGTGACGACCTCCTCCACGTCGGCGTAGCCGTACTCGGCCAGCAGGGCCATGACGTCACGGACCAGGACCTCCGGCACGGAGGCGCCCGAGGTCACGCCCACGGTGCGCACGCCCTCGAACCAGGACTCGTCCACCTCGTTCGCGTTGTCCACGCGCTCGGCGCGAGCCGCGCCGTACTCGGCGGCGACCTCCTTGAGGCGCACGGAGTTCGACGAGTTCGGGGAGCCCACCACGATCACCAGATCCGTCTGCGGCGCGATCTCCTTGATCGCGCCCTGGCGGTTGGAGGTCGCGTAGCAGATGTCGTCGGAGGGCGGATCCTGCAGGTTCGGGAAGCGCTCGCGCAGGGCGGTGACGATCTCGAGGGTCTCGTCCACGGACAGCGTGGTCTGGGACAGCCACACGAGGTTGTCGGGGTCCTCGACCTCGAGGCTCGGCACGTCCTCCGGGCCGTTGACGATGATCGTGCGGTCCGGGGCCTCGCCGTAGGTGCCCTCGACCTCCTCGTGGCCCACGTGGCCGATGAGCAGGATCTGACGGCCCTGCTTGGCGAAGCGCACGGCCTCGCGGTGCACCTTGGTCACCAGCGGGCAGGTGGCGTCGATGGTCTGCAGGCCGCGATCGGCGGCCGAGCTCACGACCGCCGGGGAGACGCCGTGGGCGGAGAACACGAGCAGCGAGCCCTCCGGGACCTCGTCGACCTCCTCCACGAACACCGCGCCGTCGGCCTCGAGGGTCTGGACCACGTGCTTGTTGTGCACGATCTCCTTGCGCACGTACACCGGCGCGCCGTAGTGATCGAGCGCCTTCTCCACCGCGATCACGGCCCGGTCCACGCCGGCGCAGTAGCCGCGCGGGGAGGCGAGCAGGACCTTCTTGTCCCCTTCGACGGGCGCTGCCGCCGCGACCTCCTCAGGAGAGCGGCGCACGCGGGGGACGACGGGCATGGAGAGAGCGACGGGTGCGGACATGCCCCGCATTCTACGGGCTCCACAGGTGCCGGGGACATGTCATGCGTGTCACCGGATCACTGCCGGCGGCCACGCGGCATCAGGCCTCGATGACCCGCCGACCGCTTCGGCTCAGCCCGGTCGTCGAGTCACCGCCGGAGGCGTCGTCGCCGCCCAGGCGCCAGGTCAGGCGCAGCCCGCCCAGGACCACCCCTGCTGCGGTCAGCGCCACCCCGGTCCACAGCCAGGGGCTCAGCCGCTGGTCCAGGCCGGCACCGAGCACCGCGAACAGCCGATCGACCACGGTGCGACCCACCCCCTCCAGGTCCGGGGAGGCCATGACCGAGTCGGCGAAGCCCTGCAGGACCATCCCGGCTGCGATCACGCCGCCGATGAGACCGATGCCTGCCCCCAGCAGCGCCCACTCGCGATGCCGGGCGATGAGCAGCGCCAGGACAGCGGCGACCGCAGCAGCGATCCACCAGTACGGCGCCTGATCCGAGACCTCGGAGAGCTGATCCAGCGCGGGGCCGGTGGCCGAGTCGGGGATCTCGGCCACGCCGTCCTGGATGCCCACCAGATCCATCGAGGACAGATCGACCTCCAGGCCGAAGTTCAGCCGGTCGCTGATCGCCTCGGAGAGCCCGTCCATGACCGGCGCGACCTCGACCTGCAGGTCCTCCGGGGCGCCGTCGGGGCTCTCGGCAGCGGCGACGTTGGCGTCGTACGTGCCCTCGAGGACCTCGCGCATGTCCTGCTGGTAGGCGTCGCCGTCGAAGTAGTCGCTCATGGTCGACTGCACCCTGCGGTCCACCCAGCCGGTGATCGTCCCGCCCAGCGGGATGTCCCCGGTGTCGGCGTTCTGGACGGCCTGGGAGGCGGAGTCCAGCGCCATGTCCTCGATCTCGCCGCGCAGCTGCTGATCGGCCAGCAGGTCCTCCGACAGCGCCGAGAAGCCCTCGCGATCCATCACGGTGTCATCGATCCAGGTGGTCGCCACGGCCATCACCGCCGCCAGCCCGGCACACAGCGCCAGGACCGAGGCCACGACGGTGCGCAGAACGCCCAGCGCACCGGGACCGCGACGTCGCGCCGCGGGCGCAGGCCGGTCCCAGGGAAGGCCTCCGGCGGGGGTCTCGGAGCGCTGAGCAGTCATGCGCACCACGCTACCGGGACAGGCTGTCCACCCACCGGCGTCGGACCCGTGACCTGCACGACTCGGGTGGTATGCATGGAACATGACGGAACAGCCCCCCGCCGGCGATCAGCGCCCGGCACCGGCCCCGCGCGCGGGGCTGACCACGCCGGAGAACCCGTGGCCGCTGCGGCTGCTGGCCGAGAACCTCCACGCGTACATCGCCCGGTGCGACCCCACCTGGGTCGAGGGCCAGATCATCGAGATCAACGAGCGCCCGCGCGTCACCTTCCTGACCCTGCGCGACGTCGACCAGGAGATCTCGGTCCCCGTGACCCTGTTCCCTCGCGAGATGCAGGCCCTGGAGACCCCGCTCGAGAAGGGCATGCGGGTCGTCGCCCAGGTCCGCCCCGACTACTGGACCAAGACCGGGCGGCTGTCGATGATCGGCCACGGCGTGCGTCCTGTGGGCCTGGGCGATCTGCTGGTGCGCATCGAGCAGCTGCGCCGCGCGCTGGCCGAGGAGGGCCTGTTCGACGCCGAGCGCAAGCGCCCGATCCCCCAGCTGCCCCAGCGCGTCGGGCTGATCACCGGGCGCAACTCGGATGCCGAGAAGGACGTCGTGCGCAACGCGTCCCTGCGGTGGCCGTCGGTGCAGTTCGAGATCCGCAACGTCGCCGTGCAGGGCGCCGCCTCTGCAGGCCAGGTCATGGGCGCGCTCGCCGAGCTCGACGCCCACCCGGACGTCGACGTCATCATCATCGCCCGCGGCGGCGGCGCCTTCGAGGACCTGCTGCCGTTCAGCGACGAGCGCCTGCTGCGCGCCGTCGCCGATGCCACCACCCCCGTGATCTCGGCGATCGGCCACGAGAACGACCAGCCGCTGCTGGATCACGTGGCCGACGTCCGCGCCTCCACGCCCACCGACGCCGGCAAGCGCGTGGTCCCGGACCTCGTGGAGGAGAAGGCGAACGTCGCCCGCGCCCGAGCGGTGCTGGATCGCGCGGTGACCCAGTTCCTCGACCGGGAGCAGCGAGCCCTGGAGTCGATCCGCTCCCGCCCCGTCCTGGACCAGCCGGAGGGCATGATCCTGGTGCGCGAGGAGGACATCGACCGCCTGCGCGAGCGCTCCCAGCGCACCACCGCCCACCGGATCGAACGGGACCGCACCGCGATCGAGCAGATGAAGCTGCGGGTGCGCGCGCTGTCCCCGCAGGAGACCCTCAACCGCGGCTACGCCGTGGTCCAGGATGACAGCGGCGCCGTGGTGCGCGGCACCGATCAGGTGGCCGTGGACGACGAGCTCACGGTGCGCCTGGCCGCAGGCGAGCTGTCGGTGCGGACCCTCGAGCTCTCCGAGCGCCGCCCCGGACAGCTGCGCGACGACTGACCCACGATCACCGCTTTCCCCGAAAGGACCGCACTCATGACCGAGACCACCCCGTCCTCCCCCGGTGCCGCCCCGGACCTCTCCGACATCGAGTCCATGGGCTACGAGCAGGCCCGCGAGGAGCTCGTGGCCACCGTGTCCAAGCTCGAGGCCGGCGGCACGGCGCTGGAGGAGTCGCTGGCGCTGTGGGAGCGCGGCGAGGCACTGGCCAATCGCTGCGAGCAGTGGCTCGACGGCGCCCGAGACCGCCTGGATGCCGCCCGCGCGCGCCGCGAGAGCGCCGAGGACCAGGACTGAGACCGCGGCTCAGGAGCTCGGGCGAAGCCGCTCGAGCGCCTCGAGCAGCTGCTCCATGACCGCCTCGCGGTCCTGCGCGCGATCAGCCAGGATCCCGAGCGCGGCGTTGTGATACAGCCCGTCGCCCATGTGCAGCACGGCCTGGGCGGTCACAGGATCGCCCAGCTCGGCCTCGAGCATCCGGTACCAGCGGGCCTCGAGGCCCAGCATGGCCTCCCGCGCACCCTGATCGCCGCTCTGGACCAGGCGCGAGGTCGTGAGGATCGAGCGGTCCAGGGCGGTATCGGCCCACAGGGAGGAGCGCAGGTAGGCCCGGGCGGAGCCTTCGGCGGAGGCCTCCATGGCCTGCGTGCCTTCCTCGGCGAGTTGCCGCATGCGCTCCACCGAGGCGTCGGCCAGCTCCTGCCGGGTGGAGAAGTGGTAGAGCAGCCCGCCCTTGGAGACCCCGGCGCGCGCCGCCACGGCCTCGAGGGTCGCCGAGCGCTCCCCCTCATCCACGACGATCCGGTCGAAGGCGTCGAGGAGCCGCTCCCGGGCCTGGGGCTTGCGTGCCACGCCGCCTCCTTCCCTCGTCGACCCGACGGGTCGATCCGATCGTCCTGCGCCGCTGCGGTGAGCCTCACGACACTCGCGTGAAACCATACCGTCCAGACGGTACAGTTACGCGGGCGCCGCTGTCACGGCGCACCGAGAAGCCACCGCTCGCCCGAGCCGCCGGTGAGGCACAGCCCCGGCCGCGCTCGAGATCGCGAGCCGAGAGCATGTGAGGAGGTCAGCGTGTCCACTGCCCAGACCGCCGCCCAGGAGCAGGGCACCCAGCGCAGCGCGTGGATCGGGCTAGCCGCCCTGATGCTCCCGGTGCTCACCGTCGCCGTCACCACCACCACCCTGAGCTTCGCCCTGCCGGACATCGGCGCGGATCTGCGCCCCACCGGGACCCAGCTGCTGTGGATCGTGGACATCTACCCGCTGATCCTGGCCGGGCTGCTGATCCCGATGGGCACCGTGGGCGATCACATCGGCCGTCGACGCCTCCTGATGATCGGCGCCGTCGGCTTCGCCCTGTCGTCGGTGGCCGGCGGGCTCTCGACGAGCCCCGAGATGCTCATCGCCTCCCGTGTGGCCGTGGCCATCTTCGGCTCCATGCTGCTGCCGGCCACTCTGTCCCTGATCCGCGTGCTCTTCCCGTCCGACGCCTCCCGCCGCATCGCGATCGCTGTGTGGACCGCGGGCTTCAGCGCCGGAGCGGCGCTGGGGCCGATCATCGGCGGAGGGCTGCTCACCTGGTTCAGTTGGCACGCCGCGATCCTGGCGCCCGTTCCCTTCTGCCTGCTCTTCGCCGTCCTGGCCCCGCTGGTCCTGCCCGAGTCGCGGGATCCCAACCCCGGCAAGCTGGATTTGATCTCCGCCGCTCTGGCGATCCTGACCATGACCCCGATCGTCTACGGGATCAAGACCGCGGCCACCGCCGGGTCTCTCCTCACCGCCGTGGTGACCATGCTCGTGGGCCTGGCCTTCGGAACCCTGTTCGTGCTGCGCCAGCGCCGGCTGAGCCACCCCATGCTCGAGCTCGGGCTGTTCCGCTCGGGCCGCTTCTCCGGCGGCGTGCTGGTGAACATCGCCTCCAACATGGCGCAGTTCGGCTTCCTGTTCTTCCTGAACCAGCACATGCAGCTCGTCGTGGGCATGGACTCCTTCACCGCAGGGCTCATGATCATCCCGGGCATGACCCTGGCCATCGTCTCCGGCCTGGTGGGCGCCCGCTGGGCAGGCACCGCAGGCCCCCGAACGGTCGTGGTCACCGGCGTGCTGCTCATCGCGGCCGGCTACGGCGTGATCGCGGTGTTCGCGAACGAGTCCTGGTGGCCGCTGACCCTCGGCTACGCCGTGCTGTCGCTGGGGCTGGGCTTCTCGACCACGCTGTCCACCGAGCTCGTGGTCGGCTCGGTCCCCCCGGAAAAGTCGGGCTCGGCCTCGGCGATCTCCGAGACCGGCTACGAACTCGGCTCCGTGCTGGGCACCTCGCTGGTGGGCGGGATCGTCACCGGGCTCTACCAGCGCTTCCTGCGGGTCCCCGACGGCTTCGACGCCGAGAGCACCCAGGCGGCTCGCGAGACGCTGGGCGGCGCCTACGCGATCGGCGCGCAGTCCGACGGCGGCCAGCGCCTGATCGACGCCGCCGGGCAGGCCTACACACAGGCCATCCACATGACGGGCGTCGTCTCGACGATCGTGCTGGTGGCCTTCGCGCTGCTGGTCCTGCGCATGCTGCGCAGCCCGTCGTTCACCGCGACCGTCGATGCCCGCACGGGGCAGATGTCGATCGTGCCCCCGGCCTCGACGGATCCCGAGGACTGATCCGCCGCAGTCCCGGCTGGTGGCAGATCAGCAGGCCATCAGAGCTGATGGCCTGCTGATCTGTCACCAGCCCGCCGCATCGGCGGTGCCGCGATCCTCCTCGCCCGGAACGACGCCGGCTCCCCAACTCGAGGAGTCGGGGAGCCGGCGTCGTCAGGGGTTCCGATCAGCGGACCTGGTGGTAGCTGCCCAGGAACTCCTCGATGCGATCCAGCGCCGTGGCGAGCATCTCCACCGAGGGCAGGAACACGAGCCGGAAGTGATCGGGCGTGGGGAGGTTGAAGGCCGAGCCGTGGCTGACCAGGATCTTCTGCTCCTTGAGCAGGTCCAGGGCGAAGCGCTCGTCGTCCTCGATCCCGAACTTCTCGACATCCAGCTTGGGGAACAGGTACAGCGCGCCGCGAGCCGGCTCGCAGGTCACCCCGTCGATCGCGTTGAGGCGCTCGTAGGCCAGATCGCGCTGGGCCTTGAGGCGCCCGCCCGGGAGGATGAGGTCGTTGATCGACTGGTACCCACCCAGGGCCGTCTGGATGGCGTGCTGGGCCGGGACGTTGGCGCACATGCGCATGTTGGACAGCAGCTTGAGCCCCTCGAGGTAGGACTCGGCCTTCCAGTTGGGGCCCGTGATCGCCAGCCAGCCGGAGCGGTAGCCCGCCACGCGGTACGCCTTCGACAGCCCCGAGAAGGTCAGGCACAGGACGTCCTCGCCGCACAGCGAGGCCAGGTTGATCATCTCGGCGCCGTCGTAGGTGATCTTCTCGTAGATCTCGTCGGCGAACAGGATGAGATCATGCTCCTTGGCCAGGTCGACGATCCCCTGCAGGGTCTCGCGCGAGTAGACCGCACCGGTGGGGTTGTTCGGGTTGATCACCACGATGCCCCGGGTGGAGGGCGTGATCTTGGCCCGGATGTCCTCGAGGTCCGGATTCCAGCCGTCGGCCTCGTCGCAGGCGTAGTGCACGGGCGTGCCGCCGGACAGGGCCGTGGCCCCGGTCCACAGCGGGTAGTCCGGGGAGGGGACCAGGATCTCGTCGCCGTCGTCGCACAGCGCCTGCAGCGACATGGTGATCAGCTCGGAGACGCCGTTGCCCAGGAAGACCTCGGAGACGTCGAGGTTCATGATCCCGCGGGTCTGGTAGTACTGCACGACCGCGGTGCGCGCCGAGAAGATGCCGCGGGAGTCCGAGTAGCCCTGCGCGTTCGGCAGGTTCTTGATCATGTCGACCAGCACGGCGTCCGGGGCCTCGAAGCCGAACGGCGCGGGATTGCCGATGTTCAGGCGCAGGATGCGGTGTCCCGCGTCCTCCATGCGCTCCGCCTGCTCGAGGACCGGACCGCGGACGTCGTAGCGGACATCGGCGAGCTTCTTGGACTGGGTGATCTTGCGCATGCGCCCACGATACGCGGACCTAGTTCTGAGTGCCCCACCAGTAATCGGCCGCCTCGTACGGCGTGTACAGGTCCTGGGAGGTCGTCATCCGCGTCAGCAGGGTCATGGCATCGGCATCCAGGCGGCCGTCGACGTCATCGACCACAGTCCGGACGCTCTGCGGCAGCTCATCATCGGCCACGGGCACCACGCGCTCGGGGATCATGGCGCCGGAGCCGTCCTCGAGGACCACGAGCGCGTTGTCCTGGATCTCCGGACGCGTCGTGACCACCACTGCGGCCTGCACGTCGTCGCGCAGCAGGGCCTCCACCGTCTCCTCCGGCGATCCGTAGCCCACGACCTTCTGCGGCTCGCAGCCGTAGAGCTCCTCCAGCGCCGGCACGGTGACCGGCTGCTCGGTCTCCTCGTTGGGGACGCCGATGGTCATCTTCGAGCAGTCCCCGCTCAGCGAATCCAGCGTGCTGCCGGACAGCTGCGCACCCGTGGCCGCGGTGACGGCCATGGCCCGGGTGCGATCCGCCGAGCCCGTGGCCAGCAGGGTCAGGCCGTCGGGCAGCTGCTCCTGCACGGCTGCCTCAACATCGGCATCCGAGAACCCTGCGGTTCCTGGGTCCTGTCCCACCAGGGAGGTCAGCGAATCGATCAGTCCCCCGCTGTCGGCTGCCGCCTCCCCCCCGGGGCTTGGGGTCGGCTCTGCTGGGGACTGCTCGGCCGAGGCGGCGTCGAGCTCCAGGTAGAGGTCGCCGGTGAAGTCCGGGTAGACGTCGACCGTGCCGTCCTCGACCGCCTGGAGGTAGCCGGCACGGCCTCCCTCCACCTCGCGGACCTCGGCTGCGATGCCGCTGTCCTCCAGCGCCAGCACCCACGCATCCGCGACGGCCTGCGTCTGGACGGTGGGACCGGCGCCGACCAGCACGGGCCCCTCCTCCGAGACTGCCGGCTGGGGATCGTCGCCGCGGTCGCCGCAGCCGGTGAGCACGAGCAGCCCGGTCGCCGAGACCGCCAGCAGGCCGCGCCGGAGGCTCCTGCCGGTGGATCGCGCCGTGGTCTCCTGCTGCCCGCTGATTCCCATGCGCGCCAGTCTAGGGAAGCCCGACCTCCGGCGCCGACGCCGACGCCGACGCCCCTAGGATCGACACCATGCCCCTTCAGCACTGCGCCGTCTATCGTGACGGGCGCCTCCTGGCGTCCCCGAGCTCGATCCGCGAAGGAGCCCGGCTGCTCGATGACTCCCCCGAGCACGACGGCAGCTTCATCTGGATCGCCCTGGAATCGCCCACCCGGGAGGAGTTCGACCAGCTGCAGGGGCGCTTCGCGCTGCACGATCTGGCCGTCGAGGACTCGCTGCAGGCCCATCAGCGGCCCAAGGTCGAGCGCTACGGGCCGGACATGTTCACGGTCCTTCGCCCGGCCGTCTACGACGATGCCCAGGAGCAGATCCGGATCGGGGAGATCCACGTCTTCCTGGGCACCGACTACGCGGTGACCGTGCGCTACGAGCCGTCGGAGGTGCTGCGCCGAGCCGCTCGGCGCCTGGAGGACGATCCCAAGCTGCTGGCCCGGGGGCCGGCTGCCGTGCACTACACCGTCGTCGATCAGATGGTGGACGACTACTTCCCGGTCCTGCAGGGGGTCTCAGCCGATCTGGATCAGATCGAGGACGATCTGCTGGCCGGCGAGGACCGGGTCTCGCCGCGCATCTACAGCCTCGCCCGGCAGGTCACCGGCTTCCACCGCGCCTGCGAGCCCCTCGAGGACATGCTCGGGCAGGCTGCCCGGGCCGAGCGGGTCCGGGACGACGAGACCCTGCGCCACCTGCTGCGCGATGTGTCCGATCACGCCGTGTCGGTGACCCGCCGCGTGGAGTCGCTGCGCGCGGCGCTCAACGACGCCATGCAGCTCGACGCCACGCTGACCGCCGCCCGGCAGAACGACGCCGCCATGCAGCTCAACGACCAGACCAAGAGGATCTCGTCCTGGGCCGCCATCCTGGTGGTGCCGACCCTGATCGCGGGCATCTACGGCATGAACTTCGACGACATGCCCGAGCTGCACTGGGCGCTGGGCTACCCGTACTCGCTGGGGCTGATGGCGCTGTGCTCGCTCGTGCTCTACCTCGTGTTCAAGCACAAGGACTGGCTGTGAGCGCTCGTGCCTGAGTACGACGACGGCCGGTCGCCTCCCCGGAGGAGGTGACCGGCCGTCGTCGTGCGGTGTGCGGGACTCAGGCGCGCTTGGCGCGACGAGCCGCCTTCTTCTCCTCGCGCTGATGCCGCATCTGCTCGTCCTTGCGGGCGCGGCGCTCGAGGATCTCCTCGACCGACTCCTCCCGGGAGCCGTCGGTGCGGCCCTTGCTGATCTTGAGGACGCGCTTCACGACCCACCAGAGCAGGAAGACGATGACCACGACGTAGACGATGTTGGAGAACACCCCGGCCCACTGCTCCATGAGGTGCCAGTTCGCCCCCAGGATCCAGCCGGCCACCACGAAGATCGTGTTCCAGATCAGCGAGCCGATCGTGGTCAGGCCCGTGAAGAACCAGAACGGCATGCGCTCCACTCCCGCCGGGATCGAGATCAGCGACCGGAACAGCGGCACCATGCGGCCGAGGAAGATGGTGTACGGGCCGTACTTGTCGAACCAGTCCTCCGTGCGCTCGACGTCGTGGACGTCCACCAGCGGCAGGCGGTCCACGATCAGGTAGAGGCGACGACGGCCCAGCCAGGCGCCCAACCCGTAGAGCGCCATGGCTCCCACGACGGAGCCCAGCGTGGTCCAGAAGATGGCCTCCCACAGAGTGAAGCCGCCCTGGGTGGCCGTGAAGCCGGCCAGCGGGAGGATGATCTCCGACGGCAGCGGCGGGAAGAGGTTCTCCGCGGCCACCAGGAGGCCCGCGCCGGGGGCGCCGATCGCATCCATCAGGTCCACGGACCATCCGGCGATGCCGGTCAGCCCGGCCTCCTCGGAAGCGGACTGCGCAGCGATCTGCGGTGCGGACTGGGCTGCGATGGTCAGCGCGGAAGAGCTGGTCAGGGGCATGGGTCTCCTTGCGGGAAGTCGGTCGCGCGGACGGCGCGCATGCGGGGCGCACGTCGGCGGGCGGCTGTGTCGCAGCATTGTTCCAGACCGGACCGGGTATCCGCTGGGAGCCATCAGCTGTCGTCAAGCCGCGGACACTATCCTTCCCGGCATGCAGCTGCTGGCCTCCTCAGAGACTTCCCCCGCGGACCTGGCGACCTGGTCCTTCTGGCTCGGAGCCCCCTCCCGGATCCTGCTGATCATCATGATCGCCCTGGTCGCCTCCGCCCTGGTCCGGCTGATCATCCGCCGTGTCACGCGCGGCATCGCCAAGGGCACCCACGCGCGCGTGATCGCGAAGGTCGAGGAGTCCGGGGCACGCAGCTGGGTCGAGGACTCCGGAATCGCCACCAAGCGCCAGGCCCAGCGCGCCCGCACCGTCGGGGCGGTGCTCTCCTCCGTGGTGGTGCTCGTCATCTGGGCCGTCGCCCTGCTGATGGTGATCGCCGAGATGGGGTTCAACATCGCCCCGGTGCTGGCCTCAGCGGGCATCGCGGGTGTGGCCCTGTCCTTCGGCGCCCAGTCGCTGATCAAGGACTACCTCTCCGGCATCTTCATCGTCGCGGAGGATCAGCTCGGCATCGGCGACATCGTGGACCTGGGCGAGGCCTCGGGAACGGTCGAGGACGTGGGCCTGCGCATCACGCGCGTGCGCGATGTGGAGGGGACCCTGTGGCACGTGCGCAACGGGGAGATCCTGCGCGTGGGCAACCAGTCCCAGGGCTGGGCGCAGTGCGTGCTCGACGTCCCCCTGCCCTACGACGCCGACCTGGACGACATGATCCGCCGCCTCGAGGCTGAGCTCTCCTCGCTGCCTCGGGATCCCGAGGTCGGTCAGCACGTGATGGGCGTGCCGGAGGTCTGGGGCGTGGAGGCCCTGTCCGGCGAGTCCCTGACCGTCCGGCTGGCCGTGAAGACCGCTCCGGCCCAGCAGTGGGCCGTGGCCCGGGTGCTGCGCGTGCGGATCAAGAAGATGCTCGACCGCGAGGGCCTTCGAGTGCCCCTGGTCAACCAGGCGGTCATCCGCGGCGGCGGCCTGACCGTCGACTCCCCGCACGACTCGACCCCGCCCACCGGAGCGCAGCCGATCGTGGGCGGCGGGCAGCCGAAGCAGGGCTGAGGCCGGGGCACCCTGCTCGGCAGCGCCTGCTCAGCGCCCCCGGCCGGGCCTTCCGCCGCGGCCCTTGGGCTTGCCACCGGGTCGACCTCCGCCGGAGCGGCGCGGCCGCCCTCCGGCCAGTCGCTTGCCTGCCAGCTGATCGCCGCGGCTCGTGCCCTTGCCGGTGCGGGAGCCGCCCGAGGCGGAGCCGGACTTCGCCTTGCTGCGCTTGCGCGCCGCACTGGCCGCCCGCTGCACCTCGGGATCGCGGCTGTTGGACAGGTCCTCGTCTCCCCGGGAAGCGATCGCCTCGGACTCGCTGCCGCGGGAGCTGCCCTCACGGCGCCCGCGGACGATGCCCTGGAAGTCCTGGACCATCGCCTCGGTCTGCTCCGGGAGGTCCTTCGGCCACACCAGCACGACCGGCACGAGCGGCAGGTCCTGAATCGGGCGGTAGGTCAGATCCTTGCGGTGGTGCCACCGAGCCACGGACATGGGCGCGACGTACAGGCCCACCCCGGCCGCGACAAGCTCTACGGCGGCCCCGGAGTCGGCGATCTCGGGCAGCTGGCGCGGCGCACCGGCGTCGTCGGTGCCGCGCCCCTCGGCGGAGGGACGGTGCTCGGGCAGCTGGTCGAGCTCCTGGAGCAGCCACTCATCGGCCAGCTCTCCCACGGGGACGTCGTCGAGCAGCGTCAGCTCGTCGTCCACCGGAAGGATCACGACCTGCTGCTCGTCATAGAGCTCCACGACGTGGAACGACTCCCGCAGCTGGGTCAGGTCCGCGAGCGCCGCCCCGGCCTCGGTGTGCGGGTGCGGCGTCAGACGGATCAGGGCGACGTCGACCGTCTCCCCCAGCGCCTGCGGCCACTGCCCGGGTGCCAGCTGCTGCTCCTCGAGCCCGTCACCGCGCTCGCGCCAGCGCCGCAGCCACTTGCCCGGCATCATCCCGGTCTCGTAGCCCACCCGCAGGACGGGGCCCTGTGCGGTGTCGGAAGCGCCCGACGACGGCCCCGGCACGTCCTGCTGGTCAGTGGGGGCCGGCTGATCGGGCTCCGGGTGCGCGTGGGATTCCATGCCGCACAGACTAGAGGCTGCGCCCGGAGTTGGACGCCCAGCCCCCTGGGGCGTACGCTGATCTGGTTCGTTCCGGGGCTATAGCTCAGTTGGTAGAGCGCTTCGTTCGCAATGAAGAGGTCAGGAGTTCGATTCTCCTTAGCTCCACCCCGTGAAAGGCCCTCCGACCAGGCATGACGCTGAGTCGGAGGGTCTTCTTCATGCCCTGTTGCAACAATCCTCGCAACAATCGCCCCGTGCTCAGCCCTCGAGCAGCTGGTCCAGCCGCTCGACTGCCTGCCGCTGCATCGACGGCAGCACGTGGCTGTAGGTGTCCATCGTGATCGAGATGGAGGCGTGCCCCAGGCGTTCCTGGACGATCTTGGGCTGCACGCCGGCTTGGAGCAGGTGCGTGGCGTGCGAGTGGCGGAGCTCGTGGATCGTGATGCGTGGCAGGTCCGGCAGCGGCCCTGGGGCTTCGCCGCTCCCCCGCGCCTTCGTCATCTGTCGCGCCCACCGCTGACTCAGCGTGTCGGTCTCCCGCAGACCCCCGTGCCGGTGATTCCCGAAGATGTAGGCCTCAGGCTTGATGAACTCGAAGGACATGGTGCCGCGCAGCCGCCGCCAGGCTTGCAGGAGCTCGACGTCCGCCGAGCGCAGATCGACGACCCGCGGCCGCGATGACTTCGGCACCTTCACCTGCCCAGGATTGGCCTCGTCGGCTGCGCGCCTGACTGCAAGTGTCCCGGCGTCCGTGTTCAGATCGCCCCACCGGAGCGCGACAGCCTCACCACGCCGCAGCCCCGTGTGAGCGATCACGGTCCAGAAGGTGTTGAGGTCGTCCTGCGACACGTCCCGATTCCAGTCCAAGAACGCACGGAGCTGCTGAGGCGTCCACGTCGTGATCTCGGGCTTTGAGGCGCGGATCTCCTTGGCTTTGGGGGCGCCCACCTTGGCCTTCTTGGCTACGTTCTCGCGCACAAGGTCGTCATCGAAAGCCGAGTCAAGGATCGACCCGATGACGGCGTGGACCTTGGAGATCGTATTGGGCGACAGTCCCCCACCGGCGTTCGGCCCGCGCTTCGCCCCGTGAGATCGGAGCTGCGCGTAGTGGTTCCGCAGCCGCGTCGCCGTGATGCCGGTCAGCGGCAGGTGCCCGAGCTGGGGAACAACGTGGTTGCGGAGGATGCGCTGATAGGAGACGCGGGTGGCGTCTGTGACTTGAAGGCCGGCGATCCACTCCTGGGCATAGTCGCTCATGGTGATCTGCCTAGGACCCTCAGCGGGGCTGCCGGCGGCTAGGGCCTGTCGGGCATCCGTGAGGGCCGCCTCGGCTTCGGCTGCGGTCTCGAACCCGGACTTGCCGGCAAGCCGGGTAGCCCCGTCTGGCCGCTCGGGATCCACGGGCACGCGGAGCTGCCAGCGCCACCGCATGACCTTGCGAGTGCCGCGGCCGTTCTTGGCCTTCACCTGGTAGCTGTAGGACGTGACGGACCCGCCGCCGTAGCGCCGTTTGGCTGGCATCACGCACCCCCGCGACCCACGCGGCGCCCCGGCTTGCCAGGTGCGAGGAAGTGCCTGTTGCGTGCCTCCGTGATCCACCGCTGGGCCGTGGACCCTCCGATGCCATTCAGCGCGGCCATCGCTCGTGCCGGGGCCTCGGAGGACTCGTGCTCGAGGTAGCGGAACTGCTGGGCGACGCGGGCGTAGAACCGATCGGTGCCGTCAGGGCGACCGAGGGGCTGGGAGCGGTCGAAGTCACCGGCCACCATCGCGGCCCGCAGGAAGTAGTCACCTTCGGCCTGCTCGCGAACGTAGGCGTCGCTGATCGCGGCCACCGGGAAGGCTCGCATGTCTTGTTGCGTGATGCTGCTGTCGCCGTCTGGGGAGACGAACTGGATTGCGCTGATCGTGGCACGGCCGTCCGTGGGGAAGTGGACGCGAATGAAAGCGATCACGCCGGTCTGCTCGTTGACCAGGCGGTCCCACCTGTACTGCCCCTTGTAGCGGTCATCCTGGGCCGTGAGGTCGATTCCAAGGGCTGACTCGAGCTGCTGGCTGTCGCGCTGGTTCAGCGTTGCGACGGAGCGCCACGGGGTGGGCAGGGGCACGACCAGGGCGCCGGGCTCGTGCTCGTCGTCGTTGGGTGTGGAGTCCATGCGCCGAGGGTAACGGGGGTGTCGGACAAGCGCCTCGGGTGAGGTGTTGGACAAGCGCACCGGATCGTGTACTCTGATGCTCGTAGATGAGGCATTTGGCCCTCACCTCACCACCGATGAAGGAGACGACATGACCCTCGACGAGCTGCGGGAAAGCCCCGCCGCGACCATCACGAAGGCCACGGCCGCCGAAGTCCTCGGGATCGACCCCCGGACCCTCGGCCGCGGCATTGAGGACGGAACGATCCCGTCCATCCGCATCGGCCGGCGCGTGGTCATTCCACGTGAGCCCTTCGTGCGGATGCTCACCGGAACAGAGACCGCCGCCGCCTGACCCACCCAGCCGAGTCCGCATGCCGCGGCAGGCACCACCTGGTGCCGAAGGTCCCCTGAGACGGGGCCGGAACGGAGATCCCCCATGACCAGACTCACGGACATGCGCCAGCGCGTGCACTACGAAGCCGCGAAGCTCAGAGCGCACCTCTCCGATGAAGGAGCAGACGGGTACGACCTGGCGATGCTGACGCTCTCCAATCGGAAGGCCAGCGACATCGCGAAGGTCGTTCTCGACTTGCAGGACGGCGTTCGAGCGGACCGCGGTTGGGATGCGAGGCGCACAACCTACGCCGACCCCACCCCAGCAACGGCGATCCGCAACATCCTGCGGGAGTACGCCCGATGACCCAGGCAAGAAATGACGAAACCCGCCCCCTGCGAACGCTTGCCGGCAAGACGCAGGAGACGGGCCGATCGAACACCCATCACGAGGACAGGAGTTCATCATGACCACCGTACCGCATCCCCGCCTTCACCGCCTCGCGTCCGCGTGGGTCGTTGAGCATGACGAGAACGGCCGTCAGACCCACGCCATGGGGCCCAGCATCTGGGAGGCCGGGGTGAATATCTACACGGCTTCCGACCCCCACCATGGGCCGCAGGCCTACGACGCCGACGGCAACGTGATCCCGGCCGGCCACCTTCTCGGCTACGCGTGTCGGCTCCTGCGCATCCACGACGCGCTGCGGACCGCGCAGCGACAGCACGAGCTCGCGTCCCGACCGGAGGCCCAGGCATGAGCACCATGCGAGACGCCTCGATCACCGTCCTGGCCGTCACGGGGCTGTTCTGGATGAACACGCTAGGCCTCCAGGCCCTCGTCACCCTCTGATCCAACTTCCATAGCACGCAGCCCCCGCCGGCGAGCACCACGGGGGCTGCTGCATCCCGTCGCCCACCATGGCGACTGAGAGGAACCTCTGAATGAATACGACCAGCGTAGCGGCACCAGGGCGCTCTGTCTCCGATGTTACAGAAAATCTCCTGGAATCCAACGATCCCGTGGCTCTGAACGTCTGGCACATCGGCTACCGGGCCGGTGTCTCCGCCGAACGCGCCCGCGCCCAGTTGCTCACCGCGGACTTCGGGGCCGACCTCGGCCCCTCACCGGCCCTACAGCCGCGTCTGCGGGCCGTGCCGGATCAGGGCTCCCCCGAGGCCGGGAAGGCCGTCAGAGACGCCGCTGTGTCCGCCTGGCGCGCGCTCTATGCGTCAGGCGCGATCGTCTCGGAGGTGGCCGCGTGACCGATCGTGAAGCCACCCGCCCCGACCCCCTCGACGGGGCGTTCAACAGCGCCTGGCTCATGGAACAGAGCTTCCCTCCCCTGGAGTACGTCGTGCCCGGCCTCATTCCAGAAGGACTCACGATGCTGACCGCGGCGCCGAAGATCGGCAAGTCGTGGATGGTGCTCGGACTCGGCTACGCCGCAGCCACCGGAGGCCTGGCCTTCGGCACGATCCGCGTCCAGCAGCGCCCCGTGCTGTACCTCGCCCTCGAGGACGGCCAGCGCCGTCTCCAAGGCCGGCTGCGCACCATCGGCGCCCCGCAGGGACATCGGCTGCTGACGATGATGACGAGCATCCCTCCGGGCGTCTCCCCGTTGGAGACGATCGCGGCGTTTCTCGAGCGGCATGCCGACCAGCGGCCAATGGTCGTGCTCGACACCCTGGGAAAAATCCGCGGCGTGTACACGGGGAATGACGCCTATCAGAAGGACTACGGGCAGATGTCGGCTCTGAAGGACCTCGTGGACGCCTGGCCGGGCACCAGCCTGATCGTCGTCCACCACACCAAGAAGGCGGAGGCACAGGACTTCCTCGACAGCGTTTCCGGTACGCAGGGGTTGGCCGGCGCTGCCGATTCCATCCTCGTGCTCCGACGAGATCGGCAGTCCGAGGGCGCAGTCCTGCACGTCACCTCGCGAGACGCACGGGAGGGCGAGTACGCCGTCACCCTCACGGACGGGTCTTGGACGCTGGATGGCTCCGATCTGGCCGGCGCTGCACAGGCCGCTCACCAGCGTGAGGCCGTCGCAGGTCTGGGGGATCAGATGACGGAGCTCGTGAACGTCGTGGGCCGCTACCCCGAGGGCATCCGCCGGCAGGAGCTGCTCACCCTCATGCACATGGAGCCGGGGACGCTCGACACCTATCTCCGCCGAGCTGCTGAGGCTGGGCGGATCGAGAAGGCCGGCCGTGGCCGCTACACCCCTGTCAGAAGTGTCAGAAGTGTCAGTTCTGAGGAACCAGGGGCACCCAATCTGACACAACTGACACAACTGACACCCCCTCAGGAGGGAGCTACAGCATGAACACGACTACACCAATTCGACTGACCTGTGAGCACTGCGCCCGCCCTGTCCATGCCGGACGCGGCGGAGTGCGGCTCTACGACCACGACCTCGCCACCGCCGAGGCCGCCTATCAGGCCCACCAGGCGGCATGGGCCGCAGCCGAGAAGATCCTCGACCCGCTCGAGCTGACCCTCGCTGTGGACGATCTGCTACGGCCACCGCCCCCGGCTCGCTGGCGCGTGGAACACACCCGCTGCGCGGACACCACCCGGCGGGCCTACGAAGTCGACGCCGGCCGCATCACCACCGTCCACGACGCCCTGCACTGGACGGTGCACCTGATGCAGAAGCCCTGGACCGGGCACACCGATTGGGCGCAGTTCATTGACCGGCTCGTCCTGGCTCCCGAGAGGCAGAACGCATGAGCGCTCACGATCGCCTGCTCCAGAAGCTCGAGCAGCACAGCCCCCGAGTCATCCCGTGCCGAGGCCCGGACGGGAACCGATGGATCACGGGAACGCCTGCCGACATGTGGTTCGCGGCCGAGGCCTGCCAGTCCTGCCCCGCCCGTGTCGCCTGCGCGTCCTACGCGGTCGAGGCCGAGGAGCCGGCCGGGGTCTGGGGCGGCACGACTCCTACCGAGCGCGCCGGCCTTGCCCGGCAGCGGCGTCGCTCTGAGATCACCGCGAAGGAGGCCGCCGCGTGAGAGTCCGAGCGCAGCCCTGGACATGGCGGAACCGTGCCGGCAGCACCCGCGGGGCACTCATCTCCGCGCAAATCACCAGTCGCGAGCGGCGAACCGTATTCATCCCGACCGACCAGCTGTACGCCCTCGCGGACGAGCTGGTCGACATAGCCGAGCACATCGAGAAGGAGGACCTGTGAGCACCAAGCACCGCCTCACCGTGAAGCCCTACACCTGGACGCACGACGACGGCCGCGATGAGAGCGGCTACATGATCCGGAGAGGGGCCGGATTCATGTTTCTCGATGATGAGGCCGCATACCGCACCTGCTGCGAACTCGCGGACCTCATCGACGCCGCGAACGCCGAGGCCCAGGAGAAGACCGACCAGTGACCGACCGCCGCACACGGGAAGAGCTGATCGCGGCCGCTTTCGGCACCAGCACCCCCGCAGCCCCACCGCCCGACCCGGACCAGCCGCCCAACAGGCAGCCCGACCCCGCCCAAAGCTGGGCGCCCGAACCCGACCACGCACGCGAAGTCGCAGAAGCGTTCTTCGATCAGCCCAACACCTGGTGACCCTAGGAAGGAACCCCACCATGAACAGCAACGCACTGACCGCCGCCAACACCGCCGCGGCCCTCAACCTCGCACCAGTCCCCGCCGACGTGAAGCACGCCATCGCGGAGAAGCAGCAGATCGCCACCCGCCGCGACGAAGTTCACCAAGCCGGCCAGACGGCCCAGGTGGATTATGAGCGCGCCCTCGCCAACGGCGACACGAAGGCCGCCACCACCGCATGGGCCACACAGCAGGCGCTGCGCCTCGACCAGATCGGCCCCATCTTCAACCGCCTGACCGCAGCCGCCGACGCCACGGCCCAGGCCGCCGCACAGGACCACCTGGTCCAGATCGCCCCGAAGGCACGGGCAGCATTCAACAAGGCCGCCCAGGACTTCACCACCGCGTATGACGAGCTCGGCGGCTCCCGGCTCTCCCCAGCTTCCCTGATCCGCAACGAGCACTCAGCACAGCTCTGGCGAGACCTCACGGCTGCGGCCGAAGCCCTCGACGCCCACGCGCTCGTGATCGACGCCGCAGCCGCAGCAGGAGCAGGACTCGACCCCACGGACAGGGGAGAGGAAGCCGTCGACCAGATGACCAGGTATGCGTCCGGCCTGGCCCACGGGTGGGCACTCAGCGCCGCCGACAATGGCAGCGCGTACGACTGGATGCGCACCCCCGACATCGCCCCGATCGCCCGCTGGCTGCGGATCCTCCACGCGCAGGGCCGCCACGGCCGCCCGGTCATCAAGGCCCTGGACCCGGACGAGCAGCGGCATGAGATCGCGCAGCTGCGCTCGATCGCCGAGGCTTGGGGTAACGGCGCAGGCGGACACCTCGCCAGCATCGCCACCTTTGCCCTGCAGTTCTGGGCAGAGAAGAAGCACTGACCACCCGGCCCCCTGTCGCACACACGCGGCAGGGGGCCTTAACCCATGCTCAGAAGCCCTGTGCGCCCGTCTGCGGGCCTCACAGCCCACGAGGCCACCGGGGGCCACCACGGGCACACCAAGCCCGGAGAACGGCACACAGCGCCACAGAGAGGACACCATGCCGAACTGGCAGGGCTCGACACGACGAGCACGACTCCCAAAGAACTGGCACCGACTCCGCGAACAAGTCCGAGCACGAGCAGGCGGACAGTGCGAGCACACCATCGACGGCATCCGATGCACAGCACAGGGCAACCAGTGCGATCACATCGTTCGCGGCGACGACCACAGCCTCAGCAACCTCCAATGGCTATGCCGAGCACACCACGCCGCGAAGTCATCCGCCGAGGGAGGAAGCGCACCACGCACACCCCGCGGACCCAGCGCACTCCAACGCGCACGAGCAGCCCGCAGAGAAGACCACCCAGGCCTGCTACGCCCCAGGGACCAGGGCTGAGCGGCCACGACCACCTCACAGGCACCCCGGCCCCCACCCGTCCCCCTACCTATACGCCGCTTCGCGCTATAGGGCCTCGGACAGCGTGCGGGCTGAAACTTCCCAAAGGTGCCTCTGACTAGGGGAAATGCTGGGCCGTTGTGGTGTTGGTGGGGTGCGCTGGGGCCTCTGAGGGGGTATCCTTGTAACAGATAATCGCCGTGATTGAGCGGCAGAACGGATGGAGGATCAACATGGACGGACAGAAGGCGCCGAGGGCACCGGAAGGGCTGGCGACCTCGGGGAAGAAGCTCTGGCGGTCGATCGTGGAAGAGCACGAACTCGAGGAACACGAGCTGCTGACGCTGCGGGAGGCGTGCCGGGTGGCCGACCGGCTCGATGTGCTGTTCGCGGAGGCTGAGGCGAACCCGGTCACGGTGCTAAATGCCCGCGGGGACCAGACGGTGCACCCTGCGCTGGTGGAGGCCCGCCAGCAGGGCGCCCTGTACGTGAAGCTCATCGCTTCTCTGCGTATCCCGGACGCTGAGGACAACCAGCCGCAGCGGCGTGGTGGTGCGCGTGGCGCGTATGGGCTGAGGGTGGCGGCGTCGTGAGGCGGCGGCGTGCTGTGGAGGCTCAGGAGGTTCCGACGGCTCTGCGGGCACGGGCGGAGGCTTTCGCGGCGTCGACGCGGGAGACGGGCGCTGAGGACGTCTCAGGGCTCATTGCGGAGGCACAGGCTCTCGCTGACGTGATCGCGGGGACCGTGGTGTCCTGGGATCGGTTGTTCGTCGATGACTGAGCAGTCCTGCCAGCACTGCGGGGCGTCGATGAAGCTGTACAGGGCTGGTGCTCGGTACTGCTCTGGTGCGTGTCGTGTGGCCGCGCACAGGGCACGGAAGAAGGCCGCGCAGCCGGTGTTCCCGGCGGTGATGACGGGCTCGGCCCGGTGGGTGCGTCATGACGCTCAGAAGGCCCCTGTGCGGGCCGACAACGGCCGCTACGCCTCGTCCACGAACCCGGCGACCTGGACGACGTATGAGGCCGCTGTGGGCTCACGGCACGGTGTGGGGCTGGGGTGGGTGCTCGGTGAGGGCGTCGGCTGCCTGGATCTCGATTACTGCATCGGCCTGTCTGGGGCGCTGGCGCCGTGGGCGCGGGAGCTCGTGGATGCTCACCGGGCGGAGGCGCTGCTGATCGAGGTGTCGCAGTCCGGCCGGGGGCTGCACATCTTCCTGCCGATGGAGCCAGGCCGCGGCACGAAGGAACGAGCCGGCGGGCGCAGGGTGGAGACGTACCCGCCTGACTCGGGGCGCTACATCGCTGTGACGGGCCGGTTGTACACCGCCCACTGATGACCGATTACAGGACCGTAACGAACTCAGTCAGAACCAGGAGGGGCTATCCAATGCTGATAGAATCCACTAATCCACATGTTATCCACAGGTTGTCCCCAGACGACGACCCCAGCTGTAAGGAGAGGGCTATGACCACCATTACGGTCACGCGAGTATCCCGAGACGAGCTGGAGGCAGAGCGAGATCAGGTCCTGTCGTCGACCGGCCTGAGTGCCGAGGAGCTTGCGGAGCGCGAGAGGGAGGGGCGCATTTCGGTGCCGCAGCGCAACGTGCTGACTCGGTGCCGTGAGCTCACGTCGCTCCTGCGGCTTACTGCGTGACTCAAGGCTCTGGTCGTTCGCTTGAAGACCAAGCGAGAGGCTTCTATGCCGATGTTGAGGCGACCCTCGTCGCCGCGCTGGGGCCGCTGATCCAAGGTCCATCCGGCGAAGTGCTGCACTTGACCATCGTGGATGACGCTGCGTGCTTGTTGGCGGCCGCTGATCCCGAAGGCCTCCCCCTCAGAGTTGATGGAGCGACCCGCTACCGGTTGCACCTCTCGTACTCGTGCAGCCTGGACGGAGTGGGGACGTACCTGTCGGTGGAGTCGTCCGAGTTTCAGCTCTCGAGTGAGGGTCACGGCGAGCCGCTGCTGAGGCTGGACTACGACCGCAACGCCCGGAAGGTGCCTTCTTCGCACTTCAATGTCCATTCACATCACCCCGCCTTGCAGGAGGCGATGGGGTTGGCTGGGAAAGGGTCGCGGGCGAAGAAGAAGCCGAAGCCCGAGACGTTGCACCTACCGACTGGAGGGCGCCGGTTCCGGCCAAGCCTCGAGGACTTCCTGGAGGCCATCATCCTCGACTTCAAGCTCGATGCGGAGTCGGGGTGGGAAGACCGGCTAGCCGAGGGGCGCAGGTCGTTCAAGTGGGGGCAGCTGGCCGCCGCGGTGAGAGATGATCCGCAATGCGCGATTGATGTGTTGAATGACATGGGATTCGTCGTGTCGTGGGAGGGACAAGCTCGAGCGCCTGGAATCAAGCTTGACCGGATCCAGCAACTCTGAGGATCCTTGCAACAATCCTTGCAACGCCGCCAACGTAGCGGGGTGTCTCAGGATGCTGTTCCGGCTCGGAGCGGCGGCACGATCGGCACCATGACAGGCATGTTGGCGCGGTTCCTGGTCGCGGGATGCTGGCAGGCCCCCGGCAGTTCGATTCTCCTTAGCTCCACCCCGTGAAAGGCCCTCCGACCAGGCATGACGTCAGGTAGGAGGGCCTTCTTCATGCCCTGTTGCAGCAATCGCCCCGCGCCCAGCCCCCGAGCAGGTCGAGTGGCCTCTCAGTGTGAGTCCGCGCCTCCCCGCAAGGCTGCCTGGCGCGCCACGTCCTAAGCTGGTGGCATGTCTTCTCTCGCACTGATCACCGGGGCCTCCGCGGGCATCGGCCTCCAGCTCGCCCACGGCCTCGCCGAGCGCGGCTTCGACATCGTGGGCGTCGGGTCCGGAGACCGGATCCTCGACCTGCCCGAGCAGCTGCCGGGCGTCGAGGTGCACCCGGTCCAGGCCGACCTGTCGACTCGTGAGGGCGCGGAGGCGGTCTGGCAGGCTGTCCAGCAGCTGGATCCACCGCTCGAGGTCGCTGCGCTGAACGCCGGACGCAGCCTCGGCGGGTCCTTCCTGGACACGGACCTGGACGACGAGCTGGCCATGCTCGGGCTCAACGTGACCTCCCAGGTGGTTCTGGCCAAGCACGTGGCCCGGCACATGGCCCAGCGCCGAGCGGGGCGGATCCTGATCACGTCGTCGTTGTCCGCCACTACCCCGACCCCCTACGAGTCGATCTACGGGCCCACCCGCGCCTTCATGAGCAGCTTCGCCCAGGGACTGCGCCAGGAGCTGCGCGAGTTCGGCGTGAGCGTCACGGTCCTGATGCCCGGGGCCACGGCCACCGACTTCCACCACACGGCCGGCATGGACGACACGAAGTTCGGCTCGAACGACTGGAAGAACGATCCGTCCGTCGTCGCGCGGCAGGGCCTCGACGCGCTGTTCGCGGGCAAGGATCATGTGGTGGGCGGAGACGCCGCCACCAAGCGCGCCGCGGCTGTGAACCGCGTCCTTCCCGAGCGCATCAAGGCGGAGCGCTTCGCCCGCGATTCCAAGCCGAGTAGCTGAATCAGCTTCTCGGCGGCAGCGTCTCCCCCAGGGCGTCGGCCAGCTTCGGGTGGCGGAACGCGTGCCCGTGGGCCTCGAGCGCGGCCGGGCGCACGAGCTGGTCGGCCATCACGAACTCCTCGTTCGCCTGCCTCCCCAGCAGGAGCCTGGGCCCCAGCGCCGGGGTCGGAACGATCCGGGGCCGGTGCAGTGCGCGGCCGAGCTCGCGGGCGAACTCCCGCTGGCGCACCGGCTCCGGGGCCACGGCGTTCACCGGCCCCTCCAGCCCGCCGTCGACGACTGCCCGGGCGTAGATCCGGGTGAGGTCATCCAGCGAGATCCAGGACAGGTGATTGCGCCCGCCGCCCAGCGGGCCGCCGAGCCCGGCCAGGTACAGCGGCAGCTGTAGCCGCAGCATCCCGCCCAGGCTCGTCATGACCACGCCCGTGCGGATGCTGACCCGGCGCATGCCCAGGGCCTCCACACGGGCGGCCTCCGCCTCCCAGTCGCGGCAGACCTCGGCCAGGAAACCGCCTCCCGAGGCCGAGCCCTCGACCAGCTGCTCGCTGCCGCGCTGGCCGCCGTAGTACCCGATCGCTGAGGCGCACACGAAGGCCTCCGGGCGCACGGAGGCGGGCAGCCGCTCGCACACGTCGGCGATCAGCCCGGTGGAGGACAGCCGCGACTCGCGGATGGCGCGCTTGCCGGATTCGGTGAGGCGTCGGGCGATGCTCGCTCCTCCCAGGTGCACGACGACGTCCGCCCAGGCAACGTCCGAGGGATTCAGGTGCCCTGTGCCCGGGTCCCACGAGACCTCGTCCTCGCGCTGGGCCGCCCGCCGGACCAGTCTGCGCACGCTGTGCCCACCGGTCGAGAGCATGGCCGCGACCTGGGAGCCCACGAGCCCCGAGGCACCGCCGATCAGCACGTTGAGCCTGCGCCCTCCGCTGATCCCGTCGAGCTGGCCCTGGAAGTCCAGGTCCGCGCGCAGCTTGGTGGAGCGCGCGCGGAACGTGGCCTCCAGCGTGGGGCGCATGGCGGAGGCGACGAACCTCGCCCTCTCACCCAGGCGGCCCGGCAGCGGCTCGTAGGCGATCCGATCGGCGATCAGCGTCGCGCCGTCCTCATGCGCGGCGAAGGTGTGCGTGTGCTCCCAGCTGCTCAGCGGGCCGCGCACCATCCGATCGACGAACGAGTGCTCCGTGGGCCCGGGCTCGTGCTCGCTGACGAACGGCACGCGCACCGACCCGGCGGTGCCCGGAGCGCTGGTGCGCAGGTGGGCCCGGGAACCCGTCGACAGCGGCGGCCAGGACTCCTGCAGCACCGTCTGGGCCCACTCGGGACTCAGCCGGGTCAGGGCTCCGCTGCGGCAGTGCCAGTCCCAGACGGTCTCCAGCGGATGCTCGAGGACCTCCTGATGGTGGAAGACCGCCATGATGCTCTCCTTCGGCCTCGGGTCATCGGCCTCGTGGCCGATCCCCTCACTGTCCTCGATACGGGCCGACGATGCCAGCCGCCTTGCCGCGGACGATGCCGGAGGCGCTCACCGAGCCTGCGCGGCCCGCGCCCCGAGCAGGCTCAGCGCCATGCCCGCAGCCAGCGCGATCGCGGCCACGATGAAGCTGCCCATGATCGTGCCGCTGAGCACCGCCGCCACCAGAGCCGGTCCGGTGATCTGCCCCAGGCTGTACCAGGTCGTGAGCTCGGCCGCCGCGACCGGGGACCCCAGCTGCGTCCCGACTCCGATGGTCATCATGGTCACGCCCATGAACGTCGCGCCGAACAGGGCCGCCGCCGCCAGCAGGAGGACGGGCGCGGAGGCGAAGATCGCCAGCACCGCGCCGAGGACCTGCAGCCCGTAGCAGACGGTCAATGCCTTGCGGAGGCCGATCCTGGCGGCGACGAGCGACCACAGCAGCGGCGAGGGTGCTGTGGCCGCTCCGGCCACGAGCCAGGTCGCCGCGGCGGCCGTCGCTCCGAACACGGGCTCGGCCAGCACCACGAGATAGGTGCCGATGATGATGTAGCCCGCGCCCTGGCAGAAGTAGCCCACGGACAGCTGGAGCATGCCGTCGGGCCGGGAGCCCGGGGTCTCGTCATCCGGGACCGGGGCGCCCGAGGCCTCGCCAGCCGACGGCGCCGCCCACCGCCAGCACCAGCGCCCCCGAGGCCAGGATGCCCGTGCCCACTCCCGCGTACACCAGCCCGGCATCATGCGGGCGTCGCGCAACCTGCGGGATGCGCTGGGTGATGCACACGAAGACCAGCCCGGAGGCGACTCCGGCCGCCAGGCGCACCGACGCCTGCCACAGCGGCTCGCCGCTCAGCGCCACCAGTGCGAGCAGGACGGCGGTGGACAGGAGCCCGACGCGCAGCAGCGCGGAGCTTGGCCGCAGCCAGCCCCGGGCCACGGCCAGGCAGCCCAGGAAGTAGCCCGCGTAGTTCGCGGTCGCGATCCAGGCGCTCGGCCCGGTGCCCCAGTTCAGGGCCGCGACCATCAGCGGGAGCACCGGGGTGTAGAAGAAGCGGCCCAGCCCCATGGCCACCGCCAGCCCCAGGGTCCCGCGCAGGACGACGGCGGGGGATCCTGCCGGGGCCTCCCTCGGGCCGGTGCTCGGCCCCGCGTGCGACGTGCTCATGTCGAGCAGGCTATCCCCGTGGCAGCCGTCGGAAGGCGCCGTCGAAGCGGAGCCGCGGATGCGACAGGCCCCCGTCCCGACGCGCGGCGTCGGGACGGGGGCCTGTGTCCGGTCAGGAGCCTCAGCGGCGCTGATCCGGATCCGGGGCATCGGGCGACGGCATGACCACCCGCGAGGAATCCGGCTGCGGGCCGGGCAGATCTCCGGGCACCGGCGTGAGGTCGTCTGCGGGATCCGTCTCCTGCGGAGGGGTCAGCACGGAGGCCGTCGAGTGCAGCGTCGAGTAGTCCAGGAACCCGAGGTGGGACTCGAAGCGGTCCAGGACGTCGTCGATGATCTGCTGGCGGGTCACACCCATCAGGTCATAGCCCTCGGAGCCCGTCTGGGTGAAGACCTCCAGGCGGAAGTAGCGCTCCGGGTTCTGGCCCATGCGCGCGCCGACCATGGGGACGTTGGTCTCCACGGCGGCGACCTCGTAGCGGAACGGGCGATGATCGCCCATGTCCACCTCGATGCTCGAGGACGGGATCCCGTGCTCGGCCAGCTCATTGACGGCCATCGTGGATGCATAGCCCTGCTTCTCGAACTCGCGGGAGACATCGCTCAGCGCGGGCTGCACGGTGCTGGTCACGAACTCGGCGACCTGGCGCTTGGACGGGTAGGAGCGCAGGTTGGCGAGGCGCTGGCGCCAGCTGCGCTCGGGGGCGTGGCCGCCACTGGCGGCGGTGTTGGAACGACGCAGCTCACGGCCCTCGCGGTCGGCCTTCTCCATGCGCAGCGCCTTCGTGAACGAGGCCATGATCAGGTAGGCCACGATCGTCACCGGCAGGGCGAAGATGAGCGTGGCGTACTCCATGGTCGTCACACCGCCGGCGATCAGCATCGCGATCGTGAGGATCGCGGTGAGCACGGCCCAGAAGATGCGCAGCCACTTGGGGCCGTCGTCGGCGGGGTCCGGGATGGTCGAGGAGTAGTTCGACATGACCATGGCGCCGGAGTTGGCGGAGGTCAGGTAGAAGAGCAGCCCGGACAGCGTGGCCAGCCCGATCAGGAAGGTCGCCCCCGGGAACATCTCCAGCAGCGCGTACCAGCCCTGCTCGGGGCTGTCCATGGACAGCTGGGCGAACTCCTCGTTGCCGTTGACCATGACCTCGTGCAGCGCGGAGTTGCCGAAGATCGTCACGATGAGGAAGTCGCACAGCACCGGCGCCGTGATCGCGGCGAGCACGAACTCGCGCAGGGTGCGACCGCGGGAGATCCGCGCCAGGAACAGGCCCACGAACGGACCCCAGGCCAGCCAGAAGGCCCAGAAGAACAGGGTCCAGGAGCCCATCCACTCCGCGCCGTCCGGGTTGTAGCCCATGGTCTGCAGCGTGCGCTCGGGCAGGGTGAAGATGAACCGGCCGATGTTCTGCACGATGCCGTTCATCAGGAACGCGGTCTGCCCGAAGATCAGGATGTAGACGAGCATGGCCGCAGCGGACCAGATGTTCAGCTCCGAGATGATGCGGATGCCCTTGTCCACGCCCGACGTGCAGGCCGCGATCGTGAGCACCACGGCCACGATGATCAGGGCGATCTGCAGTCCCAGCCCATCGGGGATGCCGAACAGCGTCGAGAACCCGACGGAGAGCAGCACCACGCCGATGCCCATGGATGTGGCCACGCCGAACACGGTGCCGACCAGGGCGAAGATGTCGATCACATCGCCGGTGGCCCCGCGCACGCGCTTGCCGAGCAGCGGGTACAGCGCCGCGCGGATCGACAGCGGCATGCCCCAGCGGTAGGCGAAGTAGCCCAGGGCCATGCCGATCAAGGAGTACATGGACCACCCGGCCACGCCGTAGTGGAACATGGTCCACACGACCGACTCCTCCGCGGCCTCGAGGCTGCGCGGGTCCCCGTCGATCGGGTGGATGAACTGCGTGATGGGCCCGGTCACCGAGTAGAACAGCATGTCGATGCCCACGCCGGCGGCGAAGAGCATGGCCAGCCAGGTGAAGAACTTGTACTCGGGGCGCGAATGATCCGGACCGAGACGGACGGAGCCCTCCTTGGAGAAGGCCACCCACAGGACGAAGCCGATCACGAGGGTCACGGTCAGGACGTAGTACCAGCCCAGGTTCTCGGCGATCCACAGCACGATGCCGTGCATGGTCTCCCGAGCGCTGTCCGGGGCGGCCATCGCGAAGGCGGAGAACGCCAGGATCGCGCACGCCGCGATCAGGAACACCACCCAGTTGACCTGCGGGCCCCTGTCCTGCGTCAGGGCGGAGTATCCGGCCGAGAGCTCCGAGGAGGAGACGGGGGCCCGCCTCTCCTCGCGCTTGGTCTCGCGCTGCTGGTCCTTGTCCGTGCCGCCGAGGCGCTGGCGGTCCAGCGGCGTCCGCTGTCCTCCTTCTCCTGCTGTCCTCTCGTGCTCGGATTCGCTCACGCAGTGCTCCCTTCGCTGGATTCGAGTGCTCGGGTCGAACCGCAGGAGCGGGCGTGCGAGCACCTCGCCCAGAGGGCATGACGACTGCTATGGGGAGATTCCCAGGCGACTCCTACGATTCGAGCAACCTTGCGATGATAAAGGATTCTCTCGAAACAGCGAGGTATCCGATCGAAGTGGGAGCGGTCTGACGTCCCGCCGATCAGTGCGCGGACCGATGCCCGTCAGTGCCCGCGGCGCCGTCGTCGTCCGCCTCTGAGCCCTCCGCTGAGGCGGCCCAAGCGGTGCCCAGCGCCTCCAGCAGCACCTCCGGCGGCTGCGCTCCCGAGACCGCATAGCGCGAGTCGAGCACGAAGAACGGCACGCCCTGCACCCCCAGGCTGCGGGCCACCGTCAGATCGTCCTCGACCGCCCGCTGCCAGGTGCGCTCCTGCAGAGCGGTACGGGCCTGCTCGGGATCCAGCCCGACCTCCTCGGCCAGGCGGACGAGGACGTCGACGTCATCGAGATTCAGGCCCTCGGACCAGTGGGCGCGGAACAGGCGCCGCATCATCTCCGGACCGCGGCCGCGCGCCTGGGCGAAATGGCCCAGCTCGTGGGCCCTGCGCGTGGACGACGAGATCACGTCATCCATCGCATAGTCGATCCCGACCTCGCGGCCTCGGGCGATCAGCGGACGATGCATCTCATGGATCTGTTCCAGGCTCATGCCCTTGTGCTCAGCCAGCATCTGGATCATGGGCATGGTCTCGCCCTCGGGGAGCTCCGGGGCGAGCAGGAACGAGTGGTAGAGCACGCGCACGGCGTCGCGGTGCTCGAACTGCTCCAGCGCCAGCTCCAGGTGGCGATCGCCCAGGCAGCAGAACGGGCACATGACATCCGACCAGATGTCGATGCTCAGGGTGCCGGGCTCGGGTGCGCTCAGGGGAGAATCCATGTCCGGGACACTACCGTCGGCCGCGACGGCAGCCGCTCAGCCCTGCGGGGCAGAATCGGCGCCTGCGGGTGCATCCTTCACCAGGGAGAGCTCGAATTCGAGGGTGATCTTGTCCGAGACCAGCACGCCGCCGGAGTCCAGCGGGGTGTTCCAGGAGACGCCCCAGTCCTTGCGGTCGATGCGCCGCGAGCCCTCCAGGCCGGCCCTCAGCTGCCCGAACGGATCGGTGTCCACGCCCAGCAGCTCCAGCGGCACGGAGATCGTGCGGGTCACGCCCCGGATCGTGAGCTCGCCGGTGACGATGAACTGATTCTCGTCCACCTCATCCACCGCCGTGGAGTCGAACTCGATGGTGGGGTGCTGCTGCGCATCGAAGAAGTCGGCGCTGCGCAGGTGGGCATCGCGCTGAGGACTGCGGGTGTCCACGCTCGCCACCTGCAGGACGACTCGCACCTGCGAGCGCGACATGTCCTCGGCATCCAGCTGCGCGGTGCCCGAGACGTCGTTGAAGGCGCCTCGGACCTTGGTGACCATCGCGTGGCGCGAGGAGAAGCCCACCCGGCTGTGGGTCGGATCGATGCTCCAGGTCCCTGTCAGCTCGCTCTGAGCGCTCATGTTCGTCTCCTCTGCCTGCGTCGTAGCTGCGCGGGCGACCAGACCCGCTCCCCCATCGTAGGACCGGGCCCCACCCCGATAGCACCTTATCGGTCCCCAGTTCAGGGGCGCTCATCTGCCCTGTGAACTGGAGCGATGCATTACCGGGCAGTCACGGGGACCCGCGGCCGCAGCGCCCCGTCGGCTAGTCTCGGTATATGAGAAGCCTCCTGTCATTCATCCTCAACATCATCTGGTTCCTGACCGCCGGATGGACCCTCTTCCTGGGCTACGCGCTGGCCGGGATCCTGGCCTGCCTGCTGATCGTGACCATCCCGTTCGGGCTGGCGTCGTTCCGCATCGCCGGATTCGTCATCTGGCCCTTCGGCCGCGAGGTCATCACCACCCGACGCGCCGGTGCCTTCAGCGGGCTCGGCAACATCGTCTGGTTCGTGATCGCCGGCTGGTGGCTGGCTCTCGGCCACGTCATCACCGCAGTGGCCCAGGCGGTCACGATCATCGGCATCCCGCTGGCATGGGCGAACCTCAAGCTGATCCCCGTGACCTGCTTCCCGTTCGGTCGCGAGGTGGTCCCCGCCTCGCAGCTGCGCGCACAGATGTACCCGGTCGCACGGGCCTGATCCCCGGCAATCTGCCGGTTGGTGACAGATGAGCACCCCATCAGCGCTGATGGGGTGCTCATCTGTCACTGATCGGATGCGGGCCGTCGAACCGAGGGTCGGCTGGTGCCCCCACTGGGACTCGAACCCAGACTGAGCGGATTTTAAGTCCGCTGCCTCTGCCGATTGGGCTATGGGGGCCTGGACGTCGGACGCCCCTCCCGCCTGGGCGGAAGGGGCGTCCGGTCAATGTCCGCAGGGTCAGAGCTTGACCTGCTTGCGCACGACCTCCTGACCGGTGGCGGTCTCGAAGTTCAGGCGAGGATCGCGCACGTGGCGGATCTGGGTCGTGTTGCGCCCGAAGACCATGTTGGCGGCCCACTCACTGAGGATCCGGAACTTACGATCCAGAGTCGGCATGGCGTAGGCGTGGTAGCCGCGGTGCATGAGCCAAGCCAGGGGGCCGGAGAACTCGACGCCCTTGAGGTTGGCAGCACCCTTGTACAGGCCCAGTCCCGCCACGGTGCCGAGGCTCTCGTGGTAGTAGTCCTCGAGCGGCTTGCCCTCTCGAGCGGCCAGGATGTTCTTGACCATGACCTTAGCCTGGCGGATGGCGTGCTGCGCGTTCGGGACGCAGAAGCCGCCGGGGCCCTGACCGGACAGATCCGGAACTGCGGCGTTGTCACCGCCGGTCCAGGCGCCCGGGATGGGGCCGTCGTCGCCGGTGACCCGCAGGTCTGCTCCGGCGCGGACGCGGCCGCGGTCGTCGACGGGGAACGGGGTGTTCTTCTTGAACAGCGGGTTCGCCTGGACGCCAGCGGTCCAGATCAGGGTGTCGGCGTCGAACTCGCCGGCCGGGGACTTGTCCTGCATGTTGATCAGCTTGATGTGATCGTCCTCAGCGGATTCCAGCGAGGTGTTCAGCAACACCTCCACACCGCGCGAGCGCAGCTCGGCCACGACCTTCTCCGCGCGGTCCTGGGAGACCTCGGGCATGATGCGCCCGGCCGCCTCGACCAGCACGAAGCGCAGGTCGGAGACCTTCACGCGCGGGTTGCGCTCTGCGGCCCTGCGTGCCGCGTCCTCGAGCTCGCCGATGGTCTCGATGCCTGCGAAGCCGCCGCCAACCAGCACGAAGGTCAGGGCCTTGCGGCGCTCCGGACCGTCCTCCATCTGGGAGGCGGCGCTGATGCGCTCGAAGACCCAGTTGCGCACCGCCACGGCTTCCTCGATGGACTTCATGCCGATCGCGGACTCGCCCAGCCCCGGGATGGGGAAGGCGCGGGTCACGGAGCCCGCGGCGAGCACGATCTCGTCGTAGGGGACCTCGAAGACGGGGCCGTCGTTGATGGAGGCCACAGTGGCCACGCGCTTGTCGTGGTCGATGCCGATGACACGGCCCGACAGCGACTCGGTGTCCTTGAGGAACTGCTGGAAGGGAGCCACGGCGGAGCGCGCCTCGAGGCTGCCGGCAGCGACCTCCGGGAGGAAGGGCAGATACATCATGTAGGGGTTCGGATCGACGATCGTGACGATGCCGCCGGACTCCTTGATCCGCTTCTGGAGCCCCTGAGCCACGTGGTAGCCCAGGTACCCGCCGCCCACGATGAGGATGCGATTACGGTCCTTTGCCAGGAAAGAGCTAGACATGGTTTCGAGTCTAGTCATAGGACGAGGCCGTCCTCGCCCCCGCTCCCCCGTGCGTCTCGAGAGTTCACGCACATCTCATCCGTCGCCCGGTCGGGAGCCCTCACGAGGGGCTCGCCGAGAGGTGCGGGGCCTCAGCCGCGGCGCAGCAGCCAGCGGATGTGCCGGACCGCCCCGATCGTGATCGCGGCGACCAGCAGCCCGAATCCGGCCAGCACGAAGATCGGCAGCCTCCCGGTCGAGTTCAGCGGCTCGACGGGCTCCGGAGCCTCCGCCTCGACCGTCACATCCTCCGTCAGCGGCGGCCCGGAGGTCGCTGCCGAGGCGCTCGTCTCGCTGTCGTGACGGCGATGCACCTCGATCCACTGCTCCATGGAACCCAGCGGAGAGTCCTCCATCTCCGGCAGGTCCGCGGTCACCGCCCGGTTCACGTCCAGGATCCCGTAGCCGTAGAGCGGGTCCTTGCCGGGCTCGCCCGCGTCCTCGGCCGAGGCCGTGATCCGGTGAGCCACCTCGTCGGCGCTGAGCTCTGGATGCTCTGAGCGGATCAGGGCTGCCGTGCCCGCCACGATGGGGGCGGAGGCGGAGGTGCCCGTCCAGCTGGCATAGCCGCCTCCCGGAGTGGCTCCCACGAGCTCCTCCGCCGGACCCGCCACCGAGATCGAGATCCCCTGCGACGACGACTCCCAGCCGGCCTGCCCGTCCTGATCCACCCCGCCCACGGTCAGCACGCTGGGGATGGTCGCCGGAGCGCCCACCTGCACCAGGCCGTTTCCGCGGTTGCCTGCCGCCGCCACGATCAGGACGTCCTTCTCCTCCGCGTAGGCGAACGCCGAGTCCCAGGACTCGGGCCAGGACTGCTGCGGGGAGCCCACGGACATGTTGATCACGTCGGCGCCGTTGTCGACGGCCCAGCGCACGGCGTCGGGGATCTGCTCGTCGGTCGAGCGCACGCCGGCCTCATCGGTTCCCAGCGCGGTCGACACGGCCAGGATCTCCGCCTCGGGGGCCACGCCGATGATGCCCTCGGCGTGATCGGCGCCGTGGCCGCGCCCGGCCGCGACGGAGGCGACCATGGTCCCGTGATCGGGATCCGCCCCCAGCGGCTCCTGGCCGTTCGCGGCCCCGATGCCGGAGACGTCCGTTCCCCCCGAGACGGCCCCCTCGAGGTCCGGGTGCGAGCCGTCCACGCCGGTGTCGATGATCGCGATCGTGGCGCCCTCCCCGCGCGAAGCCTTCCAGGCGTCGCGGACGCCGTACTCATCGAGCCAGTACTCGTCCGCGCGGGCCTGCGACTCGGAGATCTCGGTGGACTCGGCCGGCTGCGAGGGCTCCGGCACGGGCACGTCCGACGGGTCCGTGACCGGCACCGACGGCGCGGGGCCATCCGGCACCGGGGTCTCCTCGGTGGCCTGGACGGGGCCGGCGATGACCGCGCTGGTCAGCATCCCGCTCAGCACGACGGAGGCGCTCAGCGCCACGGCGGTGCGGACCGGGCCCCGCCCTCCATTGCCGGAGGTGCGCTCGGAGGCTGTGGGGCTCATGGTCAGGTCCTTCGTGGACTCCGCGAAGCGGATCCGGGTCGGCAGGCGCCCCGGGGACGTCAGGCCAGCGGAGCCTTCTGGGGGATGGTGGACAGGCGGGACAGTGCGATGCCGTCCAAAATATCGTGCTCGCTCGTGGTGGCGGTGCTCACACGCCCGTCGGTGGCCTCGGCGATCCGCTGCAGCACGCGCCGCCACACCAGGGCGCCGCCGCCGATCACGTCGCCGCGCCCGGGGTGCATGACGCCCAGGGCGTCGCGCTGCTCCCGGGTCATGGCGGTGAGCTCGCGGCAGGTGCGCTCCAGATCGGAGATCGGCAGCTCGGCGCCGTTGATCCGCTGCTCGTCGTAGTCCTCCAGGCCCAGGGCCAGTGCGGTGATGGTGGTGACGGTCCCGGCCACGCCCACGATCTTCCGGGTCTGGCCCAGCGGGACGGTCAGCGCCGCGGAGTCCAGGGCGCGGTCCACATCCGCCAGCACCGCGCGCTGCTGCGCCTCGGTGGGCGGGTTGGAGCCCAGGTGGCGCTCGGTCATGCGCACGCATCCGATGTTCAGCGAGCGCGAGGCCAGGATCCCCGCCGAGCTGCCGAGCACGAGCTCGGTCGAGCCGCCGCCCAGGTCCACGACCAACGTGCGATCGTCCTCGGACTCCGGAGCGGCCACCATGGTGGCCCCCGCGAAGGACAGGGCCGCCTCCTCCTCGCCCGAGATCACCTCGGGGGCCACGCCCAGGCGCGAGCGGATGCCGTCCACGAAGACGTGCCGGTTGCCGGCGTCGCGCGTGGCCGAGGTGGCCACGAAGCGCACCGAGTCCACGGCGTGCTCATCGAGCAGGCGGGCGAAGCCGTCGACGGCCGCGAACGTGCGCTCCAGCGCCTCCTGGGCCAGCCAGCCTGTCGCATCCACGCCCTGGCCCAGGCGGACCATCTCCTTGGTGCGCACGAGCTCGTTCAGCTCGATCTCGGCCGGGGAGGCGCCCACGGCGTCGTCAGCCGCCTCGGTGATCAGCAGGCGGATCGAGTTGGTGCCGCAGTCGATGGCTCCGACGCGCATGGGGGCTCCTCGGTGTACTCGGGCTCTTCAGGGGGTGGGGCGGTGCTCAGGACTCGCGCCAGGCGGGATCGCATCGGCAGATCTGCGGGGACCAGGTGTCGGCGATCAGCTCGAGCGTCTCGTCGCCGAGCAGGTTCACGCCGGGTCCCGCGGACAGCGAGTGTCCGACCAGCACGTGCAGGCACTTCACGCGGGTGGGCATGCCGCCTGCGGAGATGCCGTCGATCTCCGGGACCTCCCCGGAGCCGGCGATGGCGCCGATGCGCTCGCGCCGGGCCAGGTAGTCCTCGTGCGAGCGCTGGTAGGACGCCGCCAGCTGCTCGTCCTCGCCCAGGCGGTCGGTCATCCCGTACATGGCTCCCTCCGCCTCCAGCCGCGAGACGGCTGCCGTGATCACGGGGTGGGCCAGGTAGTAGACCGTGGGGAACGGCGTGCCGCCGGACAGCCTCGGAGCGGTGGCCGCCACGAGCGGGTTGCCGCAGGCGCACCGGGCCGGGATCTCCACCACATCGCGCACGGGCCGGCCCAGCTGGCGGGCCAGCACCTGCAGGTCCAGCTCCTGCGGGCGGCGGTTGGCGGCCGTGGAGTTCAGGCCGCGGGGCTCGGCCACGTCCACCCCGGCCGGGGCGATCCCGGAGACGGTCTGCTCCAGATCCGGGCGCGGCTGATCGCTGCTGGTGCTCTGCTCGCTCACGGGGGTCCTCACTCGGTGGTCTCGGCGGTGGGCGACGACGAGGCGGACGGGTCCTCCTGTGCCTCGTCGAGCTCGGGGAAGCTGTCGGCGGAGTCCTCGGCGCGCTGCGGCCAGGCGGAGTCCTTGAGCGAGCCCCACAGGGCGTCGGCCCAGGCCGGCCTGCCTGCGGACTCCTCGACGGCAGAGGTGTCCGCGGCCCCGGTGCCGACCTCGTCGGCGCCGACCACCAGGTAGGAGCGCTGTCCGGGCTCGACCATCATCAGCCGCTCCCCTGCCTGCTGCTCGACGTAGTCCGGGTTCTCCCACAGCTCGAGCTCGTCCTGCAGGGCATCCCGGTCGGCGGACTTCTCCTCGATGCTGGCCTCCAGCTCGGCGATCTCCGCCTGCTGGTCCAGGTAGATCTTGGTCGTGGGGGCTGCCAGGAAGACGATGAACAGCACGATCGCCACGACCCACAGCAGGCGACGGCTGCCCGACGAGGTCGTGAAGCGTCGCAGGCTGCGCGCGGGGGCCTCGTCGCGCTCGGCCGGATCCGGCTCGGAGCCGCGCTCGGACCGCGGCGCGCGGTCCTCGGTGCGGTGATCGGACACGGATGCTGCTCCTGGCTCTGCGACGGTCTGCGTGCTCGGGGCGTCCCCTCACTGTGCGAGGGCTGCGGGACGCGCGTTCGACGAGCGAGCGGGCCCAGTCTAGTGGCACGCTCGGACCCCGCTCGGCACCGACGAGGCAGCGCCTGCCCCGCGACGACGGACCGCCGCCACCCTCCCGAGTCAGGAGGACGACGGCGGTCCGCGTGCGGACGGCTGCGTTCAGCCGTTCAGCCGCGCTCTCAGGCCGAGAAGCGCGGGAAGGCCGAGACGCCGGCGTAGGAGGCGGCGTCTCCCAGGGCCTCCTCGATGCGCAGCAGCTGGTTGTACTTGGCCACGCGCTCCGAGCGCGCCGGGGCGCCGGTCTTGATCTGTCCGGCGTTGGTGGCCACGGCGATGTCCGAGATCGTGGTGTCCTCGGTCTCGCCCGAGCGGTGGGAGACCATGCACCGGAACATGTTGGTCTGCGCCAGGGTGATGGCCTCCAGGGTCTCCGTGAGGGAGCCGATCTGGTTGACCTTGACCAGCAGGGCGTTGCCGACGCCCTCGCGGATGCCGCGGGCCAGGAACTCGGGGTTGGTGACGAAGAGGTCATCGCCCACGAGCTGGACCTTCTGCCCGACCGAGGCGGTGAGCTTGGCCCAGCCGTCCCAGTCGTTCTCGTCCAGCGGGTCCTCGATCGAGACCAGCGGGTAGTCGGCCACGAGCTGCTCGTAGTAGGCCGCCATCTCATCGGCCGACTTCTTGCCGCCCTCGAAGGTGTAGGAGCCCTTGTCGAAGAACTCGGAGGAGGCGACATCCAGCGCCAGCGCGATCTGCTCGCCCGGCTTGTAGCCGGCCTTCTCGATGGCGTCCAGGATCAGGTCCAGGGCAGCGCGGTTGGACTCGAGGTCGGGCGCGAAGCCACCCTCGTCGCCCAGGCCGGTGGACAGGCCGCGGTCCTTCAGCACAGACTTCAGCGCGTGGTAGACCTCGGTGCCGGCGCGCAGGGCCTCCGAGAAGGTGGCGAAGCCGATCGGGGCGATCATGAACTCCTGGATGTCCACGTTGGAGTCCGCGTGGGAGCCGCCGTTGAGGATGTTCATCATGGGCACCGGCAGCACGTGCGCGTTGGGGCCACCCAGGTACTTGTACAGCGGGAGGTCGGCCTCCTCCGCCGAGGCGCGGGCCACGGCCAGCGAGACGCCCAGGATGGCGTTGGCGCCGAGCTTGGACTTGGTCGGGGTGCCGTCGAGCTCGAGCATGGCCTGGTCGACCAGGCGCTGGTCGGTGGACTCCATGCCGATGACGGCCTCGGCGATCTCCTCGTTCACGGCCTCGACCGCACCCAGGACGCCCTTGCCCAGGTAGACGTTCTTGTCGCCGTCGCGGCGCTCGACGGCCTCGTGCTCACCGGTGGAGGCGCCCGAGGGCACCGCCGCGCGACCGAAGCTGCCGTCCTCGAGGCGGACCTCGACCTCGACCGTGGGGTTGCCGCGGGAATCGAGGATCTGACGTGCGTGGACGTCGATGATCATGGCCATGGAAGGTCTCCTTCGATCGGTGCTGCGGAAACGGGCCGAGGCGTCCCGCCAGGACCCGGTGCTTCTGCTGACGAGCCTATCGAGAAGGCCCTGTCACGAACATCATTATTGCCTGTGCTTCCGCTCAGTCCTGCGGGAGCCGTGCCGGATCGCGCTGACGGACCCACCGGGCGCTGTGCTCGCGCAGGGCGCGCTCGGCATCCAGTCCGTCCGACGAGGCCTGGCGCACCAGTTCGAACAGGGCCTGCCCCAGCTGCTCCTGAGTGCGCGGGCGGTCCTCGTCCGGCTCCGAGGGGCTCTGCGGCTCCAGTCCGTGGCGCCTGGCCTTCGAGAGGATCTTCTCGGTGCGCTGCAGGGCGGGAAGCCCCGGCGGCACGCCGTCGAACGGGCCGGTGCGCTGGGGCTTCTCGGCCCGCTTGAGCTCCTCCCACCGGGCGTGCAGGGCGGCATCGTCCGAGGCCTCGGCCCTCTGGGCGTCGGCGAAGACCTCGGGGTGACGGCGCACGAGCTTTTCGCTGATCCCCGCCACGACATCGTCGATGTCGAACCCGCCCTGCTGCGCGCTGCGCTCCTGGGCGATCCTCGCGTGGAAGACCACCTGGAGCAGGACGTCGCCGAGCTCCTCCACGAGCTCGTCGCGGTGGGCCTCCGGCCCGCCGGGGGCTTCGACGGCCTCGACGACCTCGTAGGACTCCTCGATCAGGTGCTTCACGAGCGAGGAGTGGCTCTGGCGCCCGTCCCACGCGCAGCCGCCGGGCGAGCGCAGACGGTCCATGATCGCCAGCAGCCGCTCGAAGGCCGCCCCCGATCCGTCCTGGCTCACCAGGTGCCCTCGGAGGCCTCGGCCTCGTGAGCGGCCATCATGTCCCCCAGGCCCAGCGGGATGCCCGATCCGCGCACGGCGTCGAACTCCGCTCCGATCCGCGCCTCGAGGGCCACGCGCTGATCCAGCGGCAGGAAGGCCGACTGGGCCGCGCTGCGCTGCAGGGTCTCGAGGTCATCCAGCGAGAACCCGTGCAGGGCCACGAGCTCGCCGAGCTCGGTCGTGAGATCCGTGCCCGAGACCAGCCGGTTGTCCGCCCCGACCACCACGCGGAAGCCCGCACGGTGCAGGAAGCCGATCGGATGGCGCTGCGTGCCGGGGCCCAGGACGCGCACGAGGTTGTGCGGAGGGTTCCAGCCTGCGACCGCACCGGTCTGGCTGTTCGAGCGCGGGCAGACCTCCAGGGCGATGCCGCGGTCGCGCACCCACCGGGCCAGCTCGCCGAGCTCGATCGAGACGTCGTCGTCCGGGGCGTCCGACAGCGCCACGTCCTCGACCAGGCGCACGCCGTGGCCCAGGCGCAGCGCGCGGCCGTCGACCACCGCCGAGCGAAGGGAGTCCAGGCCGGCGCCCTCGCCCGCGTGCAGGGTGACGGGCACCAGGCTGCGCGCCAGCAGGTCCAGGGCCTCCTGGTGCCGGCTGGGCGCGAAGCCCTCCTCCGGTCCGGCCAGGTCGAAGCCCAGCACGCCGCCGGGCTCGTCCGGGGAGAAGCGCTCGATGGTCAGCTGCGCGATCTCGAGGCTGCGGTCGGCCTGGCGCATGGCGCACAGCAGCTGCCCGGCGGAGATCTCCAGGCCCTGCTGGGCGGCCGCGACCACGCCCTCCTGCAGGCCCTCGCTGACGGCGTCGACGGCCTGGCCGAGGCTCAGACCGCCGGCCACGTGCTGCTCGGGGGCCCAACGCAGCTCGGCGTGGATCACGCCGTCGGCGGCGAGGTCCTCGACGGCCTCGCGAGCCGCCCGCCGCAGGGCCTCGGCGCTCTGCAGGGCCTCGAGGATCACCGAGAAGGTCTGCAGGTAGCGCTCGAGCGAGCCCGAGTCCGCGGACTCGCGCATCCACTGCTCGAGCTCGGCGGCCGAGTCAGCGGGCGGCTCGGTGCCCGCGGCCTCGGCGAGCTCGAGCAGGGTCTGCGGGCGCAGGCCGCCGTCGAGATGATCGTGGAGGCTGATCTTGGGAAGGGAGCGCAGGACCCCGCCGGCCGAGCCGACGGGGTCCTGGCTCCCGGGCTGACCGGCGGGGCCGGTGCTCGGGATCTGGGTCATGGGATCAGTAGTTCCAATCCTGGAGGGCGTCGTTGACGTGCTGCGGGATGTTCGCCCCGGTGCGCGGGTACATGCGCAGCTCCTCGACGTAGTTCTGCGAGGGCAGGCGGTTCTCGTAGCGCACGAACGCCTCCTCGTCGTCGTAGTCGAAGGAGACCTCCGGGGGGATGCCCGGACGGAAGCGGAACATGATCGCCAGCGGGGCGCCCTCGCCCTCGACGTACGAGTCCTGCTTGAGGGCCTGGACCTGCAGGTCCTCCTCGGGGATCAGGTCGAAGGTCGAGCGCTGGTCCCAGAAGCCGCCCTGGCGCACGTGGGTCAGGGCGTCGTAGTAGGTGCCCAGCGTGCGCACGCGGATCAGCACGGTCGAGACGTCGCGGGCGGAGCCGTCGGCACCGAAGAGACGCTTCTGCGCGCCGGCCACGCGGCGGGCGATGTCCTTCTGCGACAGGACCTTGTTGCCCTGAGCCAGGTCCTCGCCGCCCGCTGCCTGCTCCGCGGCGCGGTACGACGGGGCCACATCGGCGCCGCTGGCGACCGTGGGGGCGCCGGAGCCGTCCCGGCTGGACACCGAGTGCGCGGCTGCCGCACCCGTGGGCGCAGCTGCCGGGGAGCGCCGGGCGCCGCTGTCATCGCGCCACTCGTCGTGATCGACGTGCGCCGGGATCTGCTCGCCCTGGGCCTGCGAGGCTGCGGAGGTGCCCGCGTGCTGCTCGCCCGTGCCGGAGCCCGCGGCGGACTGGTGGCCCGCCGTGCGCGCGACCGACTCCTGGACCTCGTGGTCCACCTCGATCGGCTCCTGGCCCTGCTGGCGGGGCGCGAGGTTGTCGACCGTGCCGTTGTCGGTCAGCTGGCCCTCGGGCACGCGCCGCTGCTCCGAGCCGGCGACGACGCCTGCCGCGCCGGCACCGGCCGCGGCGCCGGCACCCGCGGAGCGCTGCTCGGCCTCGACCGGGCGCGCCTCGGGGCCCGAGGTCGCGGATGCTGCCGCCTCGGTGCCCCGAGCATCAGCGGTCCGTGCCTCAGCAGGACGAGCCTCCTGGGTCTGTGCCTCGGGGGTGCGGGCCTCGGTGTCCTGGACGGCCTGCGGCTCGCGGCTCAGGGCCTCGGAGTCGCGGTGACCGTCCTCGCGGGACTCGGCGCCCAGGTCGCGCTGCTCAGCGGCGGGCTCGGCCGTGCCGGCCTGATCCTGCCCGAGCGGAGCCGACTGGTCGCGGCCGCCGGCGGCCGCAGCAGCTCCGGCACCGGCGCCGGCCCCCGCGCCGACACCCGCTGCGGTGGCCCCCGTGCGGGCGCCGCCCTGCGAGGAATCGCCCAGCGGGCCCTGCGCGGCGGGATCGGCCTGCGCGGAGCCGCTGGCGACCCGGTACTGCTCCGTGCGGTGCTCGGCGGCCGGGAAGTCGTAGTCCACGGTGACGGAGCGGCCATCGGCCTCCGGTGCGGCCGCCGTGATGACGACGGTCTGCCAGGCGCCCGTGGACGAGTTCATGGACTCGGTGTAGAGGGCGGCGACGTCGTCGAACAGGGGCGAGGCCTGGTCGACCACGCCGGAATCGGTCTCCGGGGAGCCATCGGCCGCGGCGCGCTCGGACTGGTAGCTCATGGTCGAGCCGCGCTGGACCAGGGTCAGCTTGGCGCGCTCGGCGCCGTCGACGAGCAGGCCGTCGACCAGGCTGCGCAGCGGGCCGGACTCCGGCAGCTGCTGGCCCGCGGCAGCGGTCTCAGCGCCGCGAGGCTGCGTCTGCTGGACATCCGCGTCCGCTGTGCGCGGCTCGCTCTCGGGGGTCTGCTTCCTGCTGAAAAGTCCCATCATGTCCTCCAGGTCGTCAGTCTCGTTCCGCCGGATCGGCGCACCGCCGGCACTGTCTGCCACCAGACTACAAGTCGCCTCTCACAAGTCCTCGAATTCCACGACTCCGAGGACCACATCGGCCCGACTCGAGGCCTGCGGCCGGTCGGGGCCCACCGAGATCGCACCGAGCACGAGCTGCTCGGCGCGCTCGAAGGCCTCCGGGGTGTCCGTCATGAGCGTGGCCAGGCGCTGCCCCGCCCGGACCTGCTGGCCTCGCTCCACGTGCAGGAGCACTCCGGCTCCGGCCTGGACCGGGTCCTGGCTGCGCTCGCGCCCGGCGCCCAGGCTCCAGCTGGCCGTGCCGATGCCGAGGGCCTCGATGCCCTGCACCGTTCCGCCTTCTGCCGCGACGACCTCCTGCTCGTGCCGCGCCCGCGGCAGCTCGGCATCGGGGTCGCCGCCCTGCGCTGCGATCATGCGGCGCCAGGAGTCCATGGCGCGGCCGTCAGCGAGCGCGTCGGCGGGATCGTCGTCCACTCCGGCCAGGGCGAGCATCCGGCGGGCCAGCTCGAGCACGAGCTCGACCAGGTCGGCCGGACCGCCGCCGGCCAGGACCTCGAGGGACTCCTGCACCTCGCAGGCGTTGCCCACGGCTCGGCCCAGAGGGGCGGACATGTCGGTGAGCACCGCGGAGGTCGGCAGTCCGGCGTCGTGGCCGAGACCGACCATGGTCCGGGCCAGCTGCTCCGCGGATCCGCGGTCCTTCATGAACGCGCCGGAGCCGACCTTCACGTCCAGCACGAGGCCGCCGGCGCCCTCGGCGATCTTCTTGGACATGATCGACGAGGCGATCAGAGGGATGGAGTCGACCGTGGCGGTGACGTCGCGCAGCGCGTAGAGACGGCGATCGGCCGGAGCGAGATCCCCGCCGGCCGCGCACACCACCGCGCCCACGTCCTGCAGCTGCGCCAGCAGCTGGTCGTAGGTGAGCTCTGCCGTCCACCCGGGGATGGCCTCGAGCTTGTCCAGGGTGCCGCCGGTGTGCCCCAGGCCGCGGCCCGACAGCTGCGGGACGGCGACCCCGTGGGCGGCCACGAGCGGAGCCAGCGGCAGGGTGGTCTTGTCCCCCACGCCGCCGGTCGAGTGCTTGTCGACGGTCGGCAGCGTTCGCCCGCCGCGGCGCAGCCCGGTGAAGTCCAGGCGGGTGCCGGAGTCGATCATGGCCTCGGTCCAGGCCGAGGTCTCCTCCCGATCCATGCCCCGGAACCAGATCGCCATGGCCAGGGCGGCCATCTGCTCCTCGCTCAGCACCCCGCGGACGTAGGCGTCCACGGCCCAGCGGATCCGCGGCTCATCCAGCCGACCCCCGTCCCGCTTGGCCCGGATGACGTCCACGGCAGCGAAAGGCTCGCGGACCGGGGACTGCTGCTGCGCGCTCACAGGACGAAGGCGTCCGGGAGGACCTGGTCCATGGTGCGCAGCCCGCTCACGGTGAGCAGCTGCAGCTGATCCCCGCCGTGCTCGTGCAGCAGCTGGCGGCAGCGGCCGCACGGCATGAGCACCGAGCCCTGGCCGTCGACGCACACGAAGTGCGTCAGCCGTCCGCCGCCGCTGGCGTGCAGGGCGCTGACCAGGCCGCATTCGGCGCACAGCGTGAGCCCGTAGCTGCCGTTCTCGACATTGCACCCGGAGACCACGCGTCCGTCGTCCACGAGCGCGGCCGCCCCCACCTTGAAGCGGGAGTACGGGACGTAGGCGTGCTGCATGGCCCGGCGGGCCTCCTCGATCAGCCCCGCCCAGGGCTGCTCGGCGATCAGCTCCTCCAGCCGTGCGCCTTCGATGCTCTCGGTCATCTCCTGCTCCTCCTCGTCTCGACGGCCGCGCCCCGTGCTGTGCGGGCCCGGCCGTGACGCCTCAGCCGGCGTCCTCCTGGGATTCGATCTCCAGCTCGCCGTCGATGATCTGCTGGCGCAGCCCGGCGACCTCGGCGGCCAGCTCCGGGCCCACGCGCTCCTGCTGGTCGTGGTGATCGGCGATGCCCACTCCCCCGTTCTCGAGGGTCCCCACGTAGGGGTCCAGATCGAGTTCACCGTCTTCCAGGTCGCGCACCAGCGACTCCACGGGCCCTGTGAGGTCCTTGAGCACCGAGGTCAGCTGGTGCGATCGCTGGGCCTCCGGCAGGACGTCGTAGCCGTCGGTGTCGATCCAGATGAACAGCGCCTGGTCCGTGCCCTCACCCGTGGCGGCCACGGCCTGCGCGGTGCCCTCGGAGGCGCCTCCGGCGGCCGGCAGGACGATGTCCGCGCCGTTGTCCAGGAAGCCCTCGGTGACCTCCCGGGCGCCCTCGACGTCCTTGAACGAGCCGAGCATGGTGCCCTCCTGCTCCTGCCGGTCCCAGCCGAGCAGCTCGACGTCGTCGTCCTTCTGCTCATTCCAGTGCTCGACGCCCTCGGCGAAGCCGTCGAGCACGAGCCTCACCCGGGGGGTGTCCTCGCCCCCGAAGGCTGCGACCGTGCCGGTCTCGGTGGTGCCTGCGGCCAGGTAGCCGGCCAGGAACGCGGCGGTGCCGGAGTCGAAGCTCAGCGGCTTGACATTGCCGAGGCCCTCGCCTGCGGAGTCGTCCACGGTCGCGAAGGCGGCCTGCGGGTTCTCGGCGGCGACCTCCAGGGCGACCTGCGACAGCGGCTGCCCGTTGGCGATCGTGAGGTCGCAGCCGCTCTGGACCATGGAGCGCAGCGCAGGGTCGGACTCGGCATCCGAGCCCACCACGGACTCACGGGTCGAGACCCCCGTGTCACGGGCCGCATGCTCGAGCCCCTGGTGCGCGCTCTGATGGAAGCTGAGGTCCTCGAAGCCCTCTCCATCGGCCACCATGCAGACGGTGGCCTCCTCCGCCGCGCCGAGCCCGGAGTCCTCCGACAGCTCGCCGCAGGCGCTGAGCGCGAGCGCGCTCAGACCGACCGCGCAGGCGGCTGGCACGGGACGGCGGAGGGACATGGCTGCTTCCGGGTGCTGTGGGGAGGGCGATCGCCTGCAGTCTACGTTCCCGCGCCGGGTCGGGTCGGCTGCCGACCCTCGATGATCTGCTGGCGCAGCTGCCTCAGCTCCTGGGCGGTCTGCTCGTCCACGCGCTGCGCCTGATCATGGAAGTCCCCCAGAGCGACGCCCCGGTTGGCCAGGGTCCCCGTGTAGTCGTCGGCCTCAGCCCCGGGAGTCGCGTACTGGGTCATCACATCGGCGACGGCGGAGCCCACCTCCTTGCGCACCGAGGTCAGCTGCCGAGTGCGCTGCTCATCGGGCAGCACCTCCCAGCCGTCCACGTCGACCCACACGAACAGCGCGTCGTTGTCGTGGACCTCGTTCCAGTGCTCGATCCCGGCCGCGTAGCCGTCGAGGAAGTCGTGGACCTCCGGGATGTCCTCCCCTCCGAAGGCGCCCACGCGCCCGGTCTCGGTGGCCGAGGCGGCAGCGTATCCGGCGAGGAACCCGGGCTGCGAGGCGTCGAAGACCAGCGTGCGGACATTGGGCAGATGGATCGAGTCGTCGTCGATGATCGCGAAGTCCTGATCGGGATGGCGCTCGGCGGCCGCCTCGACCTGCTCCACGAGCGTGGAGCCCATGGCGACCACCAGGTCGCAGCCGCCGGCCGGATCGGCCATCTCCTTCAGCAGCTGCTCGGACTCCCGGGGCGAGCCCGACTCCTCGGTGCGCACCTCGATGCCCAGGGAGTCTTCGAGCATCCGGCTGGAGTCGTGGATGTCCTGAATGAAGCTGCGGTCGCGGAAGCCGCCGCTGGAGCCGAGCACGCATCCGGTGAAATCGACTGCGTCCTCTCCGGATCCCGCCGCACGGGCACTGTGCGAACGGAGGGGGGGAAGTCATAGCTGTGTGGGGGGCTCCTGCGATGCTGTGCGACGAGACCTTCAGGGGGACATCTCATCGGCAGCGGCCGGGTTCTTCCGGTGCTGAGGGGACGAGCGATCAGCGGAGGGCGGATTCTCTCACGTGGTGCGCCACGGCGCGCAGGGCCGTGCTGGCCATGACCTGGACGCCGCAGGCGATGGCGTCCTCGTCGGCGATGTAGTCGGCCTGGTGCAGATCGTGGGTCTGGCCCCCTCGGGTGCGGGTGCCCAGGCGCATCATGGCGCCGGGGACCTCCTGGAGGTACCAGGCGAAGTCCTCGCCGCCCATGGACTGCTCCACGAGCACCACGGCGTCCTCGCCGAGCTCCGCTCGGGCGGCGTTCTCGATCATGGTGGTCTCCAGCTCGCCGTTGACCACCGGCGGGACGCCCCGCACGTGCTCCAGGTCCACCTCCACGCCGTACGGCGCGGCGACGTCCCCGACGACCTGGTCGAGCAGCTCTCCGGCCTGGTGCCAGGCTTCGGCGTCGAGGCAGCGCATGGTCCCCGCCAGGGTGCCCTCCGAGGGGATGGCGTTGGGGGCCACGCCCGCTCCGATCTCGCCCCAGACCACCTGCACGCCCGAGCGGACGTCGATGCGGCGCGAGAGGATCGCCGGGACGTTGATCGCGATCTGGGCCATGGCGAAGACCAGGTCCTGCGTCAGGTGCGGGCGCGAGGTGTGACCGCCCGCTCCGGACAGCCGCAGCCGCACCGTGTCCGAGGCCGAGGTGATCGCCCCGATGCGGGTGCCGACCTGGCCGACGTCGACCTTGGGCTCGCAGTGCAGCGCGAAGATCCGCGGGACCCCCTCCAGGACGTCCTGCTCGATCACGGTCAGGGCGCCGCCGGGCAGCTGCTCCTCGGCCGGCTGGAACACGACGCGGACCCGCCCGGACAGCGGCGAGGTGCGGTTCAGATCGGCCAGCACGGTGGCCACGCCGAGCATCACGGTGGCGTGGATGTCGTGACCGCACATGTGCGCGACCCCGGGGTTCTGCGAGGAGAACTCGAGACCCGTGGCCTCCTGGATCGGGAGGGCGTCGATATCCGCTCGCAGCGCGACCGACAGCTCGCCGGTCCCGATGTCCACGTAGCAGCCCGTGCTGCGCAGCCGCACCGGCTCCAGGCCGACGGCCTCGAGCTCGGTCATCAGCCGGTCGGTCGTGCGGTGCTCCCGGTAGGACAGCTCCGGGTGCGAGTGCAGGTCGCGGCGGAACTCGATCAGGTGCGGCAGGAAGCGGCGGACGAGCGGCGCGATCGACAGGGCCTGGCCGCCGTCGTCGAACCGGTGCCGGGGGGCTTCGCTGCTGGACGTGCTCGCGGCGGGGGAATCGGACATTGCCTCAGGATACGGCGCAGCCGCGAGCCGACGGACCACGGCGCGCGGCCTCCCGGAGGAGGCCGCGCGCCGGAGAAGGGGTCCTGGTCAGAGGACGTCGGTGTCGCCGGCGGCCTTCAGGGAGTTGACGGTCTCCTTGACGCGCTGGGCGTGCTCGCGCGTGGTGACCAGCAGGGCGTCGGGCGTGTCCACCACGACGATGTCCTCGACGCCGATCAGCGCGACGACCCGGCCGGTGTCCGAGACGACGATCCCGGAGGAGCTGTCCACGAGCACGCGCGGGTTCTCGCCCAGCACCGCCACGTCGTCCGATTCCCGCGGGTGGTTCAGCCGGGACATGGCCGCGAAGTCCCCGACGTCGTCCCAGGAGAAGGAGCCCGGAACCACGGCGACATCCCCGACCGCCGCCGCCGGCTCGGCCACGGCGTAGTCGATCGCGATCTTGGGCAGCTGCTCCCAGACCCGGGCCATCACCTCGTCCTGATCCTCGGTGCCCCAGGCATCGGCGATCTCGGACAGCCCGGCGAAGAGCTCCGGCTCGTTGGTCTGCAGGTGCTGCATCATCAGGGCCGCCGGGGCCACGAACATGCCGGCGTTCCAGAGGTAGTCGCCGCTGGCCACGTAGGAGCGGGCGGTGTCCTCATCCGGCTTCTCCACGAACTGCTCGACGTCGCGGGCCGACGGCGCGCCGTCGACGTCCAGGGGCTTCCCGGCCTTGATGTAGCCGAAGCCGGTCGACGGAGCGGTCGGGCGGATGCCGATGGTCACGACCTTGCCGGTGCGGGCGGTCAGCACGGCCTCGCGCACGGCCTCCTGGAAGACATCCGCGGGCTCGATCACGTGATCTGCGGCGAACGAGCCGATCACGGCTCCCGGATCGCGGCGCTCCAGCAGGATGCTGGCCAGCCCGATCGCAGCCCCGGAATCGCGCGGCGACGGCTCCAGGACCAGGTCCTCGGCCGACAGCTCCGGCAGCTGCTGGCTCACGGCCCCGGCGTGGCTGCGTCCGGTCACGACCATGATGGAGCCGCGGCTCAAGGGCGCCAGGCGCTCGTAGGTGGCGCGCAGCAGGGACGAGCCCGAGCCGGTGAGATCCAGCAGGAACTTGGGCGCGTCCGCCCTCGAGAGGGGCCACAGCCGGGACCCCACGCCGCCGGCGGGGATGAAGGGATGGAAATGCTCAAGAGGTTCCGTCACGGATCGCATGATATCGCCCGGGGCGCGCCGCCCGGCCCAGCGCCGCCCTGCCGGGCCGTCCACCGTTCGGCGAGGCTCCGGGTCCGGCCGGGCCCTGCAGGAGCCCTCAGCAGCTGTGAGAACCGCGCGAAACCGCCGCGTGAGGACGCTGACACCTCGTCGCCAAGTGGCCGCTTCCCAGACATCCGACTGGTAGTGTGGCCCGTGAATCCGCTGACAATTCCATGCAACACGCCTCAGGCGCTCGGCCGTCGGCGCGCACGCGCGCCCGCCGAGATCCCCGAACGGGCAATCGGCCTGAGGAGATACAGGGAGGTATCACATCGTGGCGACCACAGCACCCGCGGTCCGGACCCGGCCGGAATCCGCCGGGAAGATCGGATCGGGCACCCTCTATCGCGGAGGATTCGGAATGTGGTCGTGGGTGGCCCACCGGATCAGCGGCGTGGGCATCTTCTTCTTCCTCCTGGTCCACGTCCTCGACACCGCCATGGTCCGCGTGGATCCCGAGGCCTACAACGCCGTGATGGCGACCTACAAGAACCCGATCATGGGCATCGGCGAGATGGGCCTGGTGGCGGGCATCGTCTACCACGCCTTCAACGGCGTGCGCATCATCCTGGTCGACTTCTGGTCGAACGGCGCCAACCACCAGAAGAAGCTCTTCTGGGCGGTGGCCATCGCCTGGCTGGTCGTGATGGTGCCGTTCGCCATCGTCCACGTGTACCACATGTTCATCCACTGATCGCGAGGGGATCCACACACATGAGCACTCCGCTGAAGTCCAAGATCGCCGTCCCTCGCAGCAACGACCGCGAGGTCGCCGGCGTCAAGTACAACCGGTCCACCTCCGGGCGCAGCAAGTTCGAGATGCTGGCATGGCTCTACATGCGCATCTCGGGCGTCGTGCTGCTGGTCCTGGTGTTCGGCCACCTCTTCGTCAACCTGATCGCCCCCGAGGGCGGCGTCCACGCCATCGACTTCGGATTCGTCGGCGGCAAGTGGGCCAACCCGTTCTGGCAGGTCTGGGACCTGCTGCTGCTGTGGCTCGCCCTGCTGCACGGCGGCAACGGCATGCGCACGATCATCGACGACTACGCCGAGCGCACCGGCGTCCGCTTCTGGCTCAAGATCGCGCTCTTCGTCGCCGTCGCCTTCACGATCCTGCTCGGCACCATGGTGATCTTCACCTTCGAGCCCTGCCCCGCCGGCGCGGATCCCGAGCTGCTGGCCAGCTTCTGCACCGCGAGCTGACCGTCCGCCGCCGCAGCTCCCGCCCGCCGATGACGCCGGGCCCGCGCACTGCGGCGGCGCCGCCCAGCACCTCCCACGAACTCCCAACAGAAAGAACACTGGAATGCAGGTTCACAAGTACGACGTCGTGATCGTCGGCGCCGGCGGCGCTGGAATGCGCGCGGCCCTCGAGTCCGGCCAGCGCGCCCGCACCGCGGTTCTCACCAAGCTCTACCCCACCCGCTCCCACACTGGCGCGGCGCAGGGCGGCATGTGCGCCGCCCTGGCCAACGTCGAGGAGGACAACTGGGAGTGGCACACCTTCGACACCGTCAAGGGCGGCGACTACCTGGTGGACCAGGATGCCGCTGAGGTGATGGCCAAGGAGGCCATCGAGGCCGTCCTGGACCTCGAGAAGATGGGTCTGCCGTTCAACCGCACGCCCGAGGGCAAGATCGATCAGCGCCGCTTCGGCGGGCACACCCGCGACCACGGCAAGAACCCCGTGCGCCGCGCCTGCTACGCCGCTGACCGCACCGGTCACATGATCCTGCAGACCCTCTACCAGGCCTGCATCAAGCACAACATCGAGTTCTACAACGAGTTCTACGTGCTCGACCTGATCATGGTGGACACCCCCGAGGGGCGCCGTCCTTCGGGCGTGGTGGCCTACGAGCTGGCCACCGGCGAGCTGCACGTCTTCCAGTCCAAGTCGGTCGTGTTCGCCTCCGGCGGCGCCGGCAAGGTCTTCAAGACCACCTCCAACGCGCACACCCTGACCGGCGACGGCATGGCCATCGCCTTCCGCAGCGGCCTGCCGCTGGAGGACATGGAGTTCGTGCAGTTCCACCCCACGGGCCTGGCCGGCCTGGGCATCCTCGTCTCCGAGGCCGCCCGCGGCGAGGGCGGCATCCTGCGCAACTCGGACGGCGAGCGCTTCATGGAGCGCTACGCCCCTACCATCAAGGACCTCGCGCCCCGCGACATCGTGGCCCGCTCGATGGCCAACGAGGTCCGCGAGGGCCGCGGCTGCGGCCCGAACAAGGACTACGTGCTGCTCGACCTGACGCACCTGGAGCCCTCGCACATCGACGAGAAGCTGCCGGACATCACCGAGTTCGCACGCACCTACCTGGGCGTGGAGCCGTACTACGAGCCCATCCCGGTGTTCCCCACCGCCCACTACTGCATGGGCGGGATCCCCACGGACATCAAGGGCGAGGTCTTCGAGAACTCCGAGAAGACCGTCCCCGGCCTGTACGCCGCCGGCGAGGTCGCCTGCGTGTCCGTGCACGGCTCCAACCGCCTGGGGACCAACTCGCTGCTCGACATCAATGTGTTCGGCAAGCGCGCCGGCGTCTTCGCCGCCCAGTACGCCGAGCGCGCCGAGTTCCTGCCGATCCCCGACGACGCCACGGCGCGCACCGAGGCGCTGCTGGACAACGCCCGCTCGGATCACGGCGAGGAGAAGGTCGGCGCCATCCGCAAGGACCTGCAGGACACCATGGACATGAACATGCAGGTGTTCCGCACCCATGACTCCATCTGGCAGGCCCTGCAGGACATCGAGAAGCTGCAGGAGCGCTACTCCCGCATCTCGATCCAGGACCGCGGCAAGCGCTACAACCTGGATCTGCTCGAGGCCGTGGAGCTGGGCTTCCTGCTCGAGCTCGCCAAGGTCATGTCCGTGGCCGCTCTGCACCGCAAGGAGTCCCGCGGCGGTCACGCCCGCGAGGACTTCCCCGATCGTGATGACGAGAACTTCATGGTCCACTCGATGGTCTACGACGACCCGTCCTCGGAGACCGCTGGCATCCGCCAGGAGACCAAGCCCGTCATCTTCACCCGTTACGAGCCGATGGAGCGCAAGTACTGATGTCCACTGCCGCTGCTGAGAAGACCGACGAGAGCACCCAGTCGGAGTCGATTCCGTCCTTCGACGTCACGGTGCGCATCCGTCGCTACAACCCCGAGTTCTCCTCCGAGGTCACCTGGGAAGAGTTCAACGTCACCATGTACGGCACCGACCGCGTGCTGGACTGCCTCCACAAGATCAAGTGGGAGATCGACGGCTCGCTGTCCTTCCGCCGCTCCTGCGCGCACGGCGTGTGCGGCTCGGATGCCATGCGCATCAACGGCCGCAACCGCCTGGCCTGCAAGGTGCTGCTCAAGGACCTGGACCTGTCCAAGCCGCTGACTATCGAGCCGATCAAGGGCCTGCCCTGCGAGAAGGACCTGATCGTCGACATGGAGCCGTTCTTCCAGTCGTACCGCGAGGTCATGCCGTTCCTCATCAACGAGGACAACGAGCCCGAGTACGAGCGCTACCAGTCCCCCGAGGACCGGGCCCGCTTCGACGACACCACCAAGTGCATCCTGTGCGCCGCGTGCACGTCGTCCTGCCCGGTGTTCTGGACCGACGGCCAGTACTTCGGCCCCGCGGCGATCGTGAACGCGCACCGCTTCATCTTCGACTCGCGCGATCAGGCCGGAGACATGCGTCTGGAGATCCTCAACGACAAGGAGGGCGTGTGGCGCTGCCGCACGACCTTCAACTGCACCGAGGCGTGCCCCCGCGGCATCCAGATCACGAAGGCCATCGCCGAGGTGAAGCAGGCCGCGCTGGCCACCTCCATGTGATCTCCCCCTGAGCAGCGCCCCAGCGGCCGCTCAGACGCACGACGAGCCCCGTCGGTCCACGGACCGACGGGGCTCGTCGCTTCCCCGGCGATCTCGGTGCCGCCGTCAGCCGGCCCGGCGAGCTGACGCCGCACCACCGCAGCCCCTCAGCGGTGATCGACGGCGCTTCTGCGGCCTCTGCGGGTCCGACCGGATGAGGCCGCAGGACGGCAGCCCGTCAGCGCTGAGGGGCTGCGCAGGCGCGGCATCGGCGACGGCCCCATCGACGGGGCGCGCAGCAGCGGGGCAGCGATGGGGGCACAGAGGCCGCACCGAGCGCGAGGAGGCTCCCCGCAGGAGCTGCGGCGGGCAGCAGTGCGTCAGAGCAGGCCGCGCTCGTGAGCGCGGACGTCGTCGAGGGTGGCCACCGCGACCGCGGCCACGGCCCGGGTCTCCCCCACCGGCTGCGGATGCCCGCCATGGGTGTCGGCCTGGACCAGGGCGCCGAAGGCCGCCGAGACCAGGATGATCTGGCTGAAGAAGTAGAACCACAGCAGCACGCCCACGGTGATGGCGATCGAGAGCAGGTACGGGCTCGAGGTCATGGCCTGGATGACCAGCCCGCCGACCTCGCGCAGCACGTAGTTCCCGCCGGCGCCGAGGATCAGCATGCAGGTCATCACCCACCACGACGGCTTGAGCTGGGCGACCACTCGGTACATCAGGAACAGCGTGAGCGCATCGGCTCCGACCCCGACCGCGGTGGCTGCCCCGTAGGCGACCTCGCCGTCCATGAAGCGGACCAGGGGGCTGAGCACCGGCACCTGCCCCACCTGGTCCTCGAGCAGGCGCAGGGCGCCGGCCGCTTCGGCGTTGAGCACCAGCGAGACGGACAGCACCATCACCAGCACGAGCAGCCCCACGATGTCCCGCGGCACCGCCGCGGCCGGAGCTCCTCGCGAAGGAGGGACCTCGAACATCCGCCTGGTCGACAGCCGGATCCCCGCAGCCCATCGCCAGGCGGTGAAGCCCAGGATGGCGGCGCCCACGATCCAGGTGACGGTGAACTGCTGAGTGGTCTCCAGCATGGACACCGGGATCAGGCCCCCGTGCCCGGAGTTCAGCAGCCCCGGCACCGACTGCTCCACCGCGTCGATCGCCAGGTCCCGGAACTCGGAGTCCGAGCCGAGCCAGCGACCCATGATCGCGAAGCCGATCACGAGCACGGCCACGGAGGCGAAGAGCATGTTGTAGGACAGCCCCGCGGCCATCAGGGGCCCGCCGTGGAAGAGGTAGTGCATCACGAGCCGACCGGGCAGCAGGGTCCACACCGAGGCCAGAGCCCAGCCGAAGACGCTGCCGAGCTGAGAGAGCAGACCGGCCCCCTGCCGGCGCTTCAGGCGCAGGATCGACAGCTGCCTCTTGGCCTCACGGCGCAGCCCATCGCGGTCCACTGCCGCCGGAGGGACGGCCGGCGGCTCCAGGACGTAGGACTGCGCGCCTGCCTGAGGGCGGCGCGCCCCCTCCTCCTCCGGGTCGATCGGCGGCCCCTGGCCGCGAGCCGAGCTGGGCAAGGGCCCTCAGCGCGCCGGCGGCAGGAAGCCGACGGCGTCCATCACCTCGGACAGCGTCCGCGAGGTGATCTCGTGTCCCTTCTGCGCCCCTCGGGCCAGGATGCGATCGAGCTCGGCGGGATCGTCGAGCAGCTCCTGGGCGCGGGACTGGATGGGATCCAGGGTCTCGGCCACGACCTCGGCCAGGTCCACCTTGAGGTGGCCGTACATCTTGCCCTCGTAGTCGGCCACGATGTCGTCGATCGGGCGGTCCGTCAGGGACGAGTAGATGGTCAGCAAGTTGGACACCCCCGGCTTGGCGGTGCGGTTGAAGCGGATCTCGGCGCCGTCGTCGGTCACGGCCGACTTGATCTTCTTGGCGTTCTTCTTGGCCGGGTCCAGCAGGCGGATCAGGCCGTTCTCCGACTCGGCCGACTTGGACATCTTGGCCGTGGGGTTCTGGAGGTCGTAGATCTTGGCGGTCTCCGTCATGATCCGCGGCTCCGGAACGCGCAGGGTCTCGCCGAAGCGCTGGTTGAAGCGCTGGGCCAGGTTGCGGGTCAGCTCGAGGTGCTGGCGCTGGTCCTCTCCCACGGGGACCTGATCGGCCTGGTAGATCAGGATGTCGGCGGCCATCAGCACCGGGTAGGTGAACAGACCCACGCTCGTGGAGTCCGCGCCCTGCTTAGCGGACTTGTCCTTGAACTGCGTCATGCGCGCAGCCTCGCCGTAACCCGTGATGCAGTTGAGCACCCAGGCGAGCTGGCTGTGCTCCGGCATGTGCGACTGCACCAGCAGCGTGGAGCGCTCCGGGTCGATGCCCGCTGCGATGTACTGCGCGGCCGTCACGCGGGTGCGCTGGGCCAGCTCCGCCGGATCCTGCGGCACGGTGATCGAGTGCAGATCCGCCACGAAGAACACGCAGTCGCTGCCGTCCTGCATGGACACCCAGTTGCGGATGGCGCCCACGTAGTTGCCCAGGTGCAGCGAATCGGCCGAGGGCTGCACCCCCGACAGGACGCGGGGCCTGGTGCTGGCGGTCGGGGTGTCTGCGGTGGTCACGAGCGGTGCTTCTCTCTGCTGCGAGGACGACGGGGCCCGTCGTCGCGGATGATTCGGTGCTGGGGGCGCGGGTCTGCTCCGGACCCGCGCGGTCAGAGCCGGTAGTCGACCACGAGCGCGGCATGGTCCGAGACCCGGGTGTCGTAGCTCTCGGCGCGGTCCACGACGGCCCGCACGGCACGCTCTGCGAGTGCCGGGGTGGCCATGTGGTAGTCGATGCGCCAGCCGGCATCGGTGTCGAAGGCCTTGCCGCGGTAGGACCACCATGTGTAGGGGCCCGGGACCTCGCCGGCCAGGCGGCGGGCGACGTCGACGTAGCCGAGGTCGCCGAAGAACCGGTCGAAGTAGGCTCGCTCCTCCGGCAGGAAGCCCGAGTTCTTGACGTTGCCCTTCCAGTTCTTGATGTCCAGCTCGGTGTGGCCCACGTTCAGATCGCCCACGACCAGCACGTGGTCCGCTTTCTGGGCCAGCTCCGGCAGGCGGGTGAGCATGGCCTCCAAGAAGGCGTACTTGTCGACCTGCTTGGGAGTCTCGACCTCGCCCGAATGGACGTAGGCGGAGACCAGGGTGAGCAGCGAGCCGTCCGGCAGCCGCAGGTCGTCCTCGACCCAGCGCCCGGAGTCGTTCAGGCCGTCGCCCAGGCCCTCGCGGCGCGCCTCCGGGCTCAGGGTCCCGCCATGGGCGCCGCGGCGCACCGCGGTCAGCACTCCGGCGCGGCCCTTGGCCTCGGCCTCCTGGTGGTGGATCTCCCACTCCTGCTCGCCGAGCAGGTCGCGGGCGATCGCGTCGGGGGCGCGGACCTCCTGCAGGCACAGGACGTCGACGTCGCGCGGGGCCAGCCACTCGGCCATCCCCCGCTTGTACGCGGCCCGGATGCCGTTCACGTTCATGCTGGCGATGCGCAGCAGCTGCTCGCGGGGCACGGAGGCGCCCTCCTGCTCTGCGGGCTGTGCGGTGGTCTCTGCGCTCACCGGCGCTCCTCTCGTGGTCTGCGTCCGTTCATGGGGTCTGCTCGAGCGTCCGGCGCACTGGTCGGCGCCCGGCGGCGTCCTCCGAGTCCTCGGTCCCGGCCGGGGCCTGTCGGCTCTGCGGCCTGGAGGGTCCTGCTGCCTCCGAGCTACGCCGCACCGCTCAGTCGACGATGTCGCCGTCCACCGGAGCGGCGGAGTCCTGCACCATGCCCATGCCGTTCGAGGCGGTCACCGCGATCGTATCCAGAGCGCGGTCGACCTGGGCGCGATCTCCCGGGTTCGAGCCGTCTGCAGCGGGCAGATTCGCGGAGATCACGCGCGTCTGGACCATGATGATCTGGAACGAGTGCTCGATCTTCTGGTCGGTGATCGAGCGGCTCGGAGCCGGCGCGCTCTGCGTAGCGGCCGGGGCCCGTCCGAAGGCTCGCTGCGCGGTGCGCTGGGCCTCCTCCATCTGCCGGGCGCCGAAGCGGGCCGCCTTGCGCACCGACCACAGCACGAACGCGGCGATCAGCAGCCAGCCGGCGGCGATGCCGGCCAGGATCCAGCCGAGCAGCGAGCTCTCGTTGGCCGCCTGCAGAAGGGCCACCACGAAGATCACGACGAGCGCCGCGATCCCGATCAGCGAGATCCACAGCCCCGTGCGCCCAGAGGCTGCGGGAGTGCTCTGACGGGACGGGTTCTCGGTGCCGATCTGCTGCATGCCCCACATTGTTCCGCATCGGCACGGGACCCGCGAATCAGCGCGCCCGGCTCTCGCCCCCGGCGGATCCTCGTCCCGCGGTCCCTCGGCAGTCGGACAGGCCCCTCGGTGCGCCGAGCGCACCGAGGGGCCTGTCTCGTGAGGGCTCGCGGGACGAGCACGGCCGCGCCCCGCCGACGATCAGCCCTGCTGCGCCAGCCGCTCGGCGGCCGTGACCACGTTGACGAGCAGCATGGCTCGGGTCATGGGCCCGACGCCGCCGGGGTTGGGCGACATCCAGGAGGCCCGCTCGGCTGCGGCCGGATCGATGTCTCCGGTGAGGACCTTCTTGCCCTTCTGCGGGTCCTCCACTCGGGAGACTCCGACGTCGAGCAGGACCGCGCCCTCCTTGATCTGCTCGGCGCCGATCATGTGCGGCTGACCAGCGGCTGCCACGATGACGTCCGCGCGGGCCAGCAGCGAGTCCAGGTCCTGCGTGCCCGTGTGGGCCAGCGTGACGGTGGCGTTGATCTCCCGGCGCGTCAGCAGCAGCCCGATCGGCCGTCCGACCGTCACGCCGCGGCCCACCACCAGGACCTCCTTGCCGCGCAGCTCGACGCCGTGACGCTGCAGCAGCTCCACGATCCCGGCCGGGGTGCAGGGCAGCGGCGAGTCCATGGGATCCGACACGTTGAGCACCAGGCGCCCCAGGTTCGTGGGGTGGAGGCCGTCGGCGTCCTTGTCCGGATCCACGAGCTCGAGGATCCGGTTCGTGTCCAGATGCTTCGGCAGCGGCAGCTGCACGATGTAGCCCGTGCAGGCCGGGTCCTCGTTCAGCGCCCTGATCTCGGCCTCGAGATCCTCCTGGGAGATGTCCTCCGGCAGGTCGCGGCGGATCGAGGTGATGCCGACCTCAGCGCAGTCGCGGTGCTTGCCCGCCACATAGGAGTGCGAGGCGGGGTCGTCGCCGACCAGGACCGTGCCGAGCCCGGGGACCACGCCCCGCTCGCCGAGCGCGGCGACGCGCTCGGCGAGCTCGTTCTTGATCTGCCGTGCGGTCTCGCGGCCGTCCAGGATCTGTGCGCTCACCAGTTCTCGAGCCCTTCGTACAGCGGGAAGTCGGCGGCCAGCTTGTCGACGCGGGCGCGCAGGGCGGCGACGTCGGGACCGGGCTTCAGGGCGGTCGCGATGATGTCGGCGACCTCCTCGAACTCGGCCGCGCCGAAGCCGCGCGTGGCCAGCGCCGGGGTGCCGATGCGCAGGCCGGAGGTGACCATGGGCGGGCGGGGGTCGAACGGCACCGCATTGCGGTTGACCGTGATGCCGACCTCGTGCAGCAGATCCTCCGCCTGCTTGCCGTCCAGCTCGGACTCGCGCAGATCCACGAGCACCAGGTGGACGTCGGTGCCGCCGGTGAGCACGGAGACGCCTGCCTCGGTGACATCGGAGGCGGTCAGGCGCTCGGCCAGGATCCGCGCGCCCTCGAGGGTGCGCTCCTGCCGCTCGCGGAACTCCTGGGAGGCTGCGATCTTGAAGGCCACGGCCTTGGCCGCGATCGCGTGCATGAGCGGTCCGCCCTGCTGGCCCGGGAACACATTGGAGTCGACCTTCTTCTTCCACTCCTCCGTGGTCAGGATGACGCCCGAGCGGGGTCCGGCCAGGGTCTTGTGGACCGTGGAGGTGGTGATGTCCGCGTGGGGCACGGGGTTCGGGTGCAGACCCGCGGCGACCAGACCGGCGAAGTGGGCCATGTCGACCCACAGGGTGGCCCCGACCTCATCGGCGATCGAGCGGAAGGCCTCGAAGTCGAGCTGGCGGGGGTAGGCGGACCAGCCGGCCACGATCACCTTGGGCTGGGCGGCGACGGCCTGCTCGCGGACCTTGTCCATGTCCAGGACCAGGGTCTCGGGGTCCACCTCGTAGGGGGCGATGTCGTAGAGCTTGCCCGACACGTTGAGCTTCATGCCGTGGGTCAGGTGCCCGCCGTGGGCCAGCGAGAGGCCCATGAGGGTGTCGCCGGGCTGCATCATGGCCGCCATGACCGCCGCGTTGGCCTGGGCGCCCGAGTGCGGCTGCACGTTGGCGTGGAAGGCCCCGAACAGCTGCGTGGCGCGGTCGCGGGCGAGGTTCTCCACCACGTCGACATGCTCGCAGCCGCCGTAGTAGCGGCGTCCGGGGTAGCCCTCGGCGTACTTGTTGGTCAGCACCGAGCCCTGGGCCTCGAGGACCGCGCGGGGGGCGAAGTTCTCGGAGGCGATCATCTCGAGGGTGTCGCGCTGACGACCGACCTCGGCGGTGATCGCAGCGGCGACCTCCGGGTCCACCTCGGACAGCGGCGCATCGGTGATGCTGGGACGACTGGGGCTCATCGTGGCTCCTCATCTGGCACGGACGGTCCTGAACGTTCTCATCCACTCTAGTGCTCCGGCTCATCGTGTTCCGAGCCCGGCGGCACGACCTGCTCGAGGCACCCGAAGTGCGCACATCCCGACACCTCCGCAGGGACTGCGCCGAGGCCCTCTCGCCGGTAGGGTTGCCCCGGACCTGCTTCCGTCGGCAAGCGAATGCGCACAGCGCTGCTCGCCGACGACCGGCAGGAAGTCCTCCAGCCAGACGCACCGCCGCGCCCTGATCCTGAGCATCGCCGGCCTGTCTGCCGGTCGACTCGGGCCCAGCGCAGGACCCTCAGGAGTGCCCGTGAACGCCCTTCCGCAATCGCCCTTCACCGCATCGCTCGAGCAGATCCATCCCGGCGGCCCCGCCGCCGAGAGCTCCGCGGACCACCTGCGGACCACCTTTGCCGCTGTGATCTTCGACATGGACGGCGTGGTGACGGATACGGCGGCCGTCCACGCCAGCGCCTGGAAGTCGCTGTTCGACGCCCTCCTGGCGGATGAGCGCCTCCAGGCCCTGAAGTCCGACGGCACCATCGATCGCCGGGAGTTCGACATCTCCCGGGACTACCGCGACTTCGTCGACGGCCGCCGCCGCGAAGATGGCATCCGCACGCTGCTGGCCTCCCGCGGGGCCTTCCTGCCCGAGGGCTCGGACGACGAGGCCCCCGGCACGTGGACCGTCCAGGGCCAGGCCGCGCTGAAGAACGACTACTTCAACGCCGCGCTCGAGCAGAAGGGCGTCCGCGTCTTCGACGCCACGATCGAGCTGATCCGCCGCCTTCGCGAGGGCGAGGTCCCCGTGGGCCTGGTGACCGCCTCCCGCAACTCGACCACGGTGCTCGAGCGCGCCGAGGTCGCCGATCTCTTCGACTTCATCGTCGACGGCGCCATGGCCCAGGCCGAGGGCCTGCCCGGCAAGCCCTCCCCGGACACCTTCCTGCGCTGCGCCCAGGAGCTCGGCGTCGACCCGGCCGATGCGGTCGTCGTCGAGGACGCCGTGGCCGGCGTGCAGGCGGGCGCGGCAGGCGGCTTCGGACTGGTGGTGGGCATCGCCCGCCACGGCGACCGCCAGGCGCTCTACCGCGGCGGCGCGGACGTCGTGCTGAACGACGTCGGCGAGCTGGACCTCGGCGCGCGCCGCGACGACCCGTGGAAGCTCGTCTTCGAGGGCTTCGACCCGGCCGTGCAGGCCCGCCGCGAGACCCTGATGACGCTGTCCAACGGCTACATGGGCGTGCGCGGCTCCCACAGCGAGCGCTCCCAGGACGGCGTGCACAGCCCGGGCAACTACCTGGCCGGCGTGTTCAACCGCGTGGTCAGCCACATCAACGGCCGGGACGTCGAGCACGAGTCCATGGTCAACGTCCCCAACTGGACCACCATGGACGTGCGCATCGCCGGCGGCACGTGGCTGTCCGAGGGCGGGCTGGACTACTCCGACGAGCGCACCGAGCTAGACCTGCGCCGCGGCCTGCTGACCCGCACCATGACGCTGACGGATCGCGAGGGCGACCCGGCCGAGTCCGGTGAGCGCGCCGTGCTGAAGGTCATCCAGCGTCGCCTGGTCTCCCTGCGCCACCGCCACATCGGCGCGCAGGAGACCGTCTTCGAGTCGCAGAACTTCACCGGGCGCATCCACGTGCGCACGGGCATCGACCCCAGCGTCGTCAACGACGGCGTCAAGGAGTACCGCGAGCTGAACTCGCACCACCTGGTGCTCGAGGAGTCCACCACGCTGGCGGACGAGCAGGAGACGCTGCTGTCGCTCGTGCGCACCAACCAGTCGCAGATCCAGATCGCCACGGCCCAGCGCACCCACGTGGACGGGGCCGCCTCCGTGCGCGCCCGCCGCGAGATCCGCCCCGGCGGCACGGAGTTCCGCCGCCTCCAGATCGCGCTGCGCAAGGGCGAGCCGGTCACCGTGGCCCAGACCACCGCGGTGGTCACCAGCCGCGACGCCGCGATCGGCTCCCCGAGCGAGGGCGCCCTGTCCCAGCTGAACCGCAACCCGCAGGACTTCGGCCAGCTGCTCGAGGCCCATGTGGTCGAGTGGGAGCAGCTGTGGCGCCGCTACGACGTCGCCCTGGACGAGGAGATCGACAAGCGCCCTGAGGACCTGCTGACCCAGCTGGCCCTGCGCACGCACACGTTCCACACGGCGCAGACGCTGGCCCCGCACATGTCCCTGCGCGATGCCGGCGTCCCGGCCCGCGGACTGCACGGCGAGGGCTACCGCGGCCACATCTTCTGGGACGAGCTCTACATCCTGCCGGTGATCTCGCTGCACCAGCCGCACGTGACCCGCTCGCTGCTGTCCTACCGCTGGCGCCGTCTGGCGGAGGCGCAGCACCGCGCGACCCAGTTCGGCCTGCGCGGAGCGGCCTTCCCGTGGCAGTCAGGCTCGGACGGCCGCGAGGAGACCCCGCCCGAGCTGTTCAACCACCACTCGCAGCGCTGGCTGCCGGACAACTCGTGGCGGCAGTTCCACGTGGGCCTGGCCATCGCCTACAACGCGTGGCTGTACTACGAGGCCACCGGTGACCTGGACTGGCTCTCGGGCCACGGCTCGGACCTGATCATCGGCATCACGCGCCTGTTCGACTCCCTGGCCGAGTACGACGAGGCCGACGGCCGCTACCACATCAGCGGCGTCATGGGCCCCGACGAGTACCACGACGGCCCCCGCGGCCAGCACGGGGGCGGTCTCAAGGACAACGCGTACACGAACGTCCTGGCCGCGTGGCTGTTCCGCCACTCGGCGCACATCTTCCAGGACATGGTCGAGCACCAGCGCGAGGAGCTCTCGGCGCGCTTCGGCGTGACCGCGGAGGAGGCCGAGCACTGGCACGAGGTCTCGCAGAAGCTCGCGGTGCCGTTCAACTCCGACGGCACGATCTCCCAGTACGACGGCTACGACTCCCTCGATGAGCTGGACTGGGACTTCTACCGCGGCAAGTACCGCAACATCGGCCGCCTGGACCTCCTGCTGGAGAACGAGGGCGACATGACGAACAACTACAAGCTCTCCAAGCAGGCCGACACCATCATGCTGGTCTACCTGCTGGGCCCGGAGGGCGTGATCGAGGAGCTCGGGCGCATGGGCTACGAGGTCGACAACGACGTCATCCAGCGCACCGTGGACTACTACATCCAGCGCTCGTCGAACGGGTCGTCTCTGTCCAAGGTGGTCAACGCCTCCGTGCAGGCCTGGGTCAATCCGGACCGCTCCTGGGCCTCCTTCCAGGACGCGCTGGTCATCGATCTGGACGACACCCAGGGCGGGACGACCGGCGAGGGCATCCACCTGGGTGCCATGGCGGGCTCGGTCGAGGTCGTGACCCGGGCCTACGCCGGCCTGCGCGTGCGCGGCGACTGGATCGAGTTCAGCCCGCACCTGCCGCCGCAGCTGCACGACGTCAGCTTCAGGGTCCTGTACCGCGGGCAGGTCCTCAGCGTCAGGATCGACCACGAGGTCCTGGAGGTGGAGGGCTCCTCCAAGGGCGCCGATCCGGTGACCATCCACGTCGACGGCTCCGAGTACACGCTCCAGGCGGGCCAGAGGATCTCCGTGGCGATCGGACAGCGCACCGGCAGCGCCTGAGCCGCACCGTGCGTCCGTCCCTTCGCGACGGGCGCACGGCGAGCACTGCGACGAGAGGGTGCCGACGCTCCAGGAGCGTCGGCACCCTCTCGTCGTCCAGCCGGTCGGCTCAGGCCTCGTGCTGGAGGCTGCGGTGGCGCCGCGAGAGCTCGAGGTACTCGGCGGCGTTGCTCCGCACCGCCTGGCGCTCCTCGTCCGTGAGCTCGCGACGCACCTTGGCAGGCACGCCGGCCACCAGGCTGCCGGGCGGGACCACGGTGCCCTCGAGCACGACGGCGCCGGCGGCCACCAGCGATCCCGTGCCGATCACCGCCCCGTTGAGCACGGTGGCGCTCATGCCGATCAGGACGTCGTCCTCCACGGTGCAGCCGTGCAGCACCGCCGCGTGGCCCACCGAGACCCGGTCCCCGATGGTGCAGGGGTGCTCCGGATCGGAGTGCACGGTGCAGTTGTCCTGCAGGTTCGACCCCTCCCCCAGACACAGGGCGGAGCGGTCCCCGCGCACGACCGTGCCGTAGAAGACCCCGCTGCCGGGCCCGACCGCCACGTCGCCGATCAGGACGGCGGTGGGGGCGATGAAGGCGTCGTCGGCGACGTCGGGGAGACGGCCCTTCCACGGAAGCAGGGTGGGCACGGGCAGGGGCTGCTGCTGAGGATCCATGGCCTCACAGTACGCGCAGGACGGCGCTGCGGGGCCGGGTCTGCTCAGCCCTCGTCGGAGGCCACGAGGGTGCGGGCGTAGTCCAGGTAGGCCTCGTGGTCGAAGCCCGGCAGCAGCGCCGACTGCACGACCCAGCCCTGCAGCACGGAGAGCACCGCCTGGGAGAACATCTCGACCCACTGTCGGGCGCTGGCCTCCGCCAGCCCCAGCTCGGCGACGGCCCAGTCGGCGAAGACGCGGTCGATCGCCGAGCGCAGCGTCTCCTGGTGGGTGCCCATCAGCTCGGCGACCGCGGGATCCACGGCCGCTTCGGCCCAGGTGATCAGCAGCAGCCGGGCCAGCCGCGGCGAGGCAGCCAGCTGCTCGAGCGCGCCCACGAGCCAGGCATCGGGCTGGAAGCCCTCCTGCGGCTGCTCGGTGCGCGGATCCGCCGGGGAGATGGCCTCCAGGACGCCGTCCAGGCCCGTGCGCACGCACTCGGAGACCAGCTCGGCCTTGCCTCCGGGGAAGTGGTGGTAGAGCGCACCGGCGGAGAGCCCGGTGGCCGCGATGATCTGATGCATCGAGGCGCCGCGGTAGCCGTGGGCCAGGAAGCACTCGGAGGCGGCGTCCAGGACGGCCTGACGCCGTGCGGCGCGGAACTGATCGCTGACCCTGGGCATGTCCCGATCCTATCCGGAACGGGCGTTCGGGGCGGGCGGTCTCAGCGCCGTCTGAGCGTGGGCGTCTCCAGGACCCGGCTCGACTGGCGCACCACGAGCTTGCTCGGCAGGACCAGGGGCCGGCTGGAGGTCGGCTGGGCTCCGCGGATCATGGCCACGAGGTTCTTCGTGGCCGTGGCGCCGATCGCGTGCACGGGGGCGGCGATCGTGGACATGCTCGGGGAGACGTACGGCAGCAGCATGATGTTGTCGTATCCGATCACCGCGGCGTCGCGCGGGACCGAGAGCCCGTGCTCCTGCAGGGTGCGCACGAACCCCACCGCCATGAGGTCGTTGTAGCAGATCACTCCCGAGGTGCGGTGCTCCATCCAGCTCAGCGCTGCGGCCCGGCCGCCCGCGATCGTGGGAGCGACCGGCCCCAGCCGGTGGATGCGCGCGTGCAGCGCCGCTCCGGTCTCCCGCACGGCCCGCCATCGCATGCCGTCGGTCCAGGAGGCCTCCGGCCCGGCGACGTAGGAGATGTCCCGGATGTTCTGCGAGACCAGGTGCTCGACGGCCCGACGGGTGCCCATGGCGTTGTCCGTGACCACGGAGACCACCCCGGAGACGGCCCGGTTGAGCATGATCGTGGGCTTCTGCTTGGCCGTCATCCGCACGGCGGAGTCCGACATGCGGGACGAGACCATCAGAACGCCGTCCACGAGCGGCAGGACCCGCCCCAGCGCCTCCTGCTCCTTCTTGACGGTCTCCTGCGAGTTGGCCAGCACGATCGTGTAGTCGGCGTCGGCGGCGGCCTCCTCGGCCCCCCGCAGCAGATCGAAGTACACGGGGTTGGAGATGTCGCTGAGCACGAGGGCGATCATGCGGGTGCCCTCGCGGGCATCGGTGCGCCGAGTGATCGTGCGGGCGCGGTAGCCGAGCTCGTCGGCCGCGGCGCGGATGCGCTCGGCGGTCTCGAAGGACACGCGTCCCGGGCGGGCGAACGCGCGGGAGACGGTCGAGGGAGCGACCCCCGCCCTCCGCGCGACGTCGTAGATGGTGGGCGCCCGGCCCTTGGACGCGGACGGCCCCTGAGCGGCCTCCGACGGCACAGGATCGTCTGCTGGGGCGCTGCTCTGCTCTTCCATCACCCCCTCAGTCTGGCTCACCCGGAGCGCATCACAAAGCACGCCCGATGCGACCGGGCGCTCAGCCTCGCTGCTGGGCCGCCCTGCCTCGCCTGCTCCGTCACATTCGCTCGACGAGGAGTCGGAGGCAGCGCATCGTATAGGACATTATTCATTGACCGCCGAGCAGGACCCTTTTCGGGACAGAGCTCCCCCGGAGTGGGGACGGCCACAGCCTGCTCCTCTGCTCCGGCCCGTGCCAGACTGCAACAGCCTGCGCTGCGACCCCGGCTGTCCCGGGCCCCCTTCGCCAGCGTGCCCGCCCCTCTCATGTGGCAGTGAGAGCGGCGCCCCCGGGAGGAGAGACCCATGACCAACGGCGATGCACGCCGCGCCGCGCGCGAAGCGGAGAAGACGAAGTCCGGCGGCCGCTGGGCGATCGTCGGCGCCGCCGGACTTCTCGTGGTCGGCGGTGCAGGGCTGTGGGCCGTGACCGCCGGCGGGACCGGCGGAACCCCCTCCTCCTGCGAATCCACCGTGCGCATCGCCGTGGCGGCCACGCCCGAGATGGCCCGGGCGCTCGAGCACAAGCCGATCGAAGCCGACTCCTGCGTCCGCCTGGACGTCGTGGAGCAGTCCAGCGCGCAGACTGCCGAGCGCGCGAGCAGCGGCCAGCTCTCCGAGCCCCTCTGGATCCCGGACTCCTCCGGGCGCGTCGATGAGTCGGGCTTCGACGACGCGGTGCAGAGGCACACCCCGTCCCTGGCCTCCTCCCCCGTCGTCGTGGCCTCCGCAGACGGCTCCGAGGACCTGCCCGGCACCTGGACCGAGCTGCTCGAGGAGAACGGCGCCCGCATGGGCGATCCCCTCGACGACGGCGGCGCCCAGGCGGCCATGCAGGCGGTGACCGCCGAGGCGCAGAGCGAGAAGGTCGACCCCGCGGCGGCCCAGGAAGCGCTGACGCTGCGCGCCCAGACCCAGGACGTCTCCTCCCCGCTGCTGGACGCGACCGGGCTGCTCGAAGCCGTCGAGCAGGACGGCGGCCAGTCGATCGTGGCCGAGCACGACCTGCTCGATGACGACGCCGCCTCCGATCTGCGCGCCGGCGTGCCGGACAGCGGCACGGCCTTCCTGGACTACCCTCTGATGGTCACCAGCGGCTCGCTGTCGAGCTCGAACTCCGTGCAGACCGCCGCCGACGAGATCGCCGCCTGGTTCGAGACCGACGAGGGCCGCGAGGCCCTGGCCGATGCCGGCCTGCGCCCCGCCGACGGTGCACCGCTCGAGGACGACCACTCGATCGAGATCCCCGAACGGCTGGAGATCGAGGATCGCGCCGCCTACGACCAGGTGGCCGAGACCTACGACCGTCAGTCGGCCCCCCTCAATGCGCTGGTGGTCGTGGATGCCTCCGGCTCCATGGGCGAGGAGGAGGACAGCGGCCAGACCCGCTGGGACTCCACCATGGGCACCCTGTCCATGGGCGCACAGCTGTTCCCGGCCCGCGACAGCCTGGGACTGTGGCTGTTCTCCAGAGACATGGGCCCTGAAGGAGAGCCCTACATCGAGCTGCAGCCGGTGCGCGGCATCGAGGAGGAGGTCCCCGACGAGGACGGGCTCACCCAGCGCGAGGCCCTCCAGGCGGAGATGGCCCAGGCCGAGTACAAGGAGGGCGGCGAGACCGAGCTCTACGAGACCACGCTCGCGGCCTTCCGTGAGCAGCAGCGCAACTGGCAGCCCGGTCAGCTCAACGCGGTGATCCTGGTCTCCGACGGCGGCCAGCAGGTCTACGGCCAAGACGACCCCATGCGCACGGAGGAGCTCATCAGCACGCTCGAGCGGGAGCAGGACCCGGCCAAGCCCGTGCGCATCGTGACTCTGGGCATCTCCGATGACGCCGATCAGGTCGCCCTGGGCGCGATCGCGGGCGTCACCGGCGGCACCTACCACCAGGCCACGGATGAGCAGCAGCTGCAGCAGGCGTTCCTGGAGGGGCTCTCCACGGTCGATCGCTGATCCGCAGCGCCCATGAGCTGAGGCCCCCGCACCATCGGTGCGGGGGCCTCAGCTCATGGCGGCGGGGAGCCTCAGTGGAAGAAGTGGCGCGCCCCGGTCGTGTACATGGTCACTCCGGCGGCCTCCGCGGCCGCGATGACCTCCTCGTCGCGGATCGACCCGCCGGGCTGGACCACGGCCCGCACACCGGCCTGCAGCAGCACCTCCAGGCCGTCGGCGAACGGGAAGAACGCGTCCGAGGCGGCGACGGAGCCCTCGGCGCGGCGCTTGCCGTCCGAGTCCAGGGTGTTCGCCCGCTCGACCGCCAGGCGGCACGAGTCCACGCGGTTGACCTGGCCCATGCCGATGCCGACCGTGGCGCCGTCATCGGCGAGCAGGATCGCGTTCGACTTCACCGGGCGCAGCGCCTTCCAGGCGAAGGCCAGATCGGCCATGGTCTGCTCATCGGCGGCCTGACCGGCCACGAGCGTCCAGTTCGCGGGATCGTCGCCCTCGGCCTGGCTGCGATCGGCCACCTGCATCAGCGCGCCGCCGGAGATCTGACGGAACTCGAGCGGATTGCGGCCGAAGCCCTCCGGCAGGCGCAGCAGGCGGATGTTCTTCTTCTGCGTGAGGATCTCCAGGGCGGCCGGCTCGAAGTCCGGAGCCACCACGACCTCGGTGAAGATGTCCTTGACGGCGCGGGCCATGGCCTCGCTCACCGGCCGGTTCACAGCGATCACTCCGCCGTAGGCCGAGAGCGGATCGCAGGCGTGGGCCTTGCGGTGGGCGTCAGCCACCGGGTCCTCGGCGCCCGGTGTGGCCACGGCCAGACCGCACGGATTGTTGTGCTTGACGACCGCCACGGCGGGCTCGTCGAAGTCGCCCACGGTGCGCAGAGCGGCGTCGGCGTCGACGTAGTTGTTGTAGGACATGGCCTTGCCGTGCAGCTGCTCGGCCTGGGCGATGCCCGCAGACGCCGCCTGATCCAGGTAGAGGGCCGCGGCCTGGTGGGGGTTCTCGCCGTAGCGCAGGGTCTCGGCGCGCTCGAAGCCCAGACCGGCGTACGGCGGCATGACCAGGTCCGCCTGCGGGTCGTCCGCAAGCAGCGTCTTCTGGGTCCACTCGGCCACGGCGGTGTCGTAGGCGGCCGTGTGCGAGAAGGCGGCGGCGGCCAGGCGGCGGCGCGCGGCCAGGTCGAACCCGCCGTCCGAGGCGGCCGCCACGACGTCGTCGTAGCGGGCCGGGTCCACGACCACGGCCACGGACGGGTGGTTCTTGGCTGCCGCGCGGACCATGGACGGCCCGCCGATGTCGATCTGCTCGACGACCTCGTCTCGCCCGGCGCCGGAGCGCACGGTCTCGGCGAACGGGTACAGGTTCACGACCACCAGGTCGAAGGACTCGATCTCGAGCTGCTGCAGCTGCCGGACGTGGTCGTCCTTGCGGCGATCGGCCAGGATGCCGGCGTGCACGCGCGGGTGCAGGGTCTTCACCCGGCCCTCGAGGCACTCGGGGAACCCGGTCAGGTCGGCGACCTCGGTCACGGGAACGCCAGCCTCGGCGATGCGCTTGGCCGTGGAGCCGGTCGAGACGAGGGAGACTCCGGCGGAGTGCAGGCCCTGGGCGAGCTCCTCCAGACCGGTCTTGTCGTAGACGGAGATCAGCGCGCGCTTCAGGGGCAGGCGGTCCAGCTGGTTCTGGCTCACAGACGGTCACTTCCTGATGGTGGATCGGGGCTCGGCGCCGCTTCCGGCGCGCGCACCAGTCTAGGACCCGTGGAGGGAAGGCGCCTGTGCCCTGCTCAGCCGCGGGAGAGCTGGGCGACCGTGTCCACGAGCAGCTCCCGCTCGGCGGCCTTGATCCGCTCGTGCAGCGAGTCCTCGTCGTCCTCCGGGGCCACGGCGACGGCGGTCTGGGCCAGGATCTGCCCCGCATCGACCTCCGGGACCACGCGGTGGACCGTGGCGCCGGTGATCTTCACCCCGTGGGCGAGGGCGTCGCGCACGCCGTGGGCGCCGGGGAAGGACGGCAGCAGGGCCGGGTGGGTGTTGATCAGGCGATCGGCGAACGCTGCCACGAACTGCGCGTCGAGGATCCGCATGAACCCGGCCAGGATCACCAGGTCGGGCTCGCGCTCGGCCACCGCGGACTGGAGCGCGCGGTTCCAGCTGGGGCGGTCGGAGTACGACGACGGCGCCACGAGGAAGTCCTCGACGCCTGCGGCACGGGCGCGCTCGAGCCCGGCGCAGTCCTTGTCGGCTCCCACAGCGACGATCTCGGCAGGGATCCGGCCGTCGGCGACGGCATCGAGCAGAGCCTGTGCGGTGGTCCCGGAGCCGGAGAGGAGGATGACGAGGCGCATGTCTGGAATCCTATCGGCGCCCGAGCAGCCGCCGCGTCAGCCGTCGGGTGTCTGCCCGTGCCCGGCCCTGCGGGCCACCGGTGCGATCGGCGCAGGCCCGGCCCGTAGACTCGTGGCCATGAGCTCCGCACCTCCCCCTCCGAGCCCCACGACCCCGCGACCGGGACCGGGCGGCGACGGCGGGCCAGGCAGCGAGGAGCAGGAGCCGCGCGTGCTCAGCGGGCCCGCGGGCACCGCGCTGATCGCGCTGCTGGCGGTGGGCGCGGCCATGCTGCTGAGCTCCGGGCCGCTGTGGATGACGCTGGCCGGACTCGTGGCCGCCGTGGCCGGGATGATCCTGGCCGTCGTGGCGCTGGCGCGGATCCGTCGCGCACCGCGCAAGGCCACCATCATCATGACCTCGGTCATCGCGCTGGTCATCGGGCTGTGGAGCCTGATCGGCGGCGGCGCGCGGCTGCTGTTCTGGGACCAGGTCTCCGCCTACGACACCTGCATGTCGAGCTCGGTGACGATCGCCGGGACGTCGTCCTGCCAGCAGGAGCTCGAGGACGGGCTGCGCGAAGCGATCCTGCCGGGCTCCGCCCAGGATGCTCCGGCGGACGGGCCGACCTCCTGAAGAGGGCCGGGGCTCAGCGGTCGCGGACGGCCTTGCGCCTGCGCCGACGGCGCTCGTCCGCGGACTCCTTGCGCTGCCTCTTGGCCTGCACGGCCTCCGCGCGCTGGCGGCGACCCTGCTTGATCTCCGCGCGTCGGCGCGCCTCCCGCTGGCGGTCCGCCTCGGCGCGCGAGGCCGCCTCCTGCCGAGCCCGCTCGTCCTCGTCCTGGACGCTCCACAGCTCGTCGTCCTCGGAAGCACCCGCCTCCGGCTCGGCGGCTGCCGCGCCCGTGCGCACCGCACGGCGATGGTCCGTCCAGGGGCTGAGGATCAGGGCGATCAGGGCCCCGAGCGCCACCTCGAGCCCGACGGCCAGCGCCAGGCGCGCAGGATCGGGACCCACCTCCGTGAGGGCGCCCAGTCCCAGGGATCCGGAGGAGACCGCCCCCAGCAGCAGCATCAGCGCACCCGCGACCGCCCCGATCAGCACCGAGCTCAGCACGATGACCAGGGGCGCGGACAGCCACCGGCTCGGCAGGCGCACCGCGATCCACTCGCCCAGGTGGTCCTCGCCCTCGCGGGCGAACCAGTGACCGGCGGCGAACCCGCCGAGCACGAGCAGCACAGGGGCGGCCAGCAGCGCCGGCGCCGGATCGTGACCGGGCAGGATCGCCAGCACCGGCAGCATGGGCAGTGCCTCGGCCTGGGTTCCAGCCGGCGTGATCGCGGTGCCGTCGCCGATCGCGAAGCCGGCGCCCGAGGCCCAGGCGGAGGCCCACAGCACGAGGTTGGGCAGCAGGGCGAAGTGCAGCACCGCCACGGCGATGTCGCCGGGGATGTCCGTGCCGAGCGCGCGGTGGGCCTCGAGCATGGACTCGGCCCCGGTGGTCAGGGCCAGCAGCATGCACACCGCACCGGCCAGCACGGCGCACAGGGCGCCGATGCCTCCGGCGCGCAGCAGCGCCCAGAGATAGGATCCGGCCCACCGGTAGTCCTGGCGCATCCGCTGTGCTCGCGCGACCGTGCGCTGCCCCACCAGGGCGGCCGCAGAGCCCTCCTCGACCATGGCTCCGATCGCGATGAAGAGGCAGACGAGCCAGCCGCCGATCAGCAGGGCCCACAGCGGGGAGGCGGCCGAGGCCGGGGTGCGCCCCACGACCGCGACCGCGGCGGCCAGCACGGCGTGGGTGAGCCCCGCGGTGAGCACCGCGGCCCCGAGCCGGGCCCCCGAGGGCGCACCCCGTGCCATGCGCACGCCGACCGCGAAGGACAGCCAGGCGGTGAGCCCGCTGAGGCCCAGGGGCACCAGGCTCACCACGCCTCCCTCGGCCCCCAGCCCCTCCGCCGGGGCGATCAGGACGTCGACAGGAACCCCGAGGGAAAGCAGCCACAGCTGCGCACCGAGCCCGCCCGCGACCGCGGCGGGCAGATGCTCGAAGCTGCCCAGAACGGTCGAGAGCACGAGTGCGATCATGGTGAGCGCGAGCACGGGCACAGCGATGCCCAGCCCGGGCAGCACGCCGCGGTGCCAGGGCACCGAGACGGCCAGGATCTCCTCCGGGGCCCCGCCAGGGGCGACGGAGGACTCCGGAGCGGATGGGGAAGCCGGGGAAGCAGGTCGATCGGTCATCGCCGCACATGGTCTCACGCTCGCCTGCCAGTCCCCGGGGAGACGGACCGCACAGACGGCGGGCATGAGTTCACATCGGCTTCACCGCCAGGCCACTGCTCGGCGACGCTGCGTGCCCCGTGCAGCGCCACACTGGACAGCGTGAGAATCGCTGTCATCGCCGAACAGTTCCTGCCCCATATGAACGGAGTCACCCACTCCGTCATCCGCGTGATCGAGCATCTTCGGTCCCAGGGCCATCATGCGATGGTCATCTGCCCCGCCGCCGATCCGCTGCAGATGACGCACACGGTCGAGGCTCTCGACGGCGACGCCGCCGGACATCCGTCCCTGGACGGGCTCGTCGTCCACCGCCTGCCGGCCGTGCCGCTGACCGGCTACCCCGATGTCCGCCTGGCCGCGGGGCCGACCGCGACCGTGCGCCGGATCCTCAAGCGCTTCGCCCCGGACGTGGTCCACCTGGCCTCCCCGTTCGTGCTCGGCTGGCGCGGCGTCCAGGCCGCCCACCAGCTCGGCGTGCCCTGCGCGGCCGTCTACCAGACCGAGATCCCCGGCTATGCCGCCCGCTACGGCGCCCCGTTGCTCGAGGACGTGCTGTGGGGCCACGTGCAGACGCTGCACAACCTCGCGACCGTGACGCTCGCGCCGTCGACGTTCGCGATCCGCCAGCTGCACGAGCACGGGGTGCAGCGCGTGCACATGTGGCGCAGGGGCGTGGACGCCGTGCGCTTCGATCCCGCCAAGCGAGACGAGGCCTGGCGCCAGGAGATCGGCGGCGGCCGGAAGCTGATCGGCTACGTCGGCCGGCTCGCAGCGGAGAAGCAGGTCGAGGACCTGGCCCGCCTGGACGCCCTGCCGGACTCCCGGCTGGTGATCGTCGGCTCGGGCCCGGAGAAGGAGGCTCTGCGCCGGAGGCTGCCGAACGCGCACTTCGCCGGCTTCCAGGGCGGCGAGGACCTGGCCCGGACCATGGCCTCGTTCGACGTCTTCGTGCACCCCGGAGAGTTCGAGACCTTCTGCCAGACGATCCAGGAGGCCATGGCCTCGGGCGTCCCGGTGGTGGCCACGGGCCGCGGCGGCCCCCTGGACCTGGTGGATCAGTCCCGCAACGGCTGGCTGTACCGCCCGGGCGACCTGGGCCAGCTGGAGCACCACGTCCGCGACCTCGTGGGCGATGACGCCAAGCGGGCGGCCTTCGCCCGCGCCGCACGTGCGACCGTCGAGTCCCGCACCTGGGCGGCCATCGGAGACCAGCTGCTCGCCCACTACGAGCGCGCCCGCATCACCTCCCAGCGCCACCGCTCGGTGCGCCGGATCGTGCGCGCCGGCTGATCAGGGGACCGACGATGGCGGGGCCGGTGCGCTGCACGCGCACCGGCCCCGCCGTCGTGGCGGATCTGGTTCTTCAGCCCATCAGCTTGGCGACCAGCACCTCGGCGAACTCGCGGGTGATGTCGCCGTAGTTCAGCGAGAAGTCGTCGTCCACGCGGGTGGGGATCAGCCCCGAGCACAGCACGGCGGCACGGGCGTAGAGCCCGGGCAGCTCCGCGCCGATCGGCACCGACAGCAGCTGCAGGGACTCGTCCCACGCCGCCAGCGGGGCTCCGGCCTGGCGAGCGGCCAGATGCTTGCCCAGCCCGGAGTTCACGAGTCGGCTGTGGCCCGACTCGACGTCTGCCTCGGTGCGGAACCGGTAGCGCGTGCGGTGGTGGTGGTTGATGCGGAAGAGCCCGACCTGCTCGCGGTCGGTCGTGGCGTGCCAGGTGGCATCGGCCGGGTCGAAGCGCTCGGCCACGCCGTTGTACTGCATCTCCGCGCGCGGCAGTCCCTGCTCGACCTCCGACAGCGGAGGGAGGGTGTCGAGCATGACCGGACCGGCCTCGTAGACGACGTCGCACAGGCCCTCGGGCAGATGCTCCGCCACCGATTCGAGCTCGGCATCCATGATCAGCGACATGGAGTGGTCCTCGGGCGACAGCGTCACCACCGAGCCGCCCGCCTTCTCGGCCGCGGCCACGACCTGGGCCTCCTTCTGCGGCGTCCACCCGCCCGTGAGAAGCACCGAGCCGTCCACGAGCTGGGCCAGCGCCGGCGAGCAGACCTGCCAGCGGCGCACCGTCCAGTTGGCGTCGCGGATCGTCTCCAGGAAGCCGAGCGCGTGGAGGTTGCCCACGAACCACTCCTCGAAGCGCTCGGTGTCCTCGAGCTGTCGGGCCACGATGGACAGCGACGAGCGCTTGCCGCCGCCCAGGAACGTGAGCGCGTCCCGGAAGGGGCCCCACGACGACGGGTGCTCCCCGACCTCCGGGCCGATGAACTGCAGGGCGTCCGCCGAGCCGACCTCCGAGACCGCCGAGGCCTTGGTCAGCCGTCCCGGGTAGCGCTTCTCCATGCCGCAGTCGCGGCAGCGCCCGAAGATCCAGGTCGCCTTGGACTTGGGGTCCATGGGCGGGATCACGATGCGGTGCCGCCCCGTCCGCAGGCAGGAGGGGCCGTCGTGCTCCGGCAGCACGTTCTCCCGGGGCACCAGCAGCTGGCCCTCCTCGGAGTGCCAGCCCGGCACGAGCGGCAGTTCGAGATCGGTCTCGACCGGATGGGCCTCCAGGTTGTCGAAGGCGCCCTGGACGTACTCCTCCGGCAGCTCCTCGGCGGTCGCCGCCGTGACGGGCCACAGCGCATCCGTGGGCTCGTGGAGCATCTCGCCCTCATATCCCAGCGAGCGCTGCGTGATGTAGAAGCTGGTGTCGCGGACCTGGTAGGCGATCCGCTGCTTCACGGTGCGTCCGGCCTTGAGGACCAGGATGTAGTCGTTGGGCCGCAGCCGGCCATCCGGGCCGACCATGGGAGTGGACTCCACGGAGATCTGGAACGGAGGGGTGCGGTTCTCGGCCAGCTTGTGCCGCTCCAGGCGGAAGGTCTCCGCGTGGCGCCACTCCACCTCCAGGGTCAGGGGATCATCCGAGTCGGAGACCACCGTGATCTGCGGCGGGCGCTGCGTGGACCAGCGGATGACGTCGCCGGGGATGCGCAGCCCGCCGGAGAGACGGATCGACGGGACCAGCCGCGGCACCATCCCGGAGAAGTTGTCATCGGCGGTCAGCTCGGGGTTGCCGGCGCGCAGGACCTGGACGCCGTCGAACAGGGCCCAGCCCTCCGGCAGGCCAGCGGTGCCCGCGGGACGGAAGGTGAAGTCCGGGGAGGCGGAGTCCTCGAGGATCGCGCGCATGCCGGCGATCAGGTCCTCGTCGTCGCGGACCAGGACGCGGCACGGCCAGGCGGCCGGGATGTGGTCCACGGAGATGTAGGTGTCCGAGAAGCCGTCCTTGGCGAACACGACGACCGGGCGCGGCGAGCGCCGGAAGCTGTGGGCGCCGGCGGACAGGCGCAGCTCGCCGAGCAGCAGCGACTGCGGGTCGATGCGCGCGGAGTATGCGGAGATCCCCAGGTAGGCATCGCCGATGTAGGACAGGAAGACGGAGCGCGGCCCTGCGGTGGTCTCCAGCTCGACATCGCGATCGGCCATGTAGCGCTTGGGCACCACGAAGCCGAACTCGAACTGCGGATTGCCGACGTAGTCGACCGAGTCGACCAGGGTCAGCGATGCCGAATGCTCACCGGGCCGGGAGGTCGCCGAGCGGCGCACCGGCACCGGGCCTCCGGCGGACTCGCGCGAGCGCTCCCAGCGGATGAGCTCGGAGCGGGCGATCTCCAGACCCGGGTCGCGGGTGGAGGAGGTGGACCACAGCTTCTTCATCTCCGGCGAGACCTCGGTGTCGGCCACGTCGAGCCAGAAGTCCAGGTAGATGCCGAGCTCCCCCGCCGAGAGCCCCTGGGCCATGGTCAGCCCCATGTCCTCGAACATCTGGTGCAGCTGGCGCCGCTCGGACTCCCCGAGCAGCGACTGGGACAGCGCCAGGCCCACGGGCCGCTGGTTCAGAGCATCGCCCACGGGCAGCCCGACCTCGCCGTCGCGCAGCTCGAGCCAGTAGCGCACGGCGTCCCAGTAGCCCTCGGCGTCCTTCTTGAACGAGGCCTCCAGGGCCTTGGCGTTGTCCTGGCCGGCTCCGAGCAGGATCGACAGGGGCAGGTAGAAGGCCGTGGCCGCCTTGGCGCCGGTGCGCGAGGCGAGACGGGAGGTGTGGCGCCCGGCCACGGCGAAAAGGCACAGCAGCGCGACGACGGGCGGCGGGGCCAGCTCCTCCAGGGAGTCCAGGGCGCGGCGCGAGTCGCGGTACCACAGCGTGTTCATCCGCGTGAACGCCTCGAGGACCGGGGTGCGCGATCCGTCGAGGACCAGCAGCGGCGTCACCGAGTCGGCGATCGCGCGCAGGACCGAGGGCCCGTCCATCTCGTGCTCGGCGCCGATCCTGGCGAGCACGGCGTCGTCGAGATCCAGCGGGACCAGCTCGCCCGCCTTGTCGGTTCCGAACAGCGCCGCGCACACGGCGTCGTTCCAGCGCAGGTACTCGATCTCTGCGGCGCTGCGGGCGATCCGATGGTCTCCGAGGCTGAGTCCTCGCGTATGAGCCAACTTCTCCTCCGTCCGCGGCTCCCCGAGCCGCCGTCCTGATGCCGGATTCCGGTCGGCCGCGATCCGCAGCCGCCCCTCTGGTGTCATGTCCTGTGCCCGAACGGGTGCGTTCGGACAGCACCTCCCATTGTAGGTGCCGGGCGCCGCGTAGAATCGGTCGGATGACCGCCTCACCCGATTCCGGAGCCTCTGGATGGAAGCGCGCGCTCGAGCGGATGCTCGACGACGAGGAGGACGGCGCGCTCGAGGCCTCCTTCGACGACGGCCCATCGGCCCAGGTCGGACTGGAGTTCGACCTGCAGCTGCCGCTGCTGCGCAGGGTCCGTCAGGCGGCGCCCGCCGCCGGGGCTCCCTACACCCTGGGAATGCGCCCGGTTCGACGCGGGGCGCGCGGGACCTGGATCCGCGGCGGGCTGGACTGGGAGCGCGTGGTGGACGCCGGTCGCACGGGGGTCGTCAGCCCCGAGCAGGCGGACTGGTTCGACGAGCTGCGCGTCCTCGCGAACGTGCGATCGCGCCAGGTCGCCCATGACCGGCACTGGATCAGGGTGGAGCACTACGAGTCGCCCATGCTGTGGTCGCTGCTCGAGCGCGCCGAGCAGCTGGACGTCTCCCTGGTCAGCGCGGGCGGAGGCCGGCCCGTCGTGCTGGATCCGGCCGGGCGCTTCCAGGTCGATCTGAGCCGCGACGAGGACCACGGCCTGGTCCTGCACCCGGAGGTCGTGGTCGAAGAGGAGGGCCTGCGCCGGGTGATCCCGCTGACCTCGGCCGGGGTCGTGGGCGATCCGGGGCACGGCCTGTTCTTCCCCGTGGCCGAGGACGACGCCCCTCCGGCCTTCTCCGGCTCCGCGCCGGAGCACCTGGACCCGGAGTCCGATCTCAACGCCATGTCGCTGCGCCTGGTGCCCCTGAGCACGCGCCTGACCCGGGATCAGCGCCGCTTCCTGGAGACCGCGCAGGAGATGACGGTCCCGGACGACGAGGTCCAGGAGTTCGTCGAGCGGTGGTTCCCCCGCCTGCAGCAGCGCATCGCCATGACCAGCGACGACGGCTCCATCGAGCTGCCGGATGTCGCCGCCCCGGAGATGGTCCTCACGGTGACCCACGACGACCTCACGGTGCGCCTGGAGTGGGAGTGGGAGTACCAGCTGGGAGCTGAGCGCCTGCGGCTGCCCTTCCGCCCCGCGGATCCCCTGGGCACCGAGCCGGTGCGCCGCGACTCCACCTGGGAGTCGTCCATGACCACCGCCGTCCACCGGCGCATCCCCGACCTCGAGTTCCGCCGCAGCGCCTACGTGGGCTACGACGCCGTGGTGCTGCTGCGCGACTGGCTGCCCGAGCTCGAGCGTATCCATGACCTGCGCATCGAGACCCGCGGCACGGAGCCGGCCTACCGCCCGTCGCAGGATCCGCCGGAGATCACGGTGAGCACTGCCTCGAGCCAGCGCCGCGACTGGTTCGATCTGGGCGTGTCGATCCGCGTGGGCGACTTCCACGTGGCCTTCGCCGACATCTTCAAGGCCCTGGCCCAGGGCCAGGACGTGATGATGCTTCCCGACGGCACCTGGTTCGGCCTCGACGCCCCGCGCTTCGAGAAGCTGAGGGAGCTGCTCAAGGAGGCCCGCTCGCTGCAGGACACGCCCTCGGACGCTCCCATGATCTCGCGGCATCAGCTGGGGCTGTGGGAGGAGTTCGAGGAGCTGGCCGATCGCTCCGAGCCGGTCAGCCGGTGGCGCGAGGCCGTGACCCGCCTGAGCGCGGGGCTCGAGGAGGAGGATCCGCCGGAGGTGCCGCAGGCTCTGCACGCGCAGCTGCGCCCGTATCAGGTCGACGGCTTCCGCTGGCTGGCAGCGCTGCACGATCTCGGCCTGGGCGGCGTGCTCGCCGATGACATGGGCCTGGGAAAGACGGTGCAGACCATCGCCATGTTCCAGCGCGCCCACGACCGCGCTGCCGAAGGCCTCGCCGAGGCCCCCGCAGGCGGGCCCTTCCTGGTGGTCGCCCCCACCTCCGTGGCGCCGAACTGGGTCTCGGAGATCCGCCGCTTCGCCCCGGAGCTGTCCGTGCGCTCCATGCCCGGGACGGCCGCGGCCACCGGCGAGGAGCCGCAGCAGCTGGCCGGCGCGCACGACGTCGTGGTGATCTCCTACGCGCTGCTGCGCCTGGACGAGCAGCTGTGGAGCGCGATCGACTTCTCTGCCGTGGTGCTGGATGAGGCCCAGTTCGTGAAGAATCCGCGCACCCGCGCCCACCGCGCCGCGCGGGCCCTGCGCACCGACACGACGATCGCCGTGACCGGCACCCCGCTGGAGAACGGGCTGACCGACCTGTGGGCGCTGCTCGCACTGACCGCCCCGGGGCTGTTCCCGTCCCGACGGCGCTTCGCGGAGGCCTATCAGCGCCCGATCGAGACCTCGGGCGATCGCACCGCGCTGTCGCGGATGCGCCGGCGCCTGGCCCCGTTCATGCTGCGCCGCACCAAGGAGTCCGTGGATCTTCAGCTGCCGCCCAAGATCGAGCAGACCCTCGAGATCGAGCTGTCCGAGGAGCACCGCCGGCTCTACGACCTGCACCTGCAGCGCGAGCGATCCAAGGTCCTGGGGCTGCTGCAGGATCTCAACGGCAACCGGTTCACGATCTTCCAGTCGCTGACCAAGCTGCGCCTCATGGCCCTGGACCCGTCGCTGGTGGATCCCGAGATGGAGGTCCCCTCCTCCAAGCTCGAGGTGCTCTTCGATCACCTGCCGGAGATCGTCGCAGAGGGGCACCGTCCGCTCGTGTTCTCGCAGTTCACCGGATTCCTCAAGCTCGCTGCCGCGCGCCTGGACCGGCTCGGCATCCCCTATTCCTACCTGGACGGCTCGACCCGCGACCGCGCCACGGCGATCGAGGACTTCCGCTCGGGACGCACCCGCGTGTTCCTGGTCTCCCTCAAGGCCGGAGGCACGGGCCTGAATCTGGTCGAGGCCGACTACTGCTTCCTGCTGGACCCCTGGTGGAACCCCATGGCGGAGAACCAGGCGATCGACCGAGCCCACAGGATCGGGCAGACCCGGAAGGTGCTCGTCTACCGACTGATCGCCCAGGGCACGATCGAGCAGAAGGTCATGGAGCTCAAGAGCCGCAAGGCCGCGCTGTTCGACTCCGTGATGGACGACGACGGGACTTTCGCCTCCCAGCTCAGCGCCGACGACGTCCTCGAGCTGCTGCGGGACTGAGGCCGTTCCCACCCACCGGCCCCGCGCCCGCGCCCGCGGCGTCATAATGCCGTCCGGGGCCTGTGGTCCCGTGAGACTGCGCCCGGATTCGTCTAGCGTGGAGGCCGCGCGAGATCGTCAGGGCGCCCGCGGGCCGACCGGATGCGACAAGCGTCCGGACAGGCCTCTCCGCCCGCCCATGAGCCGCTCGTCGGTCGCGCTCGGAGCAATCCGCCGCCCCGTGGAACGCGCGCTCAGCTGCCGACACCACCCGCGCACCGCCGCGCAACCGCCTTCTGCCTGCCGAGGAAGTGATCGCCGTGTCCCACATCTCAGCGGAGCGGCCCGAGTCCGAGGGCGTCCCGGCCCTGGTCGCCGACTCGCTCGTCGCCTCCGGGCTCGCACCCGCCGACATCCGCCGCCGTCTGCACACCCTGTTCCCGGACAGGGCACCGAGCTCCTGGGCCGCGTGGCTGCGCCGGGATGTGCTCGGCGAGCCGGTCGCCCGCGACCGGGCCCACTACGACGACCGCCAGCTGCGCCTGGGCGTCGAGGTCGTGGCCGCCGTGGCCGAGGGCCTGGAGCCCGATCCCCAGGCGACGGCCCTGCTGAGCCCCGAGGACGTCGACATCCTCGAGGACCTGACCGGCGGGTACGACCCCTCCGGGGCCATCCTGGCCAACAGCCTCATGCTGGTCGGCGCGCTGCGCCAGCAGGTGCACTCGGGCCAGCGCCCGGTCCTGCGCCAGTCGCGGTACCAGGAGCTGCTCATGGAGACCCGGCTCGTCGCCGATGTCCCGCAGTCCCATCAGCTGCGCTGGCCGCCGGCCGCCTCGGTCGTCGCCCGCCGTCTGGGCGGCGGCGACTGGGCGCGCGCGCTGGACGGGATGGGCCTGGACGGAGGCCAGCCCGGCGAGCCGAGGCAGAGGGACATGCCGGTGGCCCGGGAGATCCTGGAGCTCGGCGACCCCGGGATCGGACTGATCGCAGCGCCGGCATCCACGGGCGAGTGGCCCCATGAGGTCTGGGACGAGCTGCGGGACCGCCTGCTGGACGAGCTCGAGGAGCTCGCCTGGAAGGACATCCTGGTCCTGCGCTACTCCGAGCCTCCGGAGGAGGACGCTCCCCCGTCCCCGTCTGCCTGGGCCCGCACCGGGCCCGACGGGACCGTCGTCAGTCTCTCCGGGGTCAACAGCCCGAGCGCCCTGTGGCCGAGGGCCGAGGACTACTTCGTCGAGCCCCGCTGGCGCCAGCCCGCCCATGGCGGGGTCGCCTGGAGCTGCGGCCCCATGCCGGCTGAGGAGGCCGCCGAGCTGATGGTCGAGGGCATGCGCATCGGGCGGCTGTGCGGCAATCCCTACCGCTTCTGCTGGGGCGTGGGAGATGCGCAGACCGGCTCAGCGGAGGAGGACCCCCAGGCCTCGGGTCCAGTGGCCCCGGTGGTCTCGTTCCATCGCCCCACATCCTGAAGTCCTCCCAGGCCGTCGCGCCGTGAGCGATTCCACACCCTGAGGCGGACCGGCGATCCGCGGGGCAGGTAGACTGGCTCGATCGAAGGGGAGTAGTTCCAGGGCGGCCTCGGCCCCCGGAGGCTCGTCGACATACCGGATTCACGGAGGAGTCCCGGCGAGCCGTCCGCATGCGGATGAGCGAGACCTTCAGCCCATCGGCCAGGCTGGTCCCAGACCGCCCGAGCCTCGACAGGACAGGACTCCTCCATGAACGGCTCACACGCGCCCTCTTCCGACTCCCCCGCCTCGCTGAACCCGGGCGATCCCGGGGCAGCCACCCGCTCCCAGGTCCGCCGCTGGCGGCGCTACCTGGCCGAGGAGCAGGCCGAGGCGGAGATCTACCGCAGGCTGGGCGAGCGTTCCGAGGGACGCCACCGCCGGATCCTGCTCGAGGTGGCCGAGGCCGAGGGCAGGCACAGCCGGCACTGGCAGAGCCAGCTCGCCCCGTACGGGCTGGGCCCCACGCGCCCGTCGCTCGGCTCCCGCACCCTGATGCTGCTGGCCGAGCACTTCGGCACCGTTTTCGTGCTCGCGCTGCTGCAGCGCGCCGAGTCGCGCTCGCCGTACGCCGACGATGTCGATGTCCCCGCCTCCATGGCCGCCGACGAGGCCCTGCACGAGGAGATCGTGCGTGCCCTGGCCAACGACGGCCGTCAGCGGCTGTCCGGCAACTTCCGCGCCGCGGTCTTCGGCGCCAACGACGGCCTCGTGTCCAACCTGGCGCTCGTGATGGGCGTCGGCGCCACGGGCATGGCGGGATCCCAGGTGCTCTTCACGGGCATCGCGGGCCTGCTGGCCGGTGCCCTGTCCATGGGCGCAGGCGAATTCGTCTCCGTGCGCTCGCAGCGCGAGATGCTCGATGCCTCGCTGCCCACCCAGGTCACCCTCGACGTGGCGCCCCAGCTCGATCTGCAGGCCAATGAGCTCGAGCTGGTCTACCGAGCCCGCGGGATGTCGGCCGAGGCCGCCGCCCATCGCGCGGCCGAGCGCCTGGGCTATCTCGACTGCGACTGCGACCCGTCGCTGTCCTACCAGGACGAGGACGACCAGGCGGACAGCGGCGAGGACAACGTGGCCCTGGGGACCGATCTGGGCGCCTCCGCCTCGAGCTTCTGCTTCTTCGCCTCCGGGGCGATCATCCCGATCATCCCGTTCATCCTGGGGATGGCCGGCATGCCCGCACTGGTGCTGGCCATGGTCCTGGTGGGCATCGCCCTGCTGGTCACCGGCGGCGCCGTGGGCCTGCTGTCCGGGGCGTCCCCGCTGAAGAGGGGCCTGCGCCAGCTCTCGATCGGCTACGGAGCGGCGATCGCGACCTACCTGCTGGGCCTGCTGTTCAACACGACGGTCGGCTGAGCGGCCCGGGTGCACGTCCGCCCATGTCCGGAGCCTGTTCCGACGCTGTGAACTGCATCACTCAAGGCACGTATTTCCCGCAGGGACGCACCGCAGTCCCCAAGGCTGGGATATGATCCGGCTCGTGGCCTTTGCGCCACACAGCAATGAAGGACCACTGTCGCAGACGTCGGCACGGCCGCACTGGGGGGTGCTTCGTCGCCGGCAGCAGCAGTGGCAGCAGTCGCTCAGCCCACGACTCCCTTCATTGAGACATGACTGTCTGCCGATGGCCGCGAGCATTCTCCTTCTGGAGGCGCATCTCTCCCGCGCCGGGTGCCTTGCATCCGTCACCTCACGGCCATCGGCCTGTCATGCCACGCACTGCGCCCGGACCCTGAAGGGTCCGGGCGCTCATCCGGGTCGGCTCAGGACTGCGGCTCGAACTGCTTCTCCCACACGATCTCCCCGTTGCCGTCGCGCAGCGAGACCGTCATGAGGTCCTGCTCGTCCAGGTCCACGTGGCCGAAGAACTGGAACGCCGCGTCCCGGGGCGAGCCCATGGCCGGGCCTGCCTTGGAGAAGACCTCCTGCGGGCCGAAGGTCCGGTCCAGCTTGTTCGGCCCGAAGGAGCCCGCGTTGATGGGGCCGGCCACGAACTCCCAGAACTCGTGGAAGTCCTGGAAGGCCGCGTTCTCCGGCGTGTAGTGGTGCGCGGCGCAGTAGTGGACGTCGCCGGTGATGACGAAGACGTTCTTCACGCCGTTGTCCTTGACCGACTTCAGCACCCGGGCCAGCTGCAGCTCACGTCCCAGCGGCTTGCCCGGATCGGTGTTGGAGATCGACTCCTGGGCCTTGCCATCCGGGACCACCAGCCCCAGCGGGAGATCGGCCGAGAGGCACTTCCAGGTGGCAGTGGAGTCCCGCAGGCCGTCGATCAGCCACTGGGTCTGCTCCTCGCCCAGGATGTCCGTCTCGTGAGCCTCCTTGCCGGCGGTGTTCTCGCCCTTGAACGTGCGCATGTCCAGGCAGAAGACGTCCAGCTGGGAGCCGCGCTCGATCTTGCGGTAGATCCGCGCATCCTCGAAGCCGGATGTCCCGGGCTTGAGCGCGCGGGCGTCGCCGATGGGCTGGTACTCCTGCCACGCGCGACGGCCCCGCTGGGCCAGGGTGTCGACATCGAGGACCGTGTAGCGCTCGTCCTCCAGGGTCTCGCCGGGGTACCAGTTGTTGGTGGTCTCGTGGTCGTCCCACTGCGAGAGCAGGGCGGTGTGCGCGTAGAAGTCCCGGATGTTGTGATCCATCATGTTGTAGCGATGGCGGGCCCGGAACTCCTCCTGGGTCTCGGCCACCTTCGCCACGCCCTCGGTCACCACGTTGCGCCAGACCTGGCCGTCGGTCTCCTGGTGCTCGGCCGCGATGGGGCCGTCCGCGTAGATCGTGTCGCCGGCGTGGATGAAGAAGTCCGGGTTCGTGGCCGCCATGGCCCGGTAGGTGCGCATGCCGCCCAGATCCGGGTTGATGCCGAAGCCCTGCCCCGCGGTGTCGGCGGTCCACACGAAGGACTGACGGGTGCCCGAGGGCCGGCGGACGCGCTGGCCGCGGCCCGGGCGCAGCCCCTCGGGAGCGGTGCGGAAGGTCCCGAACTCCGCGGGCGAGCGGACACCGGACTCATCCTCGAACTGCACGGCGTAGAGGAACTGCGAGCCGGAGGGCAGCCCGGTCACGCCGATCTTGGCGGTGTGGTCGGTCTCGGCGGTGACCCATCCGGACTCGACGGTCTTCTCGAAGCGCCCGCGCCCGCGGGCCGGGTTGAAGGCATCGTCCACCGCGGTGACCTTGACGATCATGCGGCCGTCGCCGGAGGAGCGCGACCACACGACGACGGAGTCCTTCGAGGCCTCCCCTGTCATGATGCCCGAGGGCAGGTGGAGGCGGCGGCGGACGATACCCGTAGCCGAGGGGCGCTGGCTGGGCGCGGCGACCGCCGGAGAGGCCGTGGCGGGGGCGGCGAGGACGGAGATGCCGGCAGTGGCGGTGAGCAGACCGCGGCGGGAGATGGAAGTCATGGCCCCATCATCCGAACCCCGCCCGTCTGCGCGCCCACGCCGAGGTGACACCGCGTCGTCACGCAGGTGAAGACGCGATGCCGCAGGTCACGAGCCCATGCCGGGACCTGTGCTCAGGCCGTCTCACGCAGATCGATCATGACCTTCGAGGACCCGGCGCTCCGGTCCGCGGCCAGCTCGAAGCCGTGCAGGGCATCGGCGAGCATCACCTCGTGCGTCATCAGCGGGGAGACGTCCACGCCCTCGGCCATCAGCCGCAGCGCATCGGCCAGGGCGGCCGCGGCCCCGCCCGCAGAGCTGCGGCCACCGCGAACGCGCCGATCGGCCCGCACCCATTGACGAGCACGCTGCGCCCGTTGATGTCCTCGGCCTGGGACATCGCGTGCAGCGCCACACCGAACGGCTCGGACAGCTCGGCGGGGACGTCGTGGTCCCCCACCAGGGTGGCCGGATGCACGGTCACCGGATCGCCCACCCGCAGCCCGAGCTCGTCCATGGCCTGCTGCGCTTTCTCGCCGATCTGCAGATGCCACCCCACTGCATGGCGCTGGCACTCCGTGTGCGTCGTCGTGGAACTTCGGGAACAGCTTCAGCGGGCTTCAGAACAGGTTGATCAGGCCGATCACGCCCACCAGGAAGATCGCCGCGGCGGAGATGATCAGCATGACCTTGAAGGCGGCGCCGTCGCGCACCGCCGGATCCGTCTGCGTCCGGGACAGGTAGACGGTCGCCACGGCCACGCCCATGAGGAACACGGCGTTGAGGATGCCGGCGAGGACACCAGGGTGCCCAGCAGGCCTCACACGATCGGCAGGACCACCATGATCACCCGCATCCAGCGCTCGCGCTGGTGCTGGTCATGCCAGTCGAAGGCGCCGAAGACGGCCAGCGTGCTGCCGACCTGACGGCCCAGGCTGGGGACGTTGGCGATGATCGTCTTGAACAGGCAACACCGGCCCCGGCCAGGAAGACCACCGCGCCCCACGTGCCGATCGCCGAGCCGAAGATGGACGAGATCGTGGTCATGACCTCCTGCCCCTTGGGGACGATGCCCTGCGGGTGCAGCACGGCCGTACCCATGGCCCCCAGGGCGATCTGGAAGCGCATGCCGTCGCCGAGGTCGCCCAGGCTCCAGGAGAACTGCGTGCCCTGCAGCAGGAACACGATCACCACGGCGAAGGCGGTGACCAGCAGGACCAGCCACGACATCCAGCCGCGCCGACCGAGCCGGGGAGGGACGTCGTCGTAGCCCGAGACGGCCACCCGGCCCGTGGAGATCGACCAGCGGCCCTGCTCGATCTGCACCCACACCTTGAGGAAGGTCGAGATCAGCACGAGCCACAGCAGCATGAAGCCGACCTGCGCGTCCAGGGTCGTGGCCGTGAGCAGCTCGCCCGAGCCCACGACGGCCGCGGAGGTGATCATGCCGGGGCCCAGGAAGCGGAAGCGCCCGCCCATGCGCTCCGGGGGCTCCGCGGTCTCGCGGCCGGTCACCAGGTACGGATCGACCTTGTCGGCGTCGATCGTGGCTGTGGCCGGGAGGGTGTCGGCGTGGGGCATCTGGGTGCCTCTCGATAGGGCAGGGCGGCACGGGCATGCGGGTCCCTGCAGGCGGACGGAGAGGTGCCCCAACCTAGGCCGTGACGCGCACCACCCCGTGCCTTGTTGCCGGGGGATGCCCCGGATGCGCGAGAGCACCGGGGCCCCTCCTGAAGGAGGGGGCCCCGGTGCTCGATGATTCCGCTGAGGGCAGGCGCTCTCAGCGCGGATCGATCACTTGCCGGCCATGAGCTCGCGCATCAGGTCGGCGGTCTCGGTGGGGGTCTTGCCGACCTTCACACCGGCGGCCTCGAGGGCCTCCTTCTTAGCCTGGGCCGTTCCGGAGGAGCCGGAAACGATGGCGCCGGCGTGGCCCATGGTATTGCCCTCCGGGGCGGTGAAGCCCGCGACGTAGCCGACGACCGGCTTGGTCACGTTGGCCTTGATGTACTCGGCCGCGCGCTCTTCGGCGTCGCCGCCGATCTCACCGATCATCACGATGCCCTCGGTCTCCGGATCGGCCTCGAAGGCCTCCAGAGCGTCGATGTGGGTGGTGCCGATGACGGGGTCGCCGCCGATGCCGATCGCGGTGGTGAAGCCGAGATCGCGCAGCTCGAACATCATCTGGTAGGTCAGGGTTCCGGACTTTGAGACCAGGCCCAGCTTGCCCTTGCCGGTGATGTTCGCCGGGGTGATGCCCAGCAGCGACTCCTCCGGGGAGATGATGCCGGGGCAGTTCGGGCCGATGATGCGGGTCTTGGGACGGCCGTCCTCACCCGCGTTCGCCTTGGCGTGGGCCCAGAACTCCGCCGCGTCCTGCACGGGGATGCCCTCGGTGATCACGACGACCAGCGGGATCTCGGCGTCGATGGCCTCGATCACGGCGTCCTTGCAGAACTTCGGGGGCACGAAGACGATCGACGCGTTCGCGCCGGTCTCCTTCATGGCCTCGGCCACGCCGCCGAAGACGGGCAGCTCGACGTCGGCGCCCTGAGCGTCCTTGTGCGAGACGGTCGTGCCGGCCTTGCGGGCGTTCACGCCGCCCAGGACCTGGGTGCCTGCTGCGAGCATCCGGGCGGTGTGCTTGGATCCCTCGCCGCCGGTGATGCCCTGAACGATGACCTTCGAGTCCTTGTTCAGAAAGATGGACATTCTGATTCCTCTGCTTTCGGTTTCCGGCGGTTTCAGTTGGCGGCTGCGGCGAGCTCTGCGGCCTTGTCGGCGCCGCCGTCCATGGTGTCCACGGAGGTGACCAGCGGGTGGTTCGCCTCCTCCAGGATGCGGCGGCCCTCCTCGACGTTGTTGCCGTCGAGGCGGACGACCAGCGGCTTGGTCGCGGTGTCGCCCAGGATCTCCAGGGCCTTCACGATGCCGTTGGCCACGGCGTCGCATGCGGTGATGCCGCCGAAGACGTTGACGAACACGGACTTGACCTGCGGGTCGTTCAGGATGACGTCCAGGCCGTTGGCCATGACCTCGGCCGAGGCGCCGCCGCCGATGTCCAGGAAGTTCGCGGGCTTGACGTCGCCGTGCTTCTCGCCGGCGTAGGCCACGACGTCGAGCGTGGACATGACCAGCCCGGCGCCGTTGCCGATGATGCCGATCTCGCCATCGAGCTTGACGTAGTTGAGGCCCTTCTCCTTGGCCTTGGCCTCGAGCGGGTCCTCGGTGTTCTTGTCGACCAGGGAGGCGTGGTCCTCGTGGCGGAAGTCGGCGTTGTCGTCGAGCGAGACCTTGCCGTCCAGGGCCACGATGTCGCCCTCGCCGGTCTTGACCAGCGGGTTGACCTCGACCAGCGTCGCATCCTCGTTCTTGTAGACCTCGCCGAGCTTCACGAGCACGGGCACGATCTTGGCGCCGGTCTCCTCGTCGAACTTGGCCTGGGCGACGATCTCGCGGGCCTTCTCCTCGGTCAACCCGGCTGCGGGGTCGACCTCCACGCGGGCCAGGGCCTCGGGGCGCTCGACCGCCAGCTGCTCGATCTCCATGCCGCCCTCGACGGAGCACATGGCCAGGTAGGAGCGGTTGGCGCGGTCCAGCAGCACCGAGAAGTAGTACTCCTCGGCGATGTCTGCGCCCTGGGCGATCATCACGCGGTGGACGGTGTGGCCCTTGATGTCCATGCCCAGGATCTGCTGCGCGTACTCGTAGGCCTCATCGGCGGTCTTGGCCACCTTGACGCCGCCGGCCTTGCCGCGGCCGCCGACCTTGACCTGCGCCTTGACGACGGTCACGCCGCCGATCTTCTCAGCAGCTGCCTTTGCTTCTTCCGGAGTGGTCGCGACGATGCCCTGGAGCACGGGTACGCCGTGCTTCTCGAAGATGTCGCGTGCCTGGTATTCGAACAGGTCCACGGTTGAGAGCCCTTCTTCGTCGAAGTTCTTGGTCCGGCCGCGCGGATGCGCGCCCGATCGTTGCCGTCGAGGCGCGCGGGCCCTGCTCCGCCGGGTGCATCTCCGGCGCAGGGCACAGCGACGTGCCTCTCCTGAACCCACCTTAGCGGACTCGCCCTCGGCCCCGCCCTGCGCCCATCGGGGCCTCCGAGTTGATTGACTGTCCCGCATGCAGGCAACCCGACGGCGCGGCGAGAGGCAGCGGCCCCGCTCCATGCCGCCCGCCCGGGCGGCCATGCTCCGAGCCTCGACATGGGTCCTGCTGATCAGCCTTGCGCTGTGCGCGCTGCGCATCCCCCTGGCCGAGGTCCCCGATCTGCTCGACCCGCCCGGCAGGCTGCTTCCGCTGTGGCCCCAGTCGCTGCTGTGGCTCGGCATGGGCCTGATCGCCCTGCTCGGCGCCCGACGCGGATATCTGAGCCTGCAGCGGGCCTCCGGGGCTCGCCGGGTCTTCACGGCCGGACGACGCCAGGCGGACGTCGAGGCGGACCCCCGCTCCCCCACCCTGGCGCTGGTCCTGTTCGTGGTCGCGCTGCTGTCCGCCGTGATCCTCCCGCCGCTGCTCGTGGGCGGCTGGACCATGCAGCCGGTCGAGCTGTGGCTGGGCCTCTACGGCACCTACGGGACCTCCGTGGCGTTCGCGACGGCGGCCTGGGTGATCTTCCATACGGGCTACGCGGTCCTCTTCGCGCTGATCCTGGCGCTGGTCCAGTCGATGGGCGAATCGCTGATCCGCCGCGCCTGGACCCGACGCGTCCCTCTGGGCGGGATCGCGCTGGGCCTGCTGCTGGGCATTCCGGACCTGTTCGTCGGCGGGTGGGCCGACCTGCTCACGACACTGGTCAGCTGCACCCTGCTGGGAGTCGTGCACCTGCTGGTGGGTGGGCGCCTGCGCTGGAGCGCGGCGGCGTCGTGGTTCCTGATGATGTTCCTCTGAAGACGACCGCCAGCCGCTCAGCGGCTCACTCGAAGGTCATGCTCACTCGGAGACCCTGCTCAGCGGGGCCGAGCGCACGAGCAGCCGCTTCTCTTCCGAGCCGAACCTGACCTTGGCGATCACCCGGTCCCCGCGGCCCTCCAGCTGCACCACGGTGCCGCGCCCGAAGCTCTTGTGGTCGACCTGCTCGCCGATGCTCAGCGCCAGGACCTCCCGCTGCGGATCCACGCGCCCCGCTGCCGGTGTGCGGGCACCGCGCCGGAACGTGGCCGCCGCCCCGCCCTGCGAGCCGCCGGAGCCCATGAGCCCGGAGCCGTAGGCGGCCCCGCCCCAGCCCGGCCGCGCGCCGGAGCCCTCGCGCTCCCAGCTGATCAGCTCGGACGGGATCTCCTCCAGGAAGGGGCTCGGCGGGTTGTACTGGGTCTGCCCCCACTGCGAACGGTTCTCCGCGCGCGTCAGGTAGAGGCGGCGGCGGGCGCGGGTGATCCCCACGTAGGCCAGGCGCCGCTCCTCCTGCATCTCCTTCTCGTCAGTCATGGAGCGCTGATGCGGGAAGATCCCGTGCTCCATGCCGGTGAGGAACACCACCGGGAACTCGAGGCCCTTGGCCGTGTGCAGGGTCATCAGGGTCACCACGCCCTGCGACTGCTCGTCGGGATCGGGGATCTGATCGGCGTCGGCGACCAGGGCCACGTGCTCCAGGAACTCCGCCAGCCCGTGCTCCGGATGCTCGCGCTCGTGCTCGCGGACCACCGCCACGAGCTCGGCCAGGTTCTCCACGCGGGTCTCGTCCTGGGGGTCCTCCGAGGTGCGCAGGGCCTCCAGGTAGCCGGTCTGCTCCAGCACGGCCTCCACCACCGAGGCCGGGCTGTTGCCCTCCGCGACGGTCGAGAGGTCGTCCATGAGCTGCACGAAGGCCTTCACCGCGTTGAGGGAGCGCGAGGCCATGCCCGGGGCCTCCTCGGCCCGGCGGGCGGCGTCCATGAAGGACAGTCCGTCGCGCTCGGCCAGGGCGGCCAGAGCGCCCTGGGCTCGGTCGCCGATCCCGCGCTTGGGCTCGTTGATGATGCGCCGGACCGTGACCTCGTCATCCGGGTTCAGCAGCGCGCGCATGTAGGCCAGGGCGTCCTTGATCTCCTTGCGCTCGTAGAACCGGGTGCCGCCCACGACCTTGTAGGGCAGGCCCACGCGCATGAGGATCTCCTCGAGCGAGCGGGACTGCGCGTTGGTGCGGTAGAAGATCGCCACGTCCGCCGGACGGATGCCCTCGGCATCCTGGAGGCGGTCGATCTCCTCAGCGATCCAGCGCGCCTCCTCGTGGGCGGACTCGGCCGTATAGCCCACGATCTCGGTGCCATCGCCCTCGGCGGTCCACAGCCTCTTGTCCTGGCGCCCGGCATTGCGGGAGATCACGGCGTTGGCCGCGGAGAGGATGGTCTGGGTCGAGCGGTAGTTCTGCTCCAGCAGCACGGTCCGGGCGGAGGGATAGTCCTTCTCGAACTCGGTGATGTTGCGGATGTCCGCCCCGCGGAAGGCGTAGATGGACTGGTCGGAGTCGCCCACGACCGTCAGCTCCGCAGGCGGCAGGCCCGTGGGATCACCCTGATGCCCCACGATCTCCCGGATCAGGGAGTACTGGGCGTGGTTGGTGTCCTGGTACTCGTCGACCAGGACGTGCCGGTAGCGGCGGCGGTAGTACTCCGCGATCTGGGGGAAGGCCCGCAGCATGTGCACCGTCTGCGAGATGAGGTCGTCGAAGTCCAGGGCGTTGGCCGCACGCAGCCGCTGCGTGTAGCCGCGGTAGGTCTGCGCGACCGCCTGCTCCCACGGATCCGACCCGGTGGCCCGGGAGAGATAGGTCTCATCGTCGATCAGCTCGTTCTTCAGCGAGGAGATCGCGTGCTGCAGCGCCTTGGGGGCGAAGCGCTTGGGGTCCAGCTCGTGCTGCTTGGCCACTGCGGTGATCACTCGCAGCGAATCGGCGGAGTCGTAGATCGAGAACGTGGACTTCAGCCCGATCGCGGTGGCCTCCCGCCGCAGCACGCGCACGCAGAAGGAGTGGAACGTCGACAGGGACATGGTCCGCGCAGACGGCCCCACGAGCTCGACCACGCGCTCGCGCATCTCCGTGGCGGCCTTGTTGGTGAAGGTGATCGCCAGGATCTCCCCCGGATGCGCCCGCCCCGTGCCCAGCAGATAGGCGATGCGGTGGGTCAGCACGCGGGTCTTGCCCGAGCCCGCCCCGGCCACGATCAGCAGCGGCGAGCCGGCGTGCTCGACAGCCTGGCGCTGCGGCCCGTTGAGCCCCTCCAGGAGGGATTCCGGGCTGCGCCGCCCCGGAGCCGACTCCATGGCGCTGGCTGCGCCCGAGGCCGGCGGGGAGGAGAGCAGGGGGTTGTCCGAGAGGAAGTCCATGATGGGCTCGAGTCTAGAAGAGCCGCCGGACAGCACAGCGGGCGTCGTGTTCCGGTGCCGCATGGCCGATAGCCTGCAGGCATGGGACTCTCGCGGGCGCAGAAGATCAAGAAGCACGGCGACAGCGCTGCGCAGGCACCGACCGGCCGCACCACTGCCGCCCGATCGCGCCCGGCGGCCCGGAGCACCGGGGCCTCGACGATCACAGCCGCGGCTCAGCGTCGCGAGCAGCTGCGCCCGGAGCCGGAGAGCTCGCCGTCGAGCCCCATGATGCTGGTGGGCGTGCTCATGGCGGTCGCAGCGCTGTTCCTGCTCTACGTGAACCTGGTGATCCTGCCGGGCTTCGCCTCGGCCATGGCCGGCGGCCACGGCGTCCCCGAGCTGCGCCTGCTGGGATTCGACGCCGAGTGGTTCCGGAGCTTCACGGACGCCATGGACGACGGCGCCGCCGAGGCCTACCGCTCCATCCACCGCTCCACGGCGCTGATCGCCCCGCTGGGCATGACCGTGGGCTGGGCGGCCTTCGTGCTCCTGCAGTCCAGGGGCGCGGCGCTGTTCCGCTGGGCCGGCCTGGGCGTGGTGGCGCTGTTCGCGATCGTCTACCTGCTCGGCAGCTCGGTCCTGGACCGCGCCGTGGCCGATCCGCAGGACGAGACCCTGGTGGGCATGGCCTCGCTGCTGATGAACCTGCGCGGGGCGCTGCTGCTGGGCATGGTCGCACTGCTGGTGTGGGCCATGCTGCGCTCGGTGCGTCGGATCGCCGGCGAGATGGCGCAGCGCGGGCGCCAGGACCAGCAGGCCTGAGCCGGCTGCCCGGTGCAGGACCGCGTGCGAGCGCGGAAGAAGGAAGAAGGGGTGCCCCCGGCGCGATTCGAACGCGCGACACCGGCTTTAGGAGAGCCGTGCTCTATCCCCTGAGCTACGGGGGCGACGGCGACCATCATAGGGCCCGCAGCCTGCCGCTCCGAACAGCGGGCGGCAGCGCGAGTGCCGGGCGGGGTCGGTGCGGGCGATAGATTGACGCGCATGGCTGTCTACATCGATCCCGCGCGCTGGCCTGCCCATGGCACCGTCTTCTCGCACCTGGTCTCCGACAGCTCCCTGGACGAGCTGCACGAGATGGCTCGGCGGATCGGCGTGAGCCCCCGGGCCTTCGACGGCGATCACTACGACGTCGCAGTGGCCCACTACGACAAGGCCGTGGCCGAAGGCGCGATCGAGGTCGACGGCAAGGAGCTGGCCCGGCGCCTGGTGCAGTCCGGGCTGAGGATCCCGGCTGCGCGTCGCAGCGAGCGTGCCGAGTACGCGCTGCGCTCGCGCTGGGACAGCGGCATCGGGATCGGCCCCGAGCTGCGCGGCCTGCGCGCCGAGCTGCTCGAGCGCTGGGGCGAGCCCCACCGCCGCTACCACGACCGCACCCACCTGCTGGACATGCTGAGGGCGCTGGATCTGCTCACCGACGATGCCCCGCCGCGGTCCGTCGTGCTGGCCGCCTGGTTCCACGACGCCGTCTACGACGGCCGCCCCGGCGCCGATGAGGAGGCCTCCGCCGAGCTGGCCGAGCGTCTGCTGCCGGAGGCCGGCTTCCAGGCCTCGGAGGTCGCCGAAGTCGCCCGCCTGGTCCGCCTCACCGCCTCCCACCGTCCCCGGCCCGACGACGACGCGGGGCAGCTGCTGTGCGATGCCGATCTGGCGGTGCTGGGCGGCGCCCCGGCCGTGTACGCCGACTACGTCCGCAGGGTGTCCGAGGAGTACGCCTCGGTGCCGCGGCCGGACTTCGTGCGGGGGCGGCTGCAGATCCTGGAGCAGCTCTCCGCGGCCGAGCTCTACCGCACGCCCAAGGGGCAGCAGCTGTGGGCCAAGCAGGCGGCGGAGAACCTCGCCGTCGAGATCGACGACCTGCGCCTGGAGTCCCTGCGGGAGATCCAGGTGCCGGAGGGCCTGGACGTGCTCACGATCGTGGGCGTGTGCTTCCTGCGCGAGGGTCGTCTGCTGACCGTCCGCAAGCGCGGCACGCAGAAGTTCATGCTGGTCGGCGGCAAGCTCGAGCCCGGTGAGACGGCCGAGCAGGCCGCTGAGCGCGAGGTCTCCGAGGAGGTCGGGGCCGTGATCAGCGCGGAGGACCTGCAGCTGCTGGGCCGCTTCCACTCGCCGGCGGCCAACGAGGCGGACACCTGGGTCTCCTCGACCGTCTTCACGGTCGATCTGGACGAGCAGGCGCAGCAGCCCCGTCCGCAGGCGGAGATCGAGGAGCTGCGTCCGCTGGACCTGCGACCGGAGGCGGTCGCCGAGGCCGAGCCGTCCCTGGCCCCGCTGGTGCGCCGCCAGGTCATCCCGCTGCTGCGCCGCCGGGATCCGCGGTTCTTCAGCGCCGGTCCGCGGTGAACAACCGCTCGGCGACACTGCGCGGCGCGACGGCGCTCAGCTCCTGGGAGGCTGCTGCCCCTGGGCCTGCCCTGCCTGCTCGGCCTGCAGACGGGTCCGGCGCCGGCGCCACAGGATGCTGGCCGTCACGAGCCCGATGATGATGCCCACGCCGCCGATGACCGAGACCCACATGGCCGCGTGCCCGATCGCCAGCGACACCAGCAGCCCCGCGATGACTCCGGGGACCGCTCCGGCCACCATGCCCACGGCCAGGTAGGTGTACTCCTGGTCGCTGCCGGTGCGCGCGGCCGCGCTGTAGTCCGCCGGGGGTCGCTGCTGTCCTCGAGGGTCCTGTGCCATGGCTCCAGCCTATCCGCGCCGAGGCGGTGGGCCGTCGCGGCCGGTGGCCTCAGCGCACGGTGTAGAAGCCGTCCAGGGCCATGTCGTGCACCGAGTGCTCGATCGTGCCCTGCTGGGGGTTCAGCGCGGAGATCATCCGATCACCGCCCAGGTAGATCCCCACGTGCGATCCTCCGTTCTGCGAGACGAGGTCGCCCGGGTGGGGGTCCGCCGTGGGCTCGGCGGCGGCGAACTGCTCCCACGTGACCCGCGGCAGCTCGAGGCCGTGCTGCGCGTAGACCCACTGCACGAACGCGGAGCAGTCCCAGGCCTTGAAATCGGTGCCGCCCCAGACGTACTGCCCGCCGAGCCCGAGCCGAGCGGTGGCCAGGATCTCCTCGTCCGAGACCCCGCCGCCTGTGTCCGCGGCGCTGGTCGTGGCCTGCTCGGTCGTCGGCGCATGAGCAGGAGCGGCAGGGGCCGCAAGGGCTGCCTGAGGTCCTGCCGAGAGCGTCTCGGCGCCCGGACTGCGCTCGAACGGGGCCGTGGCCGCTGAGGCCAGGTCGTCGAGCCCGGGATCCGCCGCCGGCTGGGCGGGGTCCGACTCCCACAGAGTGTCCTGGAGGCTCTGGACGCCCAGCTGATCACCGACGGCGGTGTCTGCTGCCGCGGGCTGGGCCGCATGGCGGGCCGTGGGGTCCAGCGAGGTGGAGCGGCTGCCGTCGGCGTAGGCGAAGCTCACCACGCCGTCGGCGTCCGTGGACCAGGAGAAGGTCCAGTCATTGGCCTCGGCGGCCGCGCGATCCAGCCCGGCGTCGTCGGGGACGGTCCCGGTGACCGTGACCCAGGCGGGGAACTCGATCGCAGCGGCCTGCGCCGGGGCTGCTCCCAGAAGCGCCGCCCCCACGAGCCCGAGCCCCGCAGCACCCGCCAGCGGCGCGGGAGCCCGAACCGTGCGGCGGCCACCGCTGAGGCCCCGGCTCGCGGCTCCGCCTGAAGGGCGCATGGCCCGGGCCGAGAGCATGGGCTCGATCTGACCTGCCAGGGGTCGCAGAGCGGGAGCGGATCGCAGGCCTGCGAGGTCACGGGCGTCGAAGGCCCATGTCTCCCGGACGGGATCGGCGGATCGGAGGGGGATGGCGTTCATGGCGGAACCTCTCACGGGAAGCGTGCGGCGGCCGCCGCGGCGGCAGGCATCGACGACGGCGATGCCCGCGCACGCTATGCCCCGTGCCGCCGCGCGCCTGCTGCCCTTCGCCGCATTGAGACCCCCGAGAGCCCTGAGCAGCGGGGACCGCTCCTCTGCCGCGACATGATCCGCTGGGGGCTGCGCCTGTGGAGCCGCGGGTGCGCAATCGACCCGCGCAGACGACGGCACCGCCGGCGATCGTGTCGCCGGCGGTGCCGTCAGAAGCGCTTCAGCAGCGGGCGGCTCAGCCCTGCCCCACCACGATGGAGTGGGCGGAGGCCTCCGGGATGCGGATGTCCTCCGCCTCCACGCCCTCGGCAGGCTCCAGAGCCCGCACGACGACCTCACCGCTGTCCTCCTTGCGCGCCGCGAACGGTCCACCGGCCAGCAGCCCGCAGCGACCCAGGAGGCTCAGCACCTCCGGATGCGTCTGCACGACCTCCGGGATGCCCCTGAGCACGAAGCGCCCGCCGAGCTCGCTCGGGGCGGCCTCCGAGAGGATCTGGTCGGTGCCGGGAAGGGACTGCAGCGGCTGAAGCAGAGCCTGGTGAGCGGCCTCCTCCGAGGCCGCGCCCAGACCCGCCAGGCCCGGGATCGGCATGCCGTAGGGCGAGATCTGCGGGTTGTGCAGCAGATCCACGAGTCGCTCCTCCACAGCCTCGCTCATGACGTGCTCCCAGCGGCAGGCCTCGTCATGGACGACCGAGAGGTCCAGGCCGATGACGTCGGCGAGCAGGCGCTCGGCCAGGCGGTGCTTGCGCATGACCTTGACCGCGGTCTCCCGCCCCGCCTCCGTGAGGGCCAGCCGGCGATCCGGCTGCACGGTCAGCAGGCCGTCGCGCTCCATGCGGGAGACGGTCTGGGAGACGGTGGGCCCGGAGTGATCGAGGCGCTCCACGATACGGGCGCGCATGGGAGGGATCCCCTCCTCCTCGAGCTCGAGGACCGTGCGCAGGTACATCTCCGTGGTGTCGATCAGTTCGGTCATGTGACAGCTCCTGAGCAGGGGGCGAGCAGACATCTGGGGACGTGGCCGCGGCTGGGCGGCGCATGCCGGTTCATCGCAGGAGTCTACGCAGATCCCCCGACAGCGCATCGGCTCCGTGCGGCACAATGGCCGGACGGAGGGTCCTGCCGGTCCTCCGCCCGATCCCTCGTCCCAGGAGCACCGCCCGTGACCGACCGCCTCACGATCCCCGACAGCCTGCTGCCCGTCGACGGGCGCTTCGGCGCCGGACCCTCCAAGGTCCGCGAGGAGCAGATGGGAGCGGTCGCCCGAGCCCATCGTCAGCTCATGGGCACATCCCACCGGCAGGCCCCGGTGCGCGGCCTGGTGGGCGGCCTGCGCGAGGGCCTGGGCGAGTTCCTCCGTGTCCCTGACGGCTACGAGATCCTGCTGGGCATGGGCGGAGCCTCCGCCTTCTGGGATGCCGCGGCCCTGGGCCTGGTGCGCGAGCGCGCACAGCACGCGGCCTTCGGGGAGTTCGGCGCCAAGTTCGCCGAGGTCACCGACGGCGCCCCGTTCCTGCAGCCGTCGTCGATCCGCCGTGCGGAGCCCGGCACGCGCACCTCCGTGCAGCTCGAGGACGGGATCGACGTCTACGCCTGGCCGCAGAACGAGACCTCCACGGGCGTGGCCGCCCCCGTCGTGCGCCCCGAGGGCCTGGCCCCGGCACGCAGCGCGGCGGATCCGCTGGTCGTGGTCGATGCCACCTCGGCCGCCGGGGGCATGGCCGTGGATCTCTCCGAGACGGACGTCTACTACTTCTCGCCGCAGAAGAACTTCGCCTCGGACGGCGGGCTGTGGTTCGGCGCGTTCTCGCCGGCGGCGATCGAGCGGATCGAGTCCGTGGCCGCCTCCGAGCGCTGGATACCGGCCTTCCTGTCCCTGGGGGCGACCCTGGAGAACTCGCGCAAGGACCAGACGTACAACACCCCGGCCCTTGCCACGCTCGTGATGCTCGACGAGCAGGTGCGCTGGCTCAACGACCAGGGCGGCATGGACTGGGCCGCCGAGCGCACGGCGCGCAGCTCCGGGCTGATCTACGACTGGGCCGAGGCGCACCCCCATGCCGCGCCCTTCGCCGCAGCCGTCGAGGGCCGCTCCCCCGTAGTCGTGACCGTGGATTTCGACGACAGCATCGACGCCTCGGTGCTCAGCTCGGCGCTGCGCGCCCACGGCGTCGTGGACGTGGAGCCGTACCGGAAGCTGGGCCGCAACCAGCTGCGGATCGCCACCTTCACCGCGGTCGAGCCCTCGGACGTCCAGAAGCTGCTGGCCTGCCTGGACGCGCTGATCGAACAGCTCTGAGTCCCTGATCAGCCGCCCGGCTCGGCGCGCAGGCGCCGCCGGTGGAGCAGGCCCACGCAGGCCCCGGCAGCCCCTGCCAGGACGGCGGCGCCCAGCCCCCAACGCGGGCCGGCCGTGTCGATGACCCACCCGATCAGCGGCGCTCCGATCGGGGTGCCGCCCATGAGGATCGCCGTGTACAGGCTCATGACCCGCCCGCGGAAGCGCGGCTCCGTCATGGTCTGGACATAGGCGTTGGCCGTCGTCGTCATGGTCAGCGACGCCATGCCCAGCGGGATCAGGCACAGGCCGAACAGCAGCGGCGTGGGTGCCAGCGCGGCCAGCAGCGAGCTCAGCGCGAATATCGCCGCACCGGCATAAAGCGTCCTCAGCCTGGCGCGGGGACGGCGCGCCGCCAGCAGAGCCCCCAGCAGGGTCCCCACCGCGAGCACGGAGTTCAGGAGGCCGAACGCCTGGGACCCGAGCCCGAAGACCGTGCCGGTCATGGCGGCCAGGAAGATCGCGTAGTTCAGCCCGAGCGTGCCCAGCAGGAAGACGGTGAGCAGCACGGCCAGCAGATCCGGGCGCTGCCGGACGTAGCGGAAGCCCTCCCGGATCTGTCCGGGGCCCTTGGGCGTGCGCTCCCGTGGATGCAGCCGATCCCGATCCAGGCGAAGGATGGCGGTGATCATGGCGGCGAAGGTCAGGCTGTTGAGCAGGAAGACCCATCCCGTGCCCACCTGCGCGATGAGCACCCCGGCGGCGGCCGGACCGAGCAGACGGGCCGCGTTGAAGGCCGTCGAGTTCAGCGCCACCGCATTGGACAGGTCGCGGTCCCCGACCAGGCTGGCCACGAAGGTCTGGCGCACCGGGGCGCTGAAGGTCGTGGTGACGCCCAGGGCCAGGGCGAAGGCCATCACCCAGCTCAGCGTGACCGCGCCGGAGAGCACCAGCGCTCCCAGGCCCAGCGCCAGGACGCCCATCAGCGTCTGCGTGACCAGCAGGACCCGGCGGCTGTCCGCGCGGTCGGCGTGCAGCCCGGCCCACGGCGAGATCAGCAGCTGCGGCAGGAACTGCAGGGCGAGCACCAGCCCCATGGCTCTCGCGTCATGGTCGGTCAGCTCGTCGAACACGAGCCAGGACTGCGCCGTGCGCTGCATCCACGTGCCGGTGTTCGACAGCAGGGAGCCCGCGTACCAGCGGCGGTAGTTGGGCACGCGCAGGGACCGGAACGCGCCGGTCGCGGGTGCCTCGCTCACGGAGCGGGATCGATCCCCGGGCTCTGCTCCGAGCCGTCCTGCCCGTGACCACGGGAGTCGGCCTGGGCCGCGTCGCGATCGGGGTCCCGCTCCTGCGGGTCGGGGCGCTCCTGGTCCTCGGACTCCGAGCCCTCGGGCTCCTCCTGGTCGGAGCCGTCATCGGTGTCGGACTCCTCCGACCCGTCGGACTCCTCGGCCTCGTCGGGCTCCTCGGTGCCGTCGGCCTCGGCCCCAGGCTCGCCCTCTCGATCCTCGTCGTGGTCGCTGTCGAGCACGCGCTCTGACCAGGGGACCCAGGCCGGGGCCAGGAGGGCGTCCTCACCGGGCAGCATGCCGGATTCGCAGACCGTGGCCTCCTCGGAGCCGGGCACACGGGTCAGCGTGACGTACCACTCCCAGCCGCGGCTGCCCCGGGCCGTGGCCGGGAAGAGGTGCGTGACCAGCAGCTCGCCGTCGGCGCGCACACGGTGGCCCTCGCCGATCTCATCGGCCGGCACGATCGCGCGCAGAGCCGCCAGGGCGAGATCGCGGCGCGCGGCGAGCTGGACGTCCGGGCTGCGCTCGGGGCCCTGGTCGTGAGTGGTGGTGGACTGATCGGTCACCGATGCCCCTAGTCGTCGTGTTCCGTGTGCTGCCTCCTGCGGCGGGCAGGCGCCAGGCGCGAGCGGCCCGCCGCAGGAGGTCTCAGGCGTCCAGATTATCCGCGACCGTGCGCAGGATCTTGGCGATCTTCTGCCCGTGGGCGCGATCCGGGTAGCGGCCGTGCTGCAGCCCCTCCGAGATCCCGTCCAGCAGCGTCACCAGGTCCTGGCTGATCTCGGCCATCTGCTCGGCCGGCATGCGATTGTTCCGGGCCACGGACGGGGTCCTGCCCAGCACGGTGGCCTGCAGGGCCTGGGCTCCGCGACGGCCTTCGGCCACGCCGAACTCCATGCGGGTCCCGGGCGCGACGGTGTCCATGCCCTCGGGCAGCGCCGAGACGTGGAGGAAGACCTCGCCGCCGTTGTCGTCGGCCAGGAATCCGAAGCCCTTCTCCTGGTTGAACCACTTCACCTTGCCGGTGGGCACTGTGCACATCCTCTGCTTCTCGTGGCGAGGCAGCGGCCTCGCGGGGTGTTCCGGGTGCGTGCTCGGCCGCGGAGATCCCTTCCGGACAGGGCACGCCGCCTGCGCGGTCCCTGCGGCGGCCCGCTGCTCGAGCAGTCGGCTCAAGCCCCTGCGGGCGCGCTCTGCTCGGGGACCGGCAGAACGTCCCATCGTACTCCAGCCGGTGCCTCGGCGCCCCTGTCGGGCTCGGCTGTACCCTGGGTCCATGCCCGCCGAGTCCTCCCCTTCGATTCCCCCTGCCCGTTCCGGCACCGCATCCTCCGCCGCCGGCAGGCAGCCCGGAGGCATGGATGCGCTGGCCTGGGCCACGGTCGTGCTGGCGGTGAGCTCCGGGGCGGCCATGGCCGCCATGCTGATCACCAAGTGGATCGTGGGCGGCGGCGAGATCTGGCCCTGGTTCACCCGCTACGCGCTGGTCGCCTTCCCGCTGTCGGTCGTCCTGCTGTTCGTGCTGCTGGTGCGCAACGCGATCCGCCGTGCCCGCAGCTGACGTCGTGAGCACGAGCCTGACCCTGCTGCACCGGAGCTGAGATGGCCAAGCTGTACTTCCGCTACGGGGCCATGAACTCCGGCAAGTCCACCGCACTGCTGCAGGCGGCGTTCAACTACGAGGAGCGCGACCAGCGCGTGCTGCTGGCCAAGCCCTCCGTGGACACGAAGGGCGAGTCCACCATCACCTCCAGGCTGGGCCTCGCCCGCTCCGTCGACCTCCTGCTCGGACCCCACGACGACGTCCGCGCCCGCTTCCGCCAGGCCGCCGCGGGCCGCGACCCGGAGGCCCTGCTGGCAACCGTCGAGCTCCCGCCCGTGGCGTGCCTGCTCGTGGACGAGGCCCAGTTCCTGAGTCCGCGGCAGGTGGACGACCTGCTGCGCATCGCCGTGCTCGATTCCGTGCCGGTGCTGGCCTACGGGATCCGCGGCGACTTCCGCACCCGCTCCTTCCCCGGTTCGGGGAGGCTGATGGAGATCGCGCACACGCTCGAGGAGCTCAAGACCATCTGCCGCTGCGGCCGCAAGGCGATGTTCAACGCCCGCACCTCGGACGGCGGCATGGTGCTGGACGGAGAGCAGGTCGCGATCGACGGTGAGGTGGCCTACGAGTCCCTGTGCGCCTCCTGCTACCTCGAGCGCAGCGGCGGGCAGCTGGGCTGAGCCCTGCCCCACGGCCCACGACTTCCATGAAACGTCCTCAAAGCATCCAGAGGACGTCCAGGAGACTCCGAGACACTGGGTCGCGTGAACAACAGCAACCCTGAAGCAAAGCTCCTGGTCGTCGACGACGAGCCCAACATCCTCGAACTCCTCGCCACCTCGTTGAAGTTCGCGGGCTTCGAGGTCGTCACCGCCGCCAATGGCCGCGATGCCATCACCCGCGCCCAGGAGGAGAGCCCTGATCTGGCCGTCCTGGACGTCATGCTCCCGGATCTGGACGGCTTCGCCGTCACGCGGAAGCTGCGCGCCGAGGGCCGCACCTTCCCCATCGTCTTCCTGACCGCCAAGGACGACACCGAGGACAAGGTCCAGGGCCTGACCGTCGGCGGCGACGACTACGTCACCAAGCCGTTCAGCCTGGACGAGGTCGTGGCCCGCATCCGCGCCGTCCTGCGCCGCTCGGCCCCGGCCGAGGAGGACGACTCGCGCCTGCGCGTGGACGACCTGGTCCTCGACGACGACGCCCACGAGGTCTTCCGCGGCGAGCGCGAGATCGATCTGTCGCCCACCGAGTTCAAGCTGCTGCGCTATCTGATGCTCAATCCCAACCGCGTGCTGTCCAAGGCCCAGATCCTGGATCACGTGTGGGAGTACGACTTCAACGGAGACGCCTCGATCGTCGAGTCCTACATCTCCTACCTGCGCCGCAAGATCGACAACGATCCGGATCTTCCCCCGCTGATCCACACCAAGCGCGGCGTCGGATACCTGCTGCGCACGGCCCACAAGAACGGCTGAGCCCATCTGCAACCCTCACCGGGTGGTGTCCGCCTCCGGCGGCGCCGCCCGTCGTCCTGACAAGATGACCGTCGTCCGCGTGCCGTCGACGGAGGTCTGAACCGTGGAGAAGCTCACAGCGCGGTGGCGCTCGTCGTCGCTGCGGACCCAGCTGATGGTCCTCACCGGCCTGCTGCTGATGCCGTCGATCCTGCTGACGAGCTTCGTGTCGATCTCCGTGGTGCGCGACTCGCTCGTCAACTCGATCGACAACGAGCTGCGCGAGTCGCTGGGCACCGTGTCGACCGCGCTGATGTCGGACATGATCGGATCGCCCACCGTCAACGTGTCCAAGCGGGGCTACCTGCTCGACTCCGACGGCGAGATCGTCGCCCAGGTGGGCTCCACCGCCCCCGGCCCGGTCGACCCGGGCGAGCCGGACCTCTCCAGCTTCACCCGCGAGGTCGTCCTGCAGACGGAGCAGTCCGGGATGACGGTGCGCTCCGCCGACGGCGGGGACGGCTCCTGGCGCGTGGTGGCAGCCCCCCAGGCCGATTCGGACTACACCGTCGTGACGGCCGAGCCGCTGGGCTGGGCCAACGGCATGATCTCGGCGGTGACGCTGCTGACCCTGAGCTACGGGGTGGCCACCCTCCTGGTGGCCCTGACGGTCGGCTGGATCCTCATCACGCGGGCGTTCACACCGCTGAAGCGGGTCGAGGCCACCGCTGCCGCGATCGCCGCCGGCGACCTGTCCCAGCGCATCTCCGGCTACAGCTCCGCGACCGAGGTCGGCCAGCTGTCGATGTCGCTGAACCGCATGCTCGGGCAGATCGAGGACGCCTTCGACGCCCGGACCCACTCCGAGAACCGGCTGCGCCAGTTCGTAGCCGATGCCTCCCACGAGCTGCGCACTCCCCTCGTGTCGATCCGCGGATACTCCGAGCTCTACCGCCACGGCGCCCTGGACGATGACGAGAAGGTCTCTCAGGCCATGGGGCGCATCGAATCCGAGGCCACGCGCATGACCCAGCTGGTCGAGGACCTCCTCTCGCTGGCCCGGGTGGACAACGGCCGAGCCCTCGAGATCACCGACGTCGACCTGCTGGTCCTGGCCCACGATGCCGCCGCCGACTTCGCGGCGGCCTGGCCGGATCGCCGCATCACGGTGCTCGGCCCGGACGACAGCGCCGCCGCGCCGGTGTGGACCCGCGGCGATGACGCCCGTCTGCGCCAGGTCGTGGTCAACCTGATGACCAACGCCGTGCGCTACACGCCGCAGGGAACAGACCTCGAGATCATCGTGGAGAACCCCTCGTTCGACGCCGTGCCGCAGGAGCAGCAGCCCGCCGTCCCGGATGACGAGTCCGCGCCGACCTGGCTGGCGCAGCTGAAGATCCGCGACCACGGTCCCGGCATCAAGGGCCCCGACCGCACCCGGATCTTCGAGCGCTTCTACCGCGCGGACACCTCCCGCACCCGCGAGACCGGCGGCACCGGGCTGGGCCTGTCGATCGTGGCCTCGGTGGTGGGCCAGCACGGCGGAGTGGTCACCCTCGAGGAGACCCCCGGCGGCGGCGCGACATTCGTGGTCACCCTGCCCGGCGGAGAGTCCGCCGAGGCCGCGATCGAGCGCGCGGCCGACGCCGACGACCCTGCGGACCAGGCCCTGCGCTTCAGCGGCGCTGAGGCTCCCAGGGCCTCCCGCGGGGAGTCGGGGACCTGGTTCTCGCGCGGTGCGTGGACCCCCTCCAGGCGGCGCAGCGCACCCACCGAGGAGCAGCTCGAACGGCAGCGCCAAGCCGCCGAGGAATCCGGTCCCGCTTCCGCCTCGAGCGGTCGTCGGATGCGCCGTGCCGCCCGCCGCGGCGAGACGACAGTGCCCTCGGCCGGAGACTCCCCGGTCGAGGCCGGTTCGGCAGCCGAGGCCACCGGTGCCGGCGCGTCCGATGCCGACGGCTTCGAGGCGGGAGATTCCGCTCGCGCGTCGACGGCTGCGGGGGCGTCGCCGGCCGAGCAGGCTCAGCCCGCCCGCGCCGCAGATGCCGAAGCAGGCGCTGCTGGACGCGAGACCCGAGACGACGCCCCGTTCGGCGACGACGGCCTGCCTCCGATCCCCGAGATCGACGACGACGATCCCAGCATCATCGACGAGACCAGCGAGCTGCCGGATCTGTCCGGCCCAGATCCCGGGGCACCGCGCGACGACCGCAGCGGCGGCTCCTCGCACAGCTGAGGGTCCGCCCACGGCTCGCAGAGCGACCGGCGCAGGCCGCTTCCGAGGGCGAGCATGGCCCGAGAGGTCCTCGCGGCCGCCGGCCGGGCAGAGAGACGACGGCTCGGTCGCGGGGGCGTCAGCTCAGCCGCGGGGACGGCGGGTCAGCCGGTCGTGCAGCCCGGAGCTGAGCCGATCCAGGCCCACGATCTCCACCTGCACGCCGTGGCGGTCGTACTTCTCCCGGATCGAATCCAGCGCGGCGACCGTGGAGGCATCCCAGATGTGCGCCCGGCTCAGGTCGATGCGCACGTGCTGCGGGTCCCGGGCGTAGCCGAACTGCGTGTAGAGGTCGTTCGAGGAGGCGAAGAACAGCTCGCCGTCCACCACGTAGGTGACCATGTCCTCGCTGGGGGCCGTGGTGACGAGGTCCTCGCCCACCCGGCCCGGGAAGCGGTGGACGCGCACGGTGTGGGCCACGCGGCGGCTGAACAGGACCATGGCAGCCAGCACTCCGGCGCCCACGCCGATCGCAAGATTGTGCGAGACCACGATGACCACGGTCGTGATGACCATGACCGCGACCTCGCTGCGCGGCAGCGTGCGAAGGGTACGCGGGTGGATGCTGTGCCAGTCGAACGAGGTCAGCGCCACGTAGATCATCACCGCGGCGAGTGCGGCCATGGGGATCACGGCCACGACGTCTCCCAGTGCGATCACGAGCGCCAGCAGGAAGATGCCCGCCGAGGCCGTGGAGATCCGCGTGCGGGCGCCCGAGGCGTTGACGTTCATCATGGTCTGCCCGATCACCGCGCAGCCCCCCATCCCGCCGAAGAGCCCCGTCACGATGTTCGCAGCGCCCTGCCCCCAGGTCTCGCGGGTCTTGGAGGACGGGGTGTCGGTGATGTCGTCCACCAGCTTGGCGGTCAGCAGCGACTCGAGCAGCCCCACGACCGCCATGGACAGGGCGTACGGGAAGATCACCTGCAGCGTCTCGAACGTCCAGGGGACCTCCGGCAGTCCCAGTACCGGCAGCTCGCGCGGCAGCTCGCCCTTGTCCCCCACGGTCGGCACGGCGATCGAGGCCAGCACCGCCAGGAGGGTCACCACGACGACCGCCGCGAGCGGGGACGGCACCGCCCGGCTCAGCCGCGGCAGACCGAAGGTGATCAGCAGGCCCAGGGCCACGAGCGGGTAGACCATCCACGGCACGCCGAGCAGCTCGGGGAGCTGGGACGTGAAGACGATGATCGCCAGCCCGTTGACGAAGCCCACCATGACCTGCCGCGGCACGAAGCGCATGAGCTTGGGCAGTCCGACCAGCGCCAGGAGCACCTGCAGGATCCCGGCGAGGATCACGCATGCGATCAGGTGCTCGACCCCGTGGGAGGCCACCAGGGGCGCGACGACCAGGGCGACGGCACCGGTGGCCGCCGAGATCATGGCGGGTCGGCCGCCGACGATCGAGATGGTCACCGCCATGGTGAAGGAGGCGAAGAGCCCCACCCGCGGATCGACCCCGGCGATCACGGAGAAGGCGATCGCCTCCGGGATCAGCGCCAGGCCCACGACGAGTCCCGCCAGCAGCTCGGTGCGCAGGGCTCGCGGCGAGCGCAGGCTCCACAGCACGGACTGGCGCTGCAACGGCGAGGGCGAGGCCTGGGCGGACGGTGAGCTCATGCGGACGGGGCTCCTGAGACGGGGAAGGGCAGGGACCCCGCCGCCGGCAGGTGCGCCGCGGGGCTGTTCAGGACTCGAGCGTCACCTGGAGGTGGCGCAGCAGCCATTGTCCCAGTTCGCTGCGGGAGTCCTCGCGCGTCCACAGCGCGGTGTGCACCGCCGAGCCCGTGGAGCCCAGGACATGGATCGTGGTCTGCACAGCGCGCCCGCTCAGGGCCAGCAGGTCCACCAGATGCAGGTCGGCGGAGTCGTCGCCCCGGGAGAGGCTCGCGGGATCGCCGGGGCGCCCGTCCGAGTCGATGAGCACCGCCTCCGGGTGGAGGGTCGCGGCCGACATGCCCTCGCGGATGCGTCCGCGCTCCAGGCCGAAGACCTCCTGCGCGGGGCTCGGAGCGGCGGCCAGGTCCTCCGACTGATCCTCCAGGCTCGAGAGCAGATCGGGATCCGGGTCCCCCACCTGCTCCTCTGCCTCCGCACGGGGATCGGCTGCGCCGCTGCCTGCGGGACCGGCCTGGTCCCCCGCTGCGGCGCCTGTGGCGGCCGCGGGCTCGGCAGGAGCCGCATGGCCTGCCGGCGCCGCAGCAGCTGAGGGCGCGGCCGCGTCCGAGCCCAGCGCCAGCCCCGGCCCCTCCTCCGGCGCGCGGCCGGCCTGAAAGGCCTTGGCGGCGGCGTTGGCTCGGGTGTCGGCGGCCTCGTTCAGCTCGTGGCCCGCGTGGCCCTTGACCCATTCGAAGGTCACGTCCCGGCCCTGCATGGCGGCGTCCAGCGCCTTCATGAGCTCGACGTTGAGCACCGGCTTGCCGTCGCTCTTCTTCCAGCCCTTCTTCTTCCAGCCCTTCATCCACTTGGTGATCGAGTTGATGACGTACTGGCTGTCGCACAGCACCCGCAGGGGCTCGCCGAGCTCCTGCGTGGACTCGAGCAGGTCCAGCACGGCCTGGAGCTCGCCCATGTTGTTCGTGCCATGCGGCCAGCCCCCGCTGCGCCAGTTGGAGTCGTCGATGTACCAGGCCCAGCCGGCCGGGCCGGGATTGCCCAGGGCGGAGCCGTCGGCGGCAGCGATGATCGTCATGCCGAACACTGTGGCACGTCCCACCGACAGCACAGCCCAGCCCGGCGCCGCGGCTCGGGCTGTCCCGACAGGCTCCCGTCGGCAGGCCGGTCGCACCGGGCCCTGGGACGCCTGCGGCACCGGCCGGCAGCGCAGACACTCGTCGGGTCCACCCCCCCCCCCGGACATGACGACGGGCCCCGCCTCCCGAGGTGGGAGACGGGGCCCGTCGGACTCGCTGGGCTGCGCTCAGCGATGACGCCGAGGCGTCATCACATCATGCCGCCCATGCCGCCCATCGGGTCCTCGCCGCCGCCGGCGGCCGCGGCCGGCTCCGGCTTGTCGGCGACGACGGCCTCGGTGGTCAGGAACAGCCCGGCGATCGAGCCGGCGTTCTGCAGGGCGGAGCGGGTGACCTTGACCGGGTCGTTGATGCCCGCGGCCATGAGGTCCTCGTACTCGCCGGTGGCCGCGTTGAGGCCCCAGCCCTTCTCGAGGCCGCGCACCTTGGCCGCCACGACGCCCGGCTCGAGCCCGGCGTTGAAGGCGATCTGCTTGAGCGGAGCGTCGATGGCGACCTTCACGATGTTCGCGCCGGTGGCCTCGTCGCCGCTGAGCTGCAGCTGGCCGAAGGCGGTCTCGCCGGCCTGGATCATGGCGACGCCGCCGCCGGCGACGATGCCCTCCTCCACAGCAGCCTTGGCGTTGCGCACAGCGTCCTCGATGCGGTGCTTGCGCTCCTTGAGCTCGACCTCGGTGGCCGCGCCGGCCTTCAGCACGGCGACGCCGCCGGCCAGCTTGGCCAGGCGCTCCTGCAGCTTCTCGCGGTCGTAGTCCGAGTCCGAGTTCTCGATCTCGGCGCGGATCTGGGCCACGCGGCCCTCGATCTCCTCGGCGGAGCCGGCGCCGTCGACGATGGTGGTCTCGTCCTTGGTCACGACGACCTTGCGGGCGGTGCCCAGCAGGTCCAGGGTGGCGGTCTCGAGCGAGAGGCCGACCTCCTCGGTGATGACCTGGCCGCCGGTCAGGATGGCGATGTCCGCCAGCTGGGCCTTGCGGCGGTCGCCGAAGCCGGGAGCCTTGACGGCCACGGACTTCACGGAGCCGCGCATCTTGTTCAGCACCAGCATGGCCAGCGCCTCGCCCTCGACGTCCTCGGCGATGATCATCAGCGGCTTGCCCGACTGGATGACCTTCTCCAGGACCGGGACGAGATCCTTCACGGCCGAGATCTTCGAGTTGACGATGAGGATGTAGGGATCCTCGAGGACGGCCTCCTGGCGGTCGGCGTCCGTGACGAAGTAGCCGGAGAGGTAGCCCTTGTCGAAGCGCATGCCCTCGGTCAGCTCGAGGTCCAGCCCGAAGGTGTTGGACTCCTCGACCGTGATCACGCCCTCCTTGCCGACCTTCTCCATGGCCTGGGCGATGAGGCGGCCGATCTCCGGATCCGCGGCCGAGATGGACGCGGTGGCCGCGATCTGCTCCTCGGTCTCGATCTCCTTGGCGGAGCTGAGCAGCTCGGCGGTGACGGCCTCGACGGCCTTCTCGATGCCGCGCTTGAGCGAGAGCGGGTCAGCACCGGCGGCCACGTTCCGCAGGCCCTCGCGCACGAGCGCCTGAGCGAGCACGGTGGCGGTGGTGGTGCCGTCGCCGGCGACATCATCGGTCTTCTTGGCGACCTCCTTGACGAGCTCGGCGCCGATCTTCTCGTAGGGGTCCTCGAGCTCGATCTCCTTGGCGATGGACACGCCGTCGTTGGTGATCGTGGGAGCGCCCCAGGACTTCTCCAGGACGACGTTGCGGCCGCGCGGGCCGAGCGTGACCTTGACGGCGTCAGCCAGGGTGTTGAGGCCGCGCTCGAGACCGCGGCGGGCCTCCTCGTCGAATGCGATGAGCTTTGCCATGTGTTCGTCCCTCCTGGACGTTCAGTCTGACTCCCACCGACCCGCTGCCCGCGACGGACGGGGCGCCGGCTCCTGCGGGATCTGCCCGCCGAGCCTGCCCCTCAGAGAGGCGGTGGCTTCCACTTCGTGGTCGAGCGGCTGCGCCGACCGCAGCGGGGCCGGCTGGCAGTCTGCTCGACTGAGTGCCAAGTCCATTATTGGCACTCGGCCCCTGCGAGTGCAAACCCCTGAGCGCGTTCGGCTCAGGGTTCACCGAGGGCGGACGCCCCGTGCCACGGCACCTGCTCCCACTCCTCGCGCAGAATGCCGTAGATCATCCGGTCGTAGTGCTCCCCCGCCACCTTACGAGCCCTGCGGATCCGCGCCTCCTCGGTGAAACCGAGCTTCCGGGCCACCCGGCACATGCCGCGATTGCCGCTCCAGGTCTCCAGGTCGACGCGGTCGGCGCCGCTGGTCCGGAACAGCAGGTCGACCCACAGGCGCAGGGCCTCCGAGCCGTACCCGCCGGACCAGTACTCCGGCGGGTAGATCGCCACGCCGATCGAGTGCAGCGGCAGCAGATGCGTGCCCGTACCCGGATCCTCCGTGGGGGCCTCCGCGTGATACCAGGAGACCTGCCCCAGGAACCGGTCGGTGCCCTGCTCGGCGATCACCGCGGTGTCGCGCACTGCGGGCCAGTCGCCCTGGCGCACCCGCTCCGTCAGCTTCCCGAGCCAGCGCTGGGCCGTTTCTGCGGTGAAGTTGGGGTAGAAGGGCCCGTCCGTGCGCTGCCACTCGTGCTCGCCGCCGCCGGGCGGGGGCATGATCCACCGCTCGTAGACGGGGAGGTCATCGGCGCGCCAGTCGCGCAGGCGCACGCGCCGGCCCTCGACGGCCAGCGGCTCGACAGCGCGCGAGTTCCCCGCCGCGCTCATCGGAGGGCCTCCGTCGGATCGGCCGCCAGTGCCTGGGCGCCGGCGCCTTCCTGCGGGAGCTCGGCGGCGCCCTGCGCGGAGGACTGCTCCTGGCCTGCGCCCACCAGCTCCTCGCCGAGGTCGTCTCCGATCACTGCCACCAGCGGATAGGCGATGGCGTCGTCGGCCTGGACCTGCTCGATCCCCAGGGCATCGGCCACGAGCCGGGCCTGCTCCTCGGTGTCCCCGGTGACGCCGTCGCTCGCGTAGTAGACCACGCTCTCGTCCACGGGCATGCCCCAGTTGCCGGTGGCGATGACCTCCCAGTCCAGCGCCGTGAGGTCCTCGCTGGCAGCGCCGGCCACGCCGTCGAGGTCGGTGGCGTTGAAGATGCCCACCTGCTCGGCGTCCTCGGGAGCGGCAGAGGCGCTCGCCCCGTCCTCCGCCCCGGCCGACCCGCTCGGATCCTCGGCGACCTGGTCGTCGGAGCCCTGGACGGCGCTCGAGCCGCGGTCCTGGTTCACGGTGGAGAAGACGTAGGCGCCGGCGCCCAGCAGCAGGCCGAGGGAGCCCACGATGACCATGGCCTTCAGGCTCCCGGGGGTCTTGGGGGCTGCGGCCTCCCGGGGCCGGTGCGCGCCCTGCCGAGGGCCGTCCTCCGGGACGTCGTCGAAGACGTCGCGGGGATGCAGGTCGGGATCGGACCACGGGGGCTGTTCGCTCATGCGCGCCATCCTTCCATCGGGGAGCCCGTTCATGCGCCGCGACGAGCCGCCGGGACCGCGCTCACGAGTCCCTCAGCTCGCGCAGCTGCCGCACCAGGACGGGCTCGGCGGCCCAGGCGGCCTCCGTGTCCAGCAGCGCATTGAGCCGCTGGTAGTACTCCGTCACGGGCATCCCGAGCTGCGCGCCGATGGCCCGCTCCTTGGCCCCCTGGTACTTGAAGCGCCGCTTCTCCAGGTCGAGGATCGCCCGCTGCTGCTCATCCAGCTCCCCCGCCTGCGCGCCCATCAGCGCTGCTCCTGGCGCGGGCGCACCGAGACCGAGGTGAGCTGCACATCCGGGGAGGCATCTACGACCGCACGCACGGCCCGGCCCACCGACTCGGGGAGGATGTACTCCTCCGGGCGGTGCTGCTTCCCGATCGAATCGTGGATCCCCCGCAGCATCTCGGTGTCCGTGGGTCCGGGGTGCACCGAGGCCACCCGCACGAGGTCCGGTTCGAGCTCCTGGCGCAGCGAGTCCGCCAGCGCCCTCAGCGCGAACTTGGAGGCCGCATAGACCGCATTGCCGCCGCTGGCGGTGAAGCCGGCGCCGGAGTTCACGAGCACCACGGTTCCCTGCGCGCGGCGCAGCGCGGGCAGGGCCAGCCGGGTCAGCTCGGCGGGGACCATGACGTTGAGCTCCAGCTGCGCCTGCCAGTCCTGGGGGCGGGAGTGCTCGACCGAGAGCCGGTGGCCCAGGGCGGCGCAGTGGACCAGGACATCCAGCCGCTCGAGCCCGTCCACGAGCTCGGGCAGGGCCTGGAAGTCCGTGAGCTCGGCGCGCACGGGCTCGGCCCCCTCCGGCAGCTGCGCCAGGGCGTGCTCATCGCGGCCCACGGCCAGGACCCGGTGATCGACCGCCAGGGACTCGACGACCGCCCGGCCGATGCCGCCGGTGGCACCGGTGACGAGGGCGACGGGACGCTGATCGGTGGGCATGCTCGACTCGCTCATGCCGCCACTGTAGAACGCGGCCACGACAGCGCAGCGGGGCGCCCCCGGCGTCGTGGGCGGCGGTCCCTAGAGTGGTCCGCATGACCAGCACCGATTCCGCAGACCGCCCCGACCTCGCCGAGATCATGGCCGAGGACTGGGCCGAGGCCCTGCGCCCCGTGGAGGACGCGATCCACGGGATGGGCGACTTCCTGCGCCAGGAGCATGCGCAGGGCCAGCGCACCTTCCCGCCGGGCCCGGAGATCCTGCGGGCCTTCCAGGAGCCGATGGCCGAGGTCCGCGTGCTGATCCTGGGCCAGGGCCCGTACCCCACCCCGGGCCACGCCATGGGGCTGTCGTTCTCGGTGCGCCCGGACGTCCGCCCCCTGCCGCGGTCCCTGCAGAACATCTACCGCGAGCTGCACGACGACCTGGGGATCGCCCCGGCCGAGAACGGGGACCTCAGCGCATGGAGCCGCCAGGGCGTCATGCTGCTCAACAGGTGCCTCACGGTGCGCGACGGAGTGCCTGCCTCCCACCACGGCAAGGGGTGGGAGGCCGTCACCGAATGCGCGGTCCGGGCCCTGGCGGCCCGCGGCGGCCCGCTCGTGGGCCTGCTGTGGGGACGCCCCGCACGCCAGTGCGCCCCCTGGCTCGCCCCGACCCCGACCGTGGAGTCCACGCACCCCTCTCCCCTGTCCGCCTCCCGCGGCTTCTTCGGTTCGCGGCCGTTCTCCCAGGTCAACCGTCTGCTCGAGGAGCAGGGGGCGGCTCCGATCGACTGGTCGGTAAGGTGAGCCTCATGAGTGACGACCCCGCCCAGCACCAGCCCGCTCCCGCAAAGCCGCCGAAGGCGCAGATCGACCTGACCGTCGTGCAGCGCCTGGAGCTCTCCCCGTCGATGGTGCGCATCGTGGCCTCGATCGGCGATCCGAGCTCCTTCCGGGACATCGAGCCCCCGGAGAAGTACTGCAAGCTCGTGTTCTTCGATCCCGAGCTGGGCCTGGGAGATCATCCCGACTACTGGAGCCTGCGCGAGACGCTTCCGCGCGAGCACCTTCCCGCGACCCGGCACATGACGCTGCGCCACGTGGACCTCGAGGCCGGGCAGCTGTGGATCGACGTCGCGCTGCACGGCGACTCCGGCTGGGCCGGGCCGTGGGCGGCCGGAGCGCAGCCCGGCGACACGATCGTCGCTGTGGGTCCCGGCGGCAAGTGGATCCCCGACCCACAGGCCTCCTGGAGCCTCATGCTCGGCGACGAGGCCGCGATCCCCGCGGTGCTCGCCAACGTCGAGGCCATGCCGGAGGACGCCCGCGGAGAGATCCTGCTCGAGGTCCAGGACGCCGATCACCACCTGGACATCCAGGTGCCCTCGGGCTGGAGCCTGCGGTGGATCCACCGCGCCGAGGCCCCCGCCGGCTTCCCCGCCCTGGTCGAGGCCGCGCGCACGGCGCAGTGGCCCGGCACGACGGACGGCATCCAGGTCTTCGCCCACGGCGAGCGCGAGGCCATGAAGGCCCTCCGACCCGTCCTGTTCGAGGAGCACGGCCTGGACCGGGCGCAGGTCTCGCTGTCGGGCTACTGGGCCCGCGGCCGCGACGAGGACGCCTTCCAGGCCGAGAAGAAGACCCCGGTCGGCAAGGTCTGATCCCCTTCCCCTCGCACAGCACGACGCCCGCGCACCTGCTCATGCGAGGGTGCGCGGCCGTCGTCGTCTGCGCAGGCGGGGTCGGTCAGTCAGCGGCGGCGGTTGCGACGCATGCCGATCCGGGCATCCTCCGAGAGCACGAACGGGCGCATCAGCAGCTGGCCCAGGACCAGCCCGGCGGCCATAGACAGGATCGTGGTCATGGCCGTCACCAGCGACACGACGCCGTGGCCCGTGGTCTCGGCCTCGATCGTCACCGCGTACATGCCGCGGAAGACCGATAGCCCGGGCAGCAGGAACGTCATGCCCGGCACCGCGAGCACCAGCGACGGGATGCGGTGCCGCCCGGCGATGTAGGCGCCGATCACGCCCGTCATCGTGGCCCCGAAGACCACCTGCAGGCGCGCGTCGAGTCCGACCCACCCCACCAGGTGATAGGCCAGCAGGCCGCCGAGCCCGGCGACCATGGCGGGCAGCAGGTGCCGCGCCGAGGCCTGCAGGCTGATCGCGATCAGCCCGGCTGCCAGCGTCATGCAGATGATGTTGAAGTAGGGCGCCGCCGGCTCGAACTGCGTCTGGGAGATGTCCAGCCCTCCCTGGCCCATCAGCCCCATGACCGCGATGCCCGTGTAGATCCCCGCGACGATCCCTGCGAAGGCCATGCCCGTGGACAGCGCGCGCCCTGCGGCCGTGACGGGGAAGCCCGAGATCGCGTCGTGCATGGTCGACATGAACCTGGTGGTGGGCATCAGCATGATCAGACCGGCCGCGATCACCTTCGGGGGCGACATCTCGATGCCGATCTGGGAGCCCAGCAGCGCCATGACGGTGATGACGAAGGCCGAGACCACCATGGTGAAGAACTCCGGCACGCGGCGTCGGCCCATCACGGCCCCGATCTTGCCCACCATGCCGGCCGAGAGCATCGAGATCGTGGCGCCCGTGAGGCCGCCGCCGATGCCCAGGGTGATGGCGAATGCCGCAGCCATGGTGGCCAGGGAGACCACCCAGTTGGGGAAGGGCTTGGGCCGGGAGTTGATGGCCTGGAGCCGCCCGCGGGCCTCCTCGCGCGACATCCTCCCCCGGCTGATCTCCGTGACCAGCCGGTGGGTGTCCGCCAGACCGGAGTAGTTGTCCGACGACGAGCGCACCACGCGCATGACGGTGTGGCTCGTGGTGTCGGCGTGGTTGAACACGTCCTCGCGGGTCGCGGAGGCATCGAGGCCGGAGACGTCTGCGACGTAGTTGATCGTGACCGACTGGTTGGTGATGTCGACCTCGATGTTCTCCACGCCGTAGGTCGCGCACACGGCCACGACCGCGTTCTCGACGTCCAGTGCGTCGGCGCCGTAGTGGAACATCGTCTCCGCCAGGCGCAGGGCGAAATTCAGGGTGCGCCGGGCCTCTCGGTCATCCGAGCTCGCGTACCGGCGCAGGCCCGCGAACGGGCTGGCCGTGAGCCGCTCGACCATGGGCATGGCGGCGGTCATCCCCGCGTCGCGCTTCATGATCGACTCGAGCACGCGACGCGAGCGCCGCGGCTGCGGTGCCGTCGCTGCGGAGCTCGACGACGGGTAGGCCGCCGTCTGCATCTGCGTGGTCGGCTGGCTGCCGAGATCCGTCGGCTCGACGGCCGGCAGCATCGAGGTGTCCGGGCGCGAGACCGGGCCCGTGGACTCCTGTGAGGCGCGCCGACGGCTCGTCGTGGCGATCGGGACGGTCTGGGCGGGCGACTGCCGCTGCAGCCGGTCGCGCTCGATGGCCTCGGTCGTGAGCACTGGAAGCGCCTCGACGCGCGGTGCCAGCACATCGCCGAGCTGACCGTCCGCCAGGGCCTGGGCGCGTCGGGCCTGGGCCTCGGTGGGCCGGATCGGCGCCAGGTCGTCGTCGCTGAGCCACTGCTGCAGGCTCAGCTGGGCGTCCGGCCCGAAGGGATCCGCGGGCAGCTGCTCGAGGTCCGTCCATCCCGAGCTCGGATAGGAGCCGGGGCGGACCTCCTGGCCGAAGGGCTGCAGAGCCGACGGCTCGGATGCGTCCGTCAGGCTGGTCAGGGAACCGGTGAGCGTGGCTGGGGGCACCGCGGACTCTCCTCCATGGTGTGTTCCGACATGCATCGTGCCGGATGCCGCCGTGCGGCGTCATCCGGCACGGGCACCCGGGCAGGCCGGGCAGGGGGCCGGTCGTCGGCTCAGTAGAACGCCTCGTTGCGGGAGCGGACCCACAGCCGTCGCATGACCTTCTCGATCACGGTGTTCCACAGGCGGGCGCGGCAGGGGGAGATCTGCTGATCCCACACGCCGGTGTAGTCGATGACGGTCTTGGTGAACGACGTCTTGAACAGCCCCAGCCCGTGGAACGGGTGCTCCTTGTCCTTGACCCGGTCCTTGGGCGGGGTGCCCACGAAGTCGTAGTCGATGATCCCGTGGTCCTTCATGAGATCCGTCAGCGCGGTCCACTGCACCAGGTGCGAATCGCCGTACTGCTTGCGCCGGGGCTTCGACCCGCCGTCCTTGTAGAAGCCGTGCCTCCCGAAGGCCACCACGAAGGCGCCGACGGAGGGCTCGCCGTCCTCGTAGGCGAAGTACAGGCGTCCCTGCCCGGCCTGGTCGAAGTTCGTCCAGAACCGCTGGTAGTACTCGTACGGACGCAGCATGACGCTGGCGTGGCCCTGTCCGATGGTCTGCATCAGCCCGAACATGGCCTGCATGTTCTCCTCCGTGACGGGCACGCGCTCGACGCGCGCCTCCTCCCGGATCGCGCGGCGCACCGCGTTGCGGCCGCGGGAGTGCAGGGCCTTGAAGACCTCGTCCTCGCTGCGGTCGGTGTTCAGCAGCGCGGTCGAGTCGTTGGACTGGATCGGGAAGGAATGCACCAGGCCGGCGTCCTCCAGGGTGGACGTGAGCTCGGGGTCATCCAGCAGCACCGGCTCCATCTTGACCATGAAGACGCCCAGGCGCTTGCGGCGGATCAGCTCCTCCGTAGCCTCGGCGAAGCCAACCAGGTCCTCGCCGGCCTCGACCGACGGGCCCTTGGCCATGTACCAGAGGGTGCCCAGCCCCGGAACGACCTTCTCCAGCACGAGCGTGAACACCGGCTGCGATCCGTCGCGCGGCTCGTGGACCAGGTGCACGGGCCGCCAGCCGTGATCCTTCTTGACGTCGGCGTACGAGGACGCCTGCAGCAGGTCCCCTCCGCGCGGGTTGGACTGCACATGCTCATCCCAGGCGTCGATCTCCTGGGTCGTGGCGAAGCGTGCGGTGAAAGCGCGCACGGTGCTCCTTTCGGGTCATGCCCCGGGACGATCGCTCGGGGGCTGTCTCGGCGAGGACGGGACGGGGGCCGACAGCAGGCCCGCGCCGCCCGGGCTCGCGGACAGGGGTCTCGGTCTCCCACCGTACCGGGTGATCCCTGCTCGGACCCCGGCACCGCCCCTGCGCGTCCTTCAGGCGATGACGACCTCCACACCGGCGCGCTCCAGGGCGCGGGCGAGCCCGGACGGCGGCTCGGCGTCGGTGATCATGACGTCGATCTCGCTCAGATGGGCGTAGCGCGAGAACGTCTCGTGGCCGTGCTTCTCGGCGTCGCAGACCACGACCACCCGGCGGGCGGCCCCTGCGATCGCCGCCTTGACCGCGGCCTCTGGCGCGTGCGGCGTGGAGAATCCGAAGCCCTCCGAGACCCCCGAGCAGCCCAGGATCGCCAGGTCCACCCGGTGGTCGGAGTAGTGCCCGGCGGTGCGGGCTCCGGCGGCCGCCCAGGTGAGCTTGCGCACAGCGCCGCCGACCATGTCGAGCTCGATGTCCGGGTGATCGGCCAGCCGCCCGGCCACGTGCAGCGCGTGGGTCAGCACCTGCAGCGGCTGCTCGGAGTCATCGGACCGCCAGTTCGCGAGCTCATCGGCCACCGCCTCCACCGTGGTGCCCGCGTCCAGGACGACGGTGACCGCGCCCTCATCCTCGAGCAGGCGCACGGCAGCCGCGGCGATGCGCCGCTTGGCCGGTGACTTCGGCGCCTCGCGCCCTGCGATCGCTGCCTCGACGGAGGCCGGCCGGTCGAGGGAGACCGCCCCGCCGTGCACTCGACGCAGCCTGCCCGCGGCCTCGAGCGCGGCCAGATCCCGGCGCACGGTCTCCATGGCCACGTCGAATCGCCGGGACAGGTCGGCGCCGCTGACCCGACGGGATGCGCTGACCAGCTCGGCGATCTCCGCCTGCCGCTCCTGTGCGAACATGTGCCGATTCCTCCTGGGACCCGAGTCCGTGCCTCGCCCCCTCCTCGGTGCGCGGTCCTTTCGCGGCAGCCGAGACAGGGCCGCTGCGACCCGGGGCGTCGCCCCCGAGACTATCGGGAGCCTCCCTGTCCGAAGGTCTATCCTGTCCCCGGCCGGGCCCGGCTTCCGGGCCCCTGCCCCTTCCGCGCACCCCGTCATCGATGACGCACGCACCCATCCCTGCGCCCCTCGTCCGCCCCCCCCTGGAGGCACCGCTTGCTCCTGCGCCTGATCCGCGACTACGCGGGCCGCTACCCCGGCTGGATCCTGGGAACGGTCGTCCTGCAGCTGGCCGCGACCCTGACGATCCTCCTGCTGCCCGCGCTCAACGCGCGCATCATCGACGGCGGGGTGGCCCAGGGCCGCACAGGGGTGATCGTCTCCACGGGTCTGGTCATGCTCGGTGTGACGCTGCTGCAGGCAGTGACTGCCGTGGCGGCCGTGTACTGCGGCGCGCGCGTGGCCATGGGCACCGGACGCGACCTGCGCCACGCCGTCCAGCGCCGGGTCGCCCGCTTCTCCGGGCGCGAGATGGACCGCTTCGGCACACCGTCGCTGATCACGCGCGGGACGAACGACGTCCAGCAGATCCAGATGCTGACCCTGATGGGCCTGACCATGATGATCACCGCGCCGCTGATGAGCATCGGCGGCCTGGCCATGGCCCTGCGCACGGACCCCGGCCTGTCCTGGCTGGTCTGGGTCGCGATCCCGCTGCTCGTGGTGCTGCTGCTGCTGATCATGCGCAGGCTCATGCCCCTGTTCCGCTCCATGCAGGGCCGGATCGACGACATCAACGGCGTGCTGCGCGAGCAGGTGGTCGGCATGCGCGTGGTGCGGGCCTTCGTGCGCGAGGACCACGAGCGCCAGCGCTTCGCCGGTGTGAACGACGAGCTCTCCGGGATCTCCCTGCGCATCGGGCAGCTGTTCGTGCTGATGTTCCCCCTGATCATGATGATCCTGCACCTGGCCACCGCCGCGGTGCTGTGGTTCGGCGGCCACCGCGTGGATGAGGGGCTGCTCGAGGTCGGGCAGATGACCGCGTTCACGCAGTACCTGCTGCAGATCCTCATGGCCCTGATGATGGGAGTGTTCATGATGATGATGGTCCCCCGGGCCATGGTCAGCGCCGAGCGCATCGGAGAGGTCCTGCGCACGGAGACGAGCCTCCACGAACCGCTGCAGCCGCAGGCCCCGCAGCGCCTCGAGGGCCTCGTCGAGTTCCGGGACGTCTCCTACTCCTACCCCGGCGCGGAGGCCCCGGTGCTGGAGGGCATCAGCTTCACGGCCCGCCCGGGCACCACCACCGCGATCATCGGCTCCACCGGCGCCGGGAAGACCACGCTGCTGCACCTCATCCCGCGCCTGGACGACCCCACGCACGGGCAGGTCCTGCTCGACGGGGCGGAGACCTCGCGCCTGGCCCGCAGCGAGATCGTGCGCCGCGTGGCGCTCGTGCCGCAGAAGCCCTACCTGTTCTCCGGGACGATCGCCTCCAACCTGCGCTTCGGGCGCCCCGAGGCCACCGACGAGCAGCTGTGGGAGGCCCTGGAGACCGCGCAGGCCGCCGATTTCGTGCGCCGGATGCCCGAGCAGCTCGAGACGAACGTGTCCCAGGGCGGAACGACCGTCTCGGGCGGGCAGCGCCAGCGCCTGTCCATCGCACGGGCGCTGATCGCGGATCCCGTGGTCCACCTGTTCGACGACTCGTTCTCGGCCCTGGACGTCACCACGGATGCCGCGCTGCGGGCGGCGCTGCGTCCCGTGACCCGCGACGTCACCCAGATCGTGGTCGCCCAGCGCGTGGCCACCGTGCTCGATGCCGATCAGATCCTCGTGCTCGACGACGGCCGGATCACCGCCCGCGGCACCCACGCCGAGCTGCTCGAGTCCTCGGCCACCTACCGGGAGATCGTGGACTCCCAGCTCAGTCCCGAGGATCCCTCGGCCGACACGGAAGCGGAGGCCGCCCGTTGAGCCCCAGCACCTCCTCTGCACATCGCCGCGGCCGTGCCGAAGCCGCGGCCGGGGATGAGGCCCTGAAGGACGATTCCCTGATCTCCCCCGAGATCGACCTGGACGACGCTCCCGCTGACGACGGCTGGGGCGGCGGAGCTCCCGCGCGCAAGCCGCGCAGCTTCTGGCCCTCGGTGCACCGGCTCGGCGGCCTCATGATGGACTTCAAGGCGGGGCTGGCCGTGGTGCTGGTGTTCATCACGGGATCCGTCCTGCTCTCTGTGCTGGCGCCCATGCTGCTCGGCCAGGCCACGAACGTCGTCTTCGCCGGTGTGCTGTCCCGGGACCTCCCGCAGGATGCCACGCAGCAGGAGGTCGTCGACGGCCTGCGCGCCGACGGGCGCGACTCCCTGGCCGACGTCTTCTCGACCATGACGCTGGACCCAGGCTCCGGAGTGGACTTCGGTCGGCTGGGCCAGCTGATCATGCTCGTGCTGGTCATGTACCTGGTGGCCTCGGTCCTGCAGTGGGCCCAGGGCCGGATCCTCAACACGATCTCCGTGCGGATCATCCGGGACCTGCGCGCCCAGGTCGAGGACAAGCTGCACCGGATCCCGCTGAGCTACTTCGACACCCGCCGCCGCGGGGATGTGATGTCGCGGGTGACCAACGACGTCGACAACGTCCAGACGGCGCTGCAGCAGACCTTCTCGTCACTGCTCGAAAACATCATGCGGGTGCTCGGCATCCTGATCATGATGTTCGTGCTGTCCTGGCAGCTGGCGCTCGTGGCGCTGATCGCGCTGCCGCTGTCCGCCGCCGCGGCCGGGATCGTAGGCTCTCGTGCCCAGAAGCACTTCGGGAAGCAGTGGGCGGCCACCGGAGCCCTCAACGGCCAGATCGAGGAGGACTTCACCGGCCACCAGCTCGTGACCGTCTTCGGGCGCGAGGACGACATGGCCCGGGACTTCGATCGCCGCAACGACGACCTCTACCGCTCGGCCCTCTCCGCCCAGTTCGTCTCCGGGACGATCATGCCGATCATGCAGTTCGTCTCCTGGCTGTCCTACGTGGGCATCGCCGTGGTCGGCGGGATGCGCGTGGTGTCGGGGTCCATGACGCTGGGTGCGGCCACGGCCTTCATCCAGTACTCGCGCGAGTTCAACCAGCCCCTGTCCCAGGTCGCCTCGATGGCCACCCAGATCCAGTCGGGCGTGGCCTCGGCCGAGCGCGTCTTCGAACTGCTGGACGCCCCGGAGCAGGAGCCCGAGTCCGCTCCGGCGCAGATGCCCGAGCGCATCGAGGGCCGCGTGCAGTTCGAGCACGTGGACTTCTCCTACCAGCCCGACGAGCCGCTGATCGAGGACCTCTCCTTCACCGCCGAGCCGGGGCGAACCGTCGCGATCGTGGGCCCCACCGGCGCGGGCAAGACCACACTGGTCAACCTGGTGATGCGCTTCTACGAGATCGACTCCGGGCGCATCACCCTGGACGGCACCGACCTCCGGGAGATGACCCGTGCGCAGCTGCGCTCGCAGGTGGGCATGGTGCTGCAGGACGCGTGGCTGTTCACCGGGACCATCCGCGAGAACATCCGCTACGGGCGCCTCGAGGCCACCGACGAGGAGGTCGAGGAGGCGGCCCGCGCCACCTCGGTGGACCGGTTCGTGCGCTCCCTGCCCGACGGCTACGAGACCGTGCTGGACAACGACGGCGGCAGCATCTCCGCCGGCGAGCGCCAGCTGATCACGATCGCGCGCGCCTTCCTGGCAGCACCGGCCCTGCTGATCCTGGACGAGGCGACCTCGTCGGTGGACACCCGCACGGAGCTCGCGGTGCAGAAGGCCATGGCCGCGCTGCGCCGGGGCCGCACATCGTTCGTGATCGCCCACCGCCTCTCCACGATCCGCGACGCGGACACGATCCTGGTGATGAGCGGCGGCCGGATCATCGAGCAGGGCTCCCACGACGAGCTGATGGCCCGCCCCGGGGCCTATCGGGCGCTCTACGAGAGCCAGTTCAGCGAGGAGCCTCCCGAGGAGCCCGAGGCCCTCACCGGCTCGCTCGATCAGCTGTGATCGCGGCCGCTGCGGGGGCTCGGCTCAGATGCGATTGTGGGCGAGTTCACATGTAGCATGGCGCACATCATCAGCCGCGGGTCGGGATGCCACCAGCCCTGACCTGCGGCTGCGCCACGCACCAGCAGGAGCCCTCCCGTGGAAGCACAGGAAACATCGCAGACAGGTCCCCCGGGCCGTCGGGCCGTTCTGAAGGGACTGGGCGCGGTCGTCGCGCTCGGGTCGTTCGGGACCGCGGCCTACGGCTCGATCACCTCGCGCACCTCCGGAACCGATCTGCGCTCGAACCTCACGATCATCGCCCCGGCCGCGGCCGGCGGAGGATGGGACACCATCGCCCGTGAGATGCAGATGGTCCAGCGCGAGAACCAGATCATCAACAACACCCAGGTGGTCAATCAGCCCGGTGCCGGCGGCACGATCGCGCTGAGCAACCTCATCAACATGGAGGGCGACCCGCAGACCCTGATGGTCGGCGGCACCGGCCAGCTCGCGGCGACCATCCAGTACGAGACGGAGGCGACCCTCGACGACGTCACCCCTCTGGCCGTCGTGGTCGAGGAGTACGGCGTGATCGTCGTGCCCGGAGACTCCCCCTACGAGAGCCTCGACGACCTCGTGAAGGCGTGGAAGGACGACCCCGGGGCCCTCCCATGGACCGGCGGCGGCTCGTTCGACGAGCTCGTGATCACCGATCTGGCGCTGAAGGCCGGGGTGGACCTGGCGAACTTCCAGTTCGTGTCCTCCGACGGCGGCGGCGAGGCCATCCAGGCGCTGCTCAACGGCACCGCCAAGGCGGCCACGGGCGGCTACCCGGACAACGTGGATCAGATCGAGGCCGGGAACCTGCGCGCGCTGGCGCTGGTGGCCCCCGAGCCGGTCGAGGGCATCGACATTCCCACCGCCGTCGACCAGGGATACGACGTCTCGCTGACCAATTGGCGCCTGCTCGCAGCCCCTCCGGGAATCACGGATGAGGAGAAGGCCGAGCTGGAGGACGTGATCCTCGAGACCATCGACGCCCCCGAATGGGCCGAGGCCGTGGAGCGCTACCACTGGTCCGAGAACCGGATCTTCGGCGACGAGCTGACCGACTTCCTGGAGACCGAGCGCGAGCGCATCTCCGGCCTGTACGAGGAGATGGGCTCATGAGCACCTCAGCATCCGCCGCCGAGGCCCCCTGGGCCGACGGCTCCGACGAGCCCCGCGACCCCGCAGCGCCTTCGACCTCCTCCGCCGAGCCCGAGGTGCGCACCACGCTGATCCGCGATCTGCTCACTCCGCTGATCCTGCTCGCGTTCGCGACCTATCTGACGGTGAACCTGTTCCTGATCGAGGTCACGGACTCCACCGACTTCCCGGGCCCCCGGTTCTTCCCCGCGATCATCGCCGGGCTGATCTACGCGCTGACGGCCCTGGAGCTGCTGAGCATCGCCCGGAACCGCTCCCGTCGCGGCCCCGCGGCCGCCGAGTCGGCCGCGCCGTTCGACTGGCCCGCACTGGTCTGGACCGTCGGCGGGTTCATCCTGTTCATCCTCACCCTGCGGCTGCTCGGCTGGGTCCTGGCCGCGGCGCTGCTCTTCTGGTTCGTGGCCCGCGGGTTCGGCAACCGCAGCCCGCTGACCTCGCTCGCGGTGGGCCTGACGGTCAGCTCGCTGGCCTACATCGGCTTCGACATGGGGCTGGGCCTGAACCTGCCCTCCGGCATCCTGGGGGGTGCGTTCTGATGGAATCCCTGTCCCTTCTGGCCGACGGCTTCGCCGGAGCCCTGACGCTGAGCAACCTCTTCTGGGTCGTCGCCGGGTGCCTTCTGGGCACCGCTGTGGGCGTCATCCCCGGGCTCGGCTCCTCCATGGCCGTGGCGCTGCTGCTGCCCGTGACCTTCGCCCTCGAGCCCACCGCCGCGTTCATCATGTTCTCGGGCGTCTACTTCGGCGGCCTGTTCGGCGACTCCACCATGGGCATCCTCATGAACACGCCGGGGCAGGGATCGGCGATCGCCTCCACGTTCGAGGGCCATCGCATGGCCAAGGACGGCAGAGCGCCCCAGGCCCTGGCCACGGCCGCGATCGGCGCGTTCGTCGGCGGCTTCACGGCCTCGGTCCTGCTGGTGTTCGTCGCGCCCTGGCTGGCCAGGTTCTCCTCCAGCTTCGGACCGGCCGAGTACTTCGCCCTGGCCCTGTTCGCCTTCATGGCCACGTCCTCCGTCGTCACCGACTCGGCGGTCAAGGGCCTGCTGTCGCTGCTGCTCGGCCTGGGCATCGCGGTGATCGGCATCGACTCCGTCACCGGCATCCCTCGCTTCACCGCCGATTCGCAGAACCTCTTCGACGGCATCTCGCTGGTCACTGTCACCGTGGCCGTGCTGGCTCTCGGCGAGGTCTTCCACTACGCCACCGTCACCCGGCACACCCCGCAGGGGACCATGGTCGCCTCCAAGGGCCGTCCGTGGCTGTCGGGCAAGGAGTTCCGGGAGGCGGCCCCGGCCTGGGGCCGCGGCACCGCCATCGGCCTGCCCTTCGGCGTGATCCCCGCCGGCGGCGCCGAGATCCCCACCTTCCTGGCCTATGGCACCGAGCGATCGCTGGATCGACGCCGCAAGGACCCCCAGTTCGGCAAGGGTGCCATCCGCGGCCTGGCCGCACCCGAGGCGGCCGGCAACTCGACCACCGGCATGGCCATGGGCGCTCTGCTGGCCCTGGGCCTGCCGGTCTCCGCCACCGCGGCCATCATGCTGGCGGCCTTCCGGCAGTACGGCCTGCAGCCCGGCCCGCTGCTGTTCGAGCGCTCCTCGGACCTGGTGTGGGCGCTGCTGGCCAGCTTCTTCGTGGCCATGGTGGTCCTGCTGATCATCAACCTGCCGTTCGCACAGGTCTGGGCCAAGCTGCTGCTGATCCCCGCCCCGTATCTCTACGGCGGGATCATGGTCTTCTGCGCGCTGGGCATCTACGCGTCGTCGAGCGCCCTGTTCGACCTGGGCCTGCTGCTTGTGCTCGGACTGATCGCGTTTGTCATGCGGCTCAACGACTTCCCCATGGCGCCGCTGATCATCGGCATGGTCCTCGGGCCGCTGGCCGAGACCTCCCTGCGGGATGCGCTGGTGTCCTCCGCCGGTGATCCCTCCGTGCTGATCGACGGCCCCATCACCTGGGTGCTCTACGGGCTGCTCGCCGTGATCCTGCTCCTGTCCATCCGCGCCAAGGTGGTCAGCCGCACCCGCAAGGACGTCTGAGCCGGGTCGAGCCGCGAAGGCCCCCCTCGGTGCGCAGTGCCCATCGAGGAGGGCCTTCGTCGTGCCCGGGCCAGGTGCTCGGCGGTCCCGCGGCGGATCCCGGTGGGAATGTCCTGTGCATTCGAGCCGATGCGACGAGTGCGGTTCCTCCCCTCGGCGTGCGCGGATACGTTGGGGAGGAAGGCATCGCATCAGTCATCGCATGAGCGCCTCCGGCGACCCGGAGCGCGCCGGGAGGAGATGAAGTGACCAATTTCGCCGTCGTCGAGCGCCGTCACCTGGCAGCCCTGCTGCGCCGCGTGGGGCCGGATGCCCCCACCCTGTGCGAGGGCTGGGTCACCCGCGATCTCGCGGTCCACCTGATCGAGCGCGACTCCCGCCCTGATCTCATCGCGGGCACCGTCCTGCCCAAGATCCCCGTGCTGAGCAAGCGGGCGCAGGAGGCCGACGCCCAGCTGCGCGGCCAGGACTGGGCCGAGCTGGTGTCCAAGGTCGAGAAGCCTGCCCTCTACTCCCCGGCCCGACTGGGCCCGCTGGACAAGCGCATGAACACCGCCGAGTTCTTCGTCCACCACGAGGACGTGCGCCGCGCGCAGGAGACCTGGCACCGCCGTCAGCTGCTGCAGGAGGAGGAGCGGGACCTCTGGGCCGCCCTCAAGCTCATGGGCAAGGCTCTGCTGCGTCCCGAGCAGGATTCCGTCCTGCTGGTGGCCAACGGCTACGGCTCCGTGACCGGGGGCAAGGCCAAGACCTCGACGGTGCGCATCGTGCGCGGCACCCCGTCCGAGCTGCTGCTGTGGGCCTTCGGCCGCCGCGAGCAGGCGGAGGTCGCGATCACCGACGAGTGATCCCGCCTCGATCCCCAGCGGCCCCCGACCGGATGGTCGGGGGCCGCTTCCGTGCTGTGCGGCACCTCAGCGCCGGAACGCCGCCCCGGGGTGGGTGCTCGGCAGGTGATCGGCGCCGGTGAGCCTCCCGCGCAGAGTCGAGCCGGGCCGGGCGCCCTCGGGCAGGTGCCCGCGGCGGCGCAGCTCGGGGCTCACGTGCTCGGCGAAGGCCGTCATATCGACGTCGCGCAGGCCGTAGTCGATGTTGAAGCCGTCCACGCCGGCCTCGACCATCCAGCGCTCGAGCTCCTCAGCGACCGTGGCGCCTGAGCCGATCACGACGGGGCCGCGAGCGCCCAGGCACATGTGCGCAGCCACTTCCCCCACCGTCCAGTCCCGGTCAGGGTCCAGCTCCAGGAAGGACTGCAGCGCTGAGCGGTTGCCCTCGATGGCGCCGTCGCCCGTCAGCTGCGCGACTGCCCGCGCCAAGGGGGTCTGCGGGTCGAACGGCGCCAGGTCGAGCCCGGTCCAGCCCGCGAACAGCGCCAGGGCAGCCTGCCGGTCGGCGAACTGGGCGTAGGAAGCCGCGCGCTCGGCCGCCTCCGCGTCGGTGCTGTCGGCGATCACCGTGATCGACATCAGCATGTGCGCAGCATCCGCCCCGCGGCCCTCCCGCTCCAACCCGGCTCGCGCGGCGTCCGTGAGCCGACGGACGGATGCTGTCGAGGTCCCGGAGAAGAACATGGCCTCGGCATGCCGGGCGGCGAAGGCCATCCCGCGCGGCGAGGAGCCCGCCTGGAAGAGGTACGGGGTGCGCTGCGGGCCCGGCGCCACGAGCGCGGGTCCGGGGACGCTGAAGTGCTCGCCCTCATGACCCGCCCCGTGGACGAGGTCCGGGTCGAGATAGATCCCGGACTCGGCGTCGGCGCGCAGCGCCCCCGGTTCGAACGTGCCCTCCCACAGCGCGCAGACCACGTCCATGAACTCATCGGCCCTGTCGTAGCGGGCGTCATGGGGCAGCTGGCCTCCGGCGCCGAGGTTGCGCATGGCGGATTCCTGATAGCCGGTCACGATGTTCCAGCCGATGCGCCCGTCCGTGAGGTGGTCCAGGCTCGCGAAGCGGCGCGCCAGCAGATACGGCTGCTCGTAGCTCACCGAGGCCGTCACGCCGAAGCCGAGGCTGGTGGTGGCTGCGGCGAGCGCGCTGACGGCCGTCAGGGGATCCAGCGCCGGGTACTGCATCCCGGAGCGGATGGCGGTGCGCCCGGAGCCGTCGAAGACGTCGTAGACCCCGGCGGCATCGGCCAGGAACAGGACGTCGAAGCCGGCGCGCTCGAGCATCTGCGCGTGGGCGGTCCAGAACCTCAGGTCCCGGTACTGCTCCGGCTGAGCGCGAGGATGGCGCCACAGCCCCGTGCTCTGGTGGGTGGGGACCATCATGTCCAGCGCTGCCAGGATCATGAGCCACATGCTGGCACAAGCGGAGCCCCCTGTCGGAATCGAACCGACGACCTGCTGTTTACAAGGCAGCTGCTCTGCCGACTGAGCTAAGGAGGCGCGTCCTCTGCTGAAGGACCCTGCCATCCTAGCGGGGAGCACCCGGATGACACGACGGCGCCCGTCGAGCCCTGGGCTCGACGGGCGCCGTGGTCGCGCGCTCCGAGGGGGAATCAGCCTTCGGTGGGCTCCGCCGAGGCGGTCGAGGAGCCCGACGCGGAGGCGGACGGCGACTCCGTGGCCCCGCCCGAGGCGGAGTCCGAGGCCTCGCCGCCGGCCTCGTTCGGGTCCTTGCCCTCGGCGGCGGCCTTGACGGCCTCGGAGAGGCTCGAGCCCTGCTCCCAGACCACGCCGTCGACCATGACGGTGGGGGTGCCGTTCACGCCGTCGGCCTGGGCCGTGGCGGAGGTGTAGTCGACCATCGGGCGCCAGTCCTGATCGTCCATGGCCTGCTCGATGTCGGCGCCGTGCTTGGAGGCGATCTCGACGATCTCGTCGTCGTCGAGTCCGCCGGTGCCCTGGTGCGTGAACATCTCCTCCTGGAAGGCGAGCGCCTCGTCGGTGCCCACCTGGTTCGCGACCTCGTAGAAGGCGGCCGCGGAGCGGGAGGAGTAGTACGTGGCGCTGTCCAGGTAATTCACCGTGCGGTACTCGACGGTGGCCTCGCCCGCGTCCACGAGCTTCGCGAGGTCCTCGGCGTGGGTCTCCTCGAACTCCGCGCAGTGCACGCAGTCGAAGTCCTGCCAGATCACGATCTGCACGGGCTCATCGGAATCGGCGGCCGTTCCCGGCTCGACGATGCCCTCGGCCTCCGGGGTCTCCGGCGGGGTCTCGGGCGGGTCGCCGGCGTCATCGGCGGAGACCTCATCCGTATCGGAGGAGTCCTTCGTGATGCCGTCGGCGGTCATCTCGATCCCGCCCCACTGGTTGGCGCTGGCGGGAACGGGCCCGGAATCGGGGATGCGCTGGGAGCGCACCTGCCAGAACACCAGCGCTGCGATGACCAGGACCGCGACCACGAGCAGCGCGATGCCGCCCTGGAGGAGGCGCTTCTGCCGCTGGTCGGCCTGGGCGTGCTTCTCGGCGATCCCGCGAGCCTGAGCCCTGAAATCGTCCTTGTCGTGGGTGGAGGCCATGGATCCTCTTCTGCGTGAAGGTCGGGGGTGACGGTGCCCGGGGGCGTATCGCGGGCTCGAGTGGTCTCACGCGCCAGGATAGCGGTGACCGCGTCCGCCTCCGCGATCAGGGACCGTCCAGCCGACGTGCAGATGCCCCGGGTCCGGGCCAGGCGCGGCGACCTAGACTGGAGCCAGCAGATCACCCGATGGAGGAGAGTGCACCGTGAGCCAGTCCGCATCCGCGAGCACCGATCAGACATCCACTGGGGACGGGCAGGGCCGGGACTTCGTCGTCGTCGCCAACCGCCTGCCGGTGGACCGCGCCGTCGACGAGAACGGCAGCAGCTCCTGGCACCGATCCCCTGGCGGGCTGGTCTCCGCGCTCGCCCCGGTCATGGCCAGCAACGACGGCGCCTGGGTCGGCTGGGCCGGCAGCCCGGACGAGCAGCTCGAGCCCTTCGACCACGACGTCTTCCACCTGGTCCCGGTCGAGCTCTCCGCCCGGGAGGTCGAGCGCTACTACGAGGGCTTCTCCAACGGCACCCTGTGGCCGCTGTACCACGACGTCATCGCCCCGCCGAGCTACCACCGCACCTGGTGGAACGCGTACAAGGACGTGAACCGGCGCTTCGCCGAGGCCGCCGCAACGGCTGCCTCCGAGGGCGCGACCGTGTGGGTGCAGGACTACCAGCTGCAGCTCGTGCCCAGGATGCTGCGGCAGATGCGTCCCGATCTGACCATCGGGTTCTTCGATCACATCCCGTTCCCGCCGGTCGAGATCTTCGCCCAGCTGCCCTGGCGGCGCTCGGTGCTCGAGGGCCTCACCGGTGCGGATCTGGTCGGCTTCCAGCGCCCCGGCGACGCCCAGAACTTCCAGAACTGCGTCCGCCGGTTCCTGGGAGTCTCTTTCCGCCGCGGCGAGGCCGAGATCACCGCGCAGACCACCTCCACCGCCTTCGACTTCACGGGCGAGGACGCCGCGGACGATCCGTCGTGGACCCTGAAGGCCGGTCCGTACCCGATCTCGATCGACGTCGACGGCATCAAGGAGATGGCCGCCCGGAAGGAGACGAAGGAGCGCGCGCGGCAGATCCGCCGCGAGCTCGGCGATCCCGAGACGGTGTTCCTGGGCGTAGACCGCCTGGACTACACCAAGGGCATCCGCCATCGGATCAAGGCCTACGGCGAGCTGCTGGCAGACGGCGATCTCGATGTCGATCACGACATCCTCGTCCAGGTCGCCTCCCCGTCGCGCGAGCGCGTGGAGTCCTACAAGGTGCTGCGCGAGCAGGTCGAGGGCATGGTCGGGCATCTCAACGGCCAGTACGACACCATGGGCCACACCGCGATCCGCTACCTCCACCACGGCTATCCGTTCGAGGAGATGGTCGCGCTCTACCTGGCCACCGACGTCATGCTCGTGACCTCCCTGCGCGATGGGATGAACCTGGTGGCCAAGGAGTTCGTGGCGGCCAAGGCCGACGGCAGCGGACGGCTCGTGCTCTCCGAGTTCACGGGGGCCGCGGATCAGCTCAAGCAGGCGATCCTGGTCAACCCGCACGACATCGACGACCTCAAGCTGCTCATGCTCGCGGCCAAGGCCATGCCGGACGACGAGGCCCGCAAGCGCATGCGCGCCATGCGCCGGCAGGTGCTGACCCACGACGTCGACGCCTGGCAGGAGGCGTTCCTCAACGACCTCGCCGCCCTCCGCCGCCGCAACGGCGATGCCCAGGAGTCCTGAGCCCATGTCCTCTCCCGACGACGCCCTGTCTCCTGAGCTGCTCGAGGCCCTGCGGCGTCTGGCGAAGGCGCCCGTCCTGCTGGCCGCCTTCGACTTCGACGGCACCCTGGCCCCCTTCACCGTGGACCCGCAGGACTCCCGGGCGCTGCCCGAGTCCCAGGAGGCGCTCGACCGGCTGGCGGCCATGGAGCGCACTCACGTGGGCATCATCTCCGGGCGGGACCTCGGCTTCCTGCGCTCCGTCGTGGACAAGGACCGCACCAAGCTGCTCAGCGGGTCCCACGGGGCCGAGCTGGACCTGCATCCGCTCGGGCCCGACGCCGGCGACACGGCCATCCGCCTGTCCGGGGAGCAGCTCGTGGCGCTCGATCGCGCCGTCGACGCCGTGCGCGAGGTCGTGGACAGGTATCCCGGGGCCAAGGCCGAGCTCAAGCCGGCAGGGGTCTGCCTGCACACCCGTCCCATGGAGGACCAGTCCCTGTCGGATCAGGCGCTGGCCGAGATGCTCGGGCGCTTCGAGGCCCTGGACGGGCTGCGCATCACCCCGGGCCAGCAGGTCATGGAGTGCTCGGTGCTCTCGGCGACCAAGGGCGAGGGCGTCGAGGCGCTGATCCGGGCCACCGGCGCGGATGCGGCGCTGTTCGTGGGCGACGACGTCACCGACGAGGACGGCATGCGAGCGCTGCGACCCCAGGACGTCGGCCTGAAGGTCGGCGACAAGGAGACGGTCGCGCCGTTCCGCGTGGCCTCCCCCGAGGCCCTGGGGCGGCTGCTGACGCAGTTCGCGCAGCTGCGGGCGGACGCCCTGGGCTGAGCGGATCCGGGATCTGCTCAGCCCTTGACGGCCCCGCCGGTGAGTCCGGCCACGATGTAGCGCTGCAGGAAGAGGAACAGCAGCACGACTGGCAGCGCCGAGAGCACGGCTCCTGCTGTGAAGACTCCCCAGTCCGCCCCGAACTCGACCGAGACGAACTGGTAGAGGCCCACCGCGAGCGTGTATTGACGAGGATCCTGCAGGACGATCTGCGCCAGCAGGAAGTCGGAGAACGACGCGATGAAGGAGAGCATGCCGACGACCACGATGATCGGCGTCACGAGCGGCAGGATCATCCGCCAGTAGATCTGGGCATGGCTCGCCCCATCCAGCGTCGCGGCTTCGTCGAGGTCCCGCGGGATGGTGTTGAAGAACCCGAACATCAGGAACGTGTTCGCTCCCAGAGCCCCGCCCAGGTACACAGCGATCAGACCGAATCGGGAGTTCAGTCCCAGGACCGGATAGACCTCGGAGATCGCGAACAGGAGCAGGAAGATCGCCACGAAGGCCAGCAGCTGGGGGAACATCTGGATGATCAGCAGTGCCATGAGCCCCTGGCGTCTGCCCCGGAAGCGGAACCGGGAGAACGCATAGGCCGCCGCCGCCCCCATGAGCACCGTGCCGATCGCTGTGATCGTGGAGACCATCATGGAATTGAGGAACCAGCGCGGGAACGGATTCTGCGGATCGGAGAACAGCTGCCTGTAGTTCGCATCGGTGACGGTGGCGAACAGCTGATTCGAGCCCACCAGCGACCCCGAAGCCGACAGCGAGGCCGACAGGGCGTAGACGAGCGGGAACAGCGCGAACACGCACATGGCCACGGCGGCGAGATGGCGCCACCAGGCATTCGAGCGTGCACGGGCGCTGCGACGACGACGAGGGGTGCGAGATCCTGCGGTGCTGGCCATGTCAGTTGATCTCCTCGAGAGCCTGGGAGCGACGGAAGGTCAGCAGCGAGATGAGCGCGACCATGAGGAAGATCAGGATCGACAGGGCCGCCGCCAGACCGTAGTCATTGGTGCCGCCCGCGAACGCGATCTTGTAGACGAACGTGATCAGGATGTCCGTCCCGCCGACCCCCGTCGTGGATTCGAGGTCCACGGGCCCGCCGCCGGTGAGCAGGTAGATCACGTTGAAGTTGTTGAAGTTCATGGCGAAGGAGGCGATCAGCAGCGGCCCCACCGCCACCATGAGCATCGGCAGCGTGATCGAGCGGAAGCGACGCACCGGGCCCGCACCGTCGGTCGAAGCCGATTCGTAGATCTCGGAGGGGATCGCCTGAAGGGCCCCGGAGCAGATCAGGAACATGTACGGGAAGCCCAGCCACAGGTTCACCAGCAGGACCGAGCCTCGCGCCAGCCAGGCGTTCTCCAGCCAGGGCACCCCTGCGCCCCCGAGCAGCACCTGGTTGATCCATCCGTAGTCGGTGTTCAGCAGGCCGGCCCAGATCAGCGCCGAGAGGAACATGGGGAAGGCATAGGGAAGGAAGAGGATCGCCCGGTAGAAGCCGCGTCCGCGCAGCTGGGGGTCGTTGAGCAGCATCGCCAGCAGCAGCCCCAGGAAGAAGGTGAGCGCGACCGACAGGATGGCGAAGGCGAAGGTCCACAGCGTCACGGATACGAACGGCCCGCCCAGGATCTCGGGGTCGAAGATCGCCGCGAAGTTCTCGAATCCCACGAACTCCCGCCACCCCGGACGCAGCTCCTCGCCCGCCTCCGAGACGAACGAGCCCTCACCGGAGTCGCTGTACACCGTGCCGTCCTCGGCGACCATGGAGCCTGTGTCCTCGTCGTAGCTCAGCGTCGGCTCCCAGGCATAGGCGGTCCTCCCGTCCTCGGTCCGCAGCGAGCCGTCATCCGGATCTCCCGAGACCGGGACGCGAAGCTGCTCCAGGTCCTCCGAGGCCGAGACGACGCCCGCGTAGTCCAGCACCTCGTAGCCATCCGCAGCAGTGACCCGATCCCCGTCCGTCTGGGCAGAGTCCTCAGCAGCCAGCGGCTGATCGGCCGTGCCGATCAGCACCTCCTCGTCCTCGACAACCGCCAGGGCGAGGTCGCCGTCGTCGCTGCGCAGCACGGTCACAGCACGTTCGGGCGAGCCCTCCACGCGCTGCTCGTAGGTGCGGGTCAGCTGGGCGATCGCCTCGTCCTTGGAGCCGTTGTGCCCGTCGCCGTAGTTCGTGAACGCAGTCATGCCCGTGTAGAGGATGACGAAGACCTGGAAGACCACGAGCATCAGCAGCCCGGGGAACAGGTACTTGCCCGGGAGCATCCGCCGGGAGGGGACGAAGTAGATCAGGTCGGCGATGACCAGCGCGAGAACCAGGAAGAGGCAGATCGCCCAGCTGCCGACCGTGGCGGAGGCCACGATCCCATAGAGGCCGAACGCGTTGACCAGCCCCATCAGGGCGAGCTTGACCAGGAATCCGGCGCCGAAGCCCCGGGTGTGGGAGCGTCGCGGGGGCTTCGAACCCAGTTCGGAGCCCGTCTCCGGAGCCTTCACCTGCTCAGTCATCAGATCTGCCCCTCGATGCTCTCGATCATGGACTGCCACTGGGGTCCGGGCTCCGCGCGTCCGTCCAGGATGGCGTTCTCCGTGGTGCCCCAGAAGCTCCACACCGCTCCCATGGCCGGGATCGACGGCATGGGCAGCGCCAGCTCGTCGGCGATCCTGGCGTACTCGGTGCGCAGGGGATCGCCGTCCATCGCCTCGACGGCGGAGACGGAGGCCGGAGGCCGCCCTGTGGATTCGTAGAGGGCGGTCTGCGCCTCGGTGGTGGGCAGCCAGTTGGTCACGAAGTCATGTGCGGCGACCGGATTCGCCGCGTGGGCGTTGACGAACAGCGCCTGGACTCCGGCGAAGGGCCGAGCGGGCTGGTCACCGGCTGGCGGCACGGGGAGCACGGTGCACCTCATCCCGGCCGCCTCGATCGCCGCGAGCTCCCACGGCCCTCCGATCAGGAAGGGCGACTCTCCGTTGAGGAACGCCTCAGAGGCGATGTCGGGAGTCATCGAGGTCTGCACATCGCCCGCCTCCCCGAGCTCGGCCAGGTAGTCGGCGAAGGCCTCGCCCTCCGAGCCGCCCATGGTCAGCTCGGGCAGGTATTCGCCGTCCTCGGTCCGGTGGAAGACCTCCGCGCCGAATGAGGTCTGCAGCGGGTAGAGGTGGTACGGATCTCCCGAGGTGGGCGATTGGGAGACCGCCAGCGGATAGCTCAGCCCCTGCTCCTGCATCAGCCGCCGGCCGATCCGCCGCAGCTCGTCGAAGGACTCCGGCTGCGCGTCGGTGATCTGATCGTTGCGGATCAGCGCCACGCACTCCACGGCATAGGGCACCCCGTAGGACACCCCGTCGAAGACGACGGCGGTCAGAGCGTTGTCCGTGAAGTCCTGCGCCCGGTCGCCCAGCTCGACCGATGCCACGACGCCGTTCGTGGCCAGCTGCCCGAGATTGTCATGCGGGGAGATGATGATGTCCGGGGCCTGGCCCATGGGCGACTGCGCGATGAAGTCCGAGATCGAGTCGGCGTTGATCTCACGCTGGATGTACTCGACGTTCACGCCCGTCTGCTGCGTGAATCCCTCGGCGATGCGCCGCAGGCCGGGGATCTCGTCGTCACCGGCCTGGATCTTCAGCGTTCCTGCACCGAGTCCCAGACCGGCGCCCGATTCAGTGCAGGCGCTCAGCGCCCCGAGAGCACCCAGACCCAGGCCTCCGCCCAGCAGGGCCCGGCGCGTCAGACGTCGGTCAGGACGCTGTCCAGTCGCAGCCTGGTGTCTCGGGTACGGCGTTCGCTCCACAGTGATCTCCGGTCCGATCTGGGACGGTGCATACCCGAATCCAGGTTGCAGGAGACTCAGACTAAATGCTCAGCCCACTACGTGACGCGCGACACGCGCAGACCAGGTGGTGTGCGCAGCGCCGGCGTCATCTCAACGGCTGCCGATTGACCAGTAGGATCTTGTTCCATGTCGGAGTCCCCCACCGCCCCTCCCGAGACGCACGGCTCCGCGCGCCGCGTGTCGATCCAGACCGGCTTCCCCCAGCCCGAGCTGCTGGATCTGCCGTGGCAGGTACCGCTGGCCGAGTGGCCCGAGGACGTCCTGGTGGCCTACCCCCGGGGCATCTCCCGTCACGTCGTGCGCTTCGCCCGGGTGGGCGAGCGCGTCCTGGCCGCCAAGGAGACCACGGCCCGCAATGCCTCGCGGGAGTACGAGGTCCTGCGCCAACTGCGGCACATGGGCACGCCGTCGGTCGTGCCGGTCGCCGTGGTCACCGATCGACGTGCGCCGGACGGCACCGAGCTGCCTGCGGTGCTGCTCACGGAGCATCTGGCCTTCTCCCTGCCCTACCGGGTGCTGTTCTCGGACAATCCGGACCCCGAGATCGCAAACAAGCTCGTGGATGCCCTGGCGCTGCTGCTGGTCCAGCTGCACCTGGCCGGCTTCTACTGGGGGGACGCCTCCCTGTCGAACACCCTGTTCCTGCGCGATGCCGGGGCCTTCGCGGCATGCCTGGTGGATGCGGAGACCGGCGAGCTGCACCCGCGGCTGACGGACGGCCAGCGACGTTACGACCTGGACCTGGCCACGACCAATGTGGCCGGGGAGCTCATGGACCTGCTGGCGGCCTTCGAGCAGGACGAGGACCCCGCAGACATCCATGAGGACCTGCGCGGCGACGATCAGATCGACCCCGAGGACCGCGGCACGCACTCCGGGCCCGGCTACGAGCCGGCGGCGGCCACTCAGGCGCTGCCGGTGCTCCCGGCCGAGGCCACCGCCTCGACCCCGGTGGACCCGTTCGCCACCGCCAACCGGCTCTCGGAGACCTACGACTCCCTGTGGGAGGAGCTCACCGGAGAGGAGCGCTTCCCTCACGAGCAGAAGTGGCGCGTGGCGGAGCGCGTGCAGCGCCTCCAGGACCTCGGCTTCGATGTGGAGGAGGCCTCGCTGGACACCGACGACGACGGCGTGGTGCGCCTGATCCCCCGCGTGGTCGAGCCGGGGCACCACACCCGGGAGCTGCTGAACCTGACCGGTCTGCACGCCCGGGAGAACCAGGCGCGGCGCATCCTCACGGACATCCGCCAGTTCGGCCGCGCCCTGTACCCGGGGCTGCCCGACGACATGACCGCCAGCCTGTGGAAGCAGGAGGTCTTCTCGCCCATGATGCAGGCGGTCCCCGCGGAGCTGCGCGCCAAGCGCGAGCCCGCCGAGATCGTCCACGAGGTGCTGGAGCACCGCTGGTTCCTCTCCGAGCGGCAGAAGCACGACGTCCCGACCGAGGTCGCCACGAAGGACTACCTGGAATCCCAGCTGCGGCGCAGGCCCGATGAGCAGATGAGGCTCTGAGGCCTCCCGGATCCGCGGGTGCTCAGTCCTGTCCGAGCTGGCCCAGCAGGGCATCGCGCACCCGCTGCGCCCAGTCGGCGCCGAGCTCCCCTTCCCGCGCCAGACGCGCATAGGCGGAGCCCAGCACGAAGTCGATCACGACCTCCAGATCGAGATCGGAGCGCAGCCGCCCCGCCTCGACCTGCAGCTGCAGCAGCCGGTGCAGCTGCTCGATCCTGGGCCGCACCAGGTGCAATCGCAGGATCCGGGCCACCTCGGAGGTCGGCTGGGACAGCAGTGCGACTGCCGTGCCCGTCCCGAGATCGAGGACCAGCGATCGCACCGCGGCATCGAGAGCCTCGGTCCACTGCCGCTGGGTCCACTGCCCGTCCTGGGGGATCTCCAGGGGCCGCGGTGCGAGGCTGTCGCCGCTGCGCTCCAGGACGTCCTCGACCATGGCCTCGGTATTGGCGTAGCGGCGGTAGATCGAGGTCTTGGCCACCCCGGACTCGGCCGCGACCGATTCGATGGAGACCCGTCCCGGGCCCTCATGCACGAGCAGCGACAGGACTGCCGCGACGATCTTGCGATCCGTCGTGGCAGCGCGCCCCCGCGCCGGCCCTGCCGAGGCTTCCTGCCGCTGCGAGCTCATGCGACCTGCCGCTGGGCAGACTCCGCCTCGCCGGGCCCGGCGGTCTCCTGATCTGCGGGCTCGGCATGCCCGATGACATCCTGGAACAGGGTGAGCCCCTCCATGCCCGGCAGGCGGGCGATGTTGGCGTCGAGCTTGCGCATCTCCGCACGCCCCTCCTCGCCGGCGAAGAGGTGGCCCATCACGTGGCGGACCTCCTCATCGCTCATCACGCCGGAGCCCACCGGGCGCCAGGCGCTGCGCAGCGCGAGCCGGGTGATGCGCTGGGCCTTGACGGAATCCCCCAGTCGCTGCCGGGCCTGGGTGGAGTAGAAGGCCACGTGGCGCGACTCCTGACGGGCGATGCGCACGAGCAGCTCCGAGAGCACGGGGTGACTCTCGATCGCGGCCATCCGCTTGTAGGCCGCCACCGCCGAATACTCGTTCGCAGCGCCCCAGGTCATGTGCGTGGCCACGAAGTCGTGGCCGATCAGCGCGGACAGCAGCGACTGCTTCAGCGGCTTGAGCGCCTCCGCCCAGCCCAGCTTCACGCGCTTGGCCTTGATCTCGTCGTAGTCCACGACGATTCCGTGCAGCCCCAGCACCTCCGCCAGCGCCTCGCCGTGCCAGAACTCCTCGCGGTTCCACATGGTCATGAACGCGGAGACGTCCTCGTCGTGGTGCGACGGGGTGATCAGCAGATCGCGCAGGTAGCAGACGGTGTGGAACTCGACATCGCACATGTAGCGCAGCACCCGCAGCGACGACTCCGGCAAGGGGTTCCTGCGGAAGCTGTCCATGTCGAGGTCCTCCCACGCGACGCGGTGGGAGGTCTCGGCGAAGCGGTCGATGTCGAATGCCATGCGATCAGTGCCTCTTCCAGTCTTCGATCGGCCAGTGGGAGCGCTTGGCCAGGCGGTACAGGGGGATGTCCGGGTTCACGGCGGCCGGGTGCCCGACCAGACCGAGCCACGCCGCATCGGCCACGGAGTCGCCGTAGCCGAAGGAGCGGGACAGGTCCAGGCCGTGATCCTGCGCGTAGCGCTTGAGCCACTGGGCACGGGCCTCATCCACCAGCGGCGGGGTGTCGAGGTAGCCGGTCAGCACGCCGTCGCGCACGCCCATGCGGGAGGCCACGACCTCGTCGAACAGATCCGCGACCGGTGAGACGAGCAGCTCCGGGCTGCCGGTGACCAGCACGGTGCGGTGGCCTGCTGCGCGGTGCTCCTCGAGGCGAGCCAGCGCCCCCGGGTTCAGCTTCTCGAGCATCTGCTCGCCCAGAGGACCGTCGACGGCCTCGCGGATCGAGGACTCCGAGAGCCCCTCGTAGCGGCGCAGGAACGAGCGCAGGAACTCACCGCGATCGCGCCGCTCGGCCTTGAGGTAGGTGGGCACGGTGCGCACCATGCCCAGGATGTCGCTCGGGACGCGCGACGGCGCGACCCTGCGCTGCACGGCGAGGTACTGCGACACGACAGTGGAGTCGAGCACGGTGCCCTCGAGGTCGAACAGCGCCAGGACGTCGGTGCCCGGCTTGAGCTCCCGGCGCGGGCGCTCGGTGCGCTTGCGCCGGGCCGCCGAGGCCCGCGAGTACGCCTTGGTCATCTCCGTGAGGGCAGGCAGGTGGATCTGCTGCCAGTAGGAGCGCCACTCGATGTCGCGGGGGTCGAAGGACGAGTCCTCCGGGGCATCCTCCGGCCGCTGGGCGTTGAGCGCACGCGTGCTGGAGTCGTCGAAGATCATCTCGGTGCGCGTGTAGTTCTGGTAGAGATCCACGTAGGTGCGCAGCGACCCCAGCCCGGACTGGGCCTTGTGCAGCTGATTCGCCCACTGCAGGGTGCGCTTGGTCGAAGGCAGCAGCTCGTTGAGCCGCCCGCCCAGATCGACCAGCCGCTCGCGCACGGCCAGGGAGCTCTCCACCCCGTTGTTGGCCGGGAACTTCCACTCGGGGACGATCACGGGCTTGCCGTCCGGCCCCTCGACCGGGTGCTCGAGGAAGTACTCGCGGACGTACTCGTACATCTTGTGGAACGGCAGCGGGTTCGAGGCCCCCGTGCAGATCTGGTAGTACCCGGCCCGGGAGCGCTCCCCCTCGGCCTCCCCGCGGTGGCCCTGCAGGGCGAGGGTCACGATCGCGTTGACCACGAAGTCCACCGGGGTCACGTCCAGCACGGAGTCCGGCAGGCCCGGGAACTCGGGCAGCGCGCCCTTGGCGTAGGCCATGATCAGCGGATCGGCGACCTTGTAGCCGTCGATCCAGCCCGGGAAGGGGTGGCGCAGGGAGGACTCGATGATGGCCGGGCGCACGACCGAGAGGCGGTGCCCGTCACCGGCCCACAGGTCCTCGGCCACGCGCTCGCCCATGGCCTTGGTGAAGGTGTAGACGTCGGTCCAGCCCAGCGACTGCGCGCGGGTGCGGCCCAGATCCACCAGGCGCTGGGTGATCCAGCCGGTGCGGCTGGCCTCCGCCGAGCCGGCCACCGACTTGGGGCCCTGCTTGCCCTCGGTGCGGGTCGCGGACTCCACGAACGCGTGCAGCTGCTCCGGGGTCCGAGAGGCCGCCTCGGCCTCGGCGCGCGAGGCGATCGCGTGGTCGAGCTCCAGGCGCCAGTCGACGTCGTGGTCCACGGCCGTCTCCGGGCGCAGGCCCTTGGCGATGCCGCCCACGTAGCAGGTCGAGACGTGGATGACGTGGGGGTCCTGGCCCGAGGCGCGCAGGGCCTCGTAGAGGCTCAGCGCACCGCCCACGTTGGTCTTGAAGGCGTCGTCGATCGGCGGATCGAACGAGACGGTCGAGGCCGAGTGGATCACGACGTCGAACGGCTCGCGGATCTCGCTCAGTGCGGAGAGATCGCCGGAGAGCACATCGGTGCGCTCCTCGAAGATCCGACGGGCCTCGTCGTCGCCGACAGCAGCGCGCCAGTTCTTGAAGACGGGCTTGCGGAAGAGCTGCCCGAGCCGGGTCTGTGCGGTGATCTCGCCCTTGGGTCGGATGACGGCGGTGATGTGCACGTCCGCTCCGGAGGAGAGCAGGCGCTCGAGGACCGCCTGGCCGAGGAAGCCGGTGGCTCCGGTCAGCAGCACGCGCTTGGTGGTGGTCTCGCTCAAGAGGACTCCTTGTGCAGGGGCGGCCTGTCGGCCGCCTCGAGGGGCGCGGCGCCTGCCGCGCGATGTCAGGGACGGGGCTTGGGAGCTACCAGTGTGCCGGACGACGGGGACGTCACAGGCACAGTCGCGGGCCTCGTGATGGGCATCTCAGCTCGGCACGCAGGCCGCCGAGGGCTCACAGGCCGCTGCGCAGCGCCGCAGCCAGCGGCTCGGGCCCGCGCAGGCCGGGGAGGGAGTGGACCGGGGCATCGGCCCGGCTGCTCAGCTGCCGGCGCTCGCGCACCCCCGGGGCCAGGACCTCGAGGGCGCGTCGAGCCCGGCGGGCCGACATCCGCTGCGCCACCAGCGGCGAGTAGCCGATTCCGAGCGCGCGCCTGGCGGGCGCTGCGGCCGAGGCGTCTGCCAGCAGCCGGGTCCGGGCCTCCTCGCGGAAGAACGCGATGTAGTCGTCGGTGCGCTCGAGGGACTCCCGGCACAGCCGGTCGATGACCGGGTGATCGGCCACCTCGCCCAGGCGCTGCAGCAGTGCTGCCGCCGTGGACTCCCGGGACAGCTCGCGGGCCATCTGCCCTGCCACGATCCGCTCGCCGCGCAGGTTCGTCCACACGGAGTCGGTCATCGGATAGACGTGGTCCAGGAGCCGACCCAGGCGGCCGCGGAGATCGTCGTCCGGCTCGACCTCGGGCGGAGTGGGGGCTCCGTGGGCACGCAGCACGCGCTTGAGGGCATCGGCGATCCAGAACTTCTCATAGGCCCAGGTGGTCAGGAAGGCGTCGATCCGAGCCTCCTTGGAGGTCCACCCGGCGAACAGGTCGCGCAGCCGGCCGGTGGTCGAGCGCTGCAGGTCCCACAGGTGGCGCACGGCTTCCAGGACGTCGTCATCCAGTCGACGCTGCTCGAACTCCTCCAGCCCGAGATCCGAGGAGAAGGCTCCGCGCTCGCGCCGGAAGAACTCCCGCACGGAGAAGTCCGTGGACAGGACCCCCTGCTGCCCGGGGGTGCTGTAGAGCCTGCCGGAACGGTGCTGGGCCAGGTATCCGAGCGGGGGCTGGGCTGCGGCTGCTGCCAAGGGGACTGCCTCGTCTCTTCTGAATCGCTACGCTCACCGTAGTGTAACCTGTCCACCATGATGACTGCTCTGATCACCGGCGGAACCTCCGGCATCGGATCCGCGTTCGCGGAGGCGCTGGCGCGCCGCGGATTCAGCCTCGTCCTGGTCGCCCGCGGCGCCGAGCGCCTCGAGTCCACCGCCTCGCGGCTGAGCGCGGAGTACGCGGTCGAGGTCGAGACCCTCGAGGCCGATCTCAGCGACGCCGACGACGTCGCCCGCGTCGCCGAGCGCATCGAGGACCCGCGCGCACCGATCGACATGCTGGTCAACAACGCCGGCTTCTCGGTCAAGCGCACCTACCAGGCCGAGGGCCTGGACCTGCACCACCGCGGCATCGACGTCATGGCCAAGGCCGTCCTGGATCTCTCCTCGGCCGCCGCCCGCGCCATGACCGCCCGCGGCGAGGGGTGGATCCTCAACGTCTCCTCGACCTCAGGCGAGGTCACCATGGGCCCCTACTCCGCGCTCAAGGCCTGGTGCACCACCTACACCGAGTCCCTGGCCGTGGAGCTGGAGGGCACGGGCGTGCGCGTGATGGCGCTGCTGCCCGGCTGGGTGCGCACCGAGTTCCACGCCCGGGCGGGCATCAGCGGCTCCTCCATACCCGACTTCCTCTGGCTGCAGGCCGACGACCTGGTCGAGGAGGCCCTCAAGGACCTGGCCCGCGGCCGCGTGGTGTCGATCCCCACGCTGCGCTACAAGGCGATCATGCTCGGAGCCAAGCTCGCCCCGCGCGCTGTGGTGCGCAAGTGCTCGGGCATGCTGATGGGCTCTCGCGCCAATGAGACTCCGCTGGCCGAGCCCGCGGCCTCCGGCTCCACCTCCCGACGCCGCGCTGGACAGGGGAAGCACGCATGAGCACTCAGGACCACGACCGGCGCGCATCAGAGTCCGAGGCAGGCCAGGCGGCCGAGCCGCAGCCGCGGCATCCCGCCGAGGCCGGGCAGCGCAGCACCCCGTGGGGCGCCGCGCAGGAGCGCGCCAGCCGGGAGGCGCGCGAGCTGCGCCAGCGCCTGGACGGCTGGACGCATCCGGAGCACGAGCCGGTCCTGGAGAGCATCGACTCCCACGGTCAGCGCGAGGAGCGCAGCGGCCCCGATCCCGTGGCTCCCCCGGCGGCCTCGGCGCACATCAGCCTCGCCGACTTCACCGGGCAGTCCCGTCGGCGGGCGCGCACGATCGCGCAGACCATCTTCTTCCGGGGTCTGGTCGACCGCGCGGTCCGTCGCCGGGTCGTCCGGGCCCCGGGAGCGGAGCAGCTCTCCGGCGGGTGCGTGGTGGTGTGCAACCACTCGAGCCACCTCGACGCCCCCATGATCATGAGCTCGCTGCCGCCCAACCTGCGCCACGAGGTCGCCACCGGCGTGGCAGCCGACTACTTCTTCACCGCCTGGCACAAGCGGCTGTTCACGCAGCTGGTCTTCAACGCCTTCCCCGTCGACCGCAAGGGCAGCGGGGCCAACCGCGGGCTGACCAAGAAGCTGATCGCCGCCGGGATCCCCGTGCTGATCTTCCCCGAGGGCACCCGCTCCAAGGACGGGCGCATGCGCGACTTCAAGATGGGCGCGGCCGCGCTGTCCCAGTCCCTCGAGGTCCCCGTCCTGCCGGTCGCCCTGATCGGCGCCCACGAGGCCATGCCCAAGGGCTCCTCGTGGCCGCGCTGGGGCCGCCCGCCGGTCGTCGTGGCCCTGGGTGAACCCATGCGGCACCGCCCGAACGAGTCCGTTCCGTCGTTCAACGAGCGGATCCAGGCAACGGTCCGCTCGCTGTACGCGCAGAACCGCCCCCTGATCGACGACCCCGACGCCGCCTGAGCCCGGCAGCAAGGTCCGCCGCGCCCGGCCCTGACGAACGCGGCAGCGCCGCCGGAGGATGATGGGCACCACACGAGCAGAAGGAGCACGAGCAGCGATGCCGAACGTCAAGCACATGAAGTGGTGGGGCTGGGGAGAAGAGGGCGTCTTCTTCAACTGGCAGAACAAGCCGGCCTTCGCCCCGATCGTGCGCCGGGCGGTGGGCGTCGATCTGCGCCCCCGCGAGATCGACACCGTCGACTTCGCCACCGCCCAGGTCCCCGAGACCCGCCTGCCGGAGGAGATCCGCTCCGAGCTCACCGCGATCCTCGGCGCCGAGCACACGGTGACCGATGACCACGACCGCGTGGTGCACTGGGCTGGCAAGGCCGTGATGGACATCGTCAAGACGCTGCAGAACCGCTTCGAGCGCCTTCCCGACGTCGTCGTCTACCCCGCCGATGAGCAGCAGGTCGCCGCGGTGACCCGCCTGGCGGTCGAGCGCGATCTCGTGCTCATCCCGTTCGGCGGCGGCACGAGCATCTCGCGCAGCCTGCAGCCGCGCCCGGAGGAGACCCGCACGGTGGTCTCCGTGGACCTGGGCCGCATGAACAAGGTGCTCGAGATCGACGAGACCTCCTGCATCGCCCGCATCCAGGCAGGCACGCTGGGTCCGGACATGGAGGACCAGCTCAACGCCCGCGGCTGGACCCTGGGCCACTTCCCGGACTCCTTCACGCACTCCACCGTCGGCGGCTGGGCGGCCACGCGCTCGTCGGGCATGCAGTCGGACAAGTACGGCGACATCGCCGAGATCATCCGCGGCATGAACGTGGTGCGCCCCGGCGGCACCGTGAAGCTGCGTCCGCTGCCCTCCACTTCCACGGGGCCGTCGCTGCGGGAGATGTTCATCGGCTCCGAGGGCCGCCTGGGCATCATCACCGAGCTGTGGGTCCAGGTCCATCGCATCGCCCCGTCGCGCCAGGTCATCGCCTACATGTTCCCCACCTGGGAGCAGGGCCTGGACGGCATCCGGCAGATCAAGGAGGCGGAGATCCCCACGACCTTCGCCCGCATCTCCGATGCCCGCGAGACGGAGTTCTCGCTGGCCACGCAGAAGGCCCCCACCTCCCGGAAGTCGGAGATCGCGGCCAAGGGCCAGGAGGCTCTGTGGGCGTTCATGCGCAAGCGCGGCTGGGACACCCAGGCCATGTGCATCGCCTACGTCTGCTTCGAGGGCACCAAGGCGGACGTCGCCCGCCATCGCAAGGCAGTGACCGGCATCGCCAAGGCGAACGGCGCGATCGTGCTGGGCTCCGGACCCGGGGCCCTGTATGACCAGAAGAAGTTCGACACCCCGTACCTGCGCGACTTCCTGCTCGAGCAGCAGATCATCGGCGACGTCTCCGAGACGGCCGCCCCCTGGTCCCGGCTGACCGCCGTGCACAAGGCCGCCTACCGGGCAGCCGAGTCCGCGTTCGAGGAGCTCGGGCTCAAGGGCTGGATCATGAGCCACATGTCGCACTCGTACCACACGGGCGCCTGCCTCTACTTCACGTTCGCGTTCCCCTTCACGGACGAGAACGTCGACTACGAGTACGCCCTGGTCAAGACGCGGATCCAGCAGGCCTTCATCGACGCCGGCGGCACCCTGTCGCACCACCACGGCGTGGGCGCCGAGCACAGCCCCTGGATGGACCAGGACGTCTCCCCCGAGGGCGTCGAGCTTCTGCGCGGACTGTTCCGCTCGGCTGATCCGAGCGAGAACTTCAACCCGGGCAAGATCATCGACTCCCCTGACACGCAGACCGGGGTGCTCGCCCAGCACCGCGACCAGCAGGGCTGAGCCCCGCTTCAGCGCCCACGGCCCCGTCGGAGATCTCCGACGGGGCCGTCGTGCGTCCTCCCTGCGGCACCCAGCTCCTGCCCGACGACGGTCCGCCCCGACAGCGAGCGGAATAAACCCCCGGGCCATGAGGCGTTATGCGGAGGACATCCCTTCCGGGCCCTCGAAGTTCCTGCGGCCCGGCGCATCGATCAAGGAGCATCCCATGGCAGCATCCGCACGCATCCCCGGCATCGACGCCCAGTTCCTACCGCTGAACCTCGGCGGCAACACCTTCGGCTGGACCTCGGACGAGCAGCGCTCGTTCGAGGTCCTTGACTCCTTCGTCGCGGCCGGCGGCAGCTTCATCGACACCGCAGACATGTACTCGGTGTGGGCCGAGGGCCACACCGGAGGCGAGTCCGAGACCGTGCTGGGTCGCTGGCTGGCCGCGCGCGGCAATCGCCAGAACGTGCTGATCGCCACCAAGACCGGCGCCCACCCCGATTTCGAGGGCCTGGCCGATCAGACCGTCAAGGCCTCGCTGGAGGCGTCGCTGCAGCGCCTGCAGACCGATCAGATCGATCTCTACTACGCGCACTACGACGACGAGTCCGTGGCGATCTCCGAGCAGGTCCGCACGTTCCACGACCTCGTCCAGTCCGGGAAGGTGCGAACCTACGGGCTGTCCAACTACTCGCCGCAGCGGATGCGCGAGTTCTTCGAGACCGCCCGCCGCGAGGGCCTCACTGCCCCGGTGGCGATCCAGCCGCAGTACAGCCTGGTGTTCCGCAAGGAATACGAGCAGGACTACTCCCCCATCGCCCGCGAGTACGGCGCGGCCGTGTTCCCGTACTTCTCCCTGGCCGCAGGCTTCCTCACCGGCAAGTACCGCACGAAGGCCGATCTCGAGGGTGCCCAGCGCGGCGGGATGGCCGAGGGCTACTTCTCCGAGGACGGCCTGCGCGTGGTCGAGGCCGTGGAGCGCATCGCCGCTGATCGCGGCGTCGAGATGCCCACCGTGGCCCTGGCCTGGCTGCTGGCCCGCGGCATCACCGCCCCGATCGCCTCGGCCTCCCGGGTCGAGCAGCTCCCGGCGCTGATCGCAGCCGCCGAGCTCGAGCTCACGGATGCGGAGGTCACGGCGCTGAACGAGGCCTCCCAGCCCTTCGCCTGATCCCCACCCCTGACCCGCTCCTCGTCCGCGCGGCATCGGAGCAGGTCAGGGGCTCCAGCACCCCGCACCGACGGCCGGGTGCCGGTCGCGCCCTCACCGGCAGCGATCGGCACCCGGCCGTCGGCATCTCGCCCTCGCGCTGCGCGCTCATCGGGCTTTCATTCCGGTGGGCCATAGTCGAGGGACATCGCGGTCCAGGGACAGCAGGTCCCGCGCATCCTGCGGATCGCCACCGGAGGTGAGAGGCATGACCGCCCGTCGGCACAGCAGCAACGCTGCGCCCCGCGCCGTTGTCGTGGGCTCGGGGCCCAACGGCCTCACGGCCGCTGCACTGCTCGCCCGTCAGGGCTGGGAGGTAGACGTCTACGAGGGCGGCGAGCATCCCGGCGGCGCGGCGGCCTCCGCCCCGCTGCTCGGCGAGGGCACGATCGTTGATCTGGGCGCCGCAGGGCACCCCTTCGGCGTCGCCAGCCCGGTGTTCCGGGACCTGCGCCTGGAGCAGCACGGCCTTCAGTGGGTCCGCAGCGCCTATCCCATGGCGCATCCGGCTGAAGGCGCTCCGGCCGCGCTGCTCCACCAGGACCTCGCCTCCACGGCTGAGGGCCTGGGACGCGACGCCCGCGCCTGGCGCGCTCTGCACGCCCCCGTCGTCGAGGGCCTCGACGCCCACCTGGAGAACATCCTGGGGCCCATGCTGCGCTGGCCGAAGCACCCGCTGGCTATGGCGCGCTTCGGGCTGCGATCTGCGCCCCCTGCCGCTGCGATGGCACGCGCGCTGTTCCGCGACGACGCCGCGCGCACCCTCTTCCTGGGCTCGGCCGCTCATGCGATCACGCCGCTGGGACAGCCGCTCACCGGTGCGTTCGGGACCCTGTTCGGGGCGCTGGGCATGACGCGCGGCTGGCCAGTGGCACGCGGAGGCACCGGCTCGATCGTCGCGGCGCTGCTCAGCGTTCTGGAAGCGCACGGCGGCCGCGTGCATACCGGTCACTGGGTCACTGATCTGCGCGAGCTGCCGCAGGCCGATGCCGTCCTGCTGAACCTCACGCCCTCGCAGGTGCTGCGCCTGAGCGGGCCGGGTGCCGAGGAGATCCCGCCGCGTGTGCGGAATCAGCTGGGCCGGTGGCGCCACGGGGCAGCCGCCTACAAGGTCGACTTCCTCCTCGACGGCCCAGTGCCGTGGAGCGATCCGCGCGTCGCGGAGGCCACCACCGTCCACGTCGCGGGCACCGCTCAAGAGCTGGTGCGCGCGGAGTCCGAGGTCTTCCGGGAACGGCTACCAGAACGACCGTTCGTATTGGTGTGCCAGCAGCAGGCGGCCGATCCGTCGCGCGCACACGGCCCAGCCGAGGGACGCGTGGTCCTGTGGGCCTATGCCCATGTGCCGGCGGGATACGTGGAGCGGCGCCCCGGTGAGGCCGCCGAGCGCATCGCGTCCCAGATCGAGCGCTTCGCCCCCGGGTTCCGAGACCGCATCCTCGAACGCCGCAGCACGCACCCCGCCGCCCTCGAGCAGTGGAACCCCAACCTCGTCGGCGGCGACGTGGCGGGCGGCGCCATGACGGGCCTGCAGTCCGTGCTGCGGCCGCGCCCGAGCCTCGACCCGTACCGGCTCGCACCGCGAGGGCTGTACCTGGCCTCCTCCTCCGCCCCTCCGGGAGCCGGCGTCCACGGCATGCCAGGCGCCTGGGCCGCACACGCGGCCATGGCGGATCTCGCGCCCTGACCTGCTCCCCGCAGTCGTCGTCCCCAGCTCACCCGCCTGCCGCACCACGCCCCAGGAGACACCCATGCGCACCACCGCACCCTCCGCCCCGCCCCTCCGAAGCGCAGATCTGCTGCGTCTGGCCGGCCTGGCCGGGCTCGCCGCCGTGCTGGTGTCTCCGGTCCGCCACTACGTCGGCCCCATGTCGACGGTGAACGTCCAGAAGATGGAGCAGGACTCGTTCCCCCTGTCGACCTTCCCCATGTTCTCCGAGGACCGCAGGGGCCGGGTGATCGTCCCGCATGTGATCGGCCTGAGCGAGGACGGCGAGCGCATCCTGCCCCACTACTCGCACTACGGCGCCGGCGGCCTCAACCAGGTGCGCAAGCAGATCGCCCGGGATGTCCGCAGCGGGAGGGCCGTCCCGGTCGCCCAGCGCTTCGCTGACTCCCTGGCGCAGCCTCCGGAGGCCGGCGGCTCCACCGAGATCGAGACCATGCGCCGGATCGAGCGCGAGGCGAGGATCGTGCGCGTCGAGGTCGTGCGCAGCCGCTTCGTCTTCGACGAGTACTTCGCGGGGCAGCGCATCCCCCGCTCCGAGACCATCCATGCCCGGTGCGCCGTGGGCGGGACCGCGACGGCCCAGGACGCCACCCGCCGCCTCAGGAAGGACGCACGATGACCGCCCGAAGCAGGTTCCTGCACCGCCTCGTCGACACGCTCATGCCCGCCGCGGAGCCCCTGCGTCCTGCGGTCCTGCGCATCGGCATCGGCGCCTTCTCCGCGTTCCGCAACCTCCGTCGTCGGCCGATGTTCCGCTCCCTGCACGCTCAGGACCCGGAGCAGTTCGCGCCGGTGGGACCGGTCCGCGTCCTGCGTGCGCCGCTGCCGCCCCGCGTGGCCGACGCGCTGTTCGACGCCGCGCAGGTCACCAACGCCCTGACCCTGCTGGGACTCGGGCACCGGATCACCGGGCCGCTGAACTCGCTGCTGCAGCTGTGGACCCTCTCCTACCGCAACTCCTGGGGGATGATCCTGCACAACGACAACCAGCTCACGATGCACCAGGTCATCCTGGGGCTGTCCTCCACAGCGGATGCGCTGTCTGCGGATCGCCTCCTGCGCGGTGCGCCTCAGCGACCGAGAGTCCTGGATCGCGCCTACGGCGCTCCCGCCACGGCCATGAACATCGCGACCGTCGCCGTCTACTTCCTCTCGGGAGTGGCCAAGGTCCGCAGCCCCAAGGGCTGGGCGTGGGCGTCGGGGAGCACGCTGCGGGAGCAGGTCGCGACCGACGCGATCCGCAAGGAGGTCTTCGGCTCCGAGGCCCCTGCCCTGGCAGGGGTCCTCTACCGCAGCGCAGGCCCGCTCGGTGCGCTGTCGGCGATGGCGCTGCTGGTCGAGCTCGGGGCCCCGGTCGCGCTGGCCGGCCGGCGCACGGGCCAGGTCTTCGCCCTGGCCGCCCTGGGCATGCACTGGGGCATCCGCCTGTCGATGGGGATCAGGTTCACGTACAACCTCTCGGGGTTCTCCTACCTCCCGCTGTTCCCGGTGGGACGGCAGCTTCCCCCGGTATCTCGTCTGCTGCCCTGAGACCGTCCGCTGCCGCTCGAGGCCCCGTCCCCTCTGCGGGACGGGGCTTCAGCTCTGTCACCTTCCGGGAAGGGGCCCCGGCCGCGTCCTCTCATCGAGGCGGCGCCTCCACCATCCGGACGGTGCAGCCGCCCCTTCCCTGGGATGGGGCTTCGTGATCCGTCGGCCGCGCCAGATGAGAGCTGCCTCATCCGCGGTTCATCCGCGCCTCATCGTCGTCGGGTTATCTCGTGCTCACGACGTTCCGCTGCCGAGAGGACCCGAGATGACCGCCCAGCCCCTGCCCCGCATCCACGAGACGAGCGAGACCGCCATGACCGATGAAGCCCGCATCGTCCGGGATCCCCTGCCCGCGCGCTTCCAGTCGAGCTACTCGACCCGCCACGTGGCCAGCGCCGTGGCCCACGACCCGGCCCGGTTCCACCTGCTCTCCGGCGTGGACGTCCACCCGCAGGCCGGCGACGTCGTGATCGCGGAGGTCACCCGCATCGGCAATCACAAGCGCATCGAGACCCCGGAGTCGCGCAAGGCGATCCTCTTCGAGGGCCGGCTCGTGATGGTGGCCTACGGCAACCGCTACGCGGCGGATCAGTTCCTGGCCCATGTCCCCGACTCGCTGGAGCCCGTGGATCTGGTGGCGGCCGGCGGCATTGCCGGGCAGGTGACCGCCTCCCACGACAAGATGTCCTCTCCCACTCGACTGCGCCCTCTGGGCCTCCTGGCGGATGAGAGTGGCGTCGTCACCATCGAGCGCTTTGCGCCGTACCTCAACGAGCCGGTGACAGGGCCTCGGCGTGAGCGCACCGGGCGCCCGGAGGTCATCGGCGTCCTCGGCACCTCCATGAACTCCGGCAAGTCGACCATGATGGCCTGCCTGATCAACGGACTGGTCAACAGCGGCCTCACGGTCGGCGCCGGCAAGATCACCGGCACCGGTGCGGGCAACGACCCCATGATCTACGCCGACGCCGGCGCCTCCAAGGTCCTCGACTTCACCGACTTCGGGTTCCCCACCACCTTCCGCGCCCCCATGGAGCAGCTGCGCGCCCTGACCGTGAACCTGGTCGATGCTCTCACCGAGGCTGAGACGGACGTGGTCGTCGTCGAGATCGCCGACGGCGTTTACCAGGAGGAGACGGCTCGCCTGCTGCGCGACGAGACCTTCCAGGCGACCATCGACCACGTGATGTTCGCCGCCACGGATGCCCTCGGCGCTCGCGCCGGAGTCCACGAGCTGGTCGACGCCGGCCTGCGCGTCTCGGCAGCCTCCGGGGTCATGACCTCCTCCCCTCTGGCCACCACCGAGGCGCACTCGGTCCTCTCCGCCTTCGACGTCCCCGTCGTGGGGACCTTCGATCTCCAGGATCCGCTCGAGGCGACCGCGCTGCGCGCCGAGCCGCAGCGGCGCCGCGTCGTCGACCCGACGGCTTCGGCTGAGTCCGCCTGAGCCGCGGGAGCGCCGATTGACTGAGCGCGTGTCCTCCCAGCAGGAGGATCCCCGAATGCCACCTGTATGGCGAGGACGCCGCCGGTGGCTCCTGGCGTCCCTGGTGGTCCTCGGGGTCCTGCAGGCTGTGTTCGCCATCGCCATGGCGCTGAGCGTCGGCGGTGTGCTCTCGGCTCGGCAGCCGGAGTGGGATCTGGTGCTCCTGCTGGTGCTGTCCGTGCTCGGCATCGGGCTGGCCCGGTGGATGGAGCGCATCGTAGCCGAGCAGGTGGGGCAGGACTACGTCTACGAGCAGCGCCGGCGACTCATCGCCTCGGCCATCCTGGGCGAGCGGGGCAACAAGTCGCTGGGGGTGATCGTCACCCGGGCCTCCAACGACCTCACTGCAGTTCGGAACTGGATCGCCCAGGGCATCGTCCCGCTGGCCACGGGCCTTCCCCTGGTGCTGGTCGTCCTCGCCGCGCTGTGGGTGATCGACTGGCGCGTTGGCGCGGCCGTCACCGTGCCGCTGGCACTGACTGCTGCGGCCATCCCGCGGCTCTCCGGTGCTGCGTTCGAGCGCGCCCGTTCCCTGCGACGGCAGCGCGGCCGGATGTCCTCCCACATCGCCGACACCGTGCGCGCCGGACCGTCCATCAGGATCTCCGGCGCGGTCTCCCGCGAGCTCAACGCCGTGGACCGCAATTCGAGCCGGGTGGTGGAGTCAGCCGTCGAGCGCGCCCGCATCACGGGCTTCATCCGCGCGCTGACGGTCACCGCCGCCTCGCTGTGCACAGTGGTGGTGGTCCTGCTGTCCATGCTCGGGGCGATCGACGCCGCCGGTGTGGCGTCCGTGATGACTCTGCTCGGCATCATGTCCACGCCGATGTCCGATCTGGGCCGCGTGGTCGAATACCGGCAGAACTACAATGCCGCCCGCCGCATCCTGGCTCCCGTGCTCCAGGAGGCCATCCAGCTGCGCAGGGCCGAGCAGCGCCGGGAGCGGGCCTGGAAGCAGGGCGCTGTCGAGGCCGTCGACGACCACGAAGGACTCAGCGTCCGCGGACTCACCGTCCACGGAACGCCCCTGCCGGACATCGACGCCGTGCCCGGCGACCGGATCCGCATGGTCTCCGAGCACTCCGCCCGCCCGCACCAGGCCATCCAGCAGCTGCTGCTCGTAGGGGACAGCCCAAACCCGCAGGATGAGGACGGGGCCTACGTGCTGATCGACGGCAAGGACTACGTCCGTGCACCCCGCAAGGAGCGTCGGAAGCTGGTGGGCTACGCCTCCCTGGACGTCCCGCTCGAGCAGGGCTCCATCCGGCGGATCGTGACCTACCGCCGACCGGGAGGCGACGACGACGAGGTGCTCCGCGAGCTCGAACGCGTTGGCATGGGCAAGCGCGTCGGCAGGCTCCACCGAGGATTGGGCACCAAGCTGAAGAACAACGCGGCGGGGTGGTCTCCGTCCGATGTCACCCGTCTCAAGCTCGCCCGCGCGCTCCACGGGCAGCCGCCCCTCTTGGTGCTGGAGAACATCAGCGTAGGCCTCGATGGCGAGGGACGCGACATCGTCCGCGAGCTCCTGGACAGCTACCCCGGGGTAATCCTGTTCGTGACCGCCCGCCCTGAGGCCATGCTGAGCGACTACAGGATCTGGGAGATCGACGGGGAGACCGACGAGCAGCGGGAGGCGACTCGCCAGGCAATGCTCCAGGACCTCCACCGGGGCCACGTCCACTCGGACGCAGCTGCCCACGCCGCCGACGCCGACGAGTAACCCGCCGTCTGCCCACCCCTCTCCCTCGCGAGTGGATCCCCAGTTGCGTTGAGGGCCCCATAGCGCAATCAACTATCCACTCGCCGCGGGGAGGAAGAGCGCCGTAGGCCGAGTGGATCCCCAATTGCGCTAAAGGACCCCGATAGCGCAATCAGGTATCCACTCAGCACGAGGGGGGGCAAAAAACATCTGGGTACACGAAAAGAGGCCGACCGCGACTCGACCCATCCTCACCCTCACGGTGAAGACGAGGAGTCAGCGATCAGCCTCTCTCCGTACAAATAATTGCGGCGGCGACCTACTCTCCCACACCCATCAGAGTGCAGTACCATCGGCGCTGTGAGCCTTAGCTTCC